>DATJRV010000001.1:0-1052 GCA_035504435.1 Solirubrobacteraceae bacterium
CAGCATGCCGCGGCGATTCTCACCGGAGCGACGGTACTCGCCGAAGTCGACACGCTGCAGGCCCGCGCTCGCTTCGCCCAGGAATACGAATGCGCGGCGCCGCGCTTCGCCGAAGCGGCCTCGCCGGAATTCCGTCTGAAAAACGCGCGACACCCGCTGCTGGAACGCCGTCTGCGGTCGGAATCGAAGACCATCGTCCCCGTGACCCTGGAGCTGGCCGGCGCCGACCGCCAGCTCATCATCAGCGGCCCCAACACGGGCGGCAAGACCGTCACGCTCAAAACCACCGGGCTGCTCGCGATGATGGCGCAGGCCGGCGTCCCCGTTCCCGCCGACGATCTGGTCACGCCCGTCTTCGATGCCTTCCTGGCCGACATCGGCGATGCCCAGTCCATCGAACAGGATCTCTCCACCTTCTCCGCCCACGTCACTAACCTCAACCGGATCGCGGCCCAGGCCACCGCGCACTCGCTGGTCCTGCTCGACGAGCTGGGCTCAGCGACCGACCCCGAAGAAGGCTCGGCGCTGGCCGTCTCGGTTGCCGAGCATTTTCTCCGCGCCGGCGCCTGGTCCATCGTCTCGACGCATCTCACCGCGCTCAAGGTCTACGCGGAAAACACGCCGGGCGCCGTGAACGCGGCCGTTGGCTTCAACGAAACGACGCTCGCCCCCACCTACGAGCTGCGTCTCGGGGTGCCGGGCGCTTCCGCCGGCATCAACATCGCGCAGCGGCTGGGCCTGAGCCCCGCCATCATACAGGCCGCCCATGCCCGCCTGAGCACGCAGACCCAGGACATCGCCCGCTTCCTCGACAGCCTGCACGAGCAGCTGGCCGCGCTGGACCAGGAGCGCACCCGCGTCCGCCGCCTCGAGCAGGAACTTGCGCAGGAGCGCGCACGCCTCTCCGCCGAGGGCATGAAAGAGTGGCGCGCCAAAGTTCGCGACCTCGAAACCCAGCTGCAGTCGCTGCTCAAAAACTTCGAATTCCAGGCACGCGAAACCGTCCGAGCCATCGAGGATCGCGCCGCGCAGCAAAAGCTCTCGAAAGAAGC
>DATJRV010000002.1:0-1323 GCA_035504435.1 Solirubrobacteraceae bacterium
GCCCATGCTCGCCCAGGTCACGGTGCCGCGCTTGATCAGGAGCGCGTCCCCCGCCCCGCGCGTGGTCAGCAGCGCGGTAGGCGCTCCCGCGCGCTCGATGAGCGCGTTGGTCGCCACGGTGGTGCCGTGCGCGAAGTACCGTACCCGGGACAGGAACTCCGCGACGGGCAATCCGTAATGCGCGGCCGCGAGCACGAAGCAGTCCAGGACGCTCTGGCTGCGATCCTCCGGCGTGGTGGGGAGCTTGAACAGCTCGCAGACGCCGCTGTGGTCGATGACGGCCATGTCGGTGAAGGTGCCGCCGATATCGGTGCCGACGTAGAAGCGGCTCGCCCGCTCCGCCGGTGAAGCCGATGACGTCATGCCACCGCCTTCGCCAGCAGCGGGAACGCGCGCAGCGCGTTGGCGTAGACGACGTCGCCGAGCTGGGCGTCGGACAGCACGCCGAGCGAGCGCAGCGTGGCGAGCACGTCGTCGGCGGGCCGGCCCGTGCCCGGGTTGAGCAGGTGCGTCCCAGAGCCAGGCGCTTCCGTTCCGAATAGCATCTTTTCTGCCCCCCGCTGCCGCACCACGGCGTTGAGGAAGTGCGGGTCGTAGCAGCAGGTGTCGAAGAACAGCTGTCCGTCGCCGGCCGGGCCGCTGTGCGCCGTCCCCGCGAGCGTGATGCCCACTTGGCCGCCGGCCTGCTCGCCGCTCGGCCGGACCGCCTGCGGCTGCGGCGCGGAGTTATCCAGCACGTCTCCGTCGGCGAGCAGCCGGCGCGGCGCGCCGCCGCCGTGGCAGACCACGATCTTCAGGCCGGGGAACTCGGTGAAGACGCCACTCTGCTCGAGCAACGCGGTCGCCAGCGTCTCCTGGACGAGGTTGTTGAACTGGTAGCTGTGCGACAGCGGCTCGATCCGCGGGTCGCGGGAGATTGACGGGTGCACGACCAGGGTGGCGCCGAGTTCCTCGGCCTTGCGGTAGAGCGGGTACCAGTAATCGGAGTCCATGCCGGGGGTCCGCGAGTCGGCGCCGGGATCCGGGTTCACGACCGCGCCGACGAACCCGAGCTCGGTCACGCACCGTTCCAGCTCCTCCAGGCAGTTGCCGGTGGCAAGCGCCGCGTTCTGCGGCAGCTGCCCGACGCCGGCGAAACGGTCGGGTTCCAGCCGGCACATCTGCGCGATCAGGTTGTTCGTCACCCGGGTCCAGGTCGCCACGATGAACGGCTGTTCCCAGTGCATCATCGCGGCCGGGCGCGGAGACAGCAGCTGGCGGTCGATGTTCCGTTCGTCGAGCACCCTGACGTGCCGCTTGCGCGCCGCGTCCACGGCTTCGTCG
>DATJRV010000003.1:0-2581 GCA_035504435.1 Solirubrobacteraceae bacterium
GCAAGGGCGCCTGCGAGTCAAGCCGGACCCGCGCTAGCGAACGGGCCACGCGTCTTGCGCGCGCGACGTCGCGCGCGGAGCGCCAAAATCATGGGGCTAACGGGCAAACCTGAACGAATTCGTTACGCGCCTTCAATCAGGTAAAACCGCGGCGTGGGCGCGGGGCCGCTCGGCGAAAGCGGCGAACTATGCCGAGCCGGGAAATCAGGCTAAGGCGCTTCCCTCCGATGGAGGCCTGGACCCTTGCTCGCATTCGCACACCCCACGCCCGACGCGACGCCGATCTGGCTTGTCAGCGCGGAAGACTGGCTCAAGGTCAAATCGACGATCGGCGCGAGCGCCGCGGCCTTCGCCGAACGCTGCGGCTTCGAGCCGAAGGCCGGGCGCATGCAGCTTCTTCCGGGCGAGGGGGGCGCGCTCGCGGGCGTCTTGTTCGGGGTGGACGACACGAAGGCGCCGGCGCGCGATCCGTTCGCTCCCGCCAGGCTCGCGACCTCGCTGCCCGAAGGCGTGTACCGGTTCGCCAATATGGCCCATGACGCCGATCTCGCTGCGCTCGGCTTCCTGCTCGCGCTTTATCGCTATGACCGCTTCAAGGCCGACAAGGCGCCCAAGCCGCGCCTCGTCGCGCCCGACGAAGTCGACGCCATCAGGATTCAGCGCATCGCCCAGGCGATCGCTGACGGGCGCGACCTCGTCAACACGCCCGCCAACGTGCTCGGGCCTCATGCGCTCGAGCAGGAGGCCGTCAAGCTCGCCGAGCATTTTGACGCAAGCGTCACGATGGTGCGCGGCGACGAGCTGATCGGCGCTAATTTTCCCCTCATCCATGCGGTCGGGCGCGCGGGAGCGGAAGAGCCGCGGATCGTCGACTTCTCCTGGGGACGCGAGGACGCGCCGAAGGTCGCGGTTATCGGCAAGGGCGTTACCTTCGACACCGGCGGCCTCGACATCAAGCCGGCCTCGGGCATGGAGCTGATGAAGAAGGACATGGGCGGGGCGGCGACGGCGCTCACGCTCGCGCGCATGATCATGGAGGCGGGGCTCGATCTGCGCCTGCGAACGGTGATCCCGATCGTCGAGAATGCGATCTCGGCGCCGGCGATGCGGCCGGGCGACGTGATCATGAGCCGCAAAGGCCTTTCGGTCGAGATCGGCAACACCGACGCCGAGGGGCGGCTCATCCTTGCCGACGCGCTCGCGCTCGCCGATGAAGACGCGCCGGAGCTGATGCTCGACTTCGCCACGCTGACCGGCGCGGCGCGGGTCGCGCTCGGGCCCGACCTGCCGCCCTTCTATACCGACGACGACGCGCTCGCAGCCTCCATTACCGATCGTGCAGCCCGCGCCCGGGATCCCGTGTGGCGCATGCCGCTCTGGCGCCCCTATGACGCGATGACCGAGGGCACGGTCGGCGACATCAGCAATTCGGGCTCGGGCGCCGGCATGGCGGGCTCGATCACCGCGGCTCTGTTCCTGAGGCGGTTCGTGGACAAGGCCAAATCCTGGGCGCATTTCGACGTCTACGCCTGGAACCCGAAGCCGCGCGCCCATGGGCCCGTCGGCGGCGAGATCCAGGCGGCGCGGGCTTTGTTCGAGCTTTTGAGCGAGCGCTATCCGAGGCGGTGAAGCGCGCCTCTATCCGAGCAGCCAGGGCAGAAGCGCCGGGATCACCGCCGGGGTGACAATGGCGTTGAGGCCCATGGCGAGACCCGCGAACGCGCCCGCGACCGGATCGACCGCGAACGCGCCCGCCCGTGCCGATGCCATGCGAAGCGAGGCCGACCGCGAAGCCGCGCGCGGCGTAATCGGTGACGCCGAGCGCGTCCATGAGCGGGGTCACGATAATCGCGCCGAGGATGCCGGTCGCGATGACGAGGACGGCGGTCAGCGGCGGCGCGCCTCCGAGCGCCTCGGTCACCGCCATCGCCACGGCGGCGGTGACCGACTTCGGCGCGATCGCGATCAGGACTGCGCGCGGCGCGCCGAGCGCCCTCGCGACCAGCACCGCGGAAGCGACCGCAACGATCGCCCCGACCAGAAGCGACGCCGCGAGCGGCCAGAAGTTGCGTCTGACCAGCGAGAAGTTGGCGTAGATCGGCACGCCGAGCGCGACCGTCGCCGGTCCAAGCAGGAAATGCACGAACTGCGCGCCGTTGAAATAGGTCTGGTAGTCGGTCCCGGTGAGCTTGAGCAGCCCGCCGAGCAAAGCGATGGCGATCAGGACGTGGTTGACGATCGGGCGCCGGCCCGCGGCCTTGGCCAGGGCGTCGGCGACGAGGAAAGCCGCAAGCGTCGCCGTCAGCCAGAAGAGCGGCGTCGTCTGCAGATAGACCCAGAGGTGGAACGGCGTCATGCGTCGCCCTTCGCGCCGGTGAGACGCTTGACGAGCAGGAAGGCGCCGACGGTGGCGAGCAGCGTGGCCACGGTCGAGACGACCAGCGCCACGGCAAGCGCCACCGCCTGCTCGCGCAACAGGCTGAGATACTGCACCACGCCGACGCCCGCGGGCACGAACAGGAGCGGCAGGACGGCGAGCAGCCCTCTTGCCGCCTGGCCGAGGTCGCTCGCCGCCAGCGCC
>DATJRV010000004.1:0-2012 GCA_035504435.1 Solirubrobacteraceae bacterium
GCGCCGGTCGACGTGGAGCCAGAACGCAAGCGCAAGCGCACCCACCGCGGCAGCCTGATCGCCCCCGAGGAGCCCGGCGAGCAGCTCTCGCGCGGCGAGTTTCAGGAACTCGTGCGCGACCTCGACGTCGAGACCGGCGGACAGCCACAACCGCGGGCCGCCGCGCCGACGAGCATCGCCGAGCGGGATCCGACGGCCGACCTCGCCCCGGAGGACCTGGTGCTCAAGGAACCGTCGAAACCCGCGCGCGAAAAACGCAAACGCTCACGCAATAAACGCCACGGGAGGTCGCGCTGATGGGCATGTCGTCTTCGTCTATTACACGGGTGCGCGCTCGCGCACACGCACGCGCACGCGAGGGAGACGTCGTTCGTGGGAGGTCACGCTGATGGGCATGCTCGGCTGGGTGATGATGGGCCTCGCGATCTGGCACTTCACGATCTTCTTGCCCGACCGCTTCTGGGGTGGGATCGTCGGTGCGTTCATCGGCTCGCTGATCGGCGCAATCGTGATCGGCCTGATCATCTACGCCGCCAAAGTCGGGACGCTCGAGATACCCGGCCAAAAGGCGACCGACATCGCGGTCGTGCTGTACGCGGTGCCCGGAGCGCTGCTGGGCATCGCCGCGGTCTATTTCGAGGGCATGCGCCGCGAAAACCGCGGTCGCGCCGCCGCCGCATAGTTCCGTCTGGGCCCGGCCGTAGGTTGATGGGGTGGGGGAGCCCCGTTTCGAGATCCCGTTGTGTCCACCCGGCGACGTGCGCGCACTGCGCGAGGCGCTGGGGGTCAGCGATGCGCTCGCGCAGGTGTTGGTCCGCCGTGGCTACAGCGAGCCGCACGGCGCGCGCGCGTTTCTGACGGCCGAGGAGACCCATCCGCACACCGCGTTTGCCGGCATCGAGCAGGCGCTGGCGAGCATCCACCGCCATGTGCGGGCCGGCAATCGGATCACGGTGCACGGCGACTATGACGTCGACGGGGTGTGCTCGACCGCCGTGCTCGTACGCGCGCTGCGCGGACTCGGGACCGACGTCGACTGGTACCTGCCCGACCGCCAGTCAGACGGCTACGGCCTGAGCGCCGATACGCTCACCCGGCTGGCTTGCCGGGGGACGCGACTCGTGATCACCGCCGACTGCGCGATCACCGCCGTGGATGAGGTTGCACACGCGCGCGATCTGGGAATGGATGTCGTCGTCACAGACCACCACACCCCCCGCGCGGACGGCGCGCTGCCCGACGCCCCGATCGTGCACCCGGCGGTGTGCGGCTACCCGTTCGCGGAGCTGTGCGCCACCGCCGTCGCCTACAAGCTCGCCGAGGGGCTGACCGGCCGTGAGCCGACTGAGGACCTCGACCTGGTGGCCCTGGCCACGATCGCCGACGTCGTGCCGCTGCTGGGCGAGAACCGTGCGCTGGTCCGGCGTGGTCTGCGTGCGCTGGCAGGCACCGTCAAGCCGGGGCTGCGCGCTCTGATGGCGGTCTCCCGCGTGGACCCGGCCCGGCTCAACGAGCGCACGGTCGCATTCGGTTTGGCGCCGCGCATCAACGCCGCCGGGCGCCTGTACCGCGCCGACGCCGGGCTCGAGCTGATCCTGACCGAGGATCCGATCCGCGCGGCCCAGGTCGCACAGGAGCTCGATCGCGTCAACCGCGAGCGTCGTGCCGCCGAGCAGGCGATCCGCTTCGAGGCCGAAGCCCAGATCCAAGAGCTGCGCCGGGGCGCCGGCAGCGATGGCTGTGAGGGTGGTGACGGCGGTAGCGCAGGCCGGGACAGCGGGCTGCCGAGCGCGCTGGTGCTCGCGGGCGAGTGCTGGCACGTCGGCGTGATCGGCATCGTCGCTTCCCGCCTGGCCGAGACCTACCGGCGCCCGGTTGTGCTGATCGCGCTTGCGGGCGAGCACGGGCGTGGCTCGGGTCGCAGTGGCTGCGAGGCCTTCGACCTGCTCGGCGGGCTGAGCGCATGCGCCGAGCACCTCGCCCGCTATGGCGGACATCGCGCAGCCGCGGGC
>DATJRV010000005.1:0-19240 GCA_035504435.1 Solirubrobacteraceae bacterium
CCCTCCAGAGGGCCCTGGTAATCGGTCGCGGGACCTCGGTCTTCCGATGGCGACTTGTGGCGAACTGCCACCTGCTTCCCTGCGCGAGCGACAGCCCGCACGACAGCGAAGCTCAGCGCCGCAAAGGACGAGAGGCGTCGCCTCGACTCCATCGCTAAGTCCGGCGACAACACGCCGGTTTGTAAAGCACAATTTTGTTCGTACCGGGATCGGCCAGATGAGTTCGCGGCGCTGGGCGCCACGGTGGTGGGCATTTCGGCTCAGGATGTCGTCTCGCATCAGGGCTTCATCGAGAAGAACAGTCTGACGGTCCCGTTGCTGGCCGATGTCGATGGGGCGGTGGCGAAGCTCTACGGCGCCCACGGGCGGCTCGGCACCAAGCGCGCGGTGATCGTGATCGACGAGGAGGGCATCGTGAGGCATCGGCACGATCATCTGTTCGGGCTCGACTACCAGTCGGTGGATGATCTCAAGGTGGCGCTGGACGCGCTGCCTGCGCCGAACGCCGCGTAGTGACGCCCGTCAATCGGCGGCCAGAAGGATCGTCCCTGTGTCGGTCTGATAGGAGGCGATGGCATTTCCGCGCCGGGCGCGTCCGCTGAGCAGTCTCGGTGTGCGCTGGCGGGGATGGACGTCGAGTGCAAACTCGACGTCCAGCGTCTGAGCCAAGCGGGCGAGCGTGTCGATGGTGGGGTTGTGCTCGCCTGCCTCCAAACGAGCGAGCTGTGGCTGGGTCATGCCGAGCTTCTTCGCCAGCGCCCGCTGGGAAAGCCCGTGCTCGGTGCGGTACGCCAACACCTTCAACGCGACAGCACGCGCGACCGCGGTGCGGTCCCACTCGCGCCGGAAGGCCGGGTCGTGCAGATCCTCGGCTAGTGCTTGTTCGCTCGTCTTCAGATCGGTCAGCTTCACGTCGTTCCTTCTCGCTACGTCGCAATGATAACAAGCCTGCTATCGGTACGTCATGCTTACGGCTCCAGTTCTTGCAGGCGCTGTTGAGCACTACGAACCTTTGCCTCGAAGCCGCGCTTGTCGATCTGTGCCTCTGGAGCGACCGCCAGAATCACGAAGATGTCAGCCTGCACCTGCCGGTAGATAGGCCGCCAACGACTTCGGCCGGCGCGGGGACGCAGCTCGCGCAGTCCTGACCCCTCCTCGCCCTTGATCGCGCTGCTGTGCGGAGTGCCAAGGCGCCCACCGATCGCTTCAAGCTTTTCGCGGGCATGCTGAATCGCAACACGCTCGGCTTCATCCGAGATCGCGGCACGCTCAGCGTCGGCCGCTGGATGCCACAGTACCTCGAACGGTGGCCCAGGCTCCGGAATCTGGCCGGATCTACGCGGCCGCTCGCCGGAACGGCGAGGATCGCGCCGCTGGCGTTTGCGGGGACTCATTAGAACGACGAATACCACCCGCCTGGGACGGCCGTCAGTGAGGCATCGCGCGACTCAGTTCTAGACCGCCTGGATGCCGAGGCGCGACTCAATCGCCAGCCTTGGTGAGTCGTGTGCCGCTCTCGATGTTGCGACAGACTGTTAGCAGTGCAACAACTCGCCGGTCTGCTGGACGCCGGCGACGCCCGGCGAGCGGCGTGGGCTACAGGCGCGCGACGAGTTCGGCCACGATTTGCGCGGCGGGCTGTTGGCGCGTGGCGAGCGCGACGCTCTGCCCGGCCCACAGCGACAGCGCCTCGATCTCGCCGGTCGTTCCGACGAGCGGCGGCGCGGGGGCATAGCGGAGGATGGGTTCGCCGGAGGCGAAGTGCGCTATCACCCCTTCTGCCGGCCGGCTACCCAGTGGCGGGCGGCCCGCGGCCTCCCACATCTCGGCGGTTGAGTTGTGGATGGCGCGGTGCGGGGAGTCGGGCCAGCCGACGTCATAGAGGTCGGGGTACCACTCTGCGTCGGTCTCGCTTGCGGCTATCAGGCGGCGCCGGTACTCGTCGTGGATCGGCATCTCCTCGGCGAGCAGAAACCGGGTGCCCAGCCAGGCGGCCTGCGCGCCGAGGGCGAGCACGGCCGCGACTCCGCGGGCGTCGCCGATCCCGCCGGCCGCGATCACCGGCACCGGCGCCACCGCGTCGACCACCGCCGGCACCAGCGGGAGCGTCGCCACGCCGCCCCGCACGTGCCCGCCGGCCTCCCAGCCTTGCGCGACGACGATGTCCACCCCACATGCGACCGCGTGCCGCGCTTCCTCGGCGCTGCCGACCGTGTGCAGGATCAGCCCGCCGGCGTCGTGCACCGGCCCGACATAGCTGTCGGGATCGCCCAACAGGAACGACACGATCCGCAGGCCGGCGGACAGCGCCTGCTCGAGTCGCCGGTGCTGATCGGAGGTGAGCACGAAATTGCCGGCGAACGGCCGGTCGGTGAGCGCCGCCGTTTCGCGCACCAGCTCTCCGGCGTCGTCAGCCCACCACAGCGACACGCTGCCGAGCGCACCGGCATTGGAGACCGCGGCGGGCAGGCGAGGATCGGCGGACAGCGGCGCCTCGACAATCGGGTGTTCAATCCCCAGCAACTCGCACACCGGCGTACGGGTACCCATCCGGATGGCCCCTTCCTGGCGCCCACGGCGCCGCTTGACTACGCTCAACATAGACCCGAAAGGCTTCCATAGACAGGAGTAGGTCATGCGCAGCGACATCGTCCCCGGCGGCACCTTCCCCGACTACGAGTTGCCCGACCACGAGAGCGTCACGCGAAAGCTCAGTGAGCTCCAAGGTGAGGACCCCCTGATCTTGACGCTGGCGCGCGGGAACTACTGCCCCAAGGAGCACCAGCAGCACCTCGAGCTCGCCGCCAACTACCCCAAGATCGCCGTGGCCTACACGAAGATCGCCACCATCTCGACCGACACCCATCACGCGAGCCAGGAGTTCCGCGCGTCGCTCGGCGCCGAGTGGCCCTTCCTCTCCGACCCCGAGCGGACCGTCCAGAAGGACCTCGAAATCCAGGAGTACACCGACCCCGAGCACAACCCGATGATCCCCCACACCCTCGTGCTGAAGCCGGGGCTTGTGATCCACAGCATCTACAACGGCTACTGGTTCTGGGGACGCCCCTCGTTCGCGGAGCTGACGCACGACCTACGGACCGTCACCAGCGAGATCCGCCCGGACTGGGATCTGAGCAAGCCGGGGCTGCGCGAAGCGTGGGATGCCGGCGACTACTCGCCGTTTCACGGCTGGAACAAGCGCTCCCCACAGTCGCTGCCGTCGTCCTACGACGCCTGACCGCTTCTACGCCGGCGTGTTAGTTTGGGGCGGTGCCGGACGAGCGCGTGCAAGTGGAGGCCGTCCCCGGACTGCTGGGTCCGCGGACACAGCACATGCTGGCGCTCGAGTTCGGCTCAATGGACGAGTTCGACGACCCGCGCTTGGAGTGGCGGCGGCTGTTCTCAGAGCTGCTGGGCACGTTCATGCTGGTGCTGGTGGCCGCCGGTGGCGGGCTGCTGCACGGCGAGGGTCAGATCAGCCTGGCCGCGGCGGTGGTCGCGCCGGGGCTGATGGTGATGGCGATCATCCTGTTCATGGGCGCCGTCTCAGGCGCGCATCTGAACCCGGTCGTCTCGCTCGCGTTTGCCCTGCGCGGAGACTTCCCGTGGAAGCGCCTGCCGGGGTACGTCCTGATCCAGCTCGTGGGCGCGAACCTGGCTTGTCTGTTCCTTGAGGCGGTGTTCGGAAACGTCGAGCATCTCGGGGCCACGCTGCCAGGCCCCGGCTACGCGAACTGGCAGGCGCTGCTGATGGAGGTTGTGCTCACGGGAATGCTGGTGAGCGTGATCCTGGGGACCGCCTCTGCCGCGCAGAACGTCGGCGCGATCGCCGCGCTCGGCGTCGGCGGGTACATTGCCCTCGCGGGCCTGTGGTCGGCGCCGGTGAGCGGCACCTCGATGAACCCCGCTCGCTCGTTCGGCCCGGCGCTGGTGAGCGGGGACTTCGCGAGCTTTTGGGTGTACGTCCTCGGTCCGCTGGCCGGCGCGCTGATCGCCGTGGGCAGCGCGTATGTCCTGCGCGGCAGGGGCGGAGACGTGATCTCCCGCCGCGCTGGCTCCGGCGCGCTGGATGGGTCCTCAGGCGAGTCTGAGCGGGACCGTCCCGTAGGGGTCGATGCGGTACACGAGTGACACGCGGTGATAGCCGTCGGCGATGTCGGCGCGGGCCTCGGCGCTGATCACGAGCACGGGGCTGAGGGGCCTGCCCTCGATCACCTTGATCAGGTCTTTCATCACGCCGGGATCGTCCAACGGCGCGGCGGTCAGCCCGGCGGCGCGCAGAATGTCGTTCGCGCGCCGCGTCGTGAGCGACGCGTTGCGCAGGCGTTTGACGGTCTTGCGCACGGCGTCCCCGTCGAGCTTGAGCGACAGGTAGGCCTCGGCGGCAGCGTAGTCGTGCTCGGCGACGTCGTCGAGCCATTTGATCTTCTCTGCCGGCCCGAGCCCGAGCGCTTCGGCTTTTGCCTTGGCCATCACTCGACGCCCAGACGCTCGCTGGCGGCGCGCGCGGTGTAGAGCTCGGCGAGCTCCAGCTGCAGGTTGCGTGGTCGCTCGCCGGGGGCCGCAGAGCGCCGGTGCCAAATGCCGTCGCCGTCGAGGTCCCACGAGCTCTGGTTGTCGGCGAACGCGCGTTCCAGCGTGTCGAGCAGCTCGGCGCGCAGTTCGGCCGCCTCGATCGGCACGGCGAGCTCCACGCGGTGGTCGAGGTTGCGGGGCATGAGGTCCGCCGAGGCGATGTACACGGTGTGCTGGCCGTCGCGCTCGAAGGCGTAGATGCGCGAGTGCTCGAGCAGCCGCCCGACGATCGACACCACGCGGACGTTCTCCGAGAGGCCGGGCACGCCTGGGCGCAGGCAGCAGATGCCGCGCACGTTCAGGTCCACGCGCACGCCCGCCTGCGAGGCGGCGTACAGCGCACGGATGCAGCGCCCGTCGACGAGCGCGTTCATCTTCATCGCGATGCGCGCCGGGTGCTGCGCCGAGTGTGCGGCGATCGTGCGTTCGATCTGCTCGAGGATGCCCTCGCGCAGGTGTTCGGGGGCGATCAGCACCTTGCGGTAGTGCAGCGGGCGCCCGTAGCCGGTGAGGTAGTTGAACATGTCGGCGACGTCCGCGCCGATCTGCTCGTCGGTGGTGAACAGGCCGAAGTCCGTGTACAGCCGGGCGGTGGCGGAGTGGTAGTTGCCGGTGCCGATGTGCACGTAGTTGCGCACGCCGTCGCCCTCGCGGCGCACGACGAGCACGCACTTGGCGTGCGTCTTCAGCGCGGGCTGGCCGTGCACCACGTGCACGCCCGCCTCCTCCAGCGTTTTCGCCCAGTGGATGTTCATGCGCTCGTCGAAGCGCGCCTGCAGCTCGACCAGCGCGACCGCTTCCTTGCCGCGTTCGCGGGCGTCGATCAGCGCGGGCACGAGCGGCGAGTCGTCGCTGGTGCGGTAGACGGTCTGCTTGATGGCGAGCACGTTGGGGTCGGCGACCGCCTGCTGGACGAAGCGCTCGACGGAGGTGGCGAACGACTCGTAGGGGTGGTGCACGAGCAGATCGCCTTCGCGCATCGCGCCGAGCACGTCGGGGCGCTCGCCCTCGTGGCGCAACAGGCGTGGGTGGGTGACGCCGCCGATCGGCTCCTCGCGCAGCTCGGCGTGACCGGGCAGTTTGACGATCTGCCACAGCGAGCCCATGTCGAGCAGCCCGTCCACCGGGTAGATCTCCTCCTCCTGCACGCCCAGCATGCCCGCGAGCGCCTCGCGCAGCTCGGGCGAGCCGCCGGCGCCGACCTCCACGCGCACGATCTCGCCGAAGCGTCGCCGGCGCAGCTCGTCCTCCACCGCCTGCAGCAGGTCGGCGGCGTCGTCTGAGACCTCCAGGTCGGCGTCGCGGGTGACGCGGAAGACGTCGTGGTCGGCGATCTCCATGCCGGGGAACAGCGAGTCCAGGTGGTGCGCGATGACGTCCTCCAGCGGCACCAGCAGCGACGGCTCGCCGGCGGGGCTGGTGGGGGTGGGCTTGACGGTGACGAAGCGCGGCAGGATCTCGGTGGGCACCTTCACGCGCGCGAACACCGTGTGCGCGCTCACCGGGTCGCGCACGAGCACGGCGAGGCTGAGCGACAAATTCGAGATGTACGGGAACGGCCGTCCGGGGGCGACGGCGAGCGGCGTGAGCGCGGGGAAGATCGCCCGCTGGAAGTGCTTTGCGAGCTGCGCGCGACGCTCGTCGTCGAGCTCGCGCACGCCAACCACGCGGATGTCGTGGGTGGCGAGCGCGGGGCGCAGGGTGCCTTCGAAGCAGCCGGTCAGGCGCCGGCCCTGCGCGAGCACGCGCTCGCGGATCAGCGCGATCGTCTCGGATGGGATCAGACCGTCCTGGGTGGGGTTCTCCACCCCCGCGTCGATCTGGTCGCGCAGGCCGGCGACACGCACCATGTAATACTCGTCGAGGTTCGTGGTGTAGATCGCACAGAACTTCACGCGCTCGAGCAGTGGTATGCGCTCGTCTTCGGCGAGCTGCAAGACGCGGTCGTTGAAGTCGAGCCACGAGAGCTCGCGGTTGAAGTACAGAGACGGATCGTCGCCGCTCGCCGGCGCCGATCCGCCGGTGAGCGCTCGCTGCGGGTCAGTGCCCGTTTGCACGGTGCTCACGACGTTCATATCCCCTCAAGCTAACAACCCACCGAAGCGCGCGGGTCGCGATCGACCCGCGCGGTCGCTATTGCAAGGGCTTCCTGAGCAGGAACTGGGCGCCGATGATCGTCAGCTCGCCGTGCGAGGCGAACGCGTTCACCGCGCGCGTCACCCCATCCTCCCACCAGCCGGCGTGCCCGAAGTCGTCGCCCGCCAGATAGCCGCCGGGCTTGACCACCCGGAAATAGGCCTCGAGGTCGGCCATCACCCCGTCGTATGTGTGGTCGCCGTCGACGTAGACCCAGTCGAGCGAGTCCTCGGCGAACGTGGACGCCGCGTCGAGCGAGCGCGCGCGCCGCACCTCCACCTGGCCACGGTCGATGTTCTTGCGGAAGCGTTCGACCACCGCGCGGTGCATGGCGTCCATCTCGGCCTGTCCGTCGTTCGTGCGGCCCCCGAATCGCGCCCGCTCGTAGGCGCCCTCACTGCGGTACTCCCACGGATCGACGAGGTACAGGAGCTTGGGGTGCCGGCTCGTGAGAATCCACCGGGCGAAGTCGCCCCGCCAGGTGCCGATCTCGGCACAGACGGCACCGCCGGGCAGCCGCGCGAGCAGCCGCATGCGCTGCGCCCGGCGCTCGGCCCCCGTACTCAGTCGCCGTGCGCGCCGAAGTTGGCGCCGATAGAGCGCACGCCCTGCACGTCGATTAGCCATGGTCGCCAAAGACGCTCCTTTAGTCCACCGTCAAGGCGCGGGAGAGTACCACGGCGCCGTCTCGGGAGACGCGACCGACGGGCCGCACCCGCTACGCTGGTGTCAGAGGAATGGCTCGTCAGCTCTGGCTACTACGTCACGCTGAGGCCGAGCCGCACGGCACCCGCACGGACGCCGAGCGCCGCTTGACCAAGCGTGGGCGCCAGCAGGCGCGCGCTGCGGGCGTGGCGCTCGCGCGCATGCGCACGACGTTCGACGTCGTGCTGTTCAGCCCGCGCGTGCGTGCGAGCCAGACGGCGGAGCTGGCGGCTGAGGCGTGGAGCAGATCCCAGCGCGCGCGGCTGCGGGAGCACGCGCCGCTGTCCGGTGGCTTTGACGCACCCCAGGCGCTGGCGGCGGCGCGGGCGATACCGGCGGACGGGCGCCTGCTGGTGGTGGGCCACGAGCCGGACCTGTCGAGCACGATCGGCCAGCTGACGGGCGGGCGCGTGGACCTGAAGAAGGGCGGCCTGGCGGTGGTGCGCCTAGAGGGCGGGGGCGGCGAGCTCGTCGTCGTCATGCGACCGCGCGAACTCGCGCTGATCGCCGGCGCGGGCGCCCACGCCGCCAACGGCAGCGTCCCGTCCGAGCGCGTCCGCGCCGAGCGCGTCCCACTCGCCGGTCACTGACGCGGCCTCCTCGCGCGACTCGGCGCCGGCCACCGGTTCGGCGGCGAAGCGGTAGCCGATGCCGAAGTGGGTGTGGATGTAGCGCCACTTGGGCGAGGCCTTCTCGAGCTTCTGGCGCAGCTTGCGCACGAACACGTCCACCGAGCGGTCGCCGCGGACCATCGTGTAGCCCCACAGCCGCGAGTAGATCTCCTCGCGCTCGAGCACCCGTCCCTCGGCGGCGGCGAGCAGCTCGATCAGCTCGAACTCGCGCCGGGTCAGGTCGATGCTGCGCTCGCCGACGAACGCCTGGAAGCGGTCGGAGCGGATCTCGACCTCGCCGGCGTTGATCGGCTGCGTCTCGGCGCGGTTGGCGCTGCGCCGGCGCCGGCGCACGACGCTCTGCACGCGCGCGATCACCTCCTCGGGGTGACACGGCTTGGTGATCCAGTCGTCGGCCCCGAGGCGCAGCCCGCGCACGCGCTGGGCGACGGTGGAGGGCCCGGTGCAGACGACGATGCCGAGCTCCGGTAGCGCCTCGCACAGCCGCTCGAGCCAGCCCCACGCCTGCGGGCCGAGCACGGCGAGGTCGACGACCAGCGCGCTCAGGCGCATCGAGACGACCGCTTCGGCGGGCACGGGGCTGGCGAGTACGCGGTGCTCCCAGCCGAGCCGGTCCAGGCGCTTGCTCAGCACCTGGATGAAGCCGCTGTCACGGTCGAGGACCGCAATCCGGAGCGATGCGGCTTGGGTGCCGGTGGCGTCGGGAGCCGCTGGTGCGCCCCCCGGCTCTACGGCGCTCTCGCTCGCGCTCATCGCGGCGAGTGTAAGCGATCGATGGGATGTGCGCACGCTTCGCAAGCCAACGTCACAGGATGTTCACAGCTGACGTGCGCAAATTGCGGCGTTGCCGGCGCGCGGGCGATGCTTGGAACTACGACAAACTACGTATAACTATAGATATACGGATCGCGCCAAGTTGCCCTATTTGCCGCGGTCGATCAACGATCGGCGCGGGTAATTCGCGCGGATGGCGCGCCTCGCGCGGGCGACGATCATGCGGCTATGAGCATGACCGCCACAGCGCGCCGCAGCGGTAGTGGCATGCGCCACGAGGTCGACGTCAACGGCCGCCACACGCTCGTCACCGACGAGCCCGCGAGCCTGGGTGGCACCGACACGGGACCGGCGCCGCACGAGCTGCTGGCGGCGACGCTCGCCTCGTGCGTGGCGACGATGATCGCCATGTACGCGCACAACCGCGGCTGGGAGCTCGGCGAGACGGCCGTGGAGGTGGACTACGACACCGACGCCACCCCGCGCGCCGTGTCCGTGCGCATCCACCTGCCCGACCACCTCACGCCCGAGCAGGTGCGCAGGCTCGAGCGCGTCGCCGAGACGTGCCCCGTACGCCGCGCGCTGGAAGCCGGGTTCGTCTTTCACGAGCGGGTGATCCTCGCGCCCGCTCCGCCCGCCGCGGCCTGAGCGGGTTAGCCGCCGCTGGGCTGGCGCGAGGAGTCGGAGAACTCCCTGAACAGGCCGGTGACGACGAACGCGACCTGCTCGCCGATGTCCACGGCGTTGTCGCCGATGCGCTCGAGCGCGCGGGCGACGAGCGTCATGTGCATCGCCCACTCGCGCCGGTCGGGGTCGTCGCCGATCGCCAGCGCGAGGTTGAAGATCTGCCGGTTCAGGCGGTTGATCTCGCGGTCCTGGCGCACGAGGTCTTCGGCCAGTTCGATGTCGCGCGCGGCGAACGCCGCCTTGCACTGCACGACCTCCGAGCGCGCGAACGCGCCCATCTTGGCGAGCGCGTCGAGCATCTCCTTGTGCACCGGCGGCTCGTAGCCGGACAGGGGGATGAGCTTGGCGATGTTCACGCACTGGTCGCCCATGCGCTCGATGTGCTTGATCATGTGCAGCAGCGCCGCCACCAGCCGCAGGTCGCCCGCCACCGGCGCCTGCAGCGCGAGCAGCGAGAGGATGCCCTGGTGCACCTCCAGGTAGCGCCCGTCAACGCGGTCGTCGTCGGCGATCACCATCTGCGCGAGCTCCACGTCCTGGTGGTGCAGCGCCTCCAGCACGCGGTCGAGCTGCTCGACGATCAGGTCGAGGCCGCCGAGCGCGTTGGCCTCGAGCTCCTTCAGCTGCGCCTGGAAGTGCGCGCGGCCCTGCGCGTGCTGCTCGGCGACGGTCGTCGCCGGCGCGGGCGGCGCGTCCGCGCCGCCGGGCCAGATGGCGGCTGGATCGGGCTCGTCGCTAGCCGAACTTGCCGGTGACATATTCCTCTGTGCGGGGGTCCTTGGGGTTGGTGAAGATCTCCTGCGTGGGGCCTACCTCGACGAGCCTGCCGTCGAGCATGAACGCCGTGCGGTCGGCCACGCGCGCGGCCTGCTGCATGTTGTGGGTGACGATCACGATCGTCACCCGCTGCTTGAGCTCGTCGATCAGCTCCTCGATCTTCAGCGTCGCCACCGGGTCGAGCGCGGAGCACGGCTCGTCCATCAGGATCACCTCCGGGTCCACGGCCAGCGAGCGGGCGATGCACAGCCGCTGCTGCTGGCCGCCGGAGAGGCCGATGCCCGGCTCAGGCAGACGGTCTGCGACCTCGTCCCACAGCCCCGCGTCCACCAGCGCCCGCTCGACCCGCGCCCGCAGCTCGCCGCCGCGCCGCCGCGTCCCGGTGAGGCGCATGCCGGCGGCGACGTTCTCGAAGATCGACATCGTCGGGAACGGGTTCGGTTTCTGGAAGACCATGCCGATCGCGCGGCGCACGGCGACGACGTCGACGGACTGGCCGTACACGTCTACGCCGTCGAGCAGCACCCGGCCCTCGGCGTGGGCGCCGGGGACCTCCTCGTGCATGCGGTTGATGCAGCGGATCATCGTCGACTTGCCGCACCCGGAGGGGCCGATGATCGCCGTCACCTCGTTGGCCTTGAACTCCAGGTCGAGGCCCTTCACCTGTTCGGCGCGGCCGTAGAACGCACGCAGGCCCTCCAGCTGCACGGTGCGCGTGGGCGCGCCGTCGGCGAGCGCCTCTGGCCTGGTCACGGTGTCGGGCGTAATCACGGTCTCTTGCGCCGCTGGCGGCTGCTCGCCGGCCGGCCGGGGGATGATGCGAGGCTGCTGCAGTGGTTGCTCGCTCATCTCGGCGTCCTGCTGCTCAGTATGGCGCTCCGGCGGCGTCATCGCGTCCTGCCGATGCGCGCCTGCGAGCGGCCGAAGACGCTGCGGGCGAGGACGTTCAGGAGCACCACCAAAAAGATCAGCAGCAGGGCGGCGGCCCACGCCTGCGCGTGCGCCGCCGGGCTCGCTTCCTCGGACAGCGTGAAGATCGACACGGGGATCGACGCGAACGCCTGGGAAGGGTTGGTGGACACCAGGTTGGAGGCTATCGAGGAGGTGAACAGCAACGGCGCGGTCTCGCCGGCGACGCGCGCGACCGCCAGCAGAGCCCCGGTCACCAGCCCGCTGGCGGCGGTGGGCACGACGATCGTCAGCACCGTCCGCCAGCGCCGCACGCCGAGCGCGAGGCTGGCCTCGCGCAAGGACGAGGGCACGAGCGAGAGCACTTCATGGGCCGAGCGGGCGACGATCGGCAGCATGATGATCGCCAGCGCGAACGCGCCGGCGTAGCCGCTCTGCACGTGGCCGACGACGAGCAGCCCGAACACGAAGATGCCCGTGACGATCGTGGGCACGCCGTTGAGGATGTCGAGCGCGAAGCGGATCGAGGAGGCGACGGATGGACGCGCGAACTCGGAGGTGTGGATGCCGACGAGGATCCCCACCGGCACCGCCAGCACGCTCGCCATCGCCACCAGCAGCGCGGTGCCGACGATCGAGTTGGCGATGCCGCCGCCGCTCTGCCCGAATGGCGCGGGCGACTTGATGAAGAAGTCGAGGTTGATCGCGCTGACGCCCTTGATCAGCACGGAGGCGATCACGATCGCGAGCACCGCGACGGCGATCAGCGCGGCCAGTGTGGCGGTGCTTTCCATCGTGCGATTGACGAGCTTGCGCCGCCGCAGCCCTGGACTGCCGGCGAGCAGTGGGTGCGCGCCCGGCGGCGGGGGCGCTGCGCCGGCGGTGCTCATGCCTGGGCCTCCGCGACGGTGACCGCGAGTCCCGGCCGCGGCCCCGCTGCGCGCATGCGCAGCGTGCTGCGCCTGACGATCAGCCGCGCGATCGCGTTGGCGATCAGCGCGAACACGAGCAGGATCGCCGACAGGTAGGCCAGCGAGGAGATCTCCAGCGTGCTGGTGGCGCCCTGGTAGGTGGAGGCGACGCGGCTGGCGAGCGTGTCGGCGGGCGCGAACAGCGAGGCGTGGATGCCGGTCTCGTCGCCGATCACCTGCGTGACGGCGATCGCCTCGCCGAGCGCGCGCCCGAGCCCGAGGATGCTCGCCCCGACGATCCCCGATTTGGCGTACGGGAGGATCACCATGCGCACCATCTCCCAGCGCGTGGACCCCAGCGCGAGCGCGCTCTCCTTGAGCTCCGTGGGCACCGTCTGGAAGACCTCCCTGGTGACGGCCGCGACGATCGGCACGGTCATGATCGTGAGGATCAGGATCGCCGGCAGCAGGCCGAACGGCGAGGCGGAGCCGGCGAACAGCGGCATCCAGCCGAGGAGCGAGCGCAGCGCGGGCTCGAGCGTGTTGTTGAGGAACGGCGCCATCACGATGATGCCCCACAGCCCGAGCACCACGCTGGGGATCGCGGCGAGCAGTTCCACGAGCGTGGCCACCGGGCGGCGCACGCGCAGCGGCGCCAGCTCGGTCAAGAACAGCGCGATCGCGATCGCCATCGGGCCGGCGATCAGCAGCGCGATCAGCGAGCTGACGGCGGTGCCGTAGATGAACGAGCCGGCGCCGAAGCGCCGCGTGACCGGGTTCCACACGTTCGCGGTGACGAAGCCGAGCCCGAAGTGCGAGATCGATTCGCCCGCCTGATCGAAGACCTTGTAGACGAGCAGCGCGATCAGCACCATGCTGGCGCCGGAGGCCAGCCAGGTGAGCAGCCGCAGGCCGGGGTCGCCGAGACGGTCGGCGACCCCAGCCCGCCCGCGCAGGGTCAGCGCCCTGCGCGGGGCGGGCTCGCGGCCGAGCACGGCGCTGCTAGCTGCCGATCTTTTCAATGGTCGCTTCGTCGGCCTTGACGACCTGTTCGGGCAGCGGCGCGAAGTCGAGCTTCGGCCCGAACGTCTGGCCTTCGGTGATCGCCCATTTGAGGAACGGCTTCAGCGTGCTCGCCTTCGGCGCCTTTTCCGGCACCAGCGCGTACGTGAAGGTGGAGATCGGGTAGGCCTGCGGCGCGGAGGCCGGCGGGTCGACGATCGACACTTCGTTGTTGGCGGGCACCGACGTCAGCGTCTTGGCCGCCGCCGAGATGCTGGGGATCCCCGGCACCGGGTAGTTGCCGGCGGCGTTCTTGATCAGCGCGTAGTCGAATTTGTTCTCCAGCACGTAGGCGATCGCGATGTAGCCGATGGCGCCGTTGGTCGAGGAGATCGCGCCGCCGACGCCGGAGTTGCCCTTGGCGCCGATGCCCACCGGGAACGTGACTTCGGTCGCATGGCCGATCTGCGAGCTCCATTCGGGGCTGATGTGCGAGAGGTAGTTGGTGAAGGCGAACGTGTCGCCGCTGCCGTCGGAGCGGTGGATCGGCGTGATCTTCGTCGCCGGCAGCGTCACGCCTGGGTTCAGCGCGGCGATCTGCGGCGCGTTCCAGGTGGTGATCTTGCCTTTGTAGATTTCAACCAGCACCGGGCCGGTCAGCTTCAGCTGGTTGGGCGCGCCTTCCAGGTGGTAGGCGACGACGGTGGCGGCCAGCGCCCACGGGATCTGCACGACTCCCTTGGCTTCTTTGAACTGGTCTTCGCTCAGCGGTGCGTCGCTGGCGCCGAAGTCCACCGTCCTGGCGGTGATCTGCGCGATGCCGCCGCCGCTGCCGATCGCGCCGTAGGTCACCGCCACCTTCGTCTTTTTGTCGTATTCGGGCTGCCACTCCGAGACGAGCGGGGCGACCAGCGTGCTGCCGGCGCCCACCAGCGTGTCCACGGAGCCTGTGCTCGGTGAGGACGAGTTGGAGCTGCCGCACGCGGCGAGCCCCAGGGCGAGCGCTGCACAACCGGCAAGCGCGGCCGTCTTGTTCTTGATCACAACTTCTCCTCTGACTGGCTTGATAGTGGATGGGGCGTCATGCCCGAGGGGCGTCGTGCCCCCGCGCTGTGTGCGCGGCCCTCGTGCCGCGCGTATGTGCGCCCGAACCGCGGACCCGCCGAGGCGGGGCGCCCGCGGGCAGTCTCCTCAACCGCCTGTGGACTCCATGTGAACATTTCGTGAAGGCTGCGGCTGGAAGCGGTAGCCGAAGCCGGGATGCGTGTGGATGAAGCGCCGGTCGGGCAGCGCCCGCTCGAGCTTGTTGCGCAGCTTGCTCACGTACACGTCCACCGAGCGGTCACCCGCCCGCAGCGGGCCACCCCACACGCTGTTGTAGAGCTCCTCGCGGGTGATGATCGCGCCGAGGCGCCTGGCCATCGCCACGAGCAGCTCGAACTCGCGCACCGACAGCGTGAGCGCGCGTCCGGTGGCGAGCACGAGGCCTTCCTCGATCCTGATCTCCAGCTCGCCCGCGTACAGCACCTCGGAGGTCTCCGGCACGTCCGCCGCCGCTGCGAGCTCCGAGCCAAAGCTCACGGGCGCGGGAACCTCCGCAGTCTGGACGTCCGTGCTGTCGGGATAGGCCCCCACGGTGCGGAAGGCTGGCACGCGCACGCGCAGGGCGCGTTGCAAACTCGTGATCTAGTCGTGAAAAATCCGTGAAAGGCGCGGGCTGGGCGTGCCGGCTGAATATTCTCCGCCGGATGATCTCCCTGCGCCCCGGCCTCGACGCCACGCTGATGGCCCTGGTGGAGGAGGCCGGGCGCAACGTGCAGCGCTCCGGCCTGCTGCTCAACGAACTGCTCAAGGAGTACCCCGAGCGCGCGACGCTGGCGCAGGACCTGAAGGTGTGCGAGCAGGAAGGCGATCGCATCACCCACGACATCATCCACCGCCTGGCCGGGCGCGGGCGCGTGCGCGCGCCGTTCGACGCCGGCGACGGCTACGCGCTGGCGACGGCGCTCGACGACATCGTCGATCACTCCGAGCACGTGGCCGCGCAGCTCGGCCTGTACGGCGTGGAGGCGCCGATGGAGCAGGCGGTGGAGTTCACCGAGGTGCTGGTGGGCGCGGGCGAGCAGATCGCGCAGGCGCTGCGCTGCCTGCGCACGGGCACCGAGCTGGGCCCGCACCTGGTGGAGATCCACCGTCTGGAGAACGAAGGCGACCGCCTGCAGCGCGACGGCGTGGCCTCGCTGTTCGCGGGCGGCATCGACCCGATGGTGGTGATCCGCTGGAAGGACATCTTCGAGTCGCTGGAGGCTGCGGTGGACGCGTGCGAGACGGTCGCGCACGTGCTCGAGGGGATCACGCTCAAGCAGCGCCGGCGGCGGTGAGGGCGCACCGGCGATGTTGAGGCAGGCCGGATTAGCTACTTGCGGGCCGTTGGACAAAAGGTCAGCTTCGGGTGGCTGCGCCTCAGATCGAAGCGGCCGTCGGAGGCCGGACTACAATCGAGCGGCTATGCGTTCATCGGCACCCGCCGCGCGGGATGGAACGGCCGCCAGGGAGCGGCGAGAATGAATGCGGTCGCCTACGAAGCGATGATCGAGCGCGCGGGCCGTGCGCTGATCGACGCGGCGTCGGCGCCCGCGAAGGTGATTCTGTTTGGTTCGCATGCTCGTGGAGATGCGGGTGAGTGCAGCGACTTCGACTTCTTGGTGATCGAGAGCCAGGTCGACGACCGCCTCGCGGAGGCTGTCAAACTCCGCCGCGCTCTACGGGGGTTCGGGGTCCCCGTAGATGTGATCGTGATGGATGAGGGGCTCGTCGAACGGCGTTCCAAGGTCCGCGGCACGATGGTCGATCGCGCTCTACGCGAGGGGCGCGTTGTCGCCGAGTCCTGAGCAGATCGAGTACGCGGAGATGTTGCAGCGCCTGGCGGCGGGAGATCTATATGCCTGCCGGAAGCTTGCCGATGACGCCGAGGTTGACGACCACATCATTGGGTTCCACACCTTATGTTGACATCAACATAATGCGAGTTATGCGAACTCCCGGATTATGTTGATGTTGGTTGTGGGTGTGGCGGTGGGCTGGTGGTCGTGGCTTGGGGGTCGGCATAATCAGAGCGCTTCGAGGAAGGCGAGCAGGGTGTCGGGTGGCTTGTAGCGGCCGGGCTTGCCGTTCAGCGGGGTGGTTCTGGCGAGTGCCTGTTCCTTGATAGCGAGGTCGGCGTGCAGGTATATCTGAGTAGTTTCGGCTTGCTCGTGTCCGAGCCAGAGCGCGATGACCGTGGTGTCCACGCCGGCGTGCAGCAGCCGCATCGCGGCTGTGTGACGCAGGACGTGCGGCGTGACCTTCTTGCTGCGCAGCGACGGGCAATGCTCGGCGGCGTGAGTGGCATGCTTGGCCAGACGGCGCTCGAGCGCGTGGCGGGTCAACCGTCGGCCAGTGCTTGTGGGGAACAGCGGCTCGGCCTCCTGGCCGGCGCGCTCTGAGAGCCAGGCGTTCAGCACAGCAGTCGTCCCGCTGGCGAGCGGCGTGATCCGCTGCTTGCGTCCCTTGCCCATGGTGCTGATGTGCGCGCCGGTGCCGAGGTGAACATCGCCGCAGGCGAGGGTGGTGAGCTCGGAGGCGCGCAGCCCTGTTTGGGCGGCGAGCATGATCGTCGCGTGGTCGCGCCTGCCGATCCAGGTGCTGCGGTCCGGGGCGTCGATTAGCGCGTCGGTCTCGGGCTCGGTAAGGAATGTGACGAGCGCTCGCTCGTGGCGCTTGGTTGGGATAGCGAGGACCCGTTCGATCACGGCAGCGTGCTCTGGGTGTCTGAGCGCGGCGTAGCGGTAGAGGGAGCGGATCGCGGCCAGTCGCGCGTTGCGGGTGCGGGGGCCGCATCCCCGCTCGTGTTCGAGATGGTCAAGGAACGCGCCTATCAGTGACGCGTCCAGCTCATCGATCTGCAGCTCGGATGGCTGCTTGCCGGTGCGCTCGGCGGCGAAGGTCAAGAGCAGCCTGATCGTGTCGCGGTAGGCGGCGATCGTGTGCGGGCTGGCGTTGCGCTGGCGCACGAGCCGGTCTGTGAAGAACGCCTGCAGGGTAGGGGCGAGCATGCTCATTATCGGCCTCCCTGCAGGTGGCGCTCCAATCGCTCCCCGGCGAGTGCCATCAGCTCGGGGGCGGCTTGCAGATACCAGTAGGTGTTGGCGGGATCGACGTGCCCCATGTATGTGGAGAGCAGCGCCAGCCGGGGGCCCGCGTCGATGCCTGTCCGGTAGGCGTCGAGGATCGTGTTGACCGCGAAGCTGTGACGAAGAGCATGCAGACAGGGACTGCACGCAGCCGAGCGGGGTTTGATCCCGGCGCGGCGGACGAGCTCCTGGAAGGTTCCCTGCGCGGTATGGGTCCCCAGACGAGCGCCCCTGACAGAGACGAATACGGCCTTTGTGCGGACCGCGGACCGCGGCCGGTCCGTCCGGCGCAGGTAGCGCGCAAGCGCTTGCGCTGTGCTCGCATGGAGCGGCAGCCGCCGGGACTTGCCGAACTTCGCGCCCCGAATCAGCAGTGTGCCTGCCGATGCATCGAAGTCCTCGCGGTCCAGGCCGCTCGCCTCGGAGATACGCATCCCGGTGGCTGCCAGCAGACCGATCAAGATTCGGTAGGTCGCGGCACAGTGCGTCGTGCGAAGCGTCCCGGCGGCGTTCATCAGCGCCGTGATCTGCCCATCGGTGTAGAGGTATGGCGTGGCGCGGTGCGGCGGGTCGGGCAGCAGCCCGGCCGCTATCACCTCGTGCGCGGGGTCGATGCTGTGCAGATAGGCCGCAAAGCCGCGCACGACTCCCAGCCGCATCGCGCGCCACGCATCGCCGCCGCTGGCTAGCGTCGCCCACGTCAGCGCGTGCTCGGTCGTGACCCTCGTCTGTCCCTGCTCGTGCAGGTAGGCGAGGAACTGGCAGAGCAGCTTCTCGGTGCGCGCGAGCTTGTAGCCAAGCGCGCGGCGTACCGCCAGATAGTCGTTCAACGCATCACCTAGCAGCGGATTCACGATGCACCCCCCGGCCACGAGCGGGCGATGGTTCGCAAAGCCTCGAGATCGACCTTTGCGTAGATCGCGGTCGTGAGCATGCTGCGGTGGCGCAGAACCTGGCCGACCTCGACCAGCGAGGAGCCGGCCCGCAGCAGATCGCTCGCGACGGTGTGACGCAGCCGGTGGGCATAGATCACGCCCAGCCCCGCCCGCTGGGCCGAAGCGGCCACGACCGCGCTCACGCCATCGCCCGTGAGCTCGCGGTGAGGGGCCCTCACCCAAACGAAGACCGTCCGTCCCTGGGCGGTCTTTGGGCGCCCGTCACGCAGATAAGCCGTGATCGTCTCGCCGACATCGGAGGGCAGCGGAAGCCGCTCGTGGCGATCACCCTTGCCACGCACGACGATCTCGCCCGCCCGCCAGTCGATATCGTCAAGCTCAAGCCGTGCGACCTCGCCCGCGCGCAACCCCAGCCGCGCGAGCAGCATCAGCATCGCCAGGTCACGGCGACCAACCACACTCGCCCGGTCGCAACTCTCCAACAGGCCAGCGACTTCCGCGGGCGAAAGGCCCTTCGGCAAGCCGGAAAGCCGCCAGCTCGCGACCGACGGCACCGCATCGGCCAACGGCCGGTCGATCATGCCCTCCAGATAAAGGAAGCCGAGCAGCGAGCGCAGCGCTCTCACCGTCAGCTTCGCCGAGCCCTGCGACTGCGAAGGACAACGCGCGACCACGAACGCCGTCACATCCCCGGCCCGCAGATGCTCCAGGTCGAGATCGACATCGTCCGAGCAGACCCTGCCATCAAGAAACAGACGGGCGACCCGAACATACCCGCGGACAGTCGACGCGCCCACACCCCGCTCAACCACCAGGTACCGCCGGTAGCGATCGAGCAGCCCCTCCACCGCCCCCTCCGGCGCCGCGCACAGCTCAAGCGGCCCGGACACCCCGACCCGTGCTGGATCATTCATCGACAACTCCCTTCCCTCGATCGCAAAGGAAGAGAAGACTCGCCGACCTCAGACCCCCAAGATTATGCCGACCCCCAAGCCACGACCACCACGCGCACAGCCACACCCACAACCAACATCAACATAATCCGGGAGTTCGCATAACTCGCA
>DATJRV010000006.1:0-1022 GCA_035504435.1 Solirubrobacteraceae bacterium
TCGGACTCTTCGAGCGACGGCGCCATCGGCTTTTCGCACCAGACGTGCTTGCCCGCTTCGAGCGCCGCAATCGCCATTTGCGCATGCAGGGCGTTGGGGGTGGTGATCGAAACGACTTCCACGCCCGGGTCGGCGATCAGCGCCCGCCAATCGTCGGTCGACGCCTCGAAGCCGAACTCGTCAGCCCGGCGCCGGGCGAGACCCTCCTCGACCTCGCACAGCATCACCCGCCGCACGATCGGCGTGTCGTCGAACACGGCGTGCACGCCCGTCCATGCGAGAGCGTGACATTTGCCCATATATCCCGTGCCGATCAGTCCGACGCCGATGGTGCGCATGGGCTCCCTCCCGAAATCCGCGCCCGTCCCCGGCGCCGCCCGCCAATACAAATATTTCATCCGCTATCCAGATTGGAATATCTGTTCTATTCATATCGGCTTGCGCACAATAGCGCAGGCCGGCGAAGGCGTCGCGCGGGCGCGAGGCGGAGACCATGAGCTACCAGGAAACGACCGGACCGCCAGAGGGCTTCGACGACTTCCAGCGCCGGCTGATCGAGATCGAGCCGCACCTGCCCAAGCGTCTTCGCCAGGCCGCCGCTTACGCGCTCGAGCACCCCGACGAGTTCGCGCTCGGCACGGCTTCCGCGCTCGCTGGCAAGGCCGAGGTGCAGGCCTCGACCCTGGTGCGGTTCGCCCAGACGCTCGGCTTCGCCGGCTTCTCCGAGCTGCAGGAAGTGTTTCGCTCGCGCCTGCGCAACCGCTGGCCCGACTATTCCGAGCGCCTCCGGGCGTTGCATGAGAACGCGCAGGACAGCGGCGACCCCACCCATCTCCTGTTCGGATTCGCCGATTCCGCCGCGGCCTCGATCGCCCGGCTGCGCGCCAATGTGCAGGGGCGCGAGCTCGACCGGGCGGTCGCCCTTCTGGCCCGCGCGCGCACGATCCATTGCCTCGCCCAGAGACGGTCGTTCTGCGTCGCCCACTATCTTACTTACGCGCTCTCCCAGCTCGGCGTGCCGG
>DATJRV010000007.1:0-4047 GCA_035504435.1 Solirubrobacteraceae bacterium
TCGAACCTCCGAAGGCAGAGCCAACGCGTTTACAGCGCGTCCCCTTTGACCGCTCGGGAACCCCGCCGGGGAGTCGTCAGTTTAGGAGGCCTCGCGCAGCTGCTGCGCGTCGGGCAGCGTCTGCAGCTTTTTCAGCGTGCGGTTCTCGATCTGGCGCACGCGCTCGCGCGTGATGTTGAACGCGCGCCCGACCTCCTCCAGCGTGCGCGAGCGCCCGCCGACGATGCCGTAGCGCATCTCGATCACCTCGCGCTCGCGGCGCGGTAGCGCGGCGAGCACGCGCGAGACGTTCTCGCGGCGCAGCGCCTCGGAGGCGATCTCGAACGGCGACTCCGCGGAGACGTCCTCGACGAAGTCCGCGAGCGCCGAGTCGTCCTCCTCGCCCACCGGCTTCTCCAGCGAGATCGGCTGCTGGGCGATGCGCATGATGTCGCGCACCTCGCGCACCGTGCACTCGAGCTCGCCCGCCAGCTCCGCCGGCGAGGGCTCGCGTCCCAGCTGCTGGATCAGCCGCCGTTCAGCGTGGACGAGCTTGTTCAGCCGCTCGACCATGTGCACGGGGATGCGGATCGTTCGGCCCTTGTCGGCCAGCGAGCGCGTGACCGCCTGGCGGATCCACCAGGTGGCGTACGTCGAGAACTTGTAGCCGCGGCGGTAGTCGAACTTCTCCACCGCGCGGATCAGCCCCAGCGACCCCTCCTGGATCAGGTCGAGCAGCGTCAGCCCGCGGCCGACGTAGCCCTTGGCGATCGACACCACCAGGCGCAGGTTGGCCTCGACCATGTGCTGCTTGGCGGCGACGTCGCCGCGCTCGATGCGCTTCGCCAACGCCACCTCCTCGTCGGCGCTCAGCAGCGGCACGCGCCCGATCGAGCGCAGGTACAGCCGCAGCGAGTCGAGGCTCGGCTCGACCGCCATCTCCGCCTCCGCACGCCTGCCCGCGCCCGTCGCGGCGAGCTCCTCCAGGCGCGCGTGCAGCTCGCGCACGCCCTCCTCGCCGTCCACCGGCGAGCTCACGCCGGCGAGCGCGAGCTCGCGCGGGCGCTCCTCGCCCTCGTCGCCCGCCTCGGTGCCCGCGTCGTCCGCGAGCTCGCCGCCGGGCAGCAGCTCGATCCCGTGTTCCTCCATGTAGCTCAGCAGATCCTGCGCCTGCTGGTTGGACAGGTCGGCCTCCTCCAGCGCCGCCGCCAACGTCTCTGCAACCAAGAACCCACGTTCGTGGGACTCGGCGATGATGCTCTGCAACTCGTCCATCTCCGCCACCGCTGTGTCCCCGGCAGCAAACAGACCCTCAAGCTTCTCGCTCAACTGGCCTCCCAACGTCCCCATGAGACTCACATCGTCGCAGTCGCGACGACCTCCCCAATCTACGTCAAAGCCCTCCTGTAGCTCGATGCGATGAGTTGAATCCGGAGTGATACCAGAATCGGCAGCCGGCCGAGCCAGATCGTCGCGGTAGGCTTGACAGCGGTGCGGGCGAGCACGCCGATCTCAACGCTGTCTCCGACCCACGGCGCGGGCGATGACGTCCAGGCGCGCCCGCCGCGCGTCCCGGTCGGCCTCTCGCGCGTGGGGGTGAGCGGCGTGGAAAAGGTGGTGCGCATCCACGACGAGCTGTACCTGGCGCGGCTGGACTGCGCGGTCGATCTCAGCCGCGAGCAGAAGGGCGCGCACATGTCGCGCTTCGACGAGGTCGTCAACGAGGCGATCGGCGAGGTGGTGCTCAGCGAGTCGCCGTTTCGCGCGGAGACGCTCGCGCGCCACATCGCCGAGCTGGTGCGCACGCGCCAGGGGGCGGAGCGAGCGGAGGTGACGATCGCCGCACGCTACCCCGAGTACAAGCCCGCGCCGGTGTCCGGCACGCGGACGCAGGAGATCTACACGCTGCACGGGCGCGCCGTGGCCTTCGCGCACGGCACCCGCGGCACGGTCGGCGTGTCCGCCACCGGCATGACCGCGTGCCCGTGCGCCCAGGAGCTGGTGGCGGCGCGCGCGCGCGAGCGCCTGGCCGGCGAGGGCTTCTCCGGCGAGCAGATCGAGCGCGTGCTGGAGAGCGTGCCCGTCGCCACCCACAACCAGCGCGGGCTGGCGAGCCTGCACATCGGCTGCGCCGAGGACTGCCCCACGGAGATCGACGCCGCGCGGCTGCTGGCGATCGCGGAGGCGAGCATGTCCTCGGAGGTCTACGAGCTGATGAAGCGCGCGGACGAGGTGGAGGTGGTGGAAAAGGCGCACCGCCGGCCGCGCTTCGTCGAGGACTGCGTGCGCGAGATGATCGCCGGGGTGGTCGGCGAGTTCACGGGCCTCGACGGCGCCAGCTTCGTGTGGGCGCGCCAGGAGAACCTCGAGACGATCCACCAGCACAACGTGATCGCCGAACGCCACGGGCTGCTCTGCGAGCTGCGCACTGAGGTCACGTCGGGCGCTCCCGCCCGGCACCACACGACGCTGGAGGAGTGGCTCAACCGGCCGCCGCGCTGAGGCGCCGGCGCAGCCCGAAGAAGTACTCCAGGCCGGAGAGCACCGTGACGGCGACGGTGACGTAGAGGAGCGCCGACACCCACGCGGGCTGGCCGTGCACGGCGATGACCGCGAGGACGGCGGCGATCTGCAGGCACGTCTTGATCTTGCCGGAGATGCTCGCGGCCATCACCACGCCCACCTGCGTGGCGCCCAGGCGCAGCACGGTGACGGCGAGCTCGCGCGTGATGATCACGGTCGCCACCCACGCGGCGAGCCGGTGCAGCGAGACGAGCGAGATCAGCGCGGCGACGATCAGCAGCTTGTCGGCGAGCGGGTCCATGAGCTTGCCGAAGGTCGTGATCGAGTCGCGTGCGCGGGCGAGATAGCCGTCGATGAAGTCCGTCAGCGACGCGAGCGCGAACACGATCGCGGCGAGCACGTCGCCGCCCGGCGTGTTGCCGAGCAGCGCGACCACGAGCGCCGGCACGAGCATGATCCGCAGCACGGTCAGCAGGTTGGGGAGGTTCAGCGGGAACACTGCGATTGCCATTATGTCCTGATCCATCCCTCTCGAGCAATCCACACACCCGTCAGGAGCGAACGATGAACACGCGCACGCTCGGGCCGAACGGCCCTGAGGTCTCGGCGATCGGGCTCGGCTGCATGGGCATGTCCGCCTTCTACGGCAGCGCCGACGAACAGGAGACCACGCGCACGATCCAGCGCGCGCTGGAGCTCGGCTGCAACTTCCTCGACACCTCGGACATGTACGGCCCGCACACCAACGAGCGGCTGGTCGGCCGGGCGATCAAAGACCGCCGCGAGCAGGCGTTCGTGGCGACCAAGTTCGGAATCAAGATCGAGCGCCGCGGCCCCGACGGCGCGCCGGTGCGCTCGATCGACGGGCGCCCCGAGTACGTGCGCGAGGCCTGCGACGGCTCGCTCCAACGCCTGGGCGTCGCGCACATCGACCTGTACTACCAGCACCGCGTGGACCCGAGCACGCCGATCGAGGACACGGTCGGCGCGATGGCCGAGCTGGTGGACGCGGGCAAGGTGCGCTACCTGGGCCTGTCGGAGGCGAGCGCCGCGACGATTCGCCGCGCGCACGCCGTGCACCCGATCACGGCCGTGCAGACCGAGTATTCGCTGTGGACGCGCGAGGTCGAGGACGAGGTCCTGCCGACGCTCGAAGAGCTGGGGATCGCGCTGGTCGCGTACTCGCCGCTCGGGCGCGGCTTTCTGTCCGGGCGCTTCAGCTCACCGGAGGAGCTCGAGGAGGGCGACTTCCGGCGCAGCGGGCCGCGCTTCACGGGCGAGAACCTGCGCAAGAACCAGGAGCTCGTGGCGCGCGTACGCGAGCTGGCGGCCGAGAAGCAGATCACGCCCGGCCAGCTGGCGCTCGCGTGGGTGCTGCACCGCGGCGAGCACATCGTGCCGATCCCCGGCACCAAGCGCGTGTCGTATCTGGAAGAGAACCTCGCCGCCGCCGAAATCCTCCTGAGCGAGGAGGAGGTCCGGCGCATCGGCGAGGCGGTGCCCGAGGCCGCCGGCGCGCGCTACGACGAGCAGGGCATGCGCTCG
>DATJRV010000008.1:0-3687 GCA_035504435.1 Solirubrobacteraceae bacterium
CCCGAGACGCCGCCATCGCGCCCGCGAGTCCCGACAGGACCGGTTTGACGAGAGTCCCTAGAGTATAGACTGCGGCAACACCGATAGCGCCGGCGCCAACGTAACGCACGTAGTGACTCCACGCGCCTTGCGCAACGTCCGCTGCAGCGCCGGCGGTGTGATGGAGCGCCGCGAAGTGGGGTATGCCCCAGCTCCAGGCGATGACCGAGCCCGTCAGCATGGCGATGCCGACCGCGGGCCCGACCAGATGGCCGATGGCGAAGAGCGCGAACGACATCTGAAAGTCGAATCCGCTGACGCCACCGCTGGAGCCGACACGAAAATAACGCGCCACGTCGCTGGCGAATATGCGGGTCTGCACGATCACGTAGAACACCGCGGCGACGACGGACCCGACGAGCACGGCCTTGAGGCCCGCGCCGCCGGCCTCGACCTTCTCGATGTCCTCGTTGCGGTCGTGGCCGCAGCCGACCTTGAGCACTTCAGCGCAGGCGACACCTTCCGGATACGGCAGGTCCGACGTTGTGACCAGCGCGCGCCGCAGCGGGATCGTGTACATGACGCCCAGGATGCCGCCGGTCGCGCAGATGGCGAATGACACCCAGAACGGAAACCCGGTCCACCAACCGACGATCACGAAGCCCGGCAGCACGAAGATGATGCTGGACAGCGTGCCCGCGGCCGAGGCCACCGTCTGCACGATGTTGTTCTCCTGGATCGTCGAGTCGCGCAGGCTCCGCAGGATCGCCATCGAGATGACGGCCGCGGGAATGGAGGTGGAGAAGGTGATGCCGGCCTTGAGGCCGAAGTAGACGTTGGCGGCGGTGAACAGCAGGGTGATGGCCACCCCGATGACGAGGCCACGCAGGGTGAATTCGCCGCGCGCCGCGGCGCGGGCGGGTGCTGCCGTTTGCAAGATGATTCTTCCGGGTGACCCCCAATGCGCCGCACCTTAACCGATTGCGTGCACGCGGGGAAAGGTCTCAGTCCGGCCGGGGCGGCAGAGTCTCCCCGGCCGCACTGAGGGCTGGCTCGGGCACGTCCTGTCGTCCGTAGGAGGTGCGGAACTTCTCCGCGACGCGGTGCATCTCCGCGGCATCGAGCCGGCCGACGTTGCCCAGTGCGAGCGCCACGCAGTACTGCGCCGCCAGACTTTCCACCTCGCCGGCAAGCTTGAGCGCCGCGCCAAGATCGCCACCCAGCGCGATGATGCCGTGATGGGCAAGGAGACAGGCCTTGCGGCCTTCGAGGGCCGTCAGCGCGGCATCAGACAGCTCCTGCGTGCCGAAGGTGTGATAGGGCGCGCAGCGGATGTCCTCGCCGCCGGCGACGGCCACCATGTAGTGAAACGCGGGGATGCCGCGCCCCGTGCAGGCCAGCGCCGTCGCATGTCGCGAATGCGCGTGCACGATGGCGCCCACCTGCGGCCGGGCCGCCATGATGTCGCGGTGGAACCGCCATTCACTCGAGGGACGGCGGCGGCCGAACCAGCGGCCATCGAGCGTGACGAGCGGAACGTCGTCCGGCTCCAGCGCCTCGTACGCCATCCCGGTCGGGCTGACGAAAAGACTCACGGCGTCCCGGCGCACGCTGACATTGCCCGACGTGCCGTACGTCAGGCCGAGGCTGATCAGTGCCCGGCAGCCGGTGATCACCGCGGCGCGCAGATCGCTGTCCGGCGGCGCCTCGCCGCCCGTCATGCCCGGGCCCGCTGCTCGGGATAGAGGCCCAACAGGCCCTCGCGGCTCGCCGGGCAGACCCCGCGCTCCGTGATGAGGCCGGTCACCAGACGCGCGGGGGTCACATCAAACGCCAAGTTGAGCGCGGCACTGCCCTCGGCCACGACTCTGACGCGGTCGACTTCGCCGGCGGCGTTGCGACCGAAGACATCCGTCACCTCCTTCGGCGAACGCTCCTCGATCTCGATGTCCCGCCCGCGCTCGAGACTCCAGTCGATGGTGCTGGCGGGCAACGCCACATAAAACGGCACGTCGTTGTCGTTTGCCGCCAGCGCCTTGAGGTAAGTTCCGACCTTGTTGCAGACGTCGCCACAGGCAGTGGTGCGATCGGTGCCGACGATCACGCAATCGACCTCACCGCGTTGCATGAGCAGGCCGCCGAGATTGTCGACGATCACGGTGTGAGGAACACCATGCGCGCCGAGCTCGTAGGCGGTGAGCGCGGCACCCTGGTTTCGGGGCCGTGTCTCATCTACCCACACGTGCACGGGAATCCCGGCATCGTGCGCCATGTAGATTGGCGCGAGTGCGGTGCCCCAGTCGACGCACGCGAGCCATCCTGCGTTGCAGTGCGTCAGGATGTTGACGCGGCGCGCCGGCGATTTTGCAAGCCGCCGGATGACATCCAGTCCGTGAACGCCGATGGAGCGACACTGCTCCACGTCCGCCTCACAGATGTTTCCGGCTTCGCGGAACGCCGCTTCGAAGCGCTGCGCCGGGACAAGTCTCGCAATGGCGCTGCGCACACGCGCCAAGGCCCACGCCAGGTTGACAGCCGTCGGTCGCGTCGCCTGCAGGATTCTCGCGGCCTCCTCGATGCGACGGTCGGAGGCATCGGCGCGCAGCGCCAGCGCAAGCCCATACGCCGCGGTGGCGCCGATGAGCGGTGCGCCACGCACGACCATGGTCTTGATGGCGTGAGCGGCATCCTCGAGCGTCGCGAGATCGAGCGTTGTGAGCTCGAAAGGCAGCCGCGACTGATCGATGACGCGCACCGCCCCGGACTCGAGGGGCCAGATGGTGCGGTAGGGAGTGCCGGCGATTTTCATGAGGCGGGGGGATAGTAATGCCCCGGGATGACAGATGTCATCCCGCACCGGTGACGAGCTGCACTGGGACCGCCGCGGCCGGCGCGCGATGCTGTCACCACCGCCTAAGACCGAAGGGCGGCAGGAGAAAGAGCCATGTCGATGACCCTATCCGCTCCGCTCGCCGCGCCGGCGCACCGGGCCGCCGCCCCGGCGGGCGTCCTGTCGCCGAGCGCCGCAGCGCCCAGCGCCGTCGCGGCGAGCTGCGTCGCGACTCTCGAATCCGCCGTCAAGCGCTACGGCAAGACCGAAGCGCTGCGCGGCCTCGACCTGACGCTGCGCCGCGGCGAGGTCGTCGCCCTGTTGGGTCCCAACGGCGCCGGCAAGACGACCACGGTGCGCCTCCTCCTCGGGCTGATCTCACCCGACGCAGGCCGCGTGCGCGTGCTCGGGCGCGATCCGCGCACGACGGCCGCGCGCACCAGGATCGGAGCGATGCTGCAGGTCGCCCGCGTGCCGGAGGCGCTGCTCGTACGCGAGCACATCGCGCTCTTTCGCAGCTACTATCCGCATCCCCTGCCAACGGCCGAGGTTGTAGCCCGGGCGGGGCTCGAGGGTCTGGAGAGCAGAAGATTCGGCGAGCTGTCGGGCGGACAGCGGCAGCGGGTGCTGTTCGGACTGGCGCTCTGCGGCGACCCGGACCTGGTGTTCCTCGACGAGCCCACCGTTGGTCTCGACCTGCAATCCCGCCGCCGGCTGTGGGAGGAGGTTCGCGCCCTCGCCGCGCGCGGCAAGTCGGTGCTGCTGACGACGCACTACCTGGAGGAGGCCGACGCGCTGGCGAACCGCGTCGTCGTCATCGACAAAGGACGGCTTCTTCGAGAAGGCACACCGGCTGAGATCAGGCACGGCGTGTCGGG
>DATJRV010000009.1:0-33242 GCA_035504435.1 Solirubrobacteraceae bacterium
GCGGCGGCGGCCCGGGGTCGGGGCCGATCCGGGTCTCGGAGCGGATCGCGCCGTTCCTGCCGGTCCCGGTCGTGACCCGCGGGCCCGACGGCGCCTACCGCCTGGACAGCGACCGTCCCAAGTCGATCGGCCGCCTGCGCGCCTTCCAAGGCAACTACGGCACCTTCGTGCGCGCCTACGCGTACATCTGCTCGCTCGGTGCGGACGGGCTGCGCGACGCCTCCCAAACGGCCGTGCTGAACGCCAACTACCTGCTCGCGCGCCTGCGCCAGCTCGGGGTCGCAGAGCACCTGCCGCTCGCCTTCCCGCCGCCGGGCGCGGGCGAGCAGCTGTGCATGCACGAGTTCGTGCTCTCCGGTGGCCCGATGAAGCGCGAGCTGAAGCTCAAGACGCTCGACCTCGCCAAGCGCCTGCTCGACTTCGGCTTTCACCCGCCCACCGTGTACTTCCCGCTGCTCGTCGACGAGGCGCTGATGGTCGAGCCCACCGAGACAGAGACCCGCGAGACGCTCGACGCGTTCGCGCAGGCGCTCGCCGCGATCCTGCGCGAGGCCGCCGAGGACCCCACGATCGCCCAGAACGCCCCCTACACCACGCCCGTGCGCCGCCTCGACGAGGTCGCCGCCGCCAAGCGGCCGGTGATCCGCGAGGCGCTCGACTGAGATGGCGGCTTCGCTCTAGGCTGGCCTGCAGGTGGCGATCGAGCAGCGCAAACTCGGCAGCACCGGCATCAGCGTCAGCCCACTGTGCCTCGGCGCGATGATGTTCGGCGCGTGGGGCAACACCGACCACGAGGACTGCGTGCGCATCATCCACCACGCGCTCGACGCCGGCATCAACTTCATCGACACCGCCGACGTGTACTCGCGCGGCGAGTCCGAGGAGATCGTCGGCCAGGCGCTCGCAGGCCGCCGCGAGCAGGTCGTGCTCGCCACCAAGGTCCACGGCAAGATGCACGACACCGATCCCAACCAGTTCGGCAACTCGCGCCGCTGGATCACCCAGGAGGTCGAGAACAGCCTCCGCCGGCTGAAAACCGACTGGATCGACCTGTACCAGATCCACCGCCCCGAGCCCGACACCGACATCGACGACACGCTCGGCGCGCTCAGCGACCTCGTGCGCGCCGGCAAGGTGCGCGCGATCGGCAGCTCCACGTTCCCCGCGCACATGATCGTCCAGGCCCAGTGGGCGGCCGAGCGGCGCGCGCGCGAGCGCTTCGTGTGCGAGCAGCCGCCCTACTCCATGCTCATCCGCCGTGTCGAGGCCGACGTGCTGCCCGTGTGCCAGCAGTACGGCATGGGCGTCATCCCCTGGAGCCCGCTCGCCGGCGGCTGGCTGTCCGGCCGCTACCGCAGGGGCGGCGACTCGCCCGCCGACAGTCGCCGCGCGCAGATGCTCCCCTCGCGCTACGACATGTCGATACCCGCCAACCAGGCGAAGCTCGAGGCGGCGTACGCCCTCAGCGACCTCGCCGACGACGCCGGGCTGACGCTGATCGAGATGGCGCTCGCGTTCGTCACCAGCCACCCCGCCGTCAGCGCCGCGATCATCGGCCCGCGCACCATGGAGCAGCTCGACAGCCAGCTGCCCGCGCTCGAGCGCACGCTCAGCGCGGACGTGCTCGACCGCATCGACGAGATCGTCGCCCCCGGCGTCAACGTCAACCCCGCCGACACCGGCTGGGACCCGCCCTGGATCACCGACAGCGCCCTGCGCCGACGCCGCCGGCAGGCGGCGCATTAAAGATCAATCAGTGCGCATCTTCTCCGGCATCCAGCCCACCGGGCGCAAGCACCTCGGCAACTTCATCGGCGCGATCGCCCAGTACGTCTCCAGCCAGGAGCGCGGCGAGGGCATCTTCTGCATCGTCGACCTGCACGCCATCACCGTCGCCTACCAGCCGGCGGAGCTGCGCGAACGGCTGTACGACACCACCGCCATCCTGCTCGCCGCCGGCCTCGACCCGCAGCGCTGCATCCTCTTTCGCCAGTCAGACGTGCCCGAGCACACCGAGCTGACCTGGCTGTTGTGCAGCGTCACCGAGCTCGGTCGCCTGCAGCGCATGCACCAGTTCCGCGACAAGTCGCTCGCCCAGCGCGAGCTCGTCTCCGCCGGCCTCTTGCTCTACCCGGTGCTGCAGGCCGCCGACGTGCTCGCCTACCGCGCGCAGGAGGTCCCCGTCGGCGAGGACCAGCGCGAGCACCTCGAGCTGATGCGCGACATCGCGCGGCGCTTCAACGCGCGCTTCGGCGACGGGCGCGAGGTGCTCGTGGTGCCCGAGCACCGCATCCCCGAGGTCGGCGCGCGGATCATGGACCTGCAGGACCCCACCAGCAAGATGTCCACCACCAGCCCGAGCCCGAACGGCACCGTGTACGTGCTCGACGAGCCGCGCGCGATCGAGCAGAAGATCAAGGGCGCCGTCACCGACTCCGGTCACGAGATCACGCGCGCCGCAGACAAGCCGGGGGTGTCCAACCTGATCGAGATCCTCGCCGTCACCCGCGCGAGCACGCCCGCGGCGATCGAAGCGGAGCTCGCCGACGCGCGCGGCTACGGCGAGCTGAAGGCGGCGGTCGCCGCCGCGGTGGTCGATTACCTCGCGCCCGTGCGCGAGCGCTACGCCGAGCTGCGCGCGGACGAGGCCGCGCTCGAGGCGATCCTCGCCGACGGGTCGGCGCGCGCGCACGCGATCGCCGCGCACACCCTCGCCGACGTGCGCACGTGCATGGCCATCGGCCCGCCGGCGGGCAGCACGCGCGCGGCGCCGGCCGGTGCGCGTTCATCGTCCGCGGGCAGTACCGTGAGCGGATGAGCATCGCCGCCCTCGAGCTCGACCTCGACGTCTTCAGCGGGCCGTTCGACCTGCTGCTCACGCTCATCCTGCGCGAAGAGATCGATCTGCGCGAGCTGGCGCTCGCCGACGTCGTGCTCGCCTACCTCGACCATCTCGAACGCCGCGGCGAGCTCGACCTCGAGACCGCCACCGAATTCATCGTGCTGGTGGCCGCGCTGCTGGAGCTCAAGTCGCGGCTGCTGCTCAGCGGCGAGGAGCAGGAGCTGCTGGAGATCGAGCCCGAACAGGCCGCCGAGGAGCTGCTCGCACGGATGCTCGACGCCCGCCGCTACCGCGCGGCAGCCGGCCACCTGGCGCAGCTCTTCGCCGGCGAGCACGGCGTGCGCTTCCGCCTCGTGCCGCCACCGCCCAGCCTGCGCCGCGCGATCGTGCACCAGGCCGACGGCTCCGCCGGGGGTGGGAGGGACGCGAATCAGCTGGGCGAGGCGATCGGGCGGCTGCTGTTGCTGCCGCCGACCATCAGCCTGCGCCACATCGCCATGCACCGCGTGAGCGTCGCCGAGCGCCTGGCCCACCTGCGGCGGCTGCTGCGCCGCGGCAGCTTCAGCTTCGATGAGGCCGTGCGCGACGCCGACCGCATGACCGTCGCCGTCACCCTGTTCGCGCTGCTCGACCTCTACAAACGCGGCGAGGTCGACTGGGAGCAGCCCGAGAGCTTCGGCGAGATCGCGATTCATCCCAGCGCGCACCAGCTGGCGCCCACGGCGCTCGCACGGGGCGCCGCACACGCGGAGGCGATCGCCGGATGAGCGAGCTCGCGCAGGTGAACGCCGAAGCCCCGGCCACACCGCATGCAGCGCAGCCGCCCAGTGCACAGCACGAGGCGCAGCTGCCCGCCGCCGAGCACGAAGCCGAGCAGGAGGTCCCGGCGCTGGCGCGCACCGTCGAGGCGCTGCTGTTCCTGTCATCCGAGCCGCTCGGCGCGGGCGAGCTCGCCGAAGCCACACAGGCGGGGGAGGGAGCCGTGCGCGCAGCCCTGGCGGTGCTCGCCGAGCAGTACGCCCCCGGGCGGCGCGGAATCACCCTGCGCGAGCTCGGCGGCGGCTGGACGCTGGCGAGCGACCCCTCCACCGAGGACGCCGCGCGACGCCTGTTCTCCCGCCCGCGTGCCGCCACCCTGTCACCCGCGCAGGCGGAGACGCTCGCGATCGTCGCCTACCTGCAGCCGGTGTCGCGACCCGAGATCACCCGCATCCGCGGCGTCAGCGCCGACTCAGCCGCCGCCACGCTGCTCGACCGCGGCCTGATCGAGGAGGCCGGCCACTCCCAGTTCGGGGCCGTGCTCTACCGCACGACCACGCAGTTCCTGAAGCTGTTCGGTTTGCGCGACCTCGATCAGCTCCCCGACATCGCCCGCTGGGACCCCACGCCCGAGGAGCAGGCCGAGCTGCGCGAACGCCTGCTGCGCGCCGGCGAGGCGCGCGGGGGCGCCGGCGCAGCCGACAGCTGAGCGCCGGTCCCCGCGCGAGACGTGGGGGTACGTCCGCCGCGAAGGTGATGATGGCCGGCATGGCCGACGTGTTGGAGCGTGGTTCCGGCCACGGCGATCCCATGATCTGGGCGCTTTTGCCCGGCGAGACGATCGAACGCACGATCCTGCAGGAACGCTACGGCGGGCGCAGGCAAGGCGGAATCGGCCCGTCGAGCAGTTCGCCCAACGTCTTGATCTTCTCCGACCCCGCGGCCGGCGAGCCGCACGGCTGCTTCGACGGCTGGCGCGCCGACGGCTGCTTTCACTACACCGGCGAAGGTCAGCGCGGCGACCAGCAGATGAAGTCGGGCAACGCCGCCATCCTGCACCACCGCCGCGAGGGACGCGCGCTCAGGCTGTTCCTGGGCGCCCGCGGCCGTGTCACGTATGAAGGCGAGTTCGAGCTCGCAGCCGAGCGGCCCTTCTACACCACCGACGCCCCCGAAACAGGCAACGGCCCGGTGCGCAGCGTGATCGTGTTTCGCCTGCAGCCCCGCGACACACGCTCGAAGCCGAGCGCCTCGCAGCTCGACCGTGTAGCCACACCGGGGGTCGAGTACGTGCCCGTCGAGCAGCAGTGGAGCGAGCGGACGTTCGTCGCCCCGGCCAGCAAGGAGCACGAGGCCGAACGCCGCGAGCAGGCGCTCGTGCTCGCCTACCGCGACCAGCTGGTCAAGCAGGGGCACGAGGTCGTGCGCCTGAAGATCGTGCCGCCCGGCGAGGCAAAGCCGCTGTTCTCCGACTTGTACGATCACGCCACCAACACGCTGATCGAGGCCAAGGGAACGGTCGAGCGGGGCGCGATCCGCATGGCCATCGGCCAGCTGCTCGACTACAGCCGCTTCCTCGATCCACGCCCGCGCCTGGCCGTGTTGCTGCCCTCCGAGCCGCGCAGCGACCTGCGCGAGCTGCTGCAGGGAGCGGGCGTGGAGATCGTGTGGCGCGAGGGCAAGAAGTTCCTGCGCGCACAGGCGCAGGGTCCGGCGCAAGCGCCTCCAGCCACGCACATGCGCTCCGCTACGCCGGCAGTCTGAGCCGCGACGACTGGGGCGTGGCTTGGCGGGCGGCGAGCGTCTCGGTCCGGTATCCGCCTCCCGGCCAGCCCGCGCGCCGCCCGACGCCCGCGAACCCGCGGAGCGCGATCCCGGCAATGCCGGATTCCGCGCCGGGCTCGCTGGTGCGGCCGCGAAGCATGTTTTCGACGGCGTGCCAACCCGGCTTGCTGAGCAGCGCGGCGAGCGCGAGCCGGGGGGCGCGGTCCAGCGCGAGCTTGGCGTCCCACGCGAACGCAGTCATCAGCCCGAGCTCGCGGATGACCGCGTCGGCGTAGCCCTGCAGTCCCGTGGCGTGGCCCGCGAGGAGCTCCATGGCGGCGCCGGCCGCGAGCCTGGAGCTGAGGAACGCCGCGTAGATGCCGTCCCCCCATAGCGGGTCTAGGAGTCCCGCTGCATCGCCGACGAGGAGCGCTGCGCCGCGAGCGAGCGGGGCGCCCGGAGCTCGCGCCGGCAGGCGGTAGCCCCGCAGGTCCGTGAGCTTGGAGTAGTCGAGCCCCCGGCGCACGCACAGCGCCTGCAAATGTCCACGCAACGTCGGGCCGGCGCTTTCCCAGCCGCCGACGCCGACGTTGACGTGGTCGCCCTTGGGGAATATCCAGCAGTAGCCGCCGGGGATCGTGCCGAGCTCGATCACCACCCTGCTGCGCCAGCGCTCGGGGTCGAGGAGCTCGTGGGCGAGATTGCCCTCGAGCGCGACGCCGTAGACACGCTCGCCGGCGAGCCCCAGCGAGCGCGCCGTGGGGCCGTTGGCGCCGTCCGCTCCGATGAGCAGCCTGCACGCGACGCGCTTTCCGTTCACGCAGGCGCCGCGTTCGGAGATCTCGCTCACGCGCGCCCCGTCTTGGAGCTCGGCGCCTGCATGCAGCGCTTGCTCGAGGAGGAAGTGGTCGAGCCTGTGGCGCTGTGTCAGCGATGCCAGCGTGCGCCGCCCTCCACGCAGGTAGGGCCGGCGCCCGCGGTAGCTCAGCTCCATGGTGTCCGCGACGTGCTCGACGACCGCGTGCGGGTCGAGCGGCAGCTCGCGCATCGCCCGGGCGGAGATCGCCCCCCCACAGGGCTTCTCGCGCGGAAACCGTGCCCGGTCGACGACCAGCACACGCGCGCCTGCGCCCGCCAAGCGATATGCGGTCATCGAGCCCGCGGGGCCTGCGCCGACAACGAGAGCGTCGAAATCCTCCACCGAGCACCCATGCTATGAAGTCGCGTGCAGCAGCGGGGTTCCACCGAGTCCCGGGTTTCGTTACGATTCGAAACATGGGGGAGCAGGCAAAGAGGGAGCAGTCGATGCGCTCGCCGGTCAACTGGACCGTGCTGGGGCTGGTGATCGAACGCCCGAGCTACGGGTGGGAGCTGTGGACGCGCTTTGAGCGCTTGTACGGCGACGTCTTGCCGGTAGGCGGGGAATCCCACATCTATCGTGCGCTCGAAGCGCTGCGCAGCAAGGGGCTGATCGAGGAGCTGGATGAGCCGCGCACGGGCGCCGGAACCAGCCGTCAGCCGAAGCCGCATTATCAGGCCACGATGGAGGGCTTGGAGCGCTACGCCGAGTGGGTGATGGCGCAGGTGCGTGAGCACAACCGTCGCGCGCTGTTGTTCGCGCGTCAGCTGGGGGCGCTCGCTGCCGAGCCAGAGACAGCGCTGGCGATCCTTGGCCGCTATGAGCAGGCATGGCTGGACGACAAGGGCGCGCGCATCCCGACCGCGAGCGAGTTTCCCGCATGCTCGGTTCCCGGGCTCGCGGATCGTCTCGCGTCCTCTTACGGTCGCGACGTGAAGGCCGCGACGCTTGGGTGGATCGAGTACGCCCGGCGCGAGTTCGTGGCGCTCGCGAGCAAGAAGCCGCAGCCGCTGTGAGCTTGCTCGAGCTCAGGCATGTGCACAGGCATCGTGCGCGTGGTTCACGTCGCGTCGAGGTTCTGCGCGACGTCTCGCTGGAGGTCGACGCAGGCGAACTGGTGGCTGTGTGGGGCTTGCGGCGTTCGGGGCGTTCGACGCTGCTCGCGGTGGCCGCCGGCGTCGAGCCGCCGGATGGCGGCGTGGTGCTGTTCGCGGGGGAGGATCTGAACGCGCGCGGCGTGCGCATGCTGGGCGACGGCGTCGGCTACTGCGCTCAGGGCGTGGGCGTCGCAAGTCGGCGCAAGGTGATCGACAACGTGCGTGCGGGCTTGCTCGCGCGTGGCATGCACGCGCCGGTCGCCTACGCGCGCGCTCACGCCGTGCTCCAGCGTGTCGGCGTCGAGCGCTTCAACGGCCTTGCGATGGGTGATCTGGACGCGGCCGAGGCGGTCCGGGTCGCGATCGCGTGCGCGCTCGTGCACGGGCCGCGCGTGCTGGTGATCGACGAGCCGACGAAGGGCGTCGACCTGCTCGAGCGCGACAAGATCGTGCTGCTGTTGCGCTCGCTTGCCGACGAAGGCATCGCGGTGCTGGTCAGCGATGGGGACGGCAGTGGGCTCTCAGACGCCGATCGGGCGCTGACGTTGGCGGAAGGCGAGCTGCGCGGCAGATGCAGCCCGGAGATGGGCATGGTCCTGCCGCTGCGTCCGGCCGGGAACAGCAGCGCGGTGTGATGGGTGTCCCGAGCGCCGGGGTGCCGGAGGGGGACGTGGGCAGGCTGGAGCTCGAAGGGGTCGTCAAGCACTACCCTGGCGCGGCTGAGGAGGTGCGCGCCGTCGACGGCGTGAGCGTGAGCGTCATGCGCGGCGAGATGGTCTCGCTGCTGGGGCCGAGCGGTTCGGGCAAGACGACGTTGCTGTTGCTGATGGCGGCTCTGCTGCGCCCCGAAGCCGGAGCGATCCGCTACGGCGAGCGTGATCTGCTGTCGCTGTCGGAGCGCGAGATATCCGGCTACCTGATGTACGAGGTCGGCTTCATCTTTCAGCGCAGCCATCTGTGGCCGCGCAGCTCGGCGATCAGGAACGCCGCGGAGAAGCTGGTCGCGAGCGGCGTCGGGGTCGGCGATGCGCGGGAGCGCGTGATCCCGTGGCTCGAGCGTGTGGGGCTCGGTGATCGCCTCGAGCACCCTGCTGCGCAGCTCTCGGGGGGCGAGCGCCAGCGCGTGGCGATCGCGCGAGTGCTGGCGTGCGAGCCGCGGTTGATCCTCGCTGACGAGCCGACCGGCAGCCTCGACAGCGCCCGCAGCCGGGAGGTCGTCGAGCTGCTGCGCGGGATCGCGCACGATCGCGGCGCGATGGTCGTGCTCGTCACCCATGACAGCACCGTCGCGGCGCTCGCAGACCGCTGCTACACGCTGCGCGACGGCAAGCTCACCTCGGATGAGAGCCCCACTAGCGAGCGACACGCCTCAGCGACCCAGGACTGAGCGTCGTGTCGCGCTTCGAAAGCGTCGCGGCCCGACCTTTCATGGGCATCTCAGGGTTGCTGTTCTTCTACCGGGAGCGGCTTCGCCAGCAGGCGGTCGAGGAGCTGCTCGCCGGGTTCGGGATCGCGGTCGCGGTTGCCCTGCTGTTCGCCGTCACCGTAGCCAGCCAGAGCGTCGCCAGCTCCGCTGAAGAAGTGAACCGCGCGCTGGTTGGGCCCGCCAACCTGCAGCTGCGCGCGCGTGGGCCTGAAGGACTCTCTGAGGCCTTGCTCGGCCGCGTCGAAGCCCTCAAGGGAGTCGCGCACGCCGCGCCGCTGCTGGAAGAGAACGCGACGATCCGCGCCGGGAGCGGCGCGAGCGTGTCGGTGAATCTCGCCGGCGCCGACGTCAGCGTCGCGGCGCTCGACGGGCTCATCCACACGCTGCCGATCGCGACGCTGGAAGGCGGTGGCGTGGGTCTCAGCCGGGCCAGCGCCGAAGCGCTCGGCCTTGCACGCACGCACGGTGATTTGCCCGATCCGGCGGTGTCGCTCGCGCTGCGGGGACAGACGACCCAGCTGCGGGTCAACGCCGTGCTTGGGCCCGAAAGCTTCGGTGCGCTCTCGCAGGCGCGTGTGGCGGTCATGCCCCTTGAACGCCTCCAGGCGCTCGCCGGCTTGCACGGCCGGCTGAGCAGAATCCTCGTTCAGAGCGCGCCAGGAGCGGAAATACGAGCGCGCTCGGAGCTCGAGCGGCTCGCCGCCGGGCGGCTCACGGTGGCGCCGGCCAACCAGGATGTGCAGCTCCTGCACGAGGCTCTGCACCCAAGCGAACAAGCGAGTCTGTTCTTTGCCGCGATCAGCGCGCTGCTCGGCTTCCTGCTCACGTTCAACGCCTATCTGCTCACCGTGCCAGAGCGTCGCCGCGCGATCGCCGACCTGCGGCTGCGCGGCGTTCGCTCCACCGCGATCATGCAGATGGTCCTCTTCCAGGCCTTTTGCCTCGGCGTGATCGCGACAGTGGTGGGGTTGCTGGTGGGGTACGGGCTGTCGGTCGACGTGTTCGCCCAGAAACCCAGCTACCTCACCAACGGATTCACCCTTGGCACCAGCACGGTCGTCGGTACGACGCCACTGCTCGTCGCGGGCGTCGGCGGCGTGCTAGCGACATGCCTGGCTTCGGGCGTCCTGCTGCTCGACCTGCGCCGTGGGCGCGCGGCAAACGCCATGTATCTCGAAGACGGCGAGCCGGGCAACGCGCTGGGGAGCCGCCCGGCGATCACGCTCGCAGTGATCGCCGGCGCGCTGGTCATCATCCGGGCCGAGGCGAACTCGTTGTGGCCCAGTCTCGCGCTGGCCTGGAGCGCGATGCTCGCCCTCGCCGCGGTGCTCTGTGTGCCGCTCCTGTTCGCATGCGTCCTGGGTCTCGGCGAGGGCCTCGTCCAGCGCTTCCACGCTCGTCTCAGGCTGCTGCCGCTGGCGCTGGAATCGCTCAGGGAAACTACGCTTCGCGCGCTCGCGCTGGTGGCCACAGGCGCCGCCGCGCTGTTCGGTGCCGTGGCCCTCGGCGGCGCACGCGACGATCTGCTGCGCGGGATCGGCGGGTTCGCGACTCACTACGCCCGCGAAGGCGACATCTGGGTGTTCACTCCCCACGACAACCAGGCGGTGCTCGCATTTCCCCCGCAGCGCCAGCAGCAGCTGATCGCCCGTCTGCCTGGCGTGCGAACGATCACGACCGCAAGCGGCGGCCTGTTCGACGTCGGGACCCGTCGGGTGTGGCTGCTGGCGTGGCCGTCAAACAGCCCGCTGTCATTTCTCGACGGGCAGATCATCGATGGGCAGCACTCCACCGTGCTCGCGCGACTGCGCAGCGGCGACTGGGCCACCGTCTCCCAGCAGCTTGCCGGCGAACACCACGTCGGCGTGGGCGACCAAATCACGCTCCCAACGCCCTCAGGCGCGGTCGCGTTCAGGATCGCCGCGCTCACGACCAACTTCGGATGGAGCCCAGGGGCGATCGTGCTGGGCAGCGCCGAGTACGCGCGCGCGTGGCAGACAACGCAGGCCACGGCCCTCGCCGTCGGCCTGCAGCCGGGGGCCGACCCGGAACGCGTGCGCCGCGAGGTTGCGCGCGCGCTCGGCTCGCACAATGGGCTCGAAGTGCTGCTCGCCAGCTCGCGGGAAGCGAACATGATCGGGTCCGCACACGAAGGGCTCAGCCAGCTCGGGACGATCTCGACGCTTTTGGTGCTCGCATCGATCCTGGCGATGGCCGCCGCGCTCGCCTCCGCGATCTGGCAGCGCCGCAGGTCCCTTGCGGTCCTGAGGCTCTCGGGGGTCAGATCATCCCGGCTGCGCAGCCTGCTGTTGTTGGAATCATCCCTCATGCTGGGCGTTGGCGCGGTGGCCGGCGCAGGCTGGGGCCTGTACGGCCAGGTCGCCCTCGACGGCTATCTCACCTCCACGACGGGTTTCCCGGTCGAGCGCCTCGGTGCCAGCCTGCGTCCGCTCGAGGTGCTGGTCGTGGTGTTCGTCGTGTCGCTCGCCGTTGCCGCGATCCCAGCCTGGTTGACCTCGCGCGTATCACCGCGCGTGGCGCTCGAGGAGTAGCCTCCGCGCGCGTGGCCGTTTGCTTTTGGCTACCCAATCCGGGGTACGTTCGCGAGCGAGCGCAATGACTGACATCGGTGAACGACGGCTCATGGCACGCGCCATGTGGGCGCTCGCGCGCGCAAACGCACGCTACTGGTTGCGCGTGGCCCCCATCGTGCGCAAGCAACTGCGTACGTGGGAGATGCGCGCCAGCGCGATTCCCGATCCAGGTCTCGCGCAGCTGGCCGCCGGCAAGCTGGCACACGAGCGCTTCAACGTGGAGGTAGCCGCGATGATCGCGACCACAGCTCCCGCGCGGTCGCGCGAGCGTGCCGTTGAAGCGATCGTGGCGTTGCAGGTGATGTATGACTACCTGGATGCGCTATTGGAGCAACCAGTGCCCGATCCGCTGCGCACCGGGCTGCGGTGCGCCCAGGCGTTCATCGACGCGGTCCGCGTTGGTGCGCAGCCCGCGGAGGGTTATTACGCCCGCTACCCGGCCGGGCCTGGTGACGGCGGCTATCTTGCGGAGATGGCGCTCACGGTGCGTAGCGCGCTCGCTGAGCTGCCTGCGGCACCGGCGATTGCCGAGGTCCTCCCCTTGACGGCCGCTCGTGTCGCCGAGGCACAGGTGCGCATACACGCCGCACCGCACACGGGCAGAGCGCAGCTCGAGCGTTGGGCCAGCCAGCAGGCAGCCGGTACACGCTTGCAATGGCGTGAGTGGCTGTTCGGAGCGATGGGCTCGGTGGTTGGCGCCCATGCGCTGATCGCATTGGCAGCCGACGAGCACGCGACACGCGAGCAGGCACGCACGCTCGATGACACCTACCTGGAGCTGTGCGTGCTCACGACCGCACTCGATCATCTCGTGGACTATGAAAGCGACACCCACACCGGACAGCCAAGCTACATCCAGCTGTACGCGACACGTGAAGAGCTCACCCAACAGATCGCGCTCATCGTCAATCGGGTGAAGCAACGCGCCCTCACCCTCCCCAACGGCGCACACCATCTGATGATCCTCTCGGGCGTGGTGGCGTACTACACCTCGCAGCCAAGCGCGATGGGTGATTTTGCACGACCGGCAAGCGAACTCGTGCGCGCTCAGCTGCGGCCGGTGATCACCCCTACGCTCGCGACGATGTACGCATGGCGTGTGGGCAAGCGGCTGGGCCGCGACAACGTCAAGGGTGCGCGCGGTGATGTGCGCCTGGACAGGGAACGGTGGTGCGAGCGGTCACAGTGCTTCCACCTACGAAAGTGAAGTGGGCCTGGACTGGGAAGCCTCCTCGCGGGCAGGTGGGGGGGAGCAGCAGCCCGCGCGGGGAGTAGGCGACGCGATGCCCGCGCACCGAGCGGTAGTAAACGAAATGGTCGGGACCGGCCGGCGTCGTCCCGAACGCCATCTGAAAGTGTGAGACCGCCACATCGGGTCCGCCGGGCACCGTTGGGACCAGCGGGACGTTCGTGTCGATTCCCTCACTGTAGGGGAGCGGAGCTGGAACTATCGTTGCGGGAAACACGAGTTCAGCTAGGACCGGCGATTTGGCATTGACGAACACCATCAGCGCCAAACGCCCATTCTGTACACGAGCGGAGAAGACTTCCACCTGTGCGCTCTGCACCACAAGTTCGTTGGCGAATGGAATTTCGGCGCTCGCAACCCCGCGGCCCATCAGCGAGTCGGCTGGGCAACCCGCAGGCCCTAGTTCTTCCAATCGCGTCAGCATGCAGTTTTCGAGCCCCAGGCCGCTTGTCGCGAGTCCGATTTCGTTTGGCAGGAGCACGCTCACGTTCGTCAACGCCAGCTGTTCCCAGGCGGGGATGCTCGAGATGTGAAACCCGACGAACACAGTCGCGTACGCTCCCAGGCGGTCAGGGCTGAACGACGCGCGCAGGGTGACGATTTGCCTTGCCATCGCGGCTTGGCATGTGCCCGCCGCGAGCAACACCGCGACCGGGAGGGCACGGAGTACGCTCGCAGCCCGCAAGTCTGGGCCCCAGTCCTGTCGCTAGTACGACAGCGTGCCGGTGGTCTGTATTTCGACCCCGAGCGTCTTGCGGTCATAGACGCCGTAGAGTCCCCCGCCGCCGCGAGCGTGCGCATAGCGACCGGTGCCGCCGAGCACCGTCACGGTGCCGCCGAAGCTCGCGTAGGTCCCGGATTCATGCAGCTTCCCGGAGCCGCTGCCGCTGATCGACCCATCCCGCGGGTAGAACGTGAAGGAGCCGGCGATGGTCGCCGTGATCTTGATCTGGGCCTTGACGAGCCCGGCGAGAGGGCCGGAGGCCCGGCCTTCCTCGATCAAGTACGACCCCCTGGCATTCACGTAATGCAGATGAGCGTCGACCATTAGGCGTTCCGTGCGCGCCGGGCGCGCCAGCACCCGAGAGCTCGCGCTGCCGGCCAACAGCAAGGCGAGGGCCAGCGGCAACGCGACCGTTGCGCCAAGCAATGCGCTCCGCTGAGCGCGTAGTCGCACCAGAATTCGCATCATGGGGAAGATTCTACTGCTCGCTTGCCAGCAACCTCGCTCCGACGCGCAGCACGCGCTTTCCAGCCCATGGCCCACCCTCAAGAACTTGAACCCTCACGTTTCGCATTATAACGGCCGGCCATGCCTGGCACGCTGCTGTAATGCCGTTGCCCAACTGTGCCCGCGTCAGCCAACTCTGCACACGACCCAGCGCTCAGCGTCGTCTCGCCGGACGCAACACAGCTCGAGCTGAACGCCCTATGGAAGAACGTCGATGAGCAGGTGCAGTCGATTCGCGGCCACGCGCGGCACGTGCTCGGAGCGTGTGCGGCTGCGTGCGCGCTCCGTGCACGCGCGCAAACCAAGCACCGTTGCGGACTCGCGGCGCCTGAACGGTGAGCTCGCCAACAGGGAGGAGCTGAGGGATCGCCCGTTGAGCAGGGGCTCGCGCGCCGTGGATGGCTGCTCGCTTCAAGTGCTGCGCAAGCGAGGACTCTGATTGGTGTATGCGTTGCCACTCAGCCACGCGCGCCAACGAACCGCCGGAGAGGCGCGCAGAACTGGACGTGGCCGGCTACGACGGTCCGCCGTCTCGGCTGTGCTAGCTGCGGGGCGGCCGGATCGACCGGCTGGAGCCTGTGTGCGTCCAGCGCGTCGCGGGCGGGTCGAGAAGCATCACGGTTGCCCCCTCCGTTGCTCTCGGCTCGCCCCGACGCCATTGCAACGCCGCGCGGCGAGCTCCACCGGCACCTCACGGCTGGAAGCGGTCGGTCTGACAGACCGGGAGCTCACGACGCTGCGCCACAGGCTCGCCGCGTGAGTTGGGGGCGGCGGGATGGTGGACGGATGAGCCATGTGCGTCGAGGACGCCCGCCACGCGGTCTGCCACCCTCGCTGGCATTGCGTCCCGCGCTGAGACGGCCGCGGGGCCTTTCACTCGAGGGCGCGCCAGCCGTGGAGGGACACCGGCGGGCGCGGGCGGGGCTGGGCGATGCGCTGGCTGGTCGCGTGCTGCCGGATGTGACGCTTGCGTGTCATCTGGGCGAGCCGGTGCGGTTGGCGCTGGTGGCTGAGCGGCCGCTCGTGATCTACACGTTCCCAGGTGTGGCCCGCCCACCGGTGGTCGCGGCCGGGGATGCTGCACTGCATGAGGCGTTTGACCGTCACGCGGAGGACCTAGACGCGCACATGCTGCGCGCGGTGGGTCTCAGCAGCGAGCCTGCGCGGGCGCTGCAGTTGAGGGCTGCGCGCTACCGCGTGCTGCACGAGCTGTGGAGCGACCCCGGCATGCTGCTCGCTCGCGCGCTCGGGCTGCCAACCCATAGCGATGGCAGCGCGCGTTGCTATCAGCGGCTGGTCCTGGTCACCCGTGGCGGGGTGGTCGGCAAGGTGTTCTACCCGATTGCCAGCCCGCAGCATGTCGCTGCCCAGGTGATTACGTGGCTACGGGCCACTGGCCGCTGATGGCGACGCCCACGGCTCACAGGAAGGCTCGTGTGGGAGGGCGCCCGCGTGTGGGTGGCGCGCGCTCGCGCGAGCGCTCGGGGACGACGCAACACCGAGCGCGGCGAGACTCCAGTGAGGGCTTCGCTGGATGGAGTGAGAGCCTCACGCAGCGACTCATCGCGATGCGCAAAGCCGGGCTGTCAAACAGCGAGATCGCTGCCGCGCTCGGCGTGCCACTCGACGCCCTTCAGACCCAGATCGGCAGACTGATCAGGCAAGGAGTCATCGCGTCACGTCGTGGGCTTTTGTCGTCGCACCCCGATGCCTGGAAAGCCGGCCACGAGCGCACTCGTCGAGACGTCGCAGCTGACGTCGAACGGCTCTACCGCCAGGGCGACTCACACAAGCGGATTGCCTGCGCGCTCAACCTCACCACAGACCAGGTGCACAACCTGCTGACCATGCTGTTCGCCGCCGGTCTGCCCAAGCGACCCCGGCGGCAGCTGGGCGACGAGCAAGTCCGCGCGATCCACGCGGCCTACCTCGGGGGAGGTTCGATCGCGCAGCTCTCCGCGGACATCGGGTTCACCAGCACGGCCGTACGCAACCGCATGAAGCAGCTCGGGCTGCCCCTCAACCCACGGGACTAGCCGTTCAGCTGGGTGCGCCCCGCCGCCAGCTGTCCGCACGCCGCATCGATGTCGCGTCCGCGCGTCAGGCGCACCGTCGTGGGGACTCCGCGCGACTCGAGCACCGCGCGGAACGCCGCGATCGACTCACGCCCGGAACCCCGGTAGGCGCCCGTGGCGGTCGGGTTGTACGGGATCAGGTTGACCTTGAAGATCGAGCGTCCGTGCTCGGCGCCCGCGCCGAGCACGCGCGCCAGGGCGAGCGCCTGCTCGTGGCGGTCGTTGACGCCCGCGAGCATCACGTACTCCACGAACACGCGCCGGCGCTTGCGGGCGTAGAAGCCGCGGCACGCCTCGATCACCTCGCGCAGCGGGTAGCGTTCGTTGACGGGCATCAGCTCCGAGCGCAGCGCTTCCTCGGCGGCGTGCAGCGACAGCGCCAGTCGCAGCGGCAGCGCGCTGCCCGCCAGCGCTTCGATGCCCGGAATCCAGCCGACCGTGGAGATCGTCGTGCGCCGGTGGGCGATGCCCAGGTCGGGCAGGCGCTCGCACGCGCCGAGGACGTTCTCGAGGTTCAGCAGCGGCTCGCCCATGCCCATGAACACGCAGTGGTCGATCGCTTCGATGCGGCGAAAGTGAAGCGCCTGATCGAGGATCTCCGAGACCGTCAGGTTGCGCGCGAAACGCATCTGCCCGGTCGCACAGAAGGTGCACGTCAGCGGGCAGCCGGACTGCGAGGAGACGCAGATCGAGCGCCGGCCGCGCGTCTGCACGGGTGCTGCGTGGTGCGGCCCACGACGCGGGACTGCCCGTGCGGGGCGCTCTCGGTAGCGCATCAGCACGGCCTCCAGCGGCCGGCCGTCGGCGGTCGCAAACAGCGCCTTGACGGTGCCGTCGCGCGCATGGCGCTGCTCGCGCAGCTCGAGGCTCGAGAACGGCAGCTCCGCCGTGAGCTGCTCGCGCAGCGCGCGCGGCAGGTTGGTCATCTGCTGATAGCCCTGCGCGCCCGCCGCCGTCCACGCCCACACCTGGCGCGCGCGAAAGCGCGGCTGCCCGGCGGCGGCGAGCGTGCGTTCCAGCTGCTGCAGGTCCACGGCCCCTATGGTGGCAGGAGATGCGTCTCGCCAAGTACCTCGCGCACGCCGGCGTCGCCTCCAGGCGCGCCGCCGAGACGCTGATCGCCGCCGGACGGGTGAGCGTGGGGGAGGAGATCGTCACCGACCCCGCGCGCGAGGTCAGCGACGACAGCCGCGTGGCGCTCGACGGCCGGCCGCTGCGCAGCGCCCAGCCGCGCGTCCTCTACGCCTTGAACAAGCCCGTCGGCGTGGTCTCCACGGCGCGCGACACGCACGGGCGACGCACGGTCGTCGAGCTCGTGCGCGCGCCCGGGCTGCGCCTGTATCCCGTCGGGCGGCTCGACATCGACAGCTCGGGCCTGATCCTGCTGACCAACGACGGCGAGCTCGCCAACCTGTTGACGCACCCGCGCCACCAGGTCCCCAAGACCTACCGCGCGCGTCTCGCCGGCGAGCCGATCGCCGACGCTGCGCTGCGCCGGCTGCGCACCGGCGTGCAGCTCGAGGACGGGATCACCGCCCCCGCGCGCGTACGCCGTCTCGGTGCGAATGAGATCGAGCTGACCATCCGCGAGGGCCGCAACCGCCAGGTGCGCAGGATGTGCCAGGCGGTGGGGCATCCCGTGCTCGAGCTGGTGCGCACGCGCTTCGGCGCGCTCGCGCTGGATGGGCTCGCGCCCGGCGCCCACCGCCGTCTCAGCGAGACGGAGCTCACGCGCCTGCGCGCGCTCGCCGGCACACCCGCGCTCGCCGGCTCATCCGCGCTCGCCGGCTCATCCGCGCCGGCTGGCGCCGCGGCGCGGCCACGGCGGCGTGCGCGCGGCCAGGGGATCGCGTCGCAGGAGGATGCGCTTTGACACAATCGCCCGCCATGCGCTTGTTCGCCCTGCGCGGCGCCACCCGCGTCGAGCACAACGACGCTCAGGAGATCCTCGACCGCACCACCGAGCTGATGCGCGAGGTGATGGCCCGCAACGAGCTGCAGCCAAGCGACTTCGTCAGCTGCATCTTCACCGTCACCGACGATCTGGACGCCGAGTTCCCCGCCAAGGCGGCGCGCGCCGACGGCTTTGCCCAGGTGCCTCTGCTGTGCGCGCGGGAGATACCGGTGCCGGGGTCCATGCCGCACGTCATCCGCGTGCTCGCCCACTACTACGCCGCCGACGGGCACGTGCCCGACCCGCCGTACCTACATGGCACCGACAGGCTGCGCGACGATCTGCAGGCGCCGGAATAGTCCGGCCGGCGCGCAGCGCCGTCACGGGCGAACTCGTCAGAATGTGTCCATGCCAATCGAGTTCGCGGAGCGCATCAGGCGCATCCCCAGCTATCCGGCCGCCGGGGGCTACGCCTCGCAGGAGCAGCTCGTGCGCCTGGCCAGCAACGAGAGCCCGTATCCGCCGCTGGCTGCGGTGCGCGAAGCGGTGCAGCGCGAGCTCGGCTCGCTCAACCGCTACCCCGACCCCTCCAACGCGCTGCTGCGCGCCACGCTCAGCGAGCGCTACGGGGTGCCCGCCGCGCGGATCGCAATCGGCAACGGCTCCTGCGACATCCTGCTGGCGGCCGGCGAGGCGTTGCTGGAGCCGGGCGCCGAGCTCGTGCATGCGTGGCCGTCGTTCTCGGTCTACCCCCACCTCAGCGCGTCATCCGGCGCGCGCGCGATCACGGTGGCGCTCGACGAGCACGAACGCCACGATCTGCCGGCGATGCTGCGCGAGATCACCGTCGCCACGCGGCTGGTGCTGGTGTGCAACCCCAACAACCCCACCAGCACGGCCGTCCCGCTCGCGGACGTCGCCGCCTTCCTGGACGAGGTTCCGCGCCACGCGTGCGTGATCGTCGACGAGGCCTACTGCGAGTTCAACACGCTCGACGACGCCGAAGGCTCGCTGGAGCTGCTCGAGCGTCATCCCAACCTGATCCTCCTGCGCACCTTCTCCAAGGTGCACGGCCTGTGCGGCCTGCGCGTCGGCTTCGCGCTGTGCGGCTCCGAGGAGCTGCCCCGCGCGCTCGACCAGGTACGCCAGCCGTTCTTCTGCAACGCGCTCGCGCAGGCCGCCGCAGTCGAGGCGCTAGCCCACCAGGACGCCGTCGAGGATCGCGTCATCCGCACCGTTGCCGAGCGGATCTCGGTCGCCGAGCGCCTGCGCGCACTCGGCCTGCACGTCGCCGACTCGCAGGCCAACTTCTGCTGGCTCGGGCTCGGCGCCGAGCCCGACACCCCGAAGGGCACGCGCGAGCGGCAGGTGATCGACGGGCTGCGCGAGCGCGGCGTGCTCGTACGCAGCGGCGCCGCGCTCGGCAGCGACGTGCCCGCGCTGCGCGTCACCTACGGGCTGCCGGAGGAGAACGCCCGTTTCCTCGACGCGCTCGCCGAGGTGCTGGCGCTCACCTGAGCGGGCCGTCTCTCACTGCTGGACTGCGGGCGTCGCGTCTGCTACAAACACATGCAGACAGTCATGACCGCACCGAGCCGTACATCCGCTTGCGCCGCACGCTCCGCGTGGCTGTCTCCCTGCGTGCGCCCTTCAGGGTGCGCCTATTTCGCCTGGCGATTTATCTAGGCGCTTCGGCGTGCGCCCGTCCGTGAGCGGGCGTCCACAGCCGCATCGGGGGCCCCTCTGGTGGGCCGAGCGCCACCCACACGGGCGCGCAAGCGTCCAACTCACGGCAGGTGAGGCGTTGCGCAGAACGCCTCTAACATGCCCAGGCGTCAGTGAAAGGATGAGCAGATGATGATCGTGATGAAGGAGACCGCGACCCAAGAGGAGGTCGAAGCGGTTGTCGAGAAAATCGAGCGAGCCGGCGCACGCGCGCATCGCAGCTCCGGCGCGCGTGTGACGGTAATCGGGGCAATCGGCGACGTCGAGCAGGACGTCAGCGTCGAAAGCCTCGGCCTCGAGGGCCAGCCCGGAGTGGATCGCGTGGTGGCGATCCTCAAGCCGTACAAGCTCGCCTCACTGCAGATGACCCACGGTGAGCGCACGGTGCTCGACATCGACGGGCGCAAGGTCGGTGGGGAGCATTTCGCGCTGATCGCCGGACCGTGCACCGTCGAGTCGCGCGAGCAGACGCTGCAGACCGCCCACGCCGTGCACGACGCCGGTGCGGCGCTGTTGCGCGGCGGCGCCTACAAGCCGCGCACCTCCCCGTACGCCTTCCAAGGCCTCGGCCTGGAGGGGCTGCGGCTGCTCGCCGAGGCCAAGGCCGAGACGGGCCTGCCGATCGTCACCGAGTTGATGGACATCCGTGACCTCGACGCCGTGCTCGAGGTCGCCGACGTGATCCAGGTCGGCGCGCGCAACATGCAGAACTACCCGCTGCTCGCCGAGGTCGGCCGCTCGGGGCGCGCGGCGCTGCTCAAGCGCGGGCTGTCCTCCACCTTGGACGAGCTGCTGATGGCCGCCGAGTACATCCTCAAGGAAGGCAACCCCAACGTGATGCTGTGCGAACGCGGCATCCGCACGTTCGAGACCGCCTACCGCTTCACGCTCGACCTGATGGCCGTGCCGGTGCTCAAGGAGCTCTCGCACCTGCCGGTGATCGTCGATCCAAGCCACGCGGCGGGGCGGCGCGATCTTGTCACGCCCCTGTCGCTGGCGGCGGCGGCGGTCGGCGCCGACGGCATCATCGTCGAGGTGCACCCCAACCCCGACGAGGCCATCTGCGACGGGCCGCAGGCGTTGCGCGCCGACGACTTCGCCGCTTACGCCCAGGCGGTCGAGCGCGCGGCGGTGCTCGCGGGCAAGGCGCTGAGCGCTGCCGTTGGCGGCGGTGCCACCGGCTGATGCCACAGGCCATGGGACACGCTCCTTGAGGGTGGCGGTTCTTGGCGTGGGGCTCATCGGCGGCTCGATCGGCCTGGCCGCGCGCTCCCGTGCAGGCGCCGAAGTGTGCGGCTATGACCCGGACGCGCGCGTGCGCGCGCGAGCGCTCGCCCTGGGTGCGCTCGACGCCGAGGCGCCTGACGTGCCCAGCGCGGTGAGCGGCGCCGACGTGGTCTTCGCGGCTGCGCCGGTGGGGGCGCTCGCACAGACGGTGTCCCTCGCGCTGGCGCATGCGCCGGCGAGCTGCGTGGTCAGCGACGTGGGCTCGACCAAGCGCCTGCTCGCCCAGGCCGCCGACGACCAGCGCTTCATCGGCGGACACCCGCTGGCGGGCGCCGAGACCGCCGGGGTGGAGCACGCGCGCGCCGAGCTGTTCGACGGCGCCACCTGGTACTTGACGCCGGCCAAAGCCAGCACCTCCGGGCTGCTGTATGAGCGGCTTTACTCGCTGCTACGCAACTTCGGCGCGCGACCGGTGGCGATCGACGCGACCACCCACGATCGGCTGATGGCCAACGTGTCGCACCTGCCGCACGTGCTCGCCAACCTGCTCGTCGCGCAAGCCGACGGCACGCTGGAAGGGCCGGAGGAGCGCATCCCCGCGGTCGGGCCGAGCTTCCGCGACGCCACCCGTGTGGCCGGCGCCAACAGCGCGATCTGGACTGACATCTACACGTCCAACCGCGATGCGCTCAGCTCCGCGATCGACGAGCTGAGCGCCCGCCTGCAGGAGCTGCGCGGGTGGCTCGCGACGGGTGACGCGGCGGCGCTCAGCGAGTGGAACGAGCGCGCGCGGGCCGCGCGCGAGCGGCTGCTCGGCGTCGGGCTCGCCGGCGGCAGCGACGGGGAGGCCCCGCACGAGCTACGCGTGTCGGTGCCCAACCGTCCCGGCGTGATCGCCGAGATCGCGCTCGCGCTCGGCGACGCCGGCGTGAACATCCTCGACCTGGTGCTGTCCCCCTCGCAGGACAACAGCCAGGGTACCGTCGCGCTGTGGATCGCCGGCGACACCCACGCCAGCCGGGCCAGCGAGCTGATCGCCGGCCTCGGCTTCCCGGTGCTGCGCGCGTGAGAGGCCGCGCATGAACGCTCGCTTCGCCCCCGCGCACGCCCTCTCCGGCGAGGCGCGCGCGCCCGCCGACAAGTCGATCTCCCATCGCGCCGCGCTGCTCAGCGCGATGGCCGCCGAGCCGGTGCGGATCGAGAACTACCTGCACGCCGCCGACACCACCTCGACGCTCGACGCCGTGCGCGCGCTCGGCGCGCTCGTCGAGGTCGACGGCGCGAACGTCGTCGTGCGTGGCCCCGGCCTGCGCGAGGCGCTGCAGCCGGACGGCCCGATCGACGTCGGCAACGCCGGCACGCTGCTGCGGCTGCTCCCCGGCTGGCTGGCCGCGCAGGAGGGGTGTGAGTTCACGCTCGACGGCGACGCGTCGATTCGCCGACGGCCCGTCGATCGGGTGATCGACCCACTGCGCAGGATGGGCGCGCAGCTGTCCGCGCGCGAGGGGCGCTTCCCGCCGCTGCACGTCCGCGGCACGCGCCTGCGGGCCATCTCCTACGAGCTGCCGGTCGCAAGCGCTCAGGTCAAGTCGTGCTTGCTGCTCGCCGCGCTCACCGCCGACGGTGCGAGCACCGTCGGCGAGCCCGCGCGCAGCCGCGACCACACCGAGCGCATGCTGGCGCGCGCCGGCGTCACGATCCACCGCAACGGCCTGCGCGTGACCGTCGTGAACACCGATGAGCTGTTGCTGGACGCCGTGACCGTCCCCGGAGACCCCAGCTCGGCGGCGTTCCTGATCGCCGCCGGCGTGCTCGTTCCCGGCTCGCGCCTTTTGATCCGCGACGTCGGCGTCAACTGGACGCGCACCGGCTTCCTGCGCATCGTGCGTCGCATGCGGGGCATCGTGCTGGGTGATCTCGAGGAAGAGGGCGGCGAGCTCACGACCGACGAGCCGGTCAGCGACCTCGACGTCGCGCACGGAGCATTGGAGGGGACGGTCGTGGCGCCCGAGGAGGTGCCGCTGGCGATCGACGAGCTGCCGCTGGTCGCGCTGCTGGGCTGCTTCGCCGAAGGGGAGACGATCGTGCGCGGCGCGCAGGAGCTGCGCGTGAAGGAGTCCGACCGCATCGCCGGCGTCGTCGAGGGACTGCGCGGCCTCGGCGCCGAGATCGAGGCGACCGATGACGGCTTCGCGGTGCGCGGGAGCGGTGGCCTGCGCGGCGGGGTGATCGACGCGCGCGGCGATCACCGCATGGCGATGATGGGCGCCGTCGCCGGGCTCGCCTCCAGGGACGGCGTGCAGGTGATCGGGATGGATGCTGCCCAAGTGTCCTACCCAGGTTTCGTCGCCGAGCTCGAGCGGCTGTGGTCATAGCGATCGACGGGCCGGCCGGCGCGGGCAAGTCGACCGTCGCGCGCGCACTGGCGCGCGAGCTCGGCTTCGCCTACCTGGACACCGGCGCCATGTACCGCTGCGTGGCGCTCGCCGCGCTTGCACAGGGCGCTGGCACGCTGCCGGAGCGCGGCGCCCTCGGCGATCTGGCGCGCGGTGCGCGTATCGAGCTGCGGGCACGCGTGCCGGAAGAGCTCTCCTGCGTCCTCTTGGACGGCCGGGACGTCAGCCACGCGATCCGCACGCCCGAGGTCGCCGAGGCCGCCTCTGCGGTGGCGGCCGACCCGCAGGTGAGGGAGGCGCTGGTGGCCAAGCAGCGCCAGCTGCTCGCCCGCGGCGACTGGGTGGCGGAGGGTCGCGACATCGGCACCGTCGTCGCTCCCGACGCCGAGCTGAAGGTCTTCCTCACAGCCGACGCGCACGAGCGCGCCCGCCGTCGCGCCGCGGAGCTCGACGCCGAGCCGGCGAGGGTGCTCGCCGAGCAGACGATCCGCGACCAGCGCGACAGCACGCGCGAGCACAGTCCACTGGCTCCGTCTGCGGGCGCGCTCACTCTCGACACCACCGGCTCGAGCGTCGCAGAGGTGACACACCAGATCGCCGAGCTCGCTCGGCGCGCACGCCCCCAGAGCGAGCGCCGTTGACCGCCAACGTGGCGCCTACTTGCCGACGTACGTGACGTAGCCCTTGCTGTTGTGGATCGTGACGAGAAATGGCGTCTGGATCTTCTTGTGCGGCTTCTTGGCGGAGTAGGTCGTGGCGATGCACGCGAAGCTGCTCGGCTTCTGGGGTACCCGTGTCGGGCACACCACAGTGGACGCGAGGTGGCGCTGGGCCGTGATGCTGCGTTGGATCGAGCGCTCCACGCGCGCAACGTCGAGATAGGTCGCGGTAGTCGACGAGCCGCCTGATCCGCACGCACCGATCGAAGCAGCGCACGCCACGGCAACGACAGCCGTACCGATAAGCCGACGTACCCGGCCCGCTCCCGCGAGCCTCGGACTGCAGGCGGATTGACCCACGAGCGGGGAATGATACTTGCAGCCAACTAAGTCCCGTCGACGCGCCGCCCGGCCGGGTTGTCTGTCAGTCCAAGCAGCCCGTGAAAGCAGAACAGAGCGGCGTGGGCGACACGGCCTGAAGGCGGCCCGACACGCATGACTAGACGCGACCAGCATGCTTATGCTAGCGTCCACCCTCATTGTGGCAGTGGTGGCTATTTGGGCCACGACGACTGCCTGGAGGCAGTGGGGGAAATCCGACGCACAAACGACATGGAGGGGAATGAATGCGTCAGCATCGGCGGACCCGCCGGGATGGGTGGGTCAGGCATAGCGTGCAGTTCAAGCGCCTAGCGGGACGGACCGGCTTTCTCGCGAGCGCGCTAAGCGTCCTTGTGCTCCTCAGCAGCGCACAGGCCGCCTCGGCGAGCAATTTCGAAGTTACGAAGATCTCGCCGACCTCCGGATGTCCCGGAACGGTCATCAAAATCATCGGCAAACATTTCGAGCCCAGCGGCTTCCACTACCCCGGCACGTCCGGGCTCTTCTGGATGGACGGTTCGGTAGGAACCGAAAGCGGGTCGGTCACCATCGTCAGCGAAACGGAAGCCACTGCCGTGGTTCCGACGGTGTTGCAGACGGTAGGCAACGGCTCGGGTAAGGTCGCCTGGGAGGGCTGGGACGGAAGCGTGTGGGAGCCGACGTTCACATACACAAACCTCCTCGTCTGCCTCGAAGGCAAAGAAGGCAAAGAAGGGAAAGAAGGCAAAGAAGGGAAAGAAGGGAAAGAAGGGAAGCAGGGCGCCGAAGGCAAAGAAGGAAAAGAAGGCGCTGAAGGCAAGGAAGGGGCTGAAGGCAAGGAAGGCGCCGAAGGCAAAGAAGGCAAGGAAGGCAAAGAAGGCGCCGAAGGCAAAGAAGGAAAAGAAGGTAAAGAAGGCGCTGAAGGCAAAGAAGGCAAAGAAGGCTCCGAAGGCAAAACGGGGATCGAAGGCCTAGAAGGGAAAGAAGGCAAAGAAGGGAAAGAAGGCAAAGAAGGCAAAGAAGGCAAAGAAGGGAAAGAAGGCAAAGAAGGCGCCGCTGGCGTGACTGGCGCGACGGGCGCTGAAGGCAAGGAAGGGAAAGAAGGCAAAGAAGGGAAAGAAGGCAAAGAAGGAAGAGAAGGCAAAGAAGGCAAAGAAGGCAAAGAAGGCGTCATTGGCGTAGCTGGTGGGACTGGCGCCGAAGGCAAAGAAGGGAAAGAAGGCAAAGAAGGGTCGGCCGGAACGGACGGCAAAGAAGGCAAGCAAGGGCCTGCCGGGCCGGAAGGCAAGGAAGGCAAGGAAGGGCCTGCCGGGCCGGAAGGCAAAGAAGGCAAAGCGGGAGCCGAAGGCAAAGCGGGAGCCGAAGGCCAGGAAGGCAAGCAGGGCCCCGCAGGAGCGGAAGGCAAGGAAGGCAAGGAAGGACCCGCTGGACCGGAAGGCAAAGAAGGCAAAGAAGGCAAAGGCTTCTCGGTCGGCTCGTACGGCCCGAGAACGGAACGGTCGGTGGGCACGCTCTACGAACCGTCCGCGACAGAACCGGTCGAGGTCATTCTCGAAGTGAAATCGGCCAAGACCAAAGAAACGACGGTCAACGTCCAGGTTGGCGGTGGCCCCGGTTCGGATATCGTCGACGTTGTGAAAGCGAATGTCGCGCACGAAGGTGATGTGTACACATTCATCGTGCCGGCAGGTAAAAAGTGGGAGGTCGAAGCGAACTCCGAAATAGAATCGGTGTTCACCCTGTATCTACCGCTCGGGTAGGGGGAATGGAGAGGCCTGGGAGCTGACACGGCTGAGGAGGACCGTGCAGGCAGCTGGGTGAGGGATGCCGTTGAGGCACCCTCGCCCACTGCCTGGCCCCAGGGAGTGTGTCGATGTGTTGAGAGGTCACGATCGTGGCGTACTACCACGAGCGGTGGGTGGACAAGAATCGGTACGAAAGGGAGTGGCAGAGAAGATGACACGGACGGGGATTTGTGGGATGAGTCTCGCGGCTGTCGTTGTGCTCGGCGTGATGGTTGCGCCCGGTGCGCAGGCGGCAGAAGTCACAAGCTGCGTCAAGGTGGCGAAGGTCGAGATCAAATACGAAAAGAAGAGCAGGGAGCGGGAAAAGGCGGTCGCTGAGGGCGGATATGTGAACAAGGGCTGCACGGAAGCGGCGCCTGAAAACACCGGGAGGTACCCTGGATATGCTGGCCCGGAAGGCAAGTACGAACGCGGCGCCGTTGGATCGAGGTTCTCCACGAAGAGCGGAAAGTTGCTGAAGCGGCCGAAGTTCGAAATGGCGAATGGACAGGTCGTGCAGTGCGCGGCAAGCGCCGGCAATGGCGAATGGACCGGGCCGAAAAGCGGGACGCAGACGGTGATCTTCACAGGGTGCGTGCTCGTCACCGACGACGTGAGCGGCGAAAGCTGCACTAGCGCGGGCATGGCCACCGGGGAAGTCGAGAGCGCCCCGCTCGAGCTCGCCCTGATCAGCTACCCCGAAGAACTCGTGCAAGAGTACTTCGGCCCGAACAACGAACTGCTGGGGTCCGAACAGTTCGAATATGAACGGGGCAAAGTGTTCGTGGAGTCGACGCCGCAGGCTGGGCATGCGTACGAGGCCGAATTCGAATGTGGCCCCGCCGCCAGCTTCCGCATCATCGGCACCGTGGCCGGTCACGTGAAGTCGCAATTCAACGTGATGGAGAAGAGGATGGAATGGTACGTCGGTCCCGGCGAGGGGGTGCAGGACCTGCGCGCGGAATACTCCGCAGACGGAGGCGTGAGCTATATGCCGTATGGGGCGACGCACGAGTCCTACGAAGCGGCGGCCAAGGACGGCGGCGGGCTGGAGGTGCTCGAACCGCTTGTCGAATAGCGCAGCCCACGATTGGGCCAACAGGGCGTGCGGAGTCGCCGAGCGGCTCCGCACGCGCTCGCTCGCTCGACTTCCGCGCTGGCGTGCGCGGCGTCGTCGCTCGGCGGGGAGCGGCGACGAGAGCGGCATACTGGGCGCATGAAGGTCGCCGTCGTCGGCTATCCAAACGTGGGCAAGAGCTCGCTCATCAACCGCCTCACAGGCACCCGTGAGGCGGTCGTTCACGAGCGCCCTGGGGTGACGCGCGACCGCAAGGAGCTCGACTGCGAGTGGAACGGGCGCAGCTTCACGCTGATCGACACCGGTGGCGTGGACTTCCGCGACGAGGACCCGCTCGCGGGCTCGATCCGCGATCAGGCACGCGCTGGGCTGGCTGACGCGCAGGTGGCGGTGCTGGTGGTCGATGCGCGCGCCGGCGTGCGCCCCGGCGACGAGGAGATGGCGGATCTGCTGCGCCGTTCGCCGCTGCCGAGCATCGTCGCCGCCAACAAGTGCGACAGCGTCGCCGAGCTCCCGCTCGCGGCGGAGTTCCATCGCCTCGGGCTCGGCGAGCCGCTGGCGGTGTCCGCTGCGCAGGGGCTCGGCTCCGGCGACCTGCTCGACCGGATCGTCGAGCTGCTCGATCTGAACCCGCCCACCGAGCCGCAGGCGCAGGACGACGCCATTCGCCTGGCTGTGATCGGCCGGCCCAACGTCGGCAAGTCCTCGCTGGTCAATCGCTTTCTCGGCGAGGAGCGCGTGATCGTGTCCGAGCTCGCCGGCACCACGCGCGACGCGATCGACACCCCGCTTGTGCTCGGCGATCGCCACCTGGTCCTCGTCGACACCGCCGGGATGCGCCGCCAGGCGAAGGTGGCGGACTCGGTCGAGTATTACACCGCGTTGCGCTCCCAGCGCGCGGCCGAGCGCGCGGACGTGGCGCTCGTGGTGTGCGACGCGAGCGACGGCGTCACCGCCCAGGATCTGCGCATCGCCGAGCTGGCGATGAAGGCGGGCTGTGCGACGGTGATCGCGCTGAACAAGTGGGATCTGCAGGGCGCGCGCGCAGCGGATGGCGCGGATGGCGCGGGCGACCTCGTGGACGAGGAGGTGCGACTCGACCTCGAGCACGAACGCGCGCGCGTGGCCGAAAAGCTGCGCCTGCGGCCACGCGTGCTGACGGTCAGCGCCAAGAGTGGACGCCACGTCGAGCGTCTGCTCAGCGAGGCGATCGCACTGGGGGACCGCACGCGCGGGCGCATCCCCACCGCCGAGCTCAACCGCTTCCTCGCCGAGTCGGTGCAGGCGCGCCAGCCGCCGACCGGCGTGCGCCGCGGCGGGGCCGGTCATCGCCTGAAGCTGCTGTACATGACCCAGATCGGCGAGCGCCCGCCGCGCTTCGCAATCCAGGTCAACTCGCGTGCGCGCGTAACCAGGGACTACGCCTACTTCCTGGAGAACCGCCTGCGCGCCCGCTATGGCATGGACGGCGTGCCGTTGATCATCGACTTCGTCGAGCGGGGACAGCGCGGACGTGCGCGCGCCGCATAGACTGCCTGTGCCCTTCAGGGTGCGACGCTTCCTACCCTGCTTTAGACGAAACAACGACCCTGCACGGCCTGCGGGCATCTGGAGCTGACAACACAAGCTATGACTGAGCATTCCGACAGCGAGTTCCTGTTCACCTCCGAGTCGGTCACGGAGGGCCACCCCGACAAGATCGCCGACCAGATCTCAGACGGCGTGCTGGACGCGGTCCTGACCGACGAACCGTACGGGCGCGTGGCGTGCGAGACGCTCGTGAACACGGGCCTGGTGGTCGTCTCCGGGGAGATCTCCACCGAAACCTACGTCGACATCCAGGAGATCGCGCGCGAGACGATCCGCAAGATCGGCTACAACGACGCCGACCTCGGCTTCTCCGCGGACTCGTGCGCGGTGCTCAACGCGATCGACAAGCAGTCGCCCGACATCGCGCAGGGCGTCGACCGGGCGTATGAGGCGCGCACGGACGCCAGCGACGACGACGAGCTCGACATCGCCGGCGCCGGCGACCAGGGCATGATGTTCGGCTACGCGACCAACGAGACCGACGCGCTGATGCCGCTGCCGATCTCGCTCGCCCACCGTCTCGCCGAGCGCCTGGCCGCGGTCCGCAAGGCGGGCACGCTGGTCTACCTGCGCCCCGACGGCAAGACGCAGGTCAGCGTGCGCTACGAGCACGCCAGGCCCGTGGAGATCGAGAAGCTCTTGATCTCCACCCAGCACAACGAAGGCGCCGAGCGGCTGATTCCAGACGACCTGTGGGAGCACGTGGTCGAGCCGATCCTGCCCAAAGACCTCTACGATCCGCACAAGCTGCGCAGGAACTTCCTCGTCAACCCCACCGGTCGCTTCGTGATCGGCGGCCCGGTGGGCGACTGCGGGCTGACGGGGCGCAAGATCATCGTCGACACCTACGGCGGCATGGCCCGCCACGGCGGCGGCGCGTTCTCCGGCAAGGACCCCTCGAAGGTCGATCGCTCGGCTGCCTACGCGGCGCGCTGGGTGGCCAAGAACATCGTCGCCGCCGGCCTGGCAGAGCGCGCGGAGGTGCAGGTCGCCTACGCGATCGGCGTCGCGCACCCGGTGTCGGTGATGGTCGAGACGTTCGGCACCGAGCGCGAGGGTCTCAGCCGCGCGCAGATCGCGCGGGCGGTGGACGAGGTCTTCGACCTGCGGCCGGGCTCCTTCCGTGAGGAGCTCAAACTGCATCGCCCGATCTACCAGAAGACGGCCGCGTACGGTCACTTCGGGCGCGAGGACCACGACTTCACGTGGGAGAAGACCGACAAGGCCGCCGCGCTGCGGGCCGCCGTCGGCCTCTGACCGGGGCGGGCTATACGGTCCTTGGCGGTGTCGAGCATCGCCCTCGTTGAGCCGATGACGAGCACCCGCGCGCTGCGCGGGCCGTTCGACTACAGGCTGCCCGAGGAGCTGCGCGGCGGCATCGACGTCGGCTCGATGCTGGTCGTGCCGTTCAGCGGGCGCAAGCTCCTGGGGGTGGTCGTCGGCCTGGCCGACTCGAGTGAGGTCTCCGCGGAGAAGCTGCTGGCGCCGCTGCGCGCGCTGGACGAGGGCGCGCCCGCGCTCAGCCCCGAGCTGGTGGCGCTGGCCGAATGGATCGCCGCCGAGTACTGCTCGACGATGCCCCGCGCGCTCAGCCTGGTGCTGCCGCCGCAGGCCACGCGCAGGCTGAGCGGGCGCAAACGCAGGGCCGTGGCGCGCCCGCGCCACCTGCCGGTGGGGGTGCGCAGGGCGCAGGCGCCGCAGCTGACATCCGAGCAGCGTGCGGCGCTGGGGCCGATCGTCGAGGCCCTGCACGCCCGTCGCTGCGAGCAGCTGCTGCTACGTGGCGTGACCGGCTCGGGCAAGACGGAGGTGTACCTGCGCGCCGCCGCCGCCGCCCTGGAGCAGGGTCGCGGCGCGATCGTGCTCGTGCCCGAGATCGCGCTCACCCCGCAGATCGTCTCGCGCTTCGTCGCGCGCTTCGGCGACACCGTCGCCGTGCTGCACTCGCGCCTGACGCCCGGCCAGCGCTACGCGGAGTGGCGGCGCCTGCGCGACGGCGACGCGCGCGTGTGCGTGGGGCCGCGCTCCGCGGTGTTCGCGCCGCTCGACGGGCTCGGGCTGATCGTGGTCGACGAGGAGCACGACGCCTCCTACAAGCACGAAGGCGACCCGCGCTACGACGCACGCGAGGTCGCCGCCGAGCGCGCGCGCCGCAGCGACGCGGTGCTGCTGGCCGGCAGCGCGACGCCCCGCCCGGAGAGCGTCGCGTCGCTGAAGGCGTGCGCGCTATCGCGCCGCGTCGACGGCCGGCCGCTGCCGGACGTGGACGTGCTCGACATGCGCGGGCACACGCACGGGCTGCACCCACTCACCGCCCACGCGCTGGCGGAGGTGCGCGCGGCGCGCGGCAAGGCGATCGTGCTGCTCAACCGCCGCGGCTGGTCGAACTTCCTCTCCTGCCGCTCCTGCGGGCTGGTGTGGAGCTGCCCTGAATGCGACGTGGCGCTCGTGCTGCACCGCGCAGGGGGCTTTCTCGCCTGTCATCACTGCGGGCACCGCGAGGCCGTGCCCGCGCGCTGCAGCCAGTGCGCGTCGAGCTCGATCGCGCGCCACGGCGCCGGCACCGAGCGCCTGCAGCACGAGCTGGCGAGCGTGTTCGACGACGGGCGCTTCCCCGTGTTCCGCCTCGACGCGGACACCGTCGGCGCGGGTGACGCGCACGGCGCGGACGGCAGATCCCGGCTCGTGGTCGGTCGTCCCGCACGTGTGGGGGATCGCGACGATGCGCACGTGGGTGCGCTGCTGCGGCGCTTCGAGGCGGCCGCATGCGGCGTGCTGATCGGCACGCAGATGGTCGCCAAGGGCCACGACTTCGCGGACGTGAGCCTGGGCGTGGTGCTCGACGCGGACGCCACGCTGCGCTTCCCCGACTTCCGCGCGGAGGAGCGCACGTTCGCGCTGATCGCCCAGCTCGCCGGTCGCGCCGGACGTGGCGGGCACGGGCGCGTGCTCGTGCAGACGATCGCGCCCGACGCGCGCGCCATCGCCTACGCCGCGCGCCACGACAGCGAGGGTTTCATCGCCGGCGAGCTCGAACGCCGGCGCGCGCTGCGCTACCCGCCGTACTCACACCTGATGAGGGTCGTGTGCGCGGCTGACAGCTCAGCGAAGACCCGCGCAGCGGCATTCGCGGTGCGTGACGCGCTGGTGGCGCGCCTGGGCGTAGACGGGGCGCGCACAAACACAGTTCCGCCGGCACGCGCCGATGTCGACGCGCACGCTCGGGGTGTCATATGCGCGGACGAGCAGCCGACGGTTCTCGGTCCCGCCACGCTGTTTCGCCTGCGCGGACGCGAGCGTGCGCTGCTCGAGGTGAAGGCCAGCGAACGACGCACAGCCGTCACGGCCGTGGGGGAGGCGGTGCAGGCGGTGGCCGGCACGCGCGAGCACACGGGTGTGAGCTTCAGCGTGGACGTCGATCCGCAGTAGGACCCTGGAGTGGGCTGAGGTCTGCGACGGCGGCGGTACGCTGTTGTCACACTCGCTAATTTGGTCCTACGTTCTGGCATGTGGTACCTTGCCCTGCGTTTCGCGGGCGACCAACATGGAGGATGGGTACAGGTGACGGCTATCGGATGGTCTAGGAGTCACGGCAACGGCAACGGGACAGCGCTCGGCCGCGCATGGCTGCTGCCAAGTGTGCTGGCAGGAGCGCTCGGCTTGTACCTAGCTTTTGTTCAAGGCGCCGCGGCGGCTCCCGAGCCGTTTACCTGGAGTGGAGAAGCAAGTAGCCCGAGCTACCAGTGGTCGCTGAGCAGCAACTGGGCAGGCGACGTGGCGCCAGGTAACGCAGGGGAAATCTCAACGCTCACGTTCCCCCGACTCGAACGCCCAGCGTGCGAGGCGGCGAAGCCGAGCGAGGCGTGCTATGTAAGCGAAAATGTCGTGGGCGGCCTGAACGTCGGCAAGATGCAGCTCGACGACGGTGACCGCTACCTGATCTTCGGTGAAGAAATCACGCTCGCAGACGGGGGGCTAGTTGCAGCGCCCGCCAATGGAAGCTCAGGTCCAGGTGGCGCGCTCCTAGCCACGCCCATCGATCTCAGCACGCCACAGAGGTGGTCCATCTCGCAGCGAAGCGGCGGCGGTTATGGTGAAGACGAAGTGGTGCTGTTCGGTGACGTGCTCGGCAGTCCGCTCGCCGTCGAAATGAGCAACGGGCCGTTTCTCGTGCTCGTCGACGACATCGAGGTGGGCAAGCTGGAGTTCAACGGCGCCAGCCTCGCGGGCAAGCGGCTGGCGAACGGAGATGTCTTTCTGGAAGAAGCCGAGCTCAACGCCGAAGATGACGAACCTGTTGAAGTGAGCCACGTCGTTGTCCAGGGCAGCGGCGCCACCGGGCCGCTGCAGACCAACGATGCTGCCGTGAACGTGGGCAGTGGCTTCTCGCCGGCTGGGGGCATCACCGCAGCCAGCGTGAAGCTCGACGGCGCGAGCCAGCTGAACTTCGCGATCACGAACTCCGGGGCCGTCGCCCAGGAAGACTACTCGCAGCTAGTGGTTCGTCTGTGAAGTTCGTGGGTTATGCCTCGAGGACCTTGCCGGTGTAGGTCCACTTGAATGGTTTGGCGGTCTGGTTGTAGGTCTCGATAAACGCGAGCATTTGCTCGGCGAGGTCTTCCTCGCTGAAGAA
>DATJRV010000010.1:0-6536 GCA_035504435.1 Solirubrobacteraceae bacterium
GCTCGCCGCGGCCAGCCCCGCGATCAGGCCGTCCAGCCACATGCTCACGCGCAGCCGGCGCAGATGCGTGCCGATCAACAGCGTCAGCGCGACGTACATACACGGGTACATCGCCAAATACAGAGCGTCCGCCGGCGTGACGCCCGTCGGCGCGTTCGGGCCCTCCAAAAACAGCGTGAAATACAGTTCGCCGGCGCTCCAACAGGCGAGGCCCGCGCCCATCGCCAGCCACGCCGGGCGCTGCGCTCTGACCGTGATCGCGCGCGCCAGCACGGTCGCGGTGGCGATCACCATCAGCGCGTTGTACACGCCGTTCTCGAACACGCCGTCGCTGCGAACGCCACCCAGCCCCAACGTCAGGTGCAGCATCAGCACGCCCACCCCGCCCAGCAAGCAGGCCAGCAGCACGATCTGTGGAGACGTTCTTACCCGCATCGATGTATGCCCGTCCTGGCCATACATCGGCTTTCTGCACGTTTTCCTGGAGTGCGCGGGGGCCTTTTACGGACACATCTGGCGCACGAACTTCTTGGGCTTGGCGGCGTACAGCCTCGCGCCCTGGTGCAGCGCGCGCTTGCGCAGCACCTTGCGGCGGCGCGCGATCTGCTGCAGCAGCCGCTGCGTGGACTTGCCCGACTTTTGTGCCTGCACACGTTCGGCCAGCACGACCAGGTCGTGGTCCTCGCCCAGCACTTCGCCCAGCGCATCCGCCCTTTTTGCGGCGGCGCGGAGCCTTTCGTTTGCGCTGCCCTGCACATCGAGCGCTTCCAGCGCGTAACGCAGCTCCTTGGCGTGTTTGCGCCAGTGGTGCATCGCCTGCGCGCGTCGCTTGTATCCACGGGCCCGCTTTGCCTTGCGCCGGGCGCGGTCGCCCGCTCCGTAGATGTCCTTCAGCCCCTCTCCGGCCGGCTCGATCGCCGTGGCCGCTTCGGTGAGCTCCCACTTCGCCACCCGCTCACGCATCGCCTCCAGCTCGCCCACCGCCCGCTCGCGCGCCGCCGTGTCTGCCAGCATCGCTTTGCTGGTCTCGTCGCGCTCGCGCTCCAGTTTGCCCTTCAGCCTGCGCACCGCGCGGCGCTTGCCCAGCTTGCTCGGCGCCCTCTTCAGCACGTCGTTCAGCGTGGCCACGAGCACCTCGGCATCTCTCGCGCCCGCCATGCTCTTCGCCACCTCGCCCAGCGCCTCTTGCTCGCGCCTGGACCGCTTCTCGCCCAGCTCGCCCTCCAGCAGTCCCATCAGCGCGCGCAGCCGCTTCAACGCCTTCCTGGCCTCGTGCACCGCCTCCGCGTGCGCGAGCCGGTCGGTCTCGCCCTCATCATCGCCCTCGCCCTCGCCCTCGCCTCGCAGCAGCCCGATCGCCATCTCCAGCTGGGCCAGCGCGATCCTGCGCATGCCCCGCGCCGGCCGCTCCCCGGCCAGCAGGCCGAACCGCCGCTCGCGCTTGGCTTCTTTGCGTGCCGCTCTGCGCCTGCGCTCGCTCTGCGCCACCACCAGCCCGACCCCGAGCGCGCCCACGGCCAGCGTCGTTGCCAGTGTCGCCGGCCAGGCTCTGCGTGGGCGGTGAGGTCTGGGCGAGCCCCACGTGGCGGGCCTGGGCGACCACGATGGGGGACCCGGCGCCCTCCATGCCGGCACGACGGGCTTTCGCCGGCGGCGCACGCGCGCGAGAATCATCGGCGATGTCCCATCTCGACCCCGCGCCCTGGTGGACGATCCGTCCCGCCGCCAACCGCAAGCCCGCGACCTACCGCTGTCCGATCTGCTCCCGTCACCTGCCCGCCCTCTCAGAGCACATGCTCATCGCCCCCCTCGGCGACACCCGCCGGCGCCGCCACGCCCACACCGACTGCGTGCTCGCCGCCCGCGCTCGCGGCGAGCTGCCGCTGCGCGAGGAGTGGCTCGCAACCCAGCCCCGCCGCCCCTCGCTGTGGCGGCGGCTCTTGCCTTGGGCACGTGGTTGAGGCTCGGCGCTCGTCCGCTCAGCCTCCGTGTACGCCGACACTCTCCGGCGCCACCTTCACGATCACGCGCCGTTCGCCGGGCTGCCTGTACGGGTAGGTCTCCTGGCCGAGGTACTTCATCGCCAGCGCATCGATATGCGCGTCCGCGCCCTCGTGCGTGCGCTCGGCCACCCGCCCGCGAATCGACACGTATTCGTAGGGGTTCTCCATGTTCATCACGGTCAGCGTCACCCGCGGGTCGCGCTCCAGATTCGCCGGCCACGCGCGGCCCTCGGCCGTGTTCAGCACCGGCTGTCCGTCCTGCACGTCCACCCACACCGGCGCGGCTTGCACCGAGCCGTCCTTCCTGATCGTCGACACCAGACAAAAGTTCTTGCCCTTCAGCAGCTCCTCGGCTCGGCCCTCCACCTTTGCGCTCATCTGATCCCGTCCCTTTCTCGTTCGTGATCTCTCGCCTCGTTGCCTACCGGATTCACGATAGGACGATCGCCGACTCACGATAGGACGATCTGGCTACTGACGGCTGACCCCCGTGCTCGACTGCTCAGGGGGGATCGGGCCGGTCGGCTGCAGTTTCCCGTTGTTGAGTTGGAACGTCACCTTCGCCTGCCCGCCGCTCGGGCAGCACAGCGCGTCGTTGGGGCGGTACAGCGCGTAGGACAGCGTCACTTCCGTATCGCTCTGCCTGACCACGCTCACCTGGGCGCTCGGGGTGCTCGTGTCGGTGCCGATGTACTTGCCGTCGATGAAAAAGAACGCGCGCTTGTCATACCCATCGTTTGACTGCGCCCCCGTCCCGATCAGCACCCTCAGCGTCTGTTCCGGGTGATATTCGGTCGTTTCCTTGGCCTCATACCCGTGTTCGCGCAACACCTTCAGCGCGCCTTCCAGCCCTTCGGCCCCCGTCCCGCCCGTCCCGCCCGTGCCCTTCTTCGCTTCCCTTTCTTCTTCGGCGAACTTCGGGGCTTGGGCCGTTCGGGTCGTGCTCGGGGTGCTCGTCTCGCTCGTGTTCGTGTTTGTGCTCGTGCTCGTCGTGCTCGGGGTGTTCGGGGTGGTCTTGGCGGTGCTCTGCGTCGTCGTCTGCCCCGAGGTCGTCTGCCCCGCGCTCGGTGCGCCACCCACCGACACGGTCTGTGTCGATTCCCCGCACCCGGCTATCGCCAGCGCCCCCGCGGTCAGCGCCACGGCCAGCGTCGCGGCCTGTGCCTTGCCTTTGTCCGACGCCGCGGCCTTGCCCTTGGACAGGGCCCTCCGAACGCCGACCCCGGATCTCCGCTCGGCCCTGGCCATCCGCTTGGCGGTTGCCCTTGCTGGTCGCATCGGCCGCATCGTAGTGCTCCGGCCATCCTGGTGGATGCACTCGCGTTGCACTGTCTCTGGGCGCCCGAATTCTCCCAACCCAACCCAACCCAACCCAACCCAACCCAACCCAACCCTTCCTCTTCGTGCTTGACAAGATTATTAGTCACTGCTAAGTTATCCCGATCGATGAGAACCGCACGAGACAGGAGCGCGCCATGAACCGCACCAGCAACCGCAACGGCTTGACGTTGGCGATCGTCTCGGTCGCCCTGTTCATGGTCGTGCTCGACAACCTCGTCGTCTCCGTCGCGCTGCCCACCATCCACCGCGACCTCGGCGCCTCGATCCAGTCGTTGGAGTGGACGGTCAACGCGTACGTGCTCGCCTACGCCGTCCTCTTGCTCACCGGCGCCGCGCTCGGCGATCGGTTTGGACGCAAGCGCATGTTCATCGCCGGGCTCTCCCTGTTCACGCTCGCCTCCGCCGCCGCGGCGCTCGCGCCCACCACTGGGCTGCTCGTCGCCGCCCGCGCGATTCAGGGCTCGGGCGCCGCGATGGTCACCCCGCTCACGCTCACGCTGCTCGCCGAGGCCTTTCCCGCTCAGCGCCGCGGCCTGGCCATCGGCGTGTGGTCGGGCATCTCCGGCATCGCCGTCGCGATCGGCCCGCTCGTCGGCGGCGCCGTCGTGCAGGGCATCTCCTGGCACTGGATCTTCTGGATCAACGTCCCCATCGGCCTGACCGTCGTGCCGCTCGCCGCGCGCTGGCTGCGCGAGTCCCACGGCCCCTACTCCACCCTCGACCTGCCCGGCCTCGCGCTCGGCTCCACCGGCGCCTTCGGGATCGTCTTCGGGCTCGTGCGCGCCCAATCCCTCGGCTGGACGAGCTTCACCGTGCTCGCCTCGCTCGCCGGCGGTTTGCTGCTGCTCGTCGGCTTCGTGCTGCGCGAGCGCTCCACATCCCAGCCGATGCTGCCGATGTCGTTCTTCGCGCGGCGCTCCTTCGCCGTCACCAACGTCGTCTCCCTGTCCATGTACTTCGGCATGTTCGGGTCGATCTTCTTCCTCTCCCAGTACATGCAGGACGTGCTCGGCAACACACCTTTACAGGCCGGACTGAAGCTGCTGGTCTGGACCGGCGCCTCGATGCTCGTCGCGCCGCTCGCGGGCATCTTCTCCGAGCGCCTCGGCAGCCGCCCCTTCATGTTCGCCGGGCTCTCCCTGCAGGCCGGCTCCCTCGCGTGGCTGGCCACGATGATCTCCACCCACCTCGCCTACACATCCATGATCGTCCCCTTCTTCATGGCCGGCGCCGGCATGGCGCTCGTCTTCGCCCCGTCCGCCAACGCCGTCCTCACCTCCGTGCGCGTCGATCAGGCCGGTCAGGCCTCCGGCGCCAACAACGCCATCCGCGAGGTCGGCGGCGTGCTCGGCGTGGCCGTCCTAGCGTCCGTCTTCACCGGCTCGGGCTCCTACCTCTCACCGCAATCCTTCGTCGACGGTCTCATCCCCGCCGTCTGGGTCGGCGTGGCCGTGCTCGGCGCGGGCGCCCTGACCGTGCTCGCGCTACCGTTTCGCACGGTGCGGGCCGGGGATCTTCAGGCGGCGCAGGCGGGGGATGCTCGCGGCGCGGTTGCGCCCGGGACGCTCGGCGATGGCGTGGGAGGCGATGGGGCCATCGCGCCCGCGCCCGCACTGGCCGGGGAGGTTGCGCTGGCCGGGGAGTCAGCGTGAGCGCGCCGGCCGATGGGGGAGGGTCGATGGGTGAGGCGAGCTCCGAGGCGAGCTCCCCGGCCGTCGAGCCGGCTGCCCGCCGCCGCGTGCCCGCCGCCCAGCGGCGCGAAGAGCTGATCTCAGCCGCCGTGCACGAGTTCGCCCGCACGGGCCTGCACGGCACCCCAGTCGATCGCATCGCCCGCCGCGTGGGTGTCGCCCAGCCCTACGTCTTCAGCCTCTTCCCCTCCAAGCGCGACCTCTTCCTAGCGGCCGTCCTTCGCGGCTTTCAGCGCGTCGCCGACGCCTTCGAGCGGGCGGCCACCGACTATCGCGAGGGACGCGCGCCGGCGGAGTGCGAGGACGTTCTGCACGCGATGGGCCTCGCTTACAAGGAGCTGCTGGCCTCCGACCGCGACTACCTGATGCTCCAGCACCAGTCCTACGCCGCCTGCGACGACGAGCTCGTACGCGCCCGCGTCCGCCACGGCTTTGCGCGCCTGGTCGAGCTCGCGCGCGAGCTCTCGGGCGCCGACCCTGCCCTGCTCGATGACTTCTTCCGCCACGGCATGGCCCTCAACGTCGCCGCCGCCCTGGGCGTCGACGACCTCTCGGTCGACTGCCCCTGGATCGCGGCCGAGCGGGACGCGGTCCCCGAGGGGGACACGGTCCTCGAGGTCGGCTAGGATCGTCTGGCGATGTCCGAGCCCGCGCCAGGATCGCCCGCCAAGCCCAAGCGCTCCAACCGCGAGCTCGCCCGCACCGGCGGGTTTGTGCTGCTGGCGGTCATCGTCACGCTGTTCGCGGTGCTCAACACCGAATCGGTCCACGTCGACTGGATCGTCGGCTCGGGCTCGGCTCCCTTGATCGTCGTGATCCTGATCTCGGTCCTGTTCGGGATCGTGCTCACCTACCTGGTCGACCGCATCAAATCGCGACGGGGGTAGGCTGGGTGCGGGCGGGCCCGGCCAGGGGTGGGGTATCCGGAGGTGATGGGTGGCCCGGCCAGGAGTAGGGGTATCCGTATGTAAAGGGAGGGGGTTGGTGTTGTCCCTTTTTGGTTTTTGATAACTATGGTATTGGGCGCATATACTATAGAAACCCTTTAGGGTGCGCTGAGACATACAAGGGACACGTGGAGACACGGGCTCAGTGCGCGAGTGACTTCAGCGCGAGGATCGCCAGCCCCATCGCCACGCCCACCCCGCATTCGAACACCAGCTCTTTGGGGGTCGACCGCGAGCGCCACCCCGCCAGCAGCTCGAACGCGATCAGGCTCGCGATCGCTGCCCACACCGCCACGTTGACTCCCGTTTCCTGCGAGGCCCCCGCCGCCCAGCACGCCACCAGCGCCAGCAGCGGGATGCAGGCCCCGCGCACGATCCCCCAATCGTGGGCCATCGCCCGCCGCAGCGCGCCGAGACTGAGACGCTCGCGCGTGGCGATCCGCCGGCCCACCACGGTCGAATACGAATGCGCCAGCCAATAGATCGCCAGCGCCAGCAGCGTCGAGCCGACCTTGTCCACGTACCCATCGTGCACCCCGCTCTCGGCTGCGATC
>DATJRV010000011.1:0-1095 GCA_035504435.1 Solirubrobacteraceae bacterium
GGCCGACGCGCTCCGCGCCGTCCTCGCCTCTGGCGCCGTCACCGTGTCCCAGGCCCGGCAGCAGCTCACCGCCGCGGTCCAGACGATCCTCGACGCCGGCGTGGCCGACGGCACGCTCCGCGACGACGTGCACGCCGAGGACATCGTCGCCACGATCGTCGGCATGTTCACCGCGACGTCGCTCGATGGCGGCCGCGAGCAGCTTGACCGCATGTTCGACCTTCTCGTGGACGCGGTCCGCCGCTGCTAAGAGCGAGCCCTGAGAGAGGAACCACGGGTCCGTTCGGATAAATGGGAACGCGCGCCACTGAGCTGAGGCGAGGTGGTGACCGCCTCAGCCAGCTGCCTGCTTACGGGACCGTCGTCGTGGGATTCGTGGCGGGCGTCGTCGACGGGGTGGTGGTGCTCGCCGACGGGGACGGGGTCGACGTCGTTGGCGTCGGCGTCGGAGTGCTGGTGGGCGTCGTGGTCGTGGCGCTACTGGTGGGGGTCGGGGTGCTGGTCGGTGTGGCCTTGCCCTGCGGGGACTGGCTGGCCGGAGTGCTCGCCGGGGCGCCGCGCGCCGGGCCGACGAGGTTCGGGCTGGCCACGTGGTGGCCGGCGAGCAGCAGCGCGATCGCGACCGCGGCCACGCCTGCCACCGCGACCGCGCTGCCCGTGGCGATCCCCGCGGCGAACGTGCGGCGGTCGCGGCGGTACTCGGTACGGCGGCGCTCGCGCAGCTGCGGCGGCAGCGCGGCGCGGCGCGCGGCCAGGCTGTTATACGGGGCGGCGGCCAGCCCGAGCGTCGGGAACAGCAGCAGCACGGCCAGCAGCGGGCCGCTCAGCTCGGTCACCTTGGTGAGCGCGCCGATGATCCCCGCGATCCCGAACAGCGCCAGCGTCGTCTCCGCCCAGTTGGCCCGGAAGGCGGTGAACCAGCTCGTGTCCTCGCCGGTCTTCGGGGTGCGGAGGAAGGCTGCTTTCTTCGCGAACAGCGCCAGCATCGACGCCCGGGCGACCACCAGCGACGTGGACTGCCAGATGAAGAACGCGCCGATCGCGTCCCGCCAGGACGCGCCGGTGCCCCTTCTCAGCAGCGCGATCGCGCGCACC
>DATJRV010000012.1:0-1314 GCA_035504435.1 Solirubrobacteraceae bacterium
GCGCGGACCCGGCACCCGGTGCTCACGCCGCCGCGCACCCGGATCGAAGACACCGTGCTCGACCTCATCGAATGCTCGCGCAGCTTCGACGAGGCCTACGACTGGATCTGCCGCGCGATCGGGCGACGGCGCACCACCGCGGAGCGCGTCCGCGCGGCGCTGGACGCCCGCCCGCGGTTCCGCTGGCGGCGCGACATCGAACTCGCGCTCGGCGACGCCAGCGACGGCGCTCTTTCGCTTCTCGAACTGCGTTACGTCCGCGGCGTGGAGCGACCGCATGGCCTGCCCGCCGCGAAACGCCAGGCCAGGGTCAGGCAGCCGACCGGCAATCGATACATGGACAACCTCTACGCGGGTTACCGGGCATGTGTGGAACTGGACGGAACCGCCGCCCACCCCGAAGACGAGCAATGGCGCGATAAGCAACGCGACCGGTGGAACTCCGTGCACGAGGGGATCGAGACAATCCGCATCGGGTTTCTCGGCCTGCGAGATCAGCGCAGCCGGTGCGAGACGGCCGCCGACGTAGCCACCTGGTTGAGCGGCCGGGGATCCGCCGTCGGCCACCCCTGCTCACGCCCAGACTGCCCGGTGCGGGGGTAACCGGTCACTCCAGGCCCTCTGGCAGCAGCGAGCCGACGAGCTGGCGCATCTGCGCCAGGTGCCGGGAGACCTCGTCCTTCTGCTTGGTCAGGTCGTCGAGCTCGCGCTGCGCGGCGGCCCGCCGCCGGTCCGCCTCGGCGTCCGCCTCCGCCTGCACCCGCTCCACCGCGGCCCGCGCGTCGGCGAGCACCCGGTCGGCGTCGCGCTGCGCGTCGTCGACGAGCCGGCGGGCGCGCTCGTCGGCCTCCCGCCTGGCCTGCTCGTTGCGGGCGGACAGGACAACCGCCTGCTCCTCGGCCGCCGCGGCCCGCCGCTCCGCCTCGTCGACCAGCTTCCTGGTCGCGACCACCGCCTCGGCGTGCCGCTCGGACTCTCCCCGTTCGGCCTGCTCACGGCGGGCCGCGAGCTCGATCTCGAGGTCGGCTTCCGACTGGCTGCGCAGCGACTCGCTCTCCTCGAGCAGCCGCTGCTCCCGGACGCGGATCTCTTCGGCCTTGCGCCTGGCCGCGAGCACGATCTCGTCGTGCTCGCGGTTCGCCGCGGCCTTCAGCTGCGTCGCCTCGCGCTCGCCCGCCGCCCGCAGCGCGGCCGCGTCCCGCTCGGCCGCCGCCCGCTTCTCCGCCAGCTGGTCGTCGATCGTGTCGCGTATCTTCGCCGCCTCGTGGCGCGCGGCCGCGATCAGCTCCTCGCCCTTCCGCAGCGCCGCCGCGC
>DATJRV010000013.1:0-1099 GCA_035504435.1 Solirubrobacteraceae bacterium
CCGGGCCTGCCCGGTGAGCGACGGGCCCATCGTCAGCAGGTAGGCGAGCAGCCCGGCGGCGAGCACGGGTTCCCGCCTGGCCCGCGCCAGCGGCCCGCCGAGCACGCGCCCGGCCAGCACGGCGCCGAGCGCGAACACCGGGGACACCTCGCGGATCTGCGCTGGCGCCGCTGAGTAGAGGAAGAAGTACGCGATCAGGTTGCAGACGATCGCCACCGCGACGACCTCGGTGACGAGGTCGCCGCCGTCGGAGACAGCATGTGCGCGATCGGTGAAAAATCTCCGCACCGTGACCCAGATCGCGAGTGCCACGGCGAACGCGCCGAGCAGGTGGATGAGGGCCGGCACCACGGCGCCGCCGACGTGCTGACCGAAGAAGTCCGCGCTGTACAGGCTGAGGAAGTTCTCGAATTCGAGGGCGAGGTTCGACGGTATCGTCGCGGCCGTCACGAACTGGTCACCAGTGTTCGTCAGCACCCAGCCGCCCGCGGCCTTGATGAGCAACGTCACACCCACGCCCACCAGCACCGACACGATCCCGGCGGTGGCCAGCGACAACTCGTACCACCGCTCGCGCGGCCGCACCTGGCGCGTGCGGAGCCCCGGCCAGGCGCGCGCGACGCCGACGAGCACCAGCGGCGCGGCGCCGATGACCTCGGTCAGCGGGTCACCCACGGTCGCCCACGCCAGGATCGCCCCCGCGATCACCGGAACGTACCAGCGTCGCGCGGCGCGGTCGACGACCAGCAGCGCGAGCAGCACCCAGAGGGCGGTGGCGGCGTGGTCGGGGTCGTTGAGCAGCCAGTCCGCCGACGCCATGGAGGGCGCGACCATGACGCCGCCCGCCAGCAGCGCGCGGACGGCGCCCTCCCGGCCGCGGGCCCGCCCCTTCGCGAGCAGGGCGCCCAGCAGGACGGTCAGCGTGTAGTTGATCGCCTCGGTGATCGCGAGCACGTCACCGCGCAGGCCGTGGATGGCCTCCACGATCATGATCACGGGCAGCTCGGTCGTGTAGAACGACACGTCGGAGACGTGCCAGCCGCGCAGCAAGAGGTTGCCGTGCAGCATCTGCCACGCTTGCAGCGCGTTGGACGCCCCG
>DATJRV010000014.1:0-2288 GCA_035504435.1 Solirubrobacteraceae bacterium
TGGCCCGCGTGTTCGGGATCAGGATCGGCGCGGGGATCAGCTGGTTCGTAGCGCTGGGGTTGTTCGTGATCCTGTTCACGAAGCCGATCCACGAATCCCTCGGCGGATCGCAGACGACGGCGTACCTGGTGGCGGTGGCGATCGTGGTGTCGTTCTTCGTGTCGGTGATCCTGCACGAGCTCGGACACGCGCTGGCGGCCAGGCGCAATGGGTTGGCCGTGCTCGGCATCGACCTGTGGGCGCTCGGCGGGCTGACGCGCAGCGAGCCTGCGAACACGCCCAGGGCGCAGCTGCAGGTGGCGGCGGCCGGCCCGCTGGTGACGCTGGCGGTGATCGTCGTGTTCTGGGTGGCGGCCGCGGTGGCCGCGCCGCAAGGGCACTTCGCCGAAGTCATCGCGGGCACCGCCGAAATCCGGGCGACACCGCTCTTGGTGTGGCTTACGTGGGTCGCGGCGGTGAACGTGTTCGTGCTCGTGTTCAACCTGATCCCGGCGTTTCCGCTGGATGGCGGGCAGATCGCGCAGGCGTTGATCTGGTGGCGCACCGGCGATCGCAACCGCGCCACGCGCTGGACGGGCCGCGCCGGCCAGGGGTTCGCGCTGCTGCTGGGGGCGCTCGGACTGGCGTGGTTCGGGTACGGCGACAGCGAGGGGCTGCTGTTCATGCTGCTGGCGTTCATGCTCTACCAGGCGGCGAGCGGCGCCGTGGCCCAGGGCTCGTTCGGGCAGCGGATCGCGGGCGTGACGGTGGCCGACATCATGGACCGTGAGCCGGTGACGATGCCGGCGGGGACTTCGCTGCTCGACGCGCAGGAGCAGTTCTTCCTGCGCTACCGCTGGCCGTGGTTTGCGGTCGTCGACCCGGCCGGCCATTTTCTGGGGGTGGTGCGCGAACAGCGCGTGGACGCGGAGATCGCCGCGGGACGCCCGGCGCTGCCGGTCGCGGACGTGCTCGAGGACGATCTGCCTGTGCGGATCGCCGAAAAAGCCCCGGTCGAATCGCTGCTGCGCAGCGAGGGGCTGGGGCGGCTCGGAGCGATGGTGGCGGTGGACGAGCAGGGGGTGCTGCAGGGGGTCGTGACCGTGGCCCAACTGCGCAAAGCCATGGTGGCTCAGGGACCGACCGCCGCCTCTGGCGTATAGAGTTCCGCCCCGCATGCCGGCACACGACGTCCTGATCATCGGAGCGGGCCTGGCCGGGCAGCGTGCCGCGCTGGCCGCCGCCCAGGAGGGCGCGAGCGTGGGCATCGTCAGCAAGGTCCACCCCGTGCGCTCGCACTCGGTGGCCGCGGCCGGCGGGATCAACGCCGCGATCAACGTCGCCGACGACTGGCGCTCGCACGCGTACGACACCGTCAAGGGCTCTGACTTCCTCGGCGACCAGGACGCGATCGAGATCATGTGCTCAGAGGCCCCGCACGAGGTCATGCACCTCGAGCACATCGGCGTGACGTTCCATCGCAACGAGCAGGGCCAGCTCGACCTGCGGGCATTCGGCGGCGCCTCGATGAAGCGCACGGCCTACGTCGCGGACATCACCGGACAGGCGATATTGCACGTGCTGTACGAGCAGCTGATGAAGCACCACGAACAGGTCGAGCGCTACGAGGAGTGGTTTGTGACCTCGCTCGTCCAGGACGACGAGGGTCGCTGCGCCGGGGTGGTCGCGCGCGACGTGCGCAGCGGGCGGATGGAGACGTTCCGCGCCAAGAACGTGATCCTCGCGTGCGGCGGCGCGGGACAGGCGTACAGCCCCACGACCAACGCGCTGATCGTGACCGGCGACGGGATCGCCCAGGCCTACCGGGTGGGGGCGCCGTTGATGGACATGGAGATGGTCCAGTACCACCCGACGACGCTCGTGGAGAACGGCCTCTTGATCACCGAGGGCGCGCGCGGCGAGGGCGCGGTGCTGCTCAACTCAGAGGGCGAGCGGTTCATGGAGCGCTACGCCCCCAACAAGATGGAGCTGGCCTCGCGCGACGTCGTGTCCCGCGCCGAGCAGACCGAGATCCTCGAGGGCCGCGGCGTGGGGGCCAACAAAGACGGCATCTACCTGGACATCACCAAGGTGCCGCGCAAGCGCACGCTGGAGGCGCTGCGCGAGATCGTGAACATCGGCAAAGACTTCGCGGGCGTGGACATCACGCGCGAACCGATCATGATCCGCCCCGGCCAGCACTACATCATGGGCGGCGTGAAGACCGACGTGAACGGCGCGACGAGCATCGAGGGGCTGTACGCGGCGGGCGAGGTGGCGTGCGTGTCGGTGCACGGCGGCAACCGCCT
>DATJRV010000015.1:0-1123 GCA_035504435.1 Solirubrobacteraceae bacterium
TCCGAACGACTCCCTCCGCCGCTCCATTCCACGCCGGCGAGCGAGAACACGCGCGGGGCGACGATCGGCGCAGACTCCCGGCCGGCAGCCAGCCCACCCACCCAGCTGCTGAACACGCGCGAGGAGCCCGCGCCGCCAGGGTGCGCCCCGCCCCCGCCCTCGCCCCGCGCCGGCCCGCTTGCGACCGCCCGACCCGGATCGATCAGTGCGCCCGGATCGACCAGCGCCACCGCGCCGGCCGCGGCCGCGCCCCTAAGCACGGCTCGCCGAGTGACGCCGTCGGCTGGGACTCCGCCGCTCGTCATGCCACAACCCTGAACACGCTCACGCGTCAGAAGTTCCTACAACCCGGCGCGGGTAACACCTAGTGCACACTTGCCGCCGACACGAGCTTGAAACCCCCGGGCACGGTGGCGGCGCTGACCGACTGCACCTGCACGTGCGGGTCATCGAACAGCGTGATCGTCGCGATGCCCCCGAACGGGATGTCGGGCGCGACGACGAGCGCTCCATCGCGTGCCGCCACCACCGCGTCCAGGCTCGCGCTCAGCCCGAACAAGCTTGCCGTCCCCCGCAGGACCAGCTGCCCCCCGGACGATGCCACCGGCGAGACGTCGTCGAGGAACGGCACGGCCGAGCGCAGGTCGGATTCCATGATCGTCGCAGAACCGACGAGCTCGCCGCCGCGCTTACGCAGCACCGCGTCGTGCAGCGTAATCACGCCCCACTCCACCTCCTGCGCGGAGACGTCGAGCGTGCCCACGCCGCCCACGCCCGCGAGCCGAGAGCCGATCTGGCTCGACCCCGTGCGGTACCGACCTAGCCGGACCACCACGGTGTCGGCATCGCCCCACAGCAGCTCGATCGCGGGGAACGCGCTCACCTTCACCGACAGCACCGTGCCGGAGTGACTCAGCTCGTCGCGCAGTCGCCGCGCGGCTACACCCGGCAGCACCAGCTGAGCGACGATCAGCACGAGCAGAACGACCCCGGCCACCCCCAGGGCGATCAGCCGGCGCACGCCTCGCGGCTCAGTTCAGCACGGCACGAGCGGCGAGGATCGCCTGCTCGGTGAGCGGGCCGATGTCGAGCTCGGGCTCGCTCAGGCGCCGGACGATCACGC
>DATJRV010000016.1:0-81228 GCA_035504435.1 Solirubrobacteraceae bacterium
CGCGTCGGGCAGCTGGTTGGCCTGGGCGAGAATCGACACACCGGCCTGCTGCAGAACCTGCAGCTTGGTGAATTCGGTCATTTCCGTGGCCATGTTCACGTCGGTGATCGCGCTCACAGCCGAAGTCAGGTTCTGGCTGTAGACTTCCAGGTTGCTCTGCGTGAACTGGATGCGGTCCTGCACCGAACCGAATTCACCGGCGAGTTTCGACACCTTGTTGATGGCTTCGTCGATTTCTTTCAGCGGTTCTTTTTCCGCCGCCAGGACGCCTTTGATGTCTTCGATTTCTTTGTACAGTTCGATCGCTTTCACGCCGATCGTTTCTTTGTCGTCGGCGCCGACCTGGAATTTGATTTCTTCTTCGCCGCTCAACAGCTGCACGCCGTTGAACTGGGTCGTTTCGCCAACGCGTTTGATCTCTTCCACGAGCTGTTCTGTCTCGGCGGAGATCGCTTCCTTGTCTTCTTCGGAAGTCGTGCCGTTGAGGTACTCGACGCCGAGCTCGCGGATGCGCTGGAGCATCGTGTTGATGTCGTTCAGCGCGCCCTGCGCCGTCTGCGCGAGGGCAACCGCGTCCTGAATGTTCTGAGAGGCCTGGTTGAGGCCGTTGACCTGAGCCTGCAGGCTCTGGCTGATCGCGTAGCCGGCCACGTCGTCGGCGGCGGTGTTCACGCGCAGACCCGAGGACAGACGCTGCATCGTCTGCGAGAGCATGTTCTCGGTGTTGTTCAGGTTCCGCGAGGCGTTCATTGCCTCGAGGTTGGTGTTGATGGTCAGGCCCATTCGTTCATCTCCTTGATGACGGTCTTTCTGGTGGTCCCGAGCGACTCCATGTCAGCTCACGCCGGTTTATCGTCCACGCTTTGAGAAACTTGAGACGGTTTTCCTCGTGACAGGGATTTCCCCCGCACGGGCGGGATTCCTGCCCGTGGGCGCGTGCGCTCAGGCGGCCCGCTCCCCGCGCCGCTGCGGCCAACCCACGCCACGACGGCCCGCTCCCCGCGCCGCGGCGGCGGCCCCGCTCAGGCGCGAACGTCGATGCGCGGGCGCGTGTCGTCGCCGTCATCGTCGTCGCCGGGCTCGGACTCGAGCTCGGGCGGCGGCTCGCGGCGGCGGCGCTGCTGGTCGTCCCTGGAGGGCCGGTCGCGCTCGCGCGAGATGCGCTGCAACGGCTCGACCGGCAGCTGTGAGATGGGCAACTGCCCAGGAACGATGGGATTGATTGGATCCACGGCTGCCTAAACCCCCTATGAGGACGCCCTCGCACCTGCCCGCCTGTGCCCATCTGGGTGCTCGCCCGCCGGCGCGGGCAGCTCGCGCCTTGATTTGCCGGCGAGCGCGTCGTACATCTGCTGCTCGCGGTTCTTGATCTCCAGCATCACCAGGCGCCGCCACACGAACACGGCACCCGCCCACACGACGATGTAGCAGACGACCCCAGCGGCCAGCGCGCGCAGGCCGGCGCCGGCGAGCGTGTTGGTGGGCAACGACAGGTAGCCACCGACCACGAACCCGAGCAGCCCGCCCCAGCCCTTGGCGCGCGCCACACCCCGCGCCGCCCGCGGATGTCCGGCCACGCTGGGGCCATCGCCGTCGGGCTCCGTGGCGGCCGACTTCTTCGCCTTCTTGTCGTCCTTGCCGCCCTTCTTCGCCTTCGGCTGCTTGGCGGCGGCGCCAGCCGCTGCGGCGCCAGCCGCTGCGGCGCCCGCCTTGGCCGCACTCGCCTTGCCGGCGCCCTTGCCCGCACCGGACGCGCCCGACTCCGGCGTGGCCGCCGCGGCTGCTGCTGGCGCGTCCTGCTCGGCGGCGTCCTGCTCGAGCTCGGCTACCGCGTCAGCTGCCATGACGGTCCTCCGTGTCCAGGCCGCGCTGTCGTTCTGAGCGCTGGCAGTCGAAGATGAAGCGGATCAGCCGGCGGCGGTCGAGCTCGCTGATCGACTCGAACTCCACGCCGCGCCGGCCCTGGGCGTCGACGCGCACGACCTTGCCGGTGCCGTTGATCTGCAGCACGCCGGGGGTGAGCGTGAGCTGGAACTGGACCTCGTCGCCGACCTTCAGCGTGTCGGGGCCGGCGAGCAGGAATCCGCCGCCGCTGACGTCGACGGTGTAGCTCTGGATCGGCACTCGGTCGGGCCCGCCGTACACGATTGCGGGCCGGGCGGACTTGATGCGCACGTACTCGCGCTCCTGCAGCACCTCCACCGAGCGCGGGTGGTCGATGCGCAGGACGTCGGGCTCGGAGGGGTTCTCGAGCGAGGCCGTTCCGATCAGGCGCACGCGGCCGTGACTGTCGGTGAATTCGAGCACCAGCCCATCGAGCTGCTTGGGGGTGAGCGGCTCGGTGGGCACCATGATCGCCACCAGCAGCGCGTCGGGCGCGCTCTCGAGCACGCGCGCGGGTATGTCCCGGCCGCCGCGCGGCACGAGCGAGACCGTGTGCGAGCGGCCGGGGAGGGCGACCGGCGCGGACTTCTGCGCGGCGCTGCGCCCGAATTTCATGCTGGCCCCCCGCCGGTCATGGCAGCAGCTTCTCCGCCAAGGCGGTCGGATCGAGTTGACGCAGCCGCCAGCCGCCGCCGCTGGCGCGCTCGAGCAGGTACTCGGGCGCGAGGCCGAAACGGCACGCGGCCTCGACCGCCACTCCCAGCTGGTCGGTCTCGTCCGCGTGGGTGATCGCGAGTGAATTCGCGCCCAGCGGTCGCAGCGCCTGCAGCAGCTGCGCGGCCGCGGTGGCGCTGAGCGTGGCGGGGAGCGTGACGAGCACGCGCTCGGGCTCGAGCTCGGCGAGCAGGCGGGCGAGCTCGCGCACGCCCGCGCGGTCGGCGGGCGACAGGCTGGGCGTGTCGATGATTGCAACGCCCTCGCTTTGCGCCTTGCGCAGCGCGCGCGTCGCGCGCGGCGTGCGCGCGGGCGTGGGCGTGAGGATGGTGGGGCTGAGGATCATGTTCAGCTCGCCTCTTTCTGCTCCGCGCGTGATCGTCGCGCAGGTGGCGGGCAGCGAGCTGCCGCGGCGGTAGGCGCCGAGCAGCGCCGCGCAGCACGTCGTCTTGCCGGTCCCGCCCGCGCCGACCATCACGATCGCGGCGCCCTTGGTGGGCAGCGGCGGCGCCACGGGTATGCGCTGGGCGAGCGTCGCGCGCACGGCGTGGGCGAGCCCCGCACGCGGCGCGAGCGCGAGCGCGTGCGCGCTGGCCCCGTCGATCAGCTCCTGCGCGAGCTCCTCGCCGATCCCGCAGCGCTTGAGGCTCCTGGCGACCCCCGCCCGCGCGCGCCCCTGCGAGCCGGGGGCCACCACCCGCCGTTCGCCCGCCGACGGCTGCTGGTGCTGTCGGGCGCCCGCCGCGCGCTCGTGCGCGCGCGACGCAGGCTCGGCGCGCGCGAGCGCTGCGCTGAACGGCGAAGGCTCGGCGGGGGCGGGCGCTACGAGCTCGGACGTCCACGGCGCGGGCGCGCTGGCGGGCGTGGGCATGCCGCGCGACGCGGGCGCACTGGCGGGCGTGGGCGCGCCGCGTGACGCGGGCGCACCGGCGCGTGTGGGCGCAGGGCGCGAGGCTGGCGCGCTGCGCAGCGGCGGCGCGGTGGGCCGCGGCGGGGGTATCGGCAAAGGGAGCGCCGATACCGGCTGGCGCGGCAACGCGGCGGCAGACGAGCGGCCCGAGCGCGCGAGCGCGGCGAGGTGCGCGGTCACGTACGCGCTTCCCGCCTCCTCCGGCGGCTCAGGTGGAGGCGCAGGCGCAGGCGGCGCGTATCGCGGCACCGGCCGCGGTGGAAGTTGGCCGGGCGCGGATTGGCTGCGCGCGGGCGGCGGCGTGACGGGCCGCGCGGTTGGCGGCGGTGGCATGGCGGCTGGCTGCTGGTAGGCGGGCTCTTGATAGGCCTGCGAGAAAGGCGGGTGCGCCGGCAGCGCCGTGGATGGCGGTGCGAAGGCCGCCGGCTGCTGGATCGCGGGCGTTTGCACCGTCGGTTGCTGGTCGGGCGGCTGGTATGGCGGCTGGTGGATCGCCTGCCCCTGGAAAGCCGGCTGCCCCTGGAAAGCCGGCTGCGGCTGGTATGTCGGCTGCGCCTGGAACGTCGGCTGCGGCGCCACCGTGGGCTGCACGGGAGGCAGCGCTGGGGCGGGAGGCGGCTGCGTTGCGCCGGGCGCGGGCGGCATCTGCTCGCCCTCCTCGTCGTACAGGTCCACGCCGGGCGCGCCGCGCATGGCTTCGATCTCGACGTAGGTGTGCTGGAAGAACCCGAGCACGCCGCCGGTGAGCCCCTCGCGGCGGCGCACGATGATCGCGTCGGCGCCCAGCTCGCGCTGGATCTGGGGCACGAGCTCCTCGACGGAGCGCCCGCGGAACAGCCGCGTGCCACCCTCGCCGCCGTGGCCAAAGCGGGCGCGCGCCTCGCGCCCGAGCGCTTCGAGCAGCTCGCCAGGCGTGCTCATACGCTTCCTTTCGGAACGAATTCAGCCGAACATGAGCACCCGAGCCCCCCGTACACGCTCATGCGTGGATCACCCCGATCGTTTCGACATTTATACCTGGGGCGATCTCGTTGTACGAGCACACGGCGAGGTGCGGCTGGGCTTGGGCGATCAGCCGTCGCAGGTGGCGGCGGATGCGCGCGGAGCACAGCACGACCGGCGCGCGACCGGCGCGACCGGGGCGCGCGGAGGCGTGCTCTACCTGGGTGCGCAGCGCGTTGACGATCGCCTGCGCGCGCGGCGGGTCCATGGCGAGGTACTCGCCGTCGGTGGTCTGGGTGATCGAGGTGGAGACCTCCTGCTCGATCGATGGATCCAGGGTTATAGCTTGCAGTCGCAACTGCTCGTCCAAGTGGGGAGCCGTAATCGCCCGGCCCAACGCCTGGCGAGCGTACTCCGATAGGAGACTTGTGTCACGTGTTGTTCGCGCCTTGTCGCCGATCGCCTCCACGATCGTGCCGAGATCGCGGATGGGCACGCCTTCCGAGAGAAGCGATTGCAGCACGCGCTGGATCTCCCCGAGCGACAGCGCGTCGGGCACGACCTCTTCGACGACGGCGGCGTTGGTCTCCTTGAGCCGGTCGAGCAGCGTGCGCACGTCCTGGCGCGTGAGCACCTCGGCGGCGTGCGCGCGGATGGTCTCGGTCAAGTGCGTGACGATCATGGACTCGGCGTCGACGACGGTGTAGCCGAGCGCCTCCGCTTCGGCGCGCGCGGACTCGTTGATCCACACGGCGTCGAGGCCGAAGGCGGGCTCGCGCGTGGGGATGCCCTGCAGCTTGCCGGTGGCGTCGCCGGGGTCCATGGCGAGCAGGTGGCCGGGCATGATGCGCCCGCGCGCGACCTCGGAGCCGCGGACCTTGAACACGTACTCGTGCGACTCCATGCCGAGCTCGTCGTGGATGCGCACGGGGGGGATGACGAGGCCGAGGTCGGCGGCGATCTGCTTGCGGATGCTGCTCACGCGGCGCAGCAGCGAGGAGCTGCCGGAAGGACCGGCGTCGACGAGCGGCACGAGCCCGAAGCCGATGCACAGCTCGAGCGCGTCGACGCCGACTTCGGAGATCGGCTCGTCGCTGGGTTTGGGCAGCGCGGCCTTGGCGGCCTTGGCCTTGGCGGCCTGCTCGTCGAGCGCGGAGGGCAGCCCGTTGCGCACGAACCAGGCGATGGCGCCAAAGATGGCGGCGATGAGCAGGAACGGGAGCTTGGGCAGGCCGGGGATGAGCGCGAACAGGCCGATGGCGCCGGCGGCGACGAGCGGCGCGCGGCGCTGGCTGAGGACCTGGTTGGCGATGTCCGAGCCGAGGTCCTTGTCGGAGGCGGAGCGCGTGACGATGATGCCGGTGGCGACGGAGATGAGCAGCGCGGGGATCTGCGCGGAGAGGCCGTCGCCGACGGTTAGCAGCGAGTACTGGTGGGTGGCTTCGCTGAAGCCGAGGTGGTGCTGGAGCATGCCGACGACGATCCCGCCGATGAGGTTGATGGCGACGATGATCACGGCGGCCATGGCGTCGCCTTTGACGAACTTGGACGCCCCGTCCATGGCGCCGTAGAAGTCGGCCTCGCGCGCGATGTTGGCGCGCCGTTCACGCGCCTGGTCGTCGGTGATGAGCCCGGCGTTGAGGTCGGCGTCGATCGCCATCTGCTTGCCGGGCATGGCGTCGAGCGTGAAGCGCGCGCCGACCTCGGCGACGCGCCCCGCGCCGTTGGTGACGACGACGAACTGGATGACGACGAGGATCAGGAAGATGACGAGGCCGACGACGACGTTGCCGCCGACGACGAATTCGCCGAACGCCTTGACCACGCTGCCGGCGTTGCCGGAGGTGAGGATGAGGCGCGTGACGGACACGTTGATCGCCAGCCTGAACATGGTGGTGAGCAGCAGCAGGCTGGGGAAGGAGGCGAAGTCGAGCGCGCTCCCGAGGTACATGGTGGCCGAGACGATGGTCAGCCCGGCGGCGATGTTGATGGTGATCATCAAGCTGAGCAGCGCCGAGGGCAGCGGCACGACGAGCATGGTCACGACCATCACCACGGAGACGGCGGCGAGCATGTCGCTGTGGCTGACGAGCTTGCGCAGGGTGGGGCTGTTCACGATGCGAGCCTCCTGTTAGCACGCGGCGCTGACCCACCAGCCCCAGCGCGCCCACCAGCCCCGGCGCGTCCGGCCGCCCCGGCGCGCCCACCGGCGCCCGCCCCGGCGACCATCGCGCGCCGTCCGGCGAGGCGGTAGACGAAGGCGAGGACGCGGGCGACGGCTGCGTACAGTTCCTCGGGGATCACCTGGCCGATCTCGACGGACGCGTGTAGGGCGCGTGCGAGCGGCGGGTCGGCGATCACGGGGACGTCGTGTTCTTCGGCGATGCGCTTGATCTGCGCGGCGATCAGGTCCTTGCCCTTGGCGACCACCTCGGGGGCGGTGCGCGAACCGTCGTAGGTGAGCGCGACGGCGTAGTGGGTGGGGTTGGTGACGACGACGTCGGCGTCGGGGACGGCGGCCATCATGCGCGCGCGCGCCATCTGCGCCTGGCGGCGGCGGAGCGCGGCTTTGACCTCGGCGGAGACGCCGTACTGGCGGACCTCGTCCTTGACCTCCTGCTTGGTCATGCGCAGCTGGCGCTCGTGGCGGCGGCGCTTCCACGCATAGTCGATCACGCCGACGAGCAGGTAGGCGAAGGCGGCGCGCTGGGCGACGGCGAGCGCGCTCTTGCCGGACAGCTGCCCGAGCGCGTAGGGGGAGATGCCGACGTCGGCGGCGAGGCCGGTGAGCCCCGGCAGCAGCGCAAGCGCGGCGACGGCGCCGACGACGCCGACCTTGACGATCGCCTTGAGCGCCTCGAACACGGCGTTGGGGCCGAGCAGGTTCTTGAAGCCGGAGGCCGGGTTGAGGCGGCGGAAGTCGGGTTTGAGCGCCTGCGGGCTGGGGCGAAAGCCGACCTGCGCGACGCTGGCGAGCACGCCGGCGGCCATGCACGCGCCGGCGACGGGGGCGACGGCGAGCACGAACACGGACAGCCCGGAGCGCAGCAGGTCGTCGAGGCCGGCGGCGCTGGTGGCGTAGTTGGGGTTGGCGATCGCGCCGAGCATCAGGCGAAAGACGGAGGCGCCGCTTTCGGCGATCTGCGGCCCGAGCATGGAGAGCATGACGAGGCCGACAGCGACGACGATCGCGCCGCCGAGGTCGGGGCTGCGCGCGACCTGCCCTTTCTCGCGCGCGCGTTTGCGGTGCTTGGGGGTGGCCTTCTCGGTGCGGTCGTCGCGGGGCATGGTTCACGCGACGTGCAGCGCGCCGAGCGCGCTGCCGACGCTGACTGACAATTGTTCGGAGATCCAGTTGGCGGTGAACGGCAGCGAGGCGCCGACGACGAGCATGGCGACGGCGACCTTGGTGGGGAAGCCGACGGCGAAGATGTTCAGCTGCGGCACGACGCGCGAGACGACGCCGAAGGCGACGTCGGTGATGAGCAGCGCGACGATCACTGGCGCGGCGACCTCGAGCGCGCCGGTGAACACGGTGGAGAACACCTGCTCGGCGCCGCCGAGCAGCGTCCTGATGCGCACGTCGCCGGTGAGCGGCACGAGCGTGAACGTGCGGTCGAGCCCGCGCAGCGCCCACGCGTCGCCACCGATGACGAGGAAGATGAGCGTGCCGACGAGCGAGTAAAAGCGAGACATGACGGCGCTTTCCTGGCCGTTGGTGGGGTTGATGAGCTGACCGTAGGAGAAGCCGGAGAGCACGTCGATGACGCCGCCGGCGGATTCGACGGCGGCGAGCAGCACGGCGAGCGTGAACGCGAAGCCGAGCCCCACGAGCAGTCCCTCGATGACGAGCGCGGCGAGCAGGAGCGGGTCGGTGGGGATGTGCTGGCCGTGCAGCGCGATCGGCGTGAGCCCGATGGAGATGCCGACGGCGATGATGCCGCGCACGTGCGGGGGGATCATCTGTGAGGAGAACAGCGGCGCGATGATGAACAGCGGCGTGACGCGCGCGAGCACGAGGATGAAACCGGCGAGATCGTTGCTGGCGAGCTTGTTGAGCAGCTCGATCATCGGCGCGCGCCAACCTCGTGGCTGCTCACTGGTCAACCTGCCTCACGAGCCGACCATGGTGGGGATGGAATTGAACAGCGCGGCCGTGTAGGTGACGAGCTGGCCTAGCATCCACGGGCCGAGCACGACGATCACCACAGCTACAGCCGCGATCTTGGGGATCAGCGACAGGCTCTGCTCCTGAATCTGGGTGACGGCCTGGAAGACGCTGACGAGCAGGCCGACGACGAGCGCGACGAGCAGGATCGGACCGGCGACCTTGAGCGCGAGGCTCATGGCCTGGGAGGCGAGGTTGACGACGGTGTCCTGGTTCATGTCAGTGAAAACTCTGGACTAGAGCCTTGATGACGAGGTCCCAGCCGTCGACGAGCACGAACAGCAGGATCTTGAAAGGCAGCGAGATGAAGGTGGGCGGGAGCATGATCATGCCCATGCTCATCAAGACAGAGGAGACGATCAGGTCGATGATCAGAAACGGCAGGAAGATGAGAAAGCCGATTTGAAACGCGGTCTTCAGCTCGGAGACAATAAACGCGGGGATCAGCACCTCAGTTGGGACTTCCGCGCGCGTGTGCGGCTCCTTGGCGTGGGCGAGCGACACGAACAGCTGGATGTCCTCGGTGCGCGTCTGACTGAACATAAATTCGCGCAGCGGCTGCTCGGCGCGTTCGATGGCGGTGGTGGTGGAGATCCTTTTGGCGCTGAGCGGTTCGAACGCGTCGCGCTTGATCGCGGCGATCGTGGGTGACATGACGAAGATCGTCAGGAACAGCGCGATCCCCACGAGCACCTGGTTGGGCGGCGCGGTGGTGGTGCCGACGGCGCTGCGGATGAAGCCGAGCACGATCAGGATGCGGCTGAAGCCGGTGACGGTGAAGAGAATCGCCGGCACCAGCGTGAGCCCGCCGACGAGCAGCAGGATCTGCACGGCGTTGTTCGAGGTGATGCTCACCTGCGCACCGTCATTTCACGCAGCCGCTCGAGCAGGTTGGAGGACGGCGCCTGCGCGCGCATCGGGTCCGCGAAGTCGCTGCGCTCGGCGTAGGAGGTCTGGCCGACCGCCCGCCCGGCGCCCGCGACGAGCTGGCTGGCGACGGTGAAGAGGCGCGAGCGCTCGACGGTCGGCTCGCCCTCCACGAAGATGCCCGCTTCGCGCGCCTGCTCCTCGGTGTAGCGGTGGATCGGCGAGAGCCCCTGCTCGGTGGCGCCGAGCAGCACGAAGTCGCTGCCGGCGCGCACGAGGTGCACGGTGCGCCCCGAGCCGAGCGTGAGCGCGGCGACGCTGGCGAGCCCGCTGCTGGAGACGTGCGGGTCTTTGCCGGCCTTCACCTGCTTGAGGATCCAGGCGAGCCCCCAGATGACGGCGATCACGATCGCGAGGCCGACGATCGTGCGCACGAGCGACGCGCCGCCGCTGGAGGTGGTGGTGTGCGCGCCCGCGCCGGAGGAGGTCGTGAGGTTCAGCTTCGTGTCTTCGCTGCCCGTCTTGGTCAGCGGGGTGAAGGCAGCGGCCGGGCCCGCGCAAGCACCCTGCATGGCGAAGGCGAGCAGGCAGGCGCCAAGCGCCGCGGTTGCCGTCGCAACCGCACGGGAAAGCAAGAAAGACTTGGTCATCGAGGGACGACTCCGAGGAAGAGTCCCCCCTGTTATCGGCCCCACACAGCGGCGCTTGAGCGGAAGCCGGCGGCCGGATACGGATACGCCTGCGGCTTTGCCGCGCCGCGCGGCTAGTGCAGAGCTGCGCGGCTAGTGCACGAGCTGCGCCACCTGCACGCCCCACATGCCTTCGCCGGTGACGACGAGGCTGCCGTTGGCGAAGCACAGGCCGTTGGCGAACAGCTCGATCGGCTCCTCGGCGCGCTGGTCGAGCTCCACGACGGCGCCCGCCGCGAGCTCCAGCGCGCCGGCGAGCGGCAGGTGGGTGCGCCCGAGCTCGGCCCACACGCGCACGAAGATGCTGCGCAGGATCTCGCGGCTCTCGGGGCTCTCGCGCGCCTGCAGCAGGTGTGCGCGCGCGCGTTCGAGCTCGGCGCGGCCGAGCACCGCGTACGTGTCGGCGCGCACGGGCGGTTCGCCGGCGGAGGTGATCTTGACGGCGCGCCGGGGGCCGCTGCGGCCGGGGTTCCCGCGCCCGATCGACACGCCCTCGGCGAACAGCAGCACGCCGTCCTCGGAACGGTCTTCGAGCGCCAGCAGCGAGCCGGGGGCCAGCTCGAGCATGCGCTCGATCGGCATCTGCAGCGAGCCGATCTCCGCGCGCAGCAGCACCTGCGCGCCGGCGACGCCGCGGCGCAGGGCGTCGGCTCCCTGCGGGTCGTGGGCGGGCGCCTCGGCGCCGCCGCCGCGGATGCGCTCTGTGATCGGCTCGATCGCGCTCCAGGGGATGAGCAGCGAGAGCGTCGAGGCGAGGCCGTCGATCTTGACCTCGAAAGCCACCGACAGCGTGGGTTCGCCGACGGGCGAGGGCACCCCGGCGTCGCCCTCCATGTCCACCTCGCCGCGCTCCAGCTCGAAGCCCGCGAGCTCGTCCCACACCCCCGACAGCTGGCGCACGATCGCGTCGAGCACCCCGCGGGTGAGCACCCAGTCGAGCTCCGTGAGGTGGCGCTCGCTCGCCGCGTGCGCGGCCTCGCCGCCGAGCAGGCATTCGAGCGCCTGCAGCACGAGCGGCAGCTCGACGCTCATTAGCATCTGGCGCTCGATCGCGCGCGCCTCGATCGCGACCGCGATCGAGCTGGCCGACAGCCGCGCTTTGGCCGCCGCCCACGTGTGCTGGCTGACGTCGGTGAGCGCGAGCTCGACCTCGGCGTTCAGCTCGCCCGTCAGCGAGTTGCCGAGCGTCTCGCAGAAGGCATCCAGCGTGCGGCTGATGCGGCGCCTGAGCTCGGTGGTGAACTTGGTGGGCTGGGAGAAGTCGAGCGCGCGGATGTGCTCGCCCGCCTGAGCCTGCTCCTCGCTCTCCGCGACGCTCATGATGGCTAGTTTTCGGCGTTGCCCGCCGATTCCTCCCCCTGGGGGGACGATCCCGCGGCGCCGTTGTCCGCATTGCCGTCGGCGGCAGGGGCTTGTCCCGCGTCGGACTGGCCGTCGAGGATCTCGGTGATGCGCAGGCCGTACTGCTCGTCGATGACCACCACCTCGCCCCGCGCGATCGCGCTGCCGTTGACCAGCAGGTCCGCCGTCTCGCCGGCGAGCCGCTCGAGCGCGACCACCGAGCCGACGCGCAGGTCGAGCGTTTCCCCGACGGTCATGTGCGCGCGCCCGATCTCCACGCTGAGCTCCATGGGGATCTCGCTCAGGCGGCTGAGATCGGCGTGCGCGGGGTCCGCCTGCGATGACGCCGCGGCGACGCCGGGCTCCGCCTGCTCGAACTGCTCGTATTCGATCGTCTCAGTCACGTGTGGCTCCTACTGCACGGTCAGGTCGGGGATCAGCACGGCTTCGACTTTGACGTCCGTCTGCGTGTCGATCGCCTCGAGGATCTGGTGCTGGATGGCGCGCCGGCCGGGCAGCGAGATCAGCGCTTCGCCGTTCTGGTTGGTGATCGCGTTGGTGACGATTTCGCGCACCAGCGGTTCCTCGGGCAGCGTGCCGGCGGCGCCTTCGCCGCTGGAGGTGCTGGCGGTGGCGCTGGCGCCGTCGCTCTGCCCAGGGGCGAGCTCGAGCGCGATCGTGAGCTTGGCGTAGCGCCCATCTGTCAGGTTGAGCAGGAACGGCGCGGGCATCGAGTAGATGGTCCCCTTGATCTTGTCCTTGTTGACCGGCTTGGGCTGCGTCATCTTGTAGCCGACCGCCAATATGAGAATCGGCAGGGCGACCGCAAGCATGAGCTTCTTTTTCTTGAGCATGGGGATCGCGTCCTTCTAGCCTTCGTTTTCGGGTTCGTTTTCGCCTGAGCCGGTCCGCCGCAGGACGATCTCCACGCGCCGGTTCCGCGCGCGCCCGGCGGCTGTGGCGTTGCTGTCGAACGGGTGTTGTTCGGCGTTGCCCACGGCGGTCAGCCTGCTGGCGCCCACCCCGTGGGCGATCAGGAAGCGCACGACGGTGCTGGCGCGCGCGGTGGAGAGCTCCCAGTTGCTGGGGTACAGCGCGCTGTGGATGGGCACGTTGTCGGTGTTGCCTTCGACGGAGATGGGGTGCGTCGTGTCCACGTTCAAGAGCTGGGCGATCTCGCTCAACAGGCCGCTGGCCTGCGGTTCGAGCGTGGCCTGACCGGAGGCGAACAGCAGGTCGTCGGTGAGCACCCTGATGACCAGGCCGCGCGCTTCGATCGAGGTCTGCACGCTCTTGGCGAAGCCGTGCGAGCGGGCGTAGGCTTCGAGCTCTTCCTTGATGTGCTGGAACTCGGCGGCCTGGTTGCGCGCGGCGGCTTCCTTGGCGCTGCTGGCGACCGCGGAGGCGCTGGTGGGGGCGGAGCTGGAGGAGGAGCTCGCGGAGGAGCTCTGGGACCCGTGGGCGGTGCTGTTTTCCAGCGCGCTCGCGCCTTCGGTGGCGACCGGCTCGATCGCCTGCAGTTCGACCTGCGCGGGGACGTTGGCGGCGTTGGCGGTGGCGCCCTGCTGGGCGACGGATTTGCCGCCGGGCAGGATGTTGCCGGAGAACGCGGCCTTCAGCGACTTCTGCAGCGTCTCGTACTTGGAGATGTTGACCGAGGAGATCGAGAACAGCACCATGAACAGCGCCATCAGCAGCGTGATCATGTCGGCGTAGGTGAGCAGCCAGCGCTCGTTGCTCTCCTCGTGCTCGCCGCCGCCGTGGCCCCGCCGTTTGCCGTGCCCGCGGGGCATGCTCAGGCCGCCTTGGCCTGGTCGAGGCGCGCCACGTTGTCCTCCTCGCCGCTGTCGCGTTCGGCGGGCGCGAGGTAGGACATGAGCTTTTCGGAGACCAGCCGTGGGTTGTCGCCGGCCTGGATCGAGAGGATCCCCTCGAGCGTCATCATGCGCAGCTCCATCTCTTCGGCGGAGATCGCCTTCAGGCGGTTGGCGATCGGCAGGAACACGACGTTCGCGGAGCCGACGCCCATCAGCGTGGCGATGAACGCGGCGGAGATGGACGGCCCGAGCGTGGACGGCGCGGCGAGGTTCTGCAGCACGTGCACGAGGCCGAGGACGGTGCCGATGATGCCCATCGTCGGCGCGAAGCCGCCGGCCTTCTCAAACGGCGCGGCGGCAGCGGCGTGGCGCGCGGCCATGCCGTCGACCTCGGCCTCGAGGATCGCGTGCACCATCTCCGGGTCGGTGCCGTCGACGACCAGCTGCAGCGCGTTGCGCGTGAACGCGTCGTCGATCTCAGCCAGCTGCGCGTCGAGCGCGAGCAGGCCCTCGCGCCGGGCCTTGTCGGCGAGCGAGACCAGCAGGTCCAGGCGCCCGCGCATGTCGGGCGGTTCGGCCGAGAAGACCATCTTGTAGAGGCTCGGCACGCGCTTCATCGAGGTCATGCCGACGCTCGCCAGCGTCACCCCGCCGGTGCCGCCGAGGATGATCATCAGCGCGGGGATGTCGATGAACGAGGCGGGGCTCGTCCCACCCATCAGGGAGCTCATCATCAGGGAGCCGAAGGCCACCCCGATGCCGATGGCCGTAGAAGCCTTCATTGGGACTATTCATCGGCGTTCGCGGGCGATCCCTTCAGTCTTGGCGCGCCGGCATGCGCCGAACGGCCAATGGCCCTACAACGGCTGCCCGTTTCGGGCAGCGCGGCGTCCCGCCGGCGCGCGTGCGCCAAGGCCGCTCGTCGCGGGCAGCGCGGCGGCTAGCTCGGGTCGTCCTCGACCGCCGACAGGCGGGCCCCCTCGCGGTGGGGGCCGCCGCCAAGCGTGGGCTGGCGCGCCGGGCTGCCGCGCCGGCGGAACGCTTCGGCGAGCACGGAGGCGCGAAATTCGTGCACCTTCTGGGCCACCTCGGCGGGCGTCTCGGCGACGACGACCTTGGTGCCGGTGGCGAGCGTAATGACCGTGTCGGGCGTGGACTCGACGGTCACGATCATGTCGGTGTTCAGGTGGAATGGCTCGTCGCTGTGGCCGAGCCGGTTGAGCGTGATCATGGCACCCCCTCCTTCATGTAACAATAGCTACAGAGTGGGACGGACCGAACCACCCCACTCTGCAGCCTCCTCGGAGTCGTCCCCTTTCTGTTACTGGATCATGCTGACCAGCGTGTTGAGCATTTCGTCGGCCACCGTGATCGTGCGCGAGTTGGCCTGGTAGCCGCGCTCGGCGGTGATCATGTTGGTCATCTCGGTGGCGAGGTCGACGTTGGACATCTCGAGCTCGCCGCCGATCGTGGAGCCGAACCCGGCGGTGTTGGGCGTGCCGACGAGCGGCGTGCCGGAGTTGGCGGTCTGCGACCACAGCGAGCCGCCCATGCGTTCGAGGCCGGCTTCGTTGGCGAACGTCGCCAGCGACAGGTAGCCGGCGGTGACGCGCTTGAGGTAGTTGGGCGATTCTGTGTTCTCGTCGGTGTAGCTGACGGAGCCGTCCTCGCCGATCGCCACGTCGGAGGAGCCGGGCGGGATCTGGATGTAGCTGTCTTCTTTGCCCGGTTCGTAGGTGTCGCCGGTGGGCGTTTCGGTGGCCACGAGCGCCGCCTTGCCGATCACGTATTCACCGGACTGCGTGGTCAGGTAGCCGGCGGCGTCGGTCGTCAAGTCGCCGGCGCGCGTGTACTCGACGTTGGCCGGGATCCCTGCTGTCAGTTCGCCTTCTTTGGGGTCCCCAGGCCCAACGCGCAGGAAGCCGGGGCCCTCGATGGCGACGTCCAGCGGGTTGTTGGTGGTCTGAAACGAGCCCTCGGTCATTTCGTTGACGGTCGCCTGCACCTGCACGCCCAGCCCGATCTGCTCGGGGTTGGTGCCGCCGTTGGTGGAGGTCGGGCCGGAGGCCCCGTGCGACACCTGGGTGAGTGAGTCGGCGAACGTGACGGACGCCGACTTGTAGGCGACGGTGTTCACGTTTGCGAGGTCGTTGGCGGTCTCATTGAGCATCGCCTGGTTCGCGTCGAGGCCGCTGATCGCGGCATACATTCCTGCCATCATCCTGACTGCCCTACCTTTCGCGGCCTCCTCGAAGAGGTCCGGCCGTAGTCGTTTCTCGCCGTCTGCGTCATGCGATGACGGCACTGTCGATGTTGGTGAACACGTTGTCCTTCATGTGTTCTGATCCCACGGCCGTGATGACCGTGCGGTTGCTGACGGACACCACGAACGCGGTGCCGTCGACGAGCACGAGGGAGTCGCGCGAGCCCTTGCCGGCGGCGCGGTCCACTCCCTGCGAAAGCCTTCCCAGCGTGCTGGGATCGAGTTCGATCCCGCGCCGCTGGACACGCGCGAGCGCGTGCTTGGAGAACTGCAGGCTGCCGGCGCTGCCCACGCTGCCGGCCTGCGCGAGCGCGTCGGCGAACGAGGCGCCGCCGGCGGGCCTGCCGTCGGGGGTGCGCGCGGGGGGCGCGGCATCCACAGGCCGGCGGGCGCCCGTGGCGGGGGCGGCCGGGGAGGCCGCCGGCGAGCCGAGCGCGCCGGGAGGCACCAGCGCCGGGTTGGTGACTGGGTTCATTCGACTTCCGTGACCGCGGTGAGCTTCACCCCGGAGACGCCTTCGACGGTCAGGGTCACGCCGGAGGAGCTCGACTGGACGCTCTGGACGGTGCCCGTTTCCGACTCGCCGGAGGCGCCGTTGAAGGTGACCTTGTGGCCGATCATCTGCACGGCGTTGGAGAGCTCGGAGGAGTTGGCGAGGTTGGTGATCTGCTCGACCTGCGTCATCTCGGCGGTCTCGTTGACGAATTCGTTGGGATTGCCCGGTTCGAGCGGGTTCTGCGCCTGCAGCTGCGCGACCATCAACTGCAGGAAGTCGTTCTGGCTGAGCACCCCGTCGGGGTTTTCAGGCGTGGTGCTCGGCGCGGCGGACGCACCGCTGGTGGCTGGTATTGGGCTGGTCATGACGTGTTCCTTTCGCGTTGTTAGGCGAGCACGTCCACGAGCTCGCCGCCGGCGATCGCCGCCGGCGCACCGGCGCCCTCGATTGCGCCGGACGCCGGGGCTTCGTCGGCTTCCTCGGAGTTGCCGGATGAGCTGGAAGCTCTGGGCGCTTCTCCCGCCTGCGGGTTCTCGGACGAGCGCTGGTCGTGCGCGCCGGCCTGCGACTGGCCGAAGGAGTTGATGTCCAGGCGCAGCAGCGACACGCCGAGCGAGCTCAGCGACTGGTGCAGCTCCGAGCGGGCGTCGCTCAGCGCCTGGACCGCCGCTGGGGTTTCGGCGCTGACGCGCGCCAGCAGGCCGTCGCTGGTTTGGCTGAGGCGGATGTCGATGTGGCCGAGATCTTCCGGCTCCAGGGCTATGCGCGCCTGCGCGAGCCCTTGGCGGGCCGCGATCTGCACGGTCGCGTGGATCGCGTCGATCATCTCCTGCATGCCCACGCCGCTGGCGAGCGCAGGCGCGGCGGCTGCCGCCCGCGCCTGGGCGCTGGGGGCGAGCGAGAGCGTGCTCGCTTCGGCTGGGCTGGCGGACGAGCCGGTGTCGGCGAGCGCGCCTTGACCGGCGTCCTTGCCGGCTGTGTCGGCCGCCTCGGCAGCGTGCGCTGGCGGCGCGGCGGCCCGCGCCGTGGTTGCGGGACCGCTGGAGCCGGTCGCGTCGCGATCGCCCGCGCCCGCGGCTTGGGCGCCGGCGCGGGCGGCGGCTTGCGCGGCGGCCCTTGCTTCAGCTGCCAGCGACCGCGCCGCGGCGGCGCCTGCGGGCGCTTGACCGGCGTCGGCTTGGGAGCTGCCACCACCCGCAACGCTGCTCGCGTTGGACGCGCCTGCCGTGACGCTTGACGCGGCTGCGCTGACGCCGGCTTCATCGCTGGTTGGCACGCTCGGAGAAGCGCCACCTGCCGGCGTCTTGCCTGCTGTCGCCGCTGAAGAGGACGCGCCCGTCGTCCCCGCTGAAGAGGACACGCCCGTCGTTCCCGCCGAAGAGGGCGCGCCCGTCGTTGACGCCGACGCAGACGCGCCCGCGTTGGCGGCGCCTGCCCCGCGATCGCCGGTCGCGCGTGCCGTGTCCATGCCGGACGCCGCCCCTGCCTCGCCGGCGCGCGCGCTGGCGGGCACACCGTTCGCTTCGGCGTCTTCGCCGGCGGGCACTCGGCCCGCGGGTGCAGCGCGCGTGCGGGTCCCGGCAGCCGCAGCGGAGCTGGCGGCCGGGGAGCTCGCGTCGGCACTCGGCGTGCGGGCAGGGCCTGTCGCGGCGGACGCCCCCTGCGCGGGTGAGCTCTCAGGCTGCGCGGCGGCGGCTGTGCGCGCCTGCCGCCCGACGAGCGCACCGTCGGCGCCGGTCAGCGCGTGGCCTTCGGCTTCGCCGTGTGCCCGCGTGCCGGCGGCCAGGCCGGGCTCGGCGCCGGCGCTGTGCGCGGACGCATCGACCGCGCCGTCGGTGTCCTTGGCTGTGGTGCCCTTGGCTGTGGCGCCGGCGGCGCCGTCGGCGCTTGCCTGGCGTGCGACGAGCGGCTGCGCGGTCGCGGTCGCGGTCGCGGCGAGCGCGCCTTCGGCTTCAGCGGGCGTGGCGCCCTGCTGCTGCTCGCCGGCGTGCTCGCGCTGGTCGCTCGACGTTCGCGCGCGGCTTGCCTGTGAGGCTTCTTTTGCTTGGCCTTCCGCAGTGGCGGTCCGGGCCCAGTGTTCGTTGAGCGCGCTTTCGAAGGGCAGCGCACCCGGTGGATCGGCGCCCGTGGGTGGACTCGGGCTGCCGTTGACAGCTGCTGTCGAGGGGGCGGGCGGCGACAGGACTACAGGGTTCATAGGAGCGCTCCCGTGGTCTCGGGGTGGGACTGGCGGTAGCTTTCGGCGTAGCCGAGCACTTTCGTGACGTAGCTTTCGGTTTCCGCATACGGGGGCACGCCGCCGTACTGCTGGACGGCCTCTGGGCCGGCGTTGTAGGCGGCGAGCGCGTCGGCGGTGTTGCCGCCGAACTGGCGCATCATCTCGCCGAGGTAGCGAGCGCCGCCTTCGATCGATTCGGCGGGGTTGAGCGGGTTGGCGACACCGAGCGATGCGGCGGTGCCGGGCATCAGCTGGGTCAGGCCGGCGGCGCCGGCGCTGCTGGCGGCGCTGGGATCGAAGCCCGACTCCTGCTGGATCAAGCCGTGCAGCACGGCGGGTTCGATGCCGTTGCGCGCGGCTGCCTGCTCGATCATGGCTTCGTAGGAGCTGCCTTCGCCTTCGGTGGCCGCCTGTAGCGCGGAGGCGAAGTCGCTGGGGTCGGCCGCTGCCGTGGAGCCCAGGCTGGCGGTGGCGCCCTGGCTGGCTGCAGCGCCGCTCTGGCTGGCGACGGCGGTGCCGGGGGTGGCGAGCGGCATGCCGGCCGCCACCTGGCGGGCCGATTCGATCAGCGCCTGCAGCTGCTGCACGCGCTGGACGAGCGCGAGCTCGCCGGCGGGGAGTCCGGTCACGGCCTGGGTGCTCATGCGCGGCTCCTGGTGAAGCGCGTGACCGCGATCTCGTCGAGCACGCTCGACTCGTGGCGGGCGGCCTCGCGCTCGTGTTCGCTGCGGCGGCGCTCGCGCAATCGGTTGAGCATCTCGTGCTCGGTGGCGGCGGTGGCGAGCTCGGCGTCGCGCGCGGCGACTTCGGCCTCGCGTTGCCCCAGTTCGCGCTCGCGCATGGTGCGCTGCGCCTCGGTGCGCTCGAGAAAGGCTTGCCGGGCGAGCAGCTCGTTGCCGCTGAGCGCCTGCGGCTGGCTGGCCGCGCTGCGCTGCTCCGCACGCGCGTGCTCCACGCGGTCCTCCGCGCTGCGCAGCTCCGAGACACTGGAGGAACGGCGCGTGAGCGCGTCCGCGAGCTGGCGCTGGGCGAGCTTCTCCTTGCGCTCGCGCACCGCGCGCACGCGCTCCAGGCGAAACCGAAACGAGGGGGTCACGGTTTGGTAATCGGACGAACGGGCGTGTCCTTGAGCGCTAGCGTGAGCAACACGCGTCTGCTCAGCGCCACCAATCGGCAGGCGCTGCCGCTGCTCCGAATGGATCGGGTATCGCAGTCCGAAATGGTCTAGGCAGATATTCCGGATTGATCGAGTACCCTAATCCGACATGGTCGAAAATGAAAAGAGAGCCTCGAACCCCCGCGGGGCGCTTATCGCTCGGGGCATCGAGCACGAGCTGCGCGACATCCTCAGCGTCAGCCGCGCGGCAGCAATCACGGGTCCGCGCCAGGCCGGCAAGAGCACGCTGGCCGGGCAGCTGCAGGCCACAGGCGTTCTCTCGCATTACTACAGCCTCGACGACGAGGCGTTGCGCACAGCCGCGCGCGCGGACCCCGACGGATTTGCGCTTTCGCTTGCGCGTCCGGCGGTGATCGACGAGGTCCAACGCGCACCTGCGCTGATGCTCGCGGTCAAGCAGATCCTCGATCGTGATCCGACACCCGGTCAGTTCCTGCTCACCGGCTCGGCCGACCTGACCACCGCGAGAGTCATCGCTGACGCCCTCCCCGGCCGCGTCGAGTACGTGAACCTTTGGCCGCTGGCCCAGGCAGAGATCGCAGGCAGTCGAACGTCGATCATCGACACGCTGCTCGCCGGGACACCGCCGATGGTCTCCGGCGCGCCTAGAGGTCGCGCTGCGAGCGCGGAGATCGTGCTGGCCGGCGGCTACCCTGACGCGCGCACTCGCACCTCTCGCCAGCGCGTCCGCTACTTCCACTCCTACATACAGACCGTCCTTGGCCGCGACCTACCTGAGATCGGCGAAGTCCGGATCGACCCCTCGAAGCTCGATCAGCTGCTGCGACTGTTGGCCGCGCGCACGAGTGGCATGGCCAACTACGCAGCTCTCGGACGCGAGCTCGGGCAGGACGACAAGACCGTCAAGGCACACGCACAGCTGCTGGCGCAGCTCTTCCTGCTCTATCGCCTGCGCCCGTTCTCAAGCAATCTCGGGGCGCGGCAGGTCAAGACGCCAAAGCTGCTCTTGGCCGACACGGGCATGGCGGCAGCGCTCATGGGTATCGATGAGTCGCGTTACCTCAGTCCTGACCAGGGCCCGCTTACAGGCATGCTGTACGAGACATTCGTTGTGATGGAGCTGGTCAAGCAGGCGACCTGGAGCGCCACACAAGTTGAGCTGTTCTTCTATCGAGACACCGACAAGCGCGAGGTGGACCTCGTGATCGAGTCCGTGTCGGGCGACATCGTGGGGCTCGAGGTGAAGTCTGCAGCGTCGGCCAGCGCGTCCGACGCTCGCGGACTACGGCTGCTCCGCGAGCGTCTTGGCGGGCGCTTCAAGGCAGGCGTCATCGTCTATTCCGGGGCGCACACCCTGCCCATCGAGGACCGTATCTGGGCCATGCCCATCTCCGGACTGTGGCGATGACTGGCGGTCGCCAGTGACCACCCTCCGCGCTCCGGCACAGTCAAATGAGAGCACGAGCGCGGGTGCTCAGATGCTCAGCCCGAGCGCGGGGATCGCCGGCGGGCCGCTTGCGTCCGCCAGCCCAGCCCCGCCGGCGGGGGGCGCGTCGGGGACCTCCTCGGCGTCGGGGATCTCTCCGCTGGCCGCCGCTAGCTCCTCCGCCAGCGAGGCGCCGAGCGCGATCAGCTGGGCGTCGGTGTGCAGCGGCTCGCTGCGTTCCTGGACGGGCTGGCGCAGGAAGCGCTCGATGCGCGCGCGGTGGGCGAGCGCCGCATCCAGGGGCGGGTCGCTGCCGGGCTGGTAGGCGCCGATCGACACCAGGTCTTCCTTCTCGCGCAGCACCGCCAGGGCGGCGCGCAGCTGCTGCCCCGCCCGCACCACCTCCGGCGAGACGATCTCGCCGACCAGGCGCGAGACGCTCGAGAGGACGTCCACGGCCGGGTAGTGGCCGGCCTGCGCGAGCGAGCGCGTCAAGACGATGTGCCCGTCGAGGATCGCGCGCACGGCGTCGGCGATCGGCTCGTTCATGTCGTCGCCGTCCACCAGCACGGTGTACAGCGCGGTGATCGAGCCGCAGGCGGCGGTGCCCGCGCGCTCGAGCAGGCGCGGGAGCAGCGCGAACACGCTGGGCGTGTAGCCGCGGGTGGCGGGCGGCTCGCCGATCGCCAGCCCGACCTCGCGCTGGGCCATGGCAAAGCGCGTGACCGAGTCCATCATCAGCATCACGTCGTGGCCCTGGTCGCGGAAGTACTCGGCGATGGTGGTGGCGGTGAACGCCGCCTTGATGCGCACGAGCGCCGGCTGGTCGGAGGTGGCGACGACGACCACCGAGTGCGCCATCGCGTCGCCGAGGTCGCGTTCGACGAACTCGCGCACCTCGCGCCCGCGCTCGCCGACGAGCGCGATCACGTTGATCGACGCGCTGGTCGAGCGCGCGATCATGCCCAGCAGCGAGGACTTGCCGACGCCCGAGCCGGCGAAGATGCCGAGCCGCTGCCCACGCCCGCACGGCACGAGGCCGTCGAGCGCGCGCACGCCGAGGCCCACGCGCTCGCGGATGCGCGGGCGCGAGAGCGCGCTCGGCGGCGAGGCGATGGTCGCGCGACGAAACACGGGCGGCGCGCCGGCCGGTCCGGGGTCCGCGGGCGGCTGCTCGTCTTGGGGGTTGCCGAGGCCGTCGACGATGCGCCCGAGCAGGTGCTCGCCGACCGCGATGCGAAACGGCGTCCCGCTCGCCAGCACGCGCGTTCCGGGGCCGATGCCGTGCAGCTCGCCGAGCGCCATCAACAGCGTGCGCCCGTCGCGAAAGCCGACGACCTCCGCGGGCACAGGTTCCCGCCCACCCAGCCCGCGCCCACCTCGCTCGCCCCGTGCGTCCGGCCCGCCACTTCCGCTAGGACCGCCCCGCCCATTCGCGCGACCCCGCTCGGTGCCGACCATGCACAGCTCTCCCACCTCGGCCTGCAGGCCGGTGACCTCGATGATCAGCCCGATCAGGTTGCTGACGAAACCGTGGCGGCGGGCGAGGTCGGCCTCGCGGATGGCCTCGCTGGCGTGCTCGAACAGCGGGGCGTTCACGGCGTCTGCTCGTCGGCCTCGAGCGCCGCGGCGGCGATCTCGCGCGCACGCTCCAGCTGCGTGTGCACGCTCGCGTCAACCTCGCCCTCGGCGGTGCGCACGAGCGCGCTGCCGGCGTGCACGCGCTCCTCGGCCTGCACGTCGCAGATCTCGACGCCGCTGCCCTGCGCGGTCAGCTGGCCGATCGCGGCGCGCACCGTCTCCAGGTCGGTGGGGTTGACGAGCACGGTGATCGTGCGCCGCTCGCTGATGCGCCGCAGCGCGCCCTGCACGACCTCGACGACGAGCTCGGGGCGCGCCTGCAGCGCGCCGGCCAGCACCTTGCCGGCGAGCGCGAGCGCGAACTCCACGGCGTCCGCTTCCACGCCCTGCACGGTCTGCGTGCCCAGCGCGGCGACCGCCTGCGCGGCCTCCTGCAGCGCCGCGGTCGCTTGCTCGATCTCGGCTGCGCCTTGGGCGTGCCCGGCGGCGCGCCCCTGCTCGTAGCCCTCCGCGCGGGCCTCCTCGCGGATGCGCTCGGCCGCGGCGTGCGCTTGGGCGAGCATCCGCTGGACCGCGTCGCGGGGTGGAGCCACGGCCGGCTCCAGCTGCTCGAAGGCGAAGCTGACGGCCGTGTCAGACAACGGCTTCGCTCTCGTCCTCGCTCTCGCCGGCGATCACGATCGCGCCGGCTTCCTCGAGCTTGCGCACGACCGCCACGATGCGGCTCTGCGCGGCGTCGATGTCGCGCTTGCGCTGCGGCGGCTGGATCTCCATCTCTTCCTTGATCATCTCCGCGCCGCGCTCGGACATGTTCGCGAGCACGATCTCCTTGACGTTGTCCGGCGCGCCGCGCAGCGCGAGCACGAGGTCCTTCTGGTCGGCCTCGCGCAGCACCTGCTGGACGGCGCGCTCTTCGAGCTTGACGAGGTCCTCGAACACGAACAGCATGCCGCGGACCTCGTCGGCGAGCTCCTGGTCTTCGTCGGCGAGCTTCTCCAGCACGTTGCGCTCGGTGGTGCGGTCGGAGTGGTTGAGGATCTCGGCCAGCGTCTTGGTGCCGCCGGCGGCGGAGTACTCGCGCTCGGCGACGGCGGTGAGCTTGTGGCGGATGACTTCCTCGACCTGTTCGACCACCTGCGCGCTGGTCTCGCCCATGCGCGCGATGCGCAAGGCGATGTCCGGCTGCTGGCGCTCGGGCAGCCGCGTGAGCACCTGCGCGGCGATCGTCGTGCGCAGGCTGGCGAGGATCAGCGCGATCGTCTGCGGCGACTCGCTGCGCAGCAGCGTGGCGGTGCGGTCGGGGGGGACGCGCTGCAGGAACTCGAACGGGGGTGTCTCGGTGCGCGCCGAGAGCCGGCCGAGCAGCTCGGCGGCGCGCTCGGGGCCGAGCGCGCGTTCGATCACGCCGCGGGCATACTCCATGCCGCCGGCGGTGCCCGACTCGCCGCCGTTGGCGAGCTCGGCGATCTCGATGAAGATCGATTCGGTCGTCTCCGCGGCGACGGCGTTCAGCGCCGCCATTTCGATCGACAGCGCCTCGATCTCCTCCTCGCTCAGGCGCTGCAGCACGTTGGCCGCGCGCTCGGAGCCGAGCGCGGCCATCAGCACCGCGGCCTTGCGCGTGCCGGCCAGTTCCTCGAGCGGCGCCGGCAGCTGCTCGCCGGCGGCGGGCGCGAGCGCCGGCAGGGTCTCGGCTGTCGACTCGCCTGCCACGTGCGCCTAGCCCTCCTGCATCCAGTTGCGTAGCTGCTGGGCGACGCGGTCGGGCTGGGTGTCCACGAGCTGCTCCACCTGCGAGCGCGCGCTGGGAGTGCTGGGCGCGCCGTTGGCGCCGGCGCCCACCGCGACCCCTGCGCCGACGGGCACGCCGCCGGCGCCCGCTGCGCCCATCCCGCCGGCGCTGCCGCCACCCCCGCTGCCCGCCAGCGCCTGCATGGGGCGCGTTTCGCGTTCGAGTTCGGACAGGCGCATCGGCGCCTCCAGCTCGCGCAGCCACTTGGGCTCCTCGATCGTCTCCTTCTCGCGCTTGCGCAGCGAGCGCGTGGTGAAGAACAGGAAGATCAGCGCGCCGAGCCCCAGCAGCACGTACTTGGCCATGCTCAGCGGGCTGCTGGCGGCGGCGGCCGTGCTCGACTTGGCGAAGGCGACCTGGCCGATGGAGATGGTGTCGCCGCGCTTGGTCTGGATGCCGGCGGCGTTGGTGACCGCTTCGCGGATCGCCGGCAGCGCGGAGGCGGGAACGGATTTGTCGAGCAGCACGGAGACGTGCTGGCTTTCGACGGTGCCGGGGGCGATCGTGGAGTGCGTGACGGTCTTCGATACGCCGAGCGAGGAGGTGGTGGTTTCGTGTTTGAAGTTGGACTTGCCGCCGCCGGTCGTGCCGGCGGCTGCCGCGGCGGTGCCGGTGACGCCGCCCGCGCTGGTGCCGGTGCCGCTGAGCGTTTCCACCGACTTGCTCTGCTGCGTGGGCGTGCCTGTCTTGGCGTATTCCAGCGATTCCTTGCTCGTCTGGTTGACGTTCATGTTGGCGTACACGAGCACCTGCGCCTTGCCCGGCCCGAGCGTCTGCGCGAGCATCGCGTCGAGGCTCGCCTCCATGCTCTGGTCATAGCTCTGCTCGGCTTCCTGCACGCTGCTGCCGGTGCCGCCCGCGCCGCCGGAGCCGGTCGGCCAGAGCAGCTCGCCGGATGCGTCGGTGATCGTGACCTTGCTCAGCTGCAGGCCGGGGACGCTGGAGGCGACGAGCTGGGCGATCCCGCGCACGGAGCTGGGGGCCAGCGCGCTGGTCCCCGAGAGCGCGACGGCGGCCGATGAGGTGTCCTGGCTTTCGCCGAAGATCTGGTTCTGGGCGCTCGGCAGCACGAGCTCGACCTGGGCGCCGGAGACGCCCTGCACGCTGTCGATGGTTTCATCGAGCTGGCCCTGCAGCGCGCGCTGGTAGTTGACCTGCTGCTGGAAGTTGCTCGAGCCGAGTTTTTCTTTTTCAAACAGGTCGAAGCCGGGCTGGGAGTTGCCGAGCAGGTTCGCGCCGGCGAGCGCGACGCGCGCCTTGGCGGTCTGGTTCGACTGCACGGCGATCGCGGTGCCGCCATTCTGCAGCTCGTAGCTGACGCCGGCGGTGGCGAGCGTGCTCGTCATCTTGCCCGTCTGCGCCGGTTCCACGCCGCTGACCACGGTGGTGTAGCTGGGGGCGGAGACCATGTGCACGAACAGGTAGACGAACAGGATCGCGCCGACGGCGGTGGCGCCGGCGATCAGCCAGCCGCGCGGGGTGAGCCTCGAGGCGAGTTGCGCTGTGGGCATGGGCTAGACCTGGGTGTTGAAGATCGTTTGCACGGCTTCCGTGGCCTTGGTGCGGACCTGCGCGGCGAGTTCCATCGCCAGCTGCGCGTCCTCGACGGTCATCACGGCGCTCTCGGGGTCGCTGACGCTGCCGGTGGCGAGTGCCTGCGAGGCGCTGGAGGCGCTGTCCTGCGTCTTCTCCAGCGAGGAGATCGCTTCCGTGAGCTCGCCGCCGAAGCCGCCCGCTTCGCCGCCGGCCACCCCGCTGGCTTCCCCCGGCGGCGAGGATGCGCCGCCCTGCACGCCCTGCGCCAGGCCGGGCGCCTGCGAGGCCGACAGCTGCGTGCCGAGCCCGCCGAGCGGCGGGATGATCATTTGAGCAGCCCGAGCGTCGAGGTGAACATCGACTTGGCCGTCTGCATGGCGGTGACGTCCGACTGATAGGACTGCGACTCGGAGATCAGGTCGGTCATTTCGGTGACCGTGCTGATGTTCGGCAGCTTGACGTAGCCCTGGGCGTCGGCTTCGGGGTTGCCGGGGTCGTAGACCTGCTGGTCGGGCGTGGCGTCGGCGACGATCCCGGCGACCTTCACGCCGCCTGGGGGCGCGCCGGCGCTCGTGCCGGCGCCGCCGGCCTGCAGCGCGCCGCCGAGCGCGCTGGAGAAGTCGCCCGCGCCGACCTGTTCGAGCTCGACCTCCTGGCGCTGGTAGGGCTGCCCGTTGGCCGCCTTGGTGGTGTCGGCGTTGGCGAGGTTCTCGGCGGTCACGTCCATGCGGATGCGCTCCGCGGTGAGCCCGCTGCCGGCGATGCTGATGGCGTCGAACAGGCCCATTACGTGGCCGCCCCCATGGCGGAGCGCAGGATGTCGTCGCGCGCGCCGGCGACCTCGGTGAGCGCCTGGTAGTCGAGCCCGTTTTCGGCCAGCTTGGCCGATTCCTGGTCGATGCTCACGCCGGTGCCGTTGGGCCCGGCTTCGTCGGGGAGGGTGACGGTCTGGAACTGCACTTCGCTTGCTTCTTCGCCGGTGTTCACCGCGCCCTGCAGCACCGACTCGAAGTTGACTTCCTGGGGGCGATACCCAGGCGTGTCGGCGTTGGCGATGTTGTTGGTGAGCGCCGTCTCGCGCTGCCATGAGCCGCGCATGGCGGCCTCGAGCAGCTGCTGAGTGGAATCCACGAGAGCCATGATGAAATGCCGCCCGCCCGTCCTTTCCGCCCTCCCTGGGCTGAAGGCGACGCTCTCCCTGAGTCGTCACGACGTGGCCATCGAGGGGCCACGCTCTCTTGATCGGCGTCTGCGCGCAGACCTTTAGAGCGAACCTACGCGCGGTGATCGATCCTCGGCCGCGAGCGCAGCTGGCCGGCGTAGCCGTCGGCGGTCCTGCGTGCCCGCGCCGTGGTGCGTACGTCGGCGAGCAGCGCGTCGCGCAGGCGCACGAGCTCGATGTGCGTGCGCTGGTGGATCAGGCGCGCGCGCTCGAGCAGCTCGGCGGCGGCCGCGGGGGGATGCTCGGGCAGGCTGGCTGCCAGCTCGCCCCAGCGCGCCCCCAGCGCCGCCAGCGAGTCGATTTCGCCGCGCCCGGCGAGCTCCAGTTCGAGCTCGGCGTGCTCGCAGATGGCTTGGTAGGGCGCGAGCGCCGACTCCCCCGCGTGGGAGCATGCGCCGTGCCGATCGCTCGCCGTCTCCCCCCCCGGCGACGGTGTGCTCACGTGGGGTCGCCCTCGTCGGCGATGTCGTTGAAGGCCTCGCGCAGCTCGCCGAGCATGGCGCCGATCTCCTCCACCTTGCTCGCGTCCTGCTCGCGGCGCGCCTGGTTGAGGTGGCGCAGCGAGAACTGGTAGAGCGCGTGCAGCAGCTGTGGCACTTCTCCCTGGTCGAAGTCGAGCGTGCCGTCGAGGTGGTTGATGATGCGTTCGGCTTTGCGCAGCGCGTTGTGCGCGCGCTCGACCTTGCCTTCGCGCATCGCCATCGCGCCTTGGCGCAGGAAGCGACGCGCGCCGTCGTACAGCAGCACGACCAGCTGACCGCGCGTCGCCGCCATCACCTCGCCTCTGCGGTAGGCGGTGTGTGGTGCGGTGAGGTTGCTCATCTCCTCTATTGATCGTCCTCGCGGCCGAAAAATTGAGGCCCGAGGCGCCTTTTTCAAGGCCGGCGTCAGATGCTGCTGAGCGATTCGGCCTGTTTGGCGATGTACGAGCTCTGCTCGGAGTTCTGCGAGATCACCGCTTCGAGCTGCGCGTAAGTCTCCTCCAGCGCTTTTTCGCGGTCGGCGAGAATTTCGTTCATGCTCGAGATCTGGCTCGAGAGCTGCGTGATCTGCGCGGTGTCGCCGTTGACGCGCGTTTCCAGCCCGCCGCCGGCTTCGCTGACGACGTTGATCGTGCTCTGCAGGCTTTTCGACCACTGGGTGAGCATCTGCTCGACGCCGGCGGGGTTGGTCTTGACCGCTTCGCTGAGCTTGCTCGCGTTGAGCGTGAGCAGGCCTTCGATGGAGGCCTGCGAGGCCGTCCCCGACCCGCTGGAGCCGCCGGTGGCGATGCCGAGGTCAAACGGGCTGGACATGCCGGCTTCGAGGCCCGTGATCGGTTCGTACATCGCCGCGCGCATGTTGTCCAGCAGGCTCGTCAGTTCGAGGTCCCCAAACAGCGCGCCGGTGGCGAATTCGCTCGCGCTGCTCGCTTTGGCGAGCGGCTTGGTGGTGAGCTGCTTCTGGATCGCTTCGACGGTGCTGTTGTACAGCTTGATGAAGGAGTTGACCTGCGCTTCGATGGCGGCGGCGCTGGGGCCCGGCGGCTGGACGTCGATCGTCACAGGGCCGGCGGGGGTGAGCCCGCCGAGCGTGAGCGTGACGCCGGGGATCGCGTTCGCGACGGTGTTCGACGCGGACACGCCGGCTTCGCCGTCGACCTTGTATTCGGCGTTCTGGCCTTCCTTGGCGGCGCCTTCCCTTTCCACCAGCGTGCCGCCGGCGTCGACGACTTTGATGAATTCGGGGCCCGTGGTGCCCGTTTCGCGGTTGGACAGCACGATCGTGCCGGCTTCCGTCGCGGCGGCGAACACCGTGGCGCTGCTGTCGGCGTTGATCGCGCTCGCGAGTTCCTTGGCGCTCTCGCCGGCCTTGAGCTTGAATTCCTTGCCGTCGATCGTGAGCGTTTCTTCGGCCGTCGGGCTGGTGAACGCGAAGGTGCGCTGGGCGGAGGTCGCGAGCTGCGTGACTTCGACCTCGTAGCCGCCGACCGCCGCGCCGGTGCTGGCGGCGGCACTCACGCGCGCCGGTTCGTTGGAGGTGGCCGTCTGCGAGTCTTCGAACAGCGACGGCACGGCGAATTCGGCGACCTCGAAGGACAGGCTCTGCAGGCTCGTCTGCACGCTCTGCAGCGCCGTGTTGGTGCCCTCCAGCTTGTTCTCCTGCTCGGTCATGTGCGTGACCGGCTCACGTTCCGCGGACATCAGCGCGGCGATGATCTCCGTGGTGTCCAGCCCGGACGCGAGGCCGGTGACCGACAGCGGTGCGCCGGCGGTGGAATTGAGCGATACCCCTGACGTGGACATGGCGCGTCCTCCTAGTTCAGCGGGCTGCCGGCGGCGAGCTCGAGCGCCGCCGCGGGCGAGAGCATGCCGAGCTTGTTGCCGTCGCGGTCGTGCACCTCGATCTGCACCCGGCCGCCGTCGGCAGCCGGGAAGAAGCGCAGTTCGTGGCCGGCCTCGCGCAGCTGCGCGCCGATCCTGGCGGCGGCGGTGATCTGGTCGAGCACGTGATTAGGGACCCGCCCATCCCCCCACCCACCCTCGCCGCGGCCGGCTTCGATGCTGAGCGCGCTGACCCCGGCGGCGAGCTGGGCGATGAACGTGCCGACGTCGCCGATGCCGGAGTCGGCACCGGCCTCGACGCGCTGGCCGGTGGGGGCGAGGCTTGCGGCTGGTTTCTCGATGGTTGGGCCGGTGGGGCCCTGTGCAGGCAAAATTGGCGAGCTCATGATGGCGTTTTCTCCCTGAAAACGTAGGACGCGGCCCGTTCCTTGGGCCGCCTCGCGCTTGGTATCAATCATGGTGATCGACGCCCTCCGGGCTAACTTGAGATTTTGCGGAGGATTTCCTTTCAGTGTTGAGCGAGGCGCCGGCGCGCACACGACCGCGCAAGTCCCTCCACGCTTGGTGATCGACCGCTGCGGTCATTACGTGAGCGCCACGCGGATCGGGCAGGGGATCCTTTGGCAATCGCGAATCAGTCCGCGTCGCTCCAGCGCAGGCCGGGGCTCGGACGCGAGCAGCGCAGCGGCGACACCATCTGTCGTTCCATCCCTCGATACCCAGAACGCGACGCATGGAAACACTCGGAAAGCGGGCGGCGAGAGTACCTGCGGTGCAGGTGCTGGCACTGTGGCACGAGTACCGCAGCAGCGGCGATCCGCAGCTGCGCGATCGGCTGATCTTCATGTTCATGCCGATGGTGCGCTACATCGTCTACCGCAAGGTGCGCGAGGTGCCCGCGCAGTGCGACGTCGACGACTTCCTGTCCTGCGGGCTGGAGGCGCTGATCCGCTCGATCGAACGCTACGACCCCGAGAAGGGCGCCTCGCTGGAGCAGTACGCGTGGACGCGCGTGCACGGGGCGGTGCTCGACGAGCTGCGCCGCCACGACTGGGCGCCGCGCTCGCTGCGCCGCGACGAGCGTGCGATCAACGAGGCGCGCGAGACCTACTTTGCAATCCACGAACACGAACCGACGCGCGCGGAGCTGGCGAGCATGGTGGGCATGACCGCGCCGCAGCTGACCAGCCGGCTCGATCAGGTGGCGCTGGCTGAGGTGGGCTCGCTGAACCGCATCGTGCGCTCGGACGAGAGCGCGACGATCGAGCGCATCGACACGCTGGAAAGCACCGACGAGGACTGCGACCCGATCCTCAGCGCCGAGCGCCGCGAAGCCAAGGCGCGCTTCCGCCGCGCGTTCGCGCGCCTCAGCCGCCAGGAGCGCGAAGTCGCGGTGCTGCTGTACGTGGAGAGCTGGACGCTGCGCGAGATCGGCGAACGGCTGGGGGTCTCCGAGAGCCGCGTCTCGCAGATCCACACGGGGCTGCGCCGGCGTCTGTACGAACAGCTCTCCGGCGAGCTGTCGCTGTTCGCGTCCGTCGGCTGAGGGGGGCTTGCGCGCGGCGCCACAGACCTGGCGCGGCGACCGAACGCGCTCAAGGATGCCGCGCGCCGGTCGAACACCGGGAGCAGATGGACCTCGGTCTGTACATAGCCGCGTCGGGGATGGTCGCCGAGCAGGTGCGCCAAGACCAGCTCGCGAACGACCTGTCGAACGCCTCGACCCCCGGCTTTCAGCCTGACTACTCGCCGCAGCACAGCTTCGGTTCGGTGCTGCTCGCAAACACCGAGGGCGGCACGCCGGTCGGCTCGGTCGACGAGGGAGTGGCGCTCGGCAAAGCCGTCACCGAGACCGGCAGCGGGACGCTGCAGGAAACCGGCGAACCGCTCGACTTCGCGATCGAGGGCTCTGGCTTCTTTGCGGTGCGGACCGCCCAGGGCGTGCGCTACACCCGCGACGGGCAGTTCACGCGCTCGGCGCAGGGGGTGCTGACGGACGCGAGCGGCGACCCGGTGCTGAGCGCGAAAGGGGCGCAGATCAAAGTCGGCGCGGCGGGCACCGTGCCCGCGAACGCGGTGGGCGTCTTCGAAGTCCCAGGCGCCGTCAAGCAGGGGGAAAACCTGTACACGGGCACGCCCGCCGGCAAACCCACCGGCAGCGTGCGCCAAGGCTCGCTGGAGGGCTCTGGCGTTGACCCGGCGAACGCGATGATCGAAATGATCACCTCGCTGCGCAGCTTCCAGTCGGGCCAGCAGGCGATCCAGTCGATCGCCCAGACCCTGCAAGAGGCGGCCTCGCAGGTCGGCTCGATGAACCCGAACGCTTGAGGTCCGCTCAAGTCCCCGCCCAGGCGGCCGATCACACGGACTGAGAACCTCGAGCTCGGCTGGACCGCCACGCGGAGGCCCGGCTCGTGGACACCGACGACCACAGGATGGGCTGATGCTCGAAGGTCTTTATTCCGCAGCGGCAGGCATGTCAGCACAGCAGGAACAGTTGAACGCGATCGCCAACGACCTCGCGAACGTCTCCACCAGCGGCTACAAGTCAGAGCGGGTCGCGTTCAACGACCTGCTGTACAACCCCGTCAAGCTCGCCGGCACCGAAACCACCGCCGGCTCGGGCGCGAGCGCGAAGGTGATCGGGCGCAGCGAAGCGCAGGGCACGCTGCAGGAAACGGGCGACCCGCTCGACCTGGCGATCGAAGGCCCCGGCTACTTCCAGCTCAAGCGCGCCAACGGCGAAGTGGCGCTCACCCGCAACGGCAGCTTCAGCGTGGACGCCAGCGGCACGATCGTCAACAGCGAAGGCAACCGCCTCTCGCCGCCGATCAAGCTCCCGAAGGGCTTTGCCGCCGAAAAACTGAGCATCGCGCCCGACGGCACCGTGTTCGCGGGCACCAAGAAGCTCGGCCAGATCAAGCTCGTGACGGTCACCTCCCCCGAACACCTGCGCGCAGACGGCGGCAGCGAGTTCACGCCCACCGCGCAGAGCGGCACGGTGCACGCCGCCAACGGCAAGATCCACCAGGGAGCGCTGGAGGGCTCGAACGTCAACCTCGCCAGCGACATGGCGCTGATGGCGAGCACGCAGCGCAACTACCAGATGATGAGCACGGCAATCCAGACGGAGAGCCAGATGATGTCGATCGCCAACCAGCTGCGACCGCAATGAGCAACCCGATCACCATCTCCAGCGGCCTGCCAATCGCCAACCAGGCGCTCGAGCCGAAGTGGGTACGCGACGGCTCGCCCGCCACGCAGAAGGCCTACCAGAGCGCGCTCGCGTTCGAAGACACGCTCGTGGAACAGCTCTCGCAGTCGCTGAGCGCCAGCAGCGGGCTGACCGGCGAAGCGGGCGAACAGGGCTCCGAAGAAGAAGGCGGCTCCACGTCCGGCGCCGCCGGCAACTCCGAGCTCGCCTCGCTGCTGCCACAGGGACTGACGAGCAGCGTGATGAGCGCCGGCGGGCTCGGCCTGGCGGCGCAGCTGACACGCGGACTCGAAGGCGTGGACGCAGGGGCGCACGTCGCGGCCGGCGGCGGAACGACGGCCGGCGCCGGCGCCGGGGCCGGCGGCGCAGCGACGGCAGGGTCGGGCGGCGGGACGGAGGCCTCATGAGCGCCGGCGTGGCCACCAACGAGCTCTCCCAGCCGGATCGCGCGCTGGTGGCGGACGTGCTCAGCCACCTCGACGCACAGATCGCCTCGGCGCAGCGCCTGCTGGAGGTGGTGCTCGAGCAGGGTGCGGCGATCCGTGCGCGTGACGTGCACACGGTCGTGCGCTGGGCGGGCATCTTGCGTGGGGAGATGGGCAGCCGCCAGCTGCTCGAGGAGGAGCGCTCACGTCTGCTCGCCCGCAGCGGGCAGCGGCTGGGCGTGCCCGCCGCGCAGGTGACGCTGACGCAGCTGTGCACGCTGATGGACGCCACGCGCGCGGAGCGCGCGCGGGCGCGCAGCGCCCAACTGCGCGGCCTGCTGCACGAGCTGCAGCACGCGCACACCACCAACCGTGCGCTGATGCAGATCGAGCTCGGCTTCCTCGACCACCTGCTGGGCATGCTCGCGCTCGACGGCGTGAACGGCTATGACACCAGCGGCTCCTCCGCGCCGATCACGCGCTCGCGCCCCCACGGTTCCCTGCACGTCCTCGACCTGCGCGCCTGAGCCATGTCGATCCCCACCTTGCAAGGACTGCAGACGGCGCTCAGCGGACTGATCGCCGAGCAGACGGCGCTGGACACGACCGGCAGCAACATCGCCAACGCGAACACCGAAGGCTATTCGCGCGAGACCGTCAACCTGCAGCCGAACCCGCCGCTGGACATCCTGGCGCTCTCCACGCTCACCGGCCAGGGCGCGCAGCTGGGGACCGGAGTTGGCGTGTCGACGATCACGCGCATCCGCAACAGCTACCTGGACTCCCAGTACCGCACCCAGAACAGCGCGCTGAGCAGCGCGAGCACGCAGGCGGAAGTGCTCGCGCAGGCGCAGGCGGCGTTCAACGAACCCACCGAAGCGAGCATCGCCGGGCAGCTGTCGAAATTCTGGAGCGCGTGGAACAGCCTCGCCTCCTCGCCCACCAGCGAAGCGGCCAAAGTGGGCGTGGTGGCGGCCGGCGAACAGCTGGCGCGCACGTTCAACGAGCTCAGCTCACAGCTGTCGACGATCGCCACGCAGGCCGGCGAACAGGTCAAAGCGCTGACCGGCGCGGGCGGCGAAGTGGAAAACATCGCCTCCCAGATCGCCCAGCTGAACGGCCAGATCAAGCTCTCAGAACAAGCCGGCGAGACCCCCAACTCGATGCTCGACAGCCGCGACCTGCTGCTCGACAAGCTCTCCAGCCTGGCGAACATCACGGTCAGCGAACAGGAAGACCACACCGACACGGTGAGCTTCGGCGACACGGGCACACCGCTGGTAGAAGGCACGACCGTCAACTGGCCGCAGGAATTGACCGAAGCGGCCGGCGGTCAGCTGGGCGCGCTGCTCAGCCTGACCGGCCCGCAAGGGGCGCTGACGAGCCTGCAGACGGGACTCGACGGCGTCGCCGAAGCGCTCGCGGAAACGGTCAACGCGCCGCTGGCCAAACCGTTCTTCACCGGCGCGAGCGCCGCCACGCTCACGGTCGCGGTGAAGGCCAGCGAAGTCCAGGCCTCGAGCACCGAAGCTGTCGGCGGCAACTCCGTCGCCCAGGCGATCGCCGGGCTACGCGGCGGCGTCGCCGAACAGGACTACGCGACGCTGGTCGAGCAGCTGGGGAGCTTCGTGCAGGACGCACAAGACGAACAGAGCAACCTGCAGACGACGGTCACCGCGATCAACGACCAGCGCCAGAGCGTCTCGGGCGTGTCGCTGGATGAAGAAATGACCAACCTGATCAGCTTCCAGCGCGGCTACCAAGCATCCGCGCGCACGCTGACGGTGATGAGCGAACTGCTCGAAACGCTGATCGAGCACACGGGCGCGGCGGGCCTCTGATGAGCATCCAACGCATCACCCCGGCGATGGTCAAAAGCTCGATCCTCGACGAGCTCAGCTCGTCGCTGAACTCGCTCGAGCGCACCTCCGACGAACTGTCCTCCGGCAAGACGATCCTGGAACCGTCGGACAACCCGTACGGCGCGAGCCGCGTGATCGACCTGCAGAGCCAGCTCTCCGGGCTGAGCTCCTACGAAAGCAACGCCCAGGACGCGATCGGCTGGGAGAACACCGCCAGCAGCGCGATGTCGAGCATCAACACGGCCGTCCAGCGGGTGCGCGAACTGATCCTGCAGGCCGCCAACGGCACCAGCAACCAGAGCGACCTGGAAACGATCGCGCAGCAGGTCGAACAGCTGACGGAAAGCATCAAGCAGGACGCCAACACACAGTACGCGGGGCAATACATCTTCGCCGGCACCGACACGACCACGCCCCCCTACGAAGAGGGCGCAAACGACGAATACCAGGGCAACGCGGAAACCATCTCGCGCGCCGTCGGCCCGGCCGCGTCGGTGACGATCTCCACCAACATCTCCGCGCTGCTCGGCAACGGCGAAGCCTCCGGCGACGGCAAGCTGCTGGACACGCTGCGCACGCTCGCCAACAACCTACGCGGCGGCACGGCCGAAGACCGCGAAGCGCTGACCGCGGTCGACCTGAAGAGCCTCGAAGGCAACATCGAAACGCTCACGCAGCTGCAGGCGACCTCCGGCAGCGCGATCGACCAGCTGCAGGCGGCGCTGTCGCGCAACGAAGACCTGCAGACGTCGATCAGCGAGAGCCTGTCGAGCGTCGACGACACGAACGTCGCCGCCGCCACCATCGCGTACAGCAACGAGCAGGCCGCCTACAACGCCGCGCTGCGCGCCGGCGCCACCATCGTCCAAGAATCGCTGCTCAACTTCCTAGAAAAATGACCGCCGAGGAGAGCCGTGCCATGCCCGTGACATTCCAGAGCATTCGCTTCGGGACCGTCGAGATCGAGCCCGCGGACGTGCTCGAGTTCCCCTTCGGCCTGATCGGGCTGGGCGGCCTGCGCTACACGCTGCTCGACCGCAACCCTGGCACCGGCTTTCTGTGGCTGCACGAGATCGACAACCCCGCGCTCGCGCTGCCCGTCGTCAGCCCCTACCAGTTCTTCGCCGACTTCGAGCTGGAGATCGCCCCCGAGGATCAGGAGCGAACCGGCATCGCCGACCTTGCCGGCACGCAGCTGTATGTGACCGTGCGCGCCACCCCCAACCCGCTGGACATCACCGCCAACCTGCGCGCGCCGCTGCTGATCCGCGACGGCCGCGGCTACCAGGTGCTCAACATCCACGAGGACGCTCAGCTGCAGGCGCCGCTGTTCACGCTGCCCGCAGCGGCCAAGATTGCTTCATAATCAGCTTCGATGCTGATCCTGACGCGTCGTCCTGGAGAGCGCGTCGTCATCGGCGACGAGATCCTCGTGACCGTGATGAGCGTCAGCGGGCACACGGTCCGGCTGGGGATCTCCGCCCCCGCCGGAGTGCCGATCTACCGCGAGGAGATCTGGCTGGCGGTCAAGGAGGAGAACCGCGCGGCCGCGGCCGCGGCCGCCGACGCGATCCCCGCCCGGCCGCCCGCGGGTCGAGCCCAGCCGCCCGCGGCCCCCGGCAGCGCCCGCGGGGAGGAGTCCGCGGGAGCGCCCGCAGAGGAGCCCGCCGCGGCAGAGCCGGCCAAACCGCCGAAAGCCTCGTAAGCGGCGCTTGATCTGGCTCGCGCACGGGTATAGGCTCGGATGGCCGCTGCCGTTTCAAGCGAGGGAGGGAGATCCAGCATGCGATCCATGCGAAGCCGTTCCGAGAGGGCGCCGGCGCTGGCCCGCCATGTGGCCGTCGCGGCGCTTGTGGCCGTCGCACTGTGCGCCACCGCCGCCAGCGCGCTGGCTGCCAACGTCAACATCGTCCGCCAGGGGACACCGCCGAAAGGCAAGATCCCCGCCAACACGCACTACTTCACGACCATCCAGGCCGCCGTCAACGCCTCGAGCGCCGGCGACTACGTGCTGATCGAACCGGGGGTGTACGACGAAGCGGTGAAGGTGACGAGCGCCCAGTCGGGGATCTGGATCAGGGGCATGAACCGCAACACGGTGATCGTCGACGGACAGCACAAAGCGGGCAACGGGATCGAAATCTATGAGGCCAACGACGTGTGGGTGGAAAACCTCACGGTGCGCAACTTCGATCAGAGCGAAAGCTGCGGCGACGAAGAGTGCGGCAACGAGATCTGGTGGAACGGCGGCGCCGAGTCAGGGAAAATCGGCGCGCACGGGTGGTACGGGAGCTACCTCACCGCCTACGACACCGGCCTGCTCGGCGGCTACGGCGTCTTCACCAACAACGAGGTGGAAGGCTCCTGGGAAAACATCTACGCCTCCGGCTTCAACGACTCCGGCATCTACGTCGGCGCCTGCCAGGAATGCGACGCGCGCATCACGGGCGCGACGATGGAAGACAACGCGCTCGGCTACTCGGGCTCCAACGCGGGCGGCAAGCTGACGATCGAAGACTCGCTGTTCCGGCGCAACTCCTCCGGCCTGGTGCCCAACTCCGAAAACCCCGGCGACCCACCGCCGCCACAGGACGGTGAATGCAACCGGCCGAACATCGAAAACCCGAACCCCACGCCGGTGATCACCACGACCGACATCCCACGCTGCACGATCATCCGCAACGACGTGATCGTGGAAAACAATAACCTCTCGGTGCCGGCCGTCGGCAACCCCGCCGGCACGTGGGGCACCGGCGTGGTACTGCCCGGCGACTACGCCGACCTGATCGAACAGAACCTGATCGCCGGCAACGCCACCAACGGCGTGGTCGGCCTGGAATACCCCAACCCCTTCCCGCCGCAAGCGGACACGATCTTCTTCGGCATGGAGGGCAACCGCGTCAGCGACAACATCTTCCTCGACAACGGCCACGACCCCACGTACAAGGGCAACCAGTTCGCCGGCGACCTCACGTTCACCGGCGGCTACGGTGAACTGTTCGGTGGACCGCCGCCGAAGTCGGAAAACAACTGCGCCTCCGGCAACCTGTTCACCGACCCCACCTTCCCCACGAAAATCGAACGCACGTGGGGCTGCCAAAACAAGACCACCCCAAGCCCCGGCTTCGGCGGCTTCGGCCCCCAGGAACTCCCAGAAGCGGTCGAATACCTGCTGCAGATCAGGGACGAATCGGAATCGCGCAAACCGGTCGACCAGCCGGCCCCGCCACCACAACCCACGATGCCCAACCCATGCGCCGGCGTGCCCAAGAACCCGCTGTGCCCATGAGCCGCTGATCGGCATGCAGCGCTGATCCGCGAGCATTCGATCGAATGACGCGCCAGAAGCCCCGTCGCCCGTTTGTGAGCGGCGGGGCTTCTTACTGTGGAGCGGCGGGTCTCGTGACTGTCACACCGCGCGAGCCCTATCCGCGAGCCGCCGAAACCGCTCTCCGCGCTCCTCGAAGTCGCGGTAGTTGTCGTAGCTGGGAGCGGCCGGGGAGAGCAGGATCGCGGCGCCTGTGCCAGCCAACCGGCGCGCCACGTCGATCGCCTCGGGCATGTCCGCGGCGGCAATCGCGCGCGTGGACGGTAGCCCAGCGGCGCGCGCGTCAGCGAGCAGCCGCATTCCCGTCGATGGCACACCGATGACCGTTATTTCGCCTTGCGCCAGGGCACGTCCCAGCTGCGAGTAGTCCTGCCCTCTGTCCTGGCCGCCCGCGATCAGCACGATCTCGCGTCCGGGAAAACTAGCCAGCGCCGCCAGAGTCGACTCCGGCGTAGTGGAGATACTGTCGTTCACCCACAACACCCCCTCACGCTCAACCACCGTCTCCAGGCGGTGCGCCAGCGGCCGGAATCCCCGCAAGGACTCGGGCATCGCCGGCTCCACGCCGAGGGCTTCGAGCGCCGTCAAGGCCCCACAAAGATTGAGCGCGTTGTGCTCTCCCCGCAGCGGCAAGTCAGTGGACGCGGCGACCATGTTGCCACGGAACGCAATGCCTCCGTTGACGCTGTCCCAACCGGGGGGCACGCCGTAGATGATCGGCTCGACGACATAGTCGAGACGAACATCAACGGCGGGGCGGGAGCCAGCATCGACGACCTCGACCAGCCTCTCGTCGCGCCCATTGAGCACCACCCGCCGCACCCCAGGCAAGCGCAACAGGCGCAGCTTGTCAGCCCGGTAGGCCTCCTCCGAGCCGTGCCAGTCGGTGTGCTCGCGGAACAGGTTCGTCACCAATGCGACCTCCGGCCCCGTATCGAGGTCGGCGGTGTGATAGCTGGAGAGCTCCAGCACAATCACCTCGGCGGGCTCCGCGTCGAGCAGATCGAGGGCCGGGACGCCGATATTGCCCGCCAGGTGGGCCGTGCGGCCGGCTGCGCGCGCCAGGTGATGGGCGAGGGCCGCGGTCGTGCTCTTGCCCTTGGTGCCCGTTATGCCAATCACGCCCGCGCTGCCGTGCTCGGCCAGCCACAGCGCCGTGGCCGTCGTCACCGGCCTACCGGCCTCGCGCAGCGCATGCAGCTCTGGGCGGTAGATGGACACGCCGGGGGAGCGCACGACCACATCACAGTGCGACAGCCCCGGCACGATCTCCGCGCCGGTCACGATCCGCGCGCCCGGCGCTTTCAGCCTGTCAAGCACATCCTCCGCCGGCGGCGCGTCGAACGCCGCCACCGCGATCCGCGCCGCAGGCAGGCGGCGGGCGAGCTGGTCGGCGAACGACGCGACCTCGCGCCCCGCGCCCCACACGCCTACCGTGGCGCCGTCAAGCTCCGAGAAGCGCATGCACGTCCGCCAGCAGCGCCGCCGGCACCGCGTGCTCGTCGTCGCTCAAGGCCAGCACCCGCTCAGGATCGCCTTCGTCGGACGCAAAGCCGGGGAGCACCTCCGCCGCCAGCCGCGCCACCACGCGATGGCTGCGCCAGCGCGGGTCCTCAGCCAGCAGCCGAATCGCGGCGATGCTCTCCTGCTCCTCGCCCACGCACTCAAACGGCTTGTGCCCCCCCGTGGCGGTCAACAGCGCAAAGCCCTCGAACTGACCGTCCTCATCCAGCAGGTCACGCCCAAAGACCTCACGCAAGTGCCCCGGCTCGCTGAACGGCGCAAGCGCCAGGAACACGAACCGGCACTTGGGGCACTCACAGCACCACGAACTTGCGCGCCGCGCGGGATCGCCGCGAAACAGCGCGTTGCAGCTCGTGAACGCACCGTGGTAGCGCTCCAGCCGCGCAAACGCCCGCGCCACCGCCAGCTCAGAAGCAGGCCGCAGGACCGAAAACAACTGCACGCTCGACCGAGCAGAGCCACCGTCAGGGGCCACCTCCGCAAGCGCGGCCCGCAGCAGCCGTTCCGCACGCGCCCCCTTGCTGAACTGGTGGTTCACCTCCACCCCCTTCCAGCGCACGTTGCCCACGGACGCCGAGCGCTCATTCGCCATCGCCACCGCGTCAAAGCCATTCAGCGCGGCCGTCAGCAGCGCCACGCAAGACACGATCGCCGTGACCGGCACATGCCCATTGATCGCCCCCGCCTCATTCAGCGCGCCCAGCCCCGGATCGAGCGTCCGCGTGGCCAGCAGCCGCGGCAGCCCCGAGGCGACCGCCGTGCGCGCAATCGGAGCCGCGTCGCCAACCGAGAACAGCGCCACCCCGCACCCCGACCGCCTGACGACCTCCAGCGCCACCGCGGAATCCTTGCCGCCTCCGATTGGCACGAGAACTCGCTGGGCCGTGGGGGCCGGCGGAGCGTCGTCGAGGTGGCCGGACACGGCCGCCTCGGCGATCGCGCAGCCGGCAAACCAAGGCCGAGGCACATCCCGCAGCGCGTTCACGTAGGCAAGCTCCGCCAGCCCCTCGGAGTACAGCGCTTCCAGCAGCGCAACGACCGCCGGTGGAGGAGGAGCCGACGCGAACTCGATCACCGGAGGGAGCGCCGTCTTGTAATAGCTCACCCCCGCCACCCAATGCAGCAGCCCCAGCAGGCCCGCCACCCGTTCGCGGTCAGAGTCGGCCAGCTCCCGCGTGGGGTCGGGCAGCGGCAGCTGGAATCGCTCCACGAACGAGAGCCCGTCGTCCAGCGCATAGCGCAGGGTCACACGCCCGTGCCCGTCGAGCTCACGTGAGACGAAGCGGAAGCGCTCGAACGAGCTGGGGTCGAACAGCGCTCGCGCCTGCCGTGCATCGGCTGCCATCGGTGGCTTCTAGCCTAGCCGCACGGTCCGCCGCTGCGCGCTGCGCACCGCGAGCCGAAAGGCGAGCCCATAAAAAGAATCAGTCGTTGGCCGTGACCGCATCCAGCAGGTGCGCGAAGCGCTCGCGCGCCTGCGCACGGCGGGTGGGCAGGTGTTCGCTGGGGGTGTCGTCGGGCGGCGGGGAGTAGCCGCGCAGGATCTGGCGGGCCACCGACTGGCGGTGGACCTCGTCGGGGCCGTCGTAGATGCGCGCGGCGCGCGCGAAGCGGTACATCTGCTCGAGCGGCAGGTCCGTCGAGTAGCCCAGCGAGCCGTGCAGCTGCAGCGCGCGGTCCACCACGTCGTGCAGCACCTTCGCGCCGTAGAACTTGATCAGCGCCACGTCCGTGCGCGCCGCGCTCGCTCCCTGCGTGTCCATCACCCACGCCGCGTGCAGCGTCATCAGCCGGGCAGCCTGCATCTCCGCGGCGCTGTCCGCGATCCAGTTCTGCACCGTCTGCTTGTCCGCCAGCAGCGAGCCGTGGGCGTGGCGGTAGGTGGCGCGCTCGCACAGCATGTCGAACGCGCGGCGTGCCACGCCCAGCCAGCGCATGCAGTGGTGGATGCGCCCCGGCACCAGCCGGTGCTGGGCGAGCACGAAGCCAGTGCCCTCCGCGCCCAGCAGCGCCTGCGCGGGCACGCGCACGGACTCGTAGGCGATTTCCGCGTGCCCGCCGTAGCCGCCGTAGTGCTCCCACGGGTGCTCCATCGTCGGCACGTCGCGCACGATCTCCACGCCCGGGGTGTCCACCGGGACGATGAACATCGACGCCCGCTGCGACGGGCGCGCGTCGGGGTTCGTCACCGCCATCACGATCAGGAAGTCCGCGATCGAGCCGTTCGAGGAGAACCACTTGCGCCCGGCGATCACCCATTCGTCGCCGTCGCGCACCGCCCGCGTGCGCAGCTGCGTGGGGTCCGAGCCCGGCGTGTCCGGCTCGGTCATGCTGAACGCGCTGCGCAGATCTCCCGCCAGCAGCGGATGCAGCCAGCGGTCCTTCTGCTCCTCCGTGCCCGCCAGCGCGATCAGCTCCGAGTTGCCCGAATCCGGCGCCGCGTTGCCGAACGCCAGCGGCGCGATCGGGCACGTGCCAAGGATCTCGTGCATCAGCCCCAGGCGCACCTGGCCCATGCCCTGGCCGCCCAGCTCCGGCGGCAGGTGCGCCGCCCACAGGCCGCGCTCCTTCACCTGCTCGCGCAGCGGCTCCATCGCCCGCGACAGGCCCTCCAGGCCGAGCTCGTGCCAGATCGTTTCCAGCGGCCAGATCTGCTCGCGCACGAACTGCGCCATCCAGTCCAGCTGCGCCTGGAAGTCGTCCTCTGTGGAGAAGTCCCAGCTCATGCCCTCCCCTTCCCTGCGCGCGCCTTGCGCCCGCTTTTCGCCTTGCGCCTGCCGTGCGGCCCGCCGCACCCGGACACGGACACGATCGTCGTCTGTTTTACCACCGCGCCGTCCTGTGCGGTGATCTCGCTCGGCATCGCCAGGCGCCCCGCGCACAGGCTGCCGTGCGCCTTCGCCGGCAGGTTCGCGCCCAGCAGCGAGTGCCGGCCGGCGTCCAGCAACACGTCGAGCTCCGAGAACGGCACGTCCGGCAGCGCGCGAAAGGCAACCGACTCGATCCCCTTGCGCACCTTCGCTTCCCCCACCACCTCCAGCACGATGCCTTCGCCCTGCAGCACCAGCGCGATCTCCGGCGCGGCCTTCCCGCCGCGCGAGAGCACGTACACCGGCCCGTCGAACGGCTGGCGCACGAGCGGCGTCAGCACCGTCGCGCTGCCCACCACCGAGGACGCAGGGCAGCTCGCCGGGTCGTCGTCGAACACGCTCACCGGGCACGCCTCCTGCAGCGTGCTCAGCCGCGGGACCATGCGCTTGGGCAGGTCGAGCTTCAGCTCAGCGATGTTCGCCTGCCCGGACGCCGACACGACCCGCACGTGCAGGTGCACGCCGTCTTGCCTGCCCGCGTGCGCGTGCGTCAACGCCGTCAGCCGCGGCCTGAAGCGCAGCGTCGCGCAGTCGGCTGCCTGAAAGCGCGAGGACACCGCCGCGGTCGCGCCCTGGGCGCTCGTCAGCGTGCCTGCGATCGCCAGCGTGCGGCAGTCGGTCGGGTTGAACACGAAGCCTGCGCGGTCGATGTCCAGCGCGACCGTCCTGATCTGCAGCGGGATGCCGTCCACGCTCTGCGGCAGCGGTTCGCTGACGATGCTCAGCGCAGCGGTGCGCGGGTTCACCGCGATGCTCGCGCCCACCTCAATCGTGCCGAGGCTCAGCGGGCCGGCCACCGCCGGCACCACGATCGACAGGCCGAACGGCGCGCCAGCGCGCGGCCCGGTCAGGTACACGCTGCCGGTCAGCTGCAGCGGATCGGCGCCCGCTCCCGCGGTGATCGTGACGGTGCCGATCTGGCTCTGCGGGATGCACGCGCTCACCTGCGCCTGGGCCTCGGGGCAGGGATGCACCTTGGAGAGCATCGCCAGCAGGCCCGGCGCCAGCCGCACGCTGAAGCTCCGCAGGCCTTCTTCGCCTTCGCCGCGCGCGAACGCGACCGCCAGCGGGCTGAACGCGCCCGCGTCGTCGTTCGTCGTGCCCGCCGTGAACGCGGGCTGAAAGCGCGGGCTCGGGCAGCCCACGAGCGTGATCGGTTCGCTCGTCGGTTGCGCGGGCGTTTCGCCGCCGTACGGCGTCAGCCGCGCGCTCGCCGTGAGCGGCGTGCCGCACGCGCTGGACGAGTTGACAAGCGGCGCGTTCGCGCCGCCGTCCAGCGTCAGCTGCACGTCTTCGAAGGGCAGCTGCGGGATCTGTTCGAAGCGCACCGTCAGCTGGCCGGTGGCCTGGTCGATCGACGCCGCGCCTTCGAGCTTGACCGTCAGGCCCGCGCCCTGCGCCTGCACCAGCAGGCGCAGCAGCCGGCCTTCCTGCGCGTCTGTCGGGCCGCACGGCGTGCACGCCGGTTCGCCCACGTACACCTCGCCTTCCAGCGGGCTCGCCAGCAGTGGCGTGGCGATCTTCACCGTGCCGATCTGCGAGCGCGACGGGCAGGCAGCCGGGGCCGCTGTGTTCCGTTCGCTCGGTGGCGGTGCGAACTGTTCGTGCGAGCACGCCTGCAGGCCGTTGGCGAACGACGGCGAGAGCGTCACGCCCGCCGGCAGGGCCACCTGCACGCTGCGCACGTCGGCGCTCGCGAGTGCGCTCGGGCTTTCGTTCTGCGGCAGGCGCACGCCGAGCGTGTAGCCGCTCGGCGCGCCGGCCTGCGTGGTTTCCGGCGCGAGCGTCAGCGACGGGGTGAAGGGGAGCTGTTCGCAGCCGGTGATCGCGGAGGTCGGGAGCAGCTCTTCCGGGAAGGCTTCGAGCGAGGGGTCCTCCCAAGTGTCGTCTTCGACGCCTTCCGCGAGCCGCATTTCCTGACACGCGCTCGGCAGCGTCAGGAACGGCTTGGCGCCGGCGCCGTCGGGACAGCCCTGGGCTTCTTCGACGCCAGCTGCGTTGACTTCGACTTTGGGCGAGCAGAATTCGCCTTCGGCCCTTCCTTCCCCAAGCGCGCCTTCGCGTTCGAGGTCGTGCGTGCTCGACGCCGGCACGCCCCACAGCGTCAGGATCGCTCCCTGCAGCGGGCCGGTCTCGGGGATGTCGTTGAGCGCTACCGCCAGTCCGTAGTCGCCGTTGCTGCGCACATGCAGGAACATCGCCGCGCGCCCGAACCTCGACGCGAAGCCGAGCTCGGCCAGCTGGCCGGGCGGCGGGACGACGTCGTAGACCGGCGCGGGGTGCATGAGGAACCTGCCGTAGAAGAACGGCTTGATCGTTCCCACCTGCGAGTCCAGGGGGCAATGCGTCGTTTCGCCTTCGAGGAACGCCCGCTGGCTGCAGCGCGGAACGGCGTTGGCGTTGCCGACGAGCCCGGGCGGGAGCGCGACTTCGAGGTCCTTGGGCGCGGCGCTCGCCTGCAGCGATTCGGATGCGCCGATCACTTCGCGGGCCAGCACCGTGAAGGCGAGCGTGGTCGTCAGCTCGAACGGATGCGAGCCGGCCTGCGTGTCCGCTTCGCCGGTTTCCCCCACGGCTTCCATGTCGAACAGCGACAGCGCGAACGGGGCGGGAGTGGGCTCGATCGTCGTCTTTTCCTCTGTCGTCGCTTCCGGCGCCCCGCCACCCGCGATGCTCGCCTCGTTCGTCAGGGTCGCGACGTCTTCGGGGACCGAGACCGGAATCGTGACGACGACCACCGCGCCCGGCAACACCGCCGGCTGCTTTTCGGCTTCGGCGTCGTAGGTGCAGGTGAAGGTGCCCGTGACCTTCGTGACCGGACAGCTCATATTGAATTCCGGGAAGCCGAGGCCGTTTGGCTCTTCGCCTCTGGCGGCGATCCCCGAAGCGCTCACGCCGGCCGGCAGCGTGTCGGTGAGCGCGATCGCTTCGCCGCGGCCCGTCCGCCTGGCGCCGTCGTTGCGAACGATCAGGACGTAGGCGTCGGAGGCGGCGCCCGCGGTGAAGCGGGTGGGCAGCGACTCGGACACGATGCGCCAGTGCGGGGCCGCTGTCGACGCAAGCGCACCGGGTGCATCGGCACCGGCGGCAAGCATCATCACCACCAGCAACGCAAGCAGCGCCAGCTCGCGTGCCATCGCGCCGTCGCCGAGACGGCGGCCCTGGATCACCTGCCGTCCGGGAGGCGCCGGGGGGCAGCGCGCACAGCGCTCTTGGGCGTGGGCCCGTAGCGCCTCTTGGCCACGTCGATGCACGCTGTGCGCCTCCGCTTGCGCTTCAGCTTGCCGCACTTCGCCAAGGCGCGTGCCAGCAGCTGCTTGCGGGTCGGCTTCGCCGCCGGCGTGAGGTTCCCAGGTCCGGCGAACGATGCCGAGAGCGGCATCGACAGCGCTGGCGCCGATTCCAGCGGCGCCCGGCAGCTGCCGTCCTGGCAGGGCGCGGCACTCGATGGCGCCGCCAGGCCGCCGTCGACGCGGGCGTCGTAGACCTCCATCAGTTCGCCGTCGTCGGTGGGCGTGAGCTGTTCGCGGGTGGCGAAGAAGACGTCGTTCCCGCTCGCGCTCGCGTCGAGGAACACGGCCCTGGAGCCATCTTCCGCGCCCGAGATGAGGTGCACGCCGCCTTCCTCGAACTCGAACACCTTGTCGCTGCCGCCGGCCAGACCCGGCACGAGCGGGTCTGGGGAGGTGAAGAACACGCGCGCGCCGTCGTCGCTCACGCTCCGCGGCTGATGGAACGGGGTGCTCGTCCGTTCGCTCAGCTCGGCGCCGATGAACGCGCTGCCGAGCGGCGGCGCTCCGCTCGGGTCACACGACACGCACACGAGCTGGCCGGTTTCGGCGCCGTACTCGAACACCTCGTGCGCGGCTTCGGGCGCTCCTTCTTCGCCGACGGGGTCAACGTTGTCATAGTGGGTCAGCGGTTCGACGGACATGAACGCCAGGTGCGTCCCGTCGGGCGTGACGTATGCCTGCGAGGCGAGCGGGTCGCTGCTCCAGTCGAGGACGTCGCTGTCGTAGGCAAACGCGTGTCCGAGCAGCTGTTCCTCGACGTCTTCTTCTTCCACTTCGTCGGGTGGCGCGAGCGTCGCAATGAAGCGCACCGTGCCGGCGCCTTCGCTCCCGTGCCACACATACAGGTTCGGCGACCCGCTCTGCGCCCCCGCCGCCAGGCGCCCCTCCGCCACGAAGTACACGTACGAGCCGTCTTCGGAGGCGCCGACGACGCCGAGCACGTCGGCTCCATCGGCATCTTCGCTGTCGGCGGTCAGGTCCGTGAGCGTTTCCGTTTCGACGTCGTAGCGGTAGAGGTCGTTGCCCGGGGGTTCCGTAGATTCGCCCGGCGCGGGTTCCGGGCCGGTGTCGGACTGCCTCGTCAGCGCGGCTTTGCTGGTGAAGTACACGACCGACCCGTCCGCCGAGGCCGCCCAGAACGTCGCCGGCTCGGCGTCGCACTCGCCTGCCAGCGTTTCGCAGTCTCCCGGCTGTGCGCCTGGCGCGGGAGCCGAGATCTCGATCGTCCGCTCGCCGTCGATGCGGTCATACACCTCGGTCTTGCCGTCCTGCTGGGCATCGGGACCGCCTTCGTCGGCCGCCGCCTCGAAGATGACGCGCGAGCCGTCCTGCGAGATCGCGTGTTCCAGCTCGCCGACATGTTGGCCGGTCGCTCTGATGCCGCCGCCCGGGCTCGCGCCGCACGCGGCCACGCTGCCGTCGGGCAACACGCCGACGAGGCGAAGGGCTCCCTCGAAGGCTTCGTAGAGGTTTTCGACCACATGCTTTTCGTGCTGTTCTTCGCATTCGGCCGGCGCTCCCGGCAGCAGGCTGTCGTTGGCCTCGAAAAGTATGTGGCTGAAGTCGGCCGGCGCGCCGGCGAAGATCGGAACGTCTTCGCATTCATAGGGGGCGGCGCATCCCGATTTGGGCGGGTTCGGTGGAGCTATCGTGGTCAGCAGTGAATATTCGCCCCCGGCCTGGCGAAGGAAGAGGTTGTAGACGCCCGGCGGGGCGCCTCCCGTGAGCTGCTGTAGCGGTACGCGCAGCACGGCCTGGGAGAGATCGGCAGAGAAGTCGTACGTCACGCGGGTGCGGCCGTCCGCCGGCGCATCCGGCGTGGGCGGCGACAGCGGCGTCGTTTGCCAGCCGCCTGTGGCTCGCGTGGCGAGGTAGGCGTTGGGCAGAACGTTCCCCTGCGCACCGGCAAACGTGCCATCGACATTCATGTACGCGAGCGTACATGCTTCGCCGGCTTCGCATGCCGAGCTCTCAGCCGGCTCGAGCGGTTCCAGCGACACCGGGTCGAACCCACCCGTTTCTACAGGCGAGACCTGCTCGTAGGCGCGACAGTCGGGCAGGCGTTCGGAAGGACCCGAGCGCAGCTGGTCGTTGGCACACGAATCCGCATCCGCGGAACCTGGCGCACAGAAGCTCAGCGCGACGGTCGCCAGCCCCACCACGCACACGAACGCGCCACCGGCACGCGAGCCGCCCCTCATGGGACGGCTGCGCGCCGGCGTCGCTGAAAGCTACTACCCGACCTGCTCCGCGCTAGCGCTGCTGCGGGGCTATTTCCACGAGAGCGTCCCACCTTCGAGTTCGGCTTCGATGGTACCGCTGTAGAGCGCTTCCTGGTTGCCGCCGCATTCGCCGCCGCCTCCCTTGACCGCGACTTTGGCGCCGTCGACAACCGACTTGAGCTTGCCGCTCGTGGCGTCGTAGGTCAGGCCTTCGATCGTCTGCGGTTCGACGACGAGTTTGCATTCCGCGCCTACCGGCGTGATCGTGATGCGTTTTTCGAGCGTGGCCGACCCGTCGGCGTTGAAGACGAAGGTCGCCGCCGAGATCGTAACTGTGTTGCCGAAGCCAACGCACCCGCTGTAGGTGAGCACTTCCTTGTGCGTGGTCGATGTCGTTTCTTTGGCTTCGCCGGTTCCGGTCACTTCAGAGCATTCGATCTTCCCGCCGCTCAGGTCGATGACCTGGTCGGTCCCTTTGCTTTTGGTTTTGCCCGTCGTGCTAGCCGTGAATTCGTGGCTCTGGGCCGACACGGAGATCGCGCCTACGCCCGCGAGGGCAGCCATGCCCAAGAGGATCGTCCCGACAATCATGATGCGCTTCATTACGTCTCACCACTCCTTGCTTTCGTCGATCGCCAGTCGGCCCAAACCGCCCCCTTGTCGCTCGACTACGCCCCGTTACACTATTGTCAGAATCCGGGAGGATTCTATTCTCCGGGCAGCCTGGGCCGTACATTTGCAGACGCGTCGAGTTCTGTCAAGCCGAAGCAGACAGTTGTTTGCAGAGGTACTAGTAGCAGCCGGGTCGGACCCGTCCCAGCGGGCATCGCGGAGCGAGCAGGAAGAATCGCGCGGCGGCGCCCAGCCTGGCCCACAGGCGACGTGCGGCCGCTTCTACTGACACCGAGCGAACGGCCCGCGCCGGTAGATTGAGCCCATGTCGGGGCCTGAGCGCCTGGAGATGACCCTGCTGGCGGGCGCGCGCGAGCTGCTCGCGGCGCACGCCGGGGAACTGCCGCAGCGCGACGACCTGTGCGGCGCGTTCTGCGGCGCGCTGGCGCTGCGCGCCGCGGGCATCGCCGCCCGTGCGGGCGAGCCGCTGGACCAGGACGCGGTCGCGCTCGCCGCGGGCAGCGTGATCTCCCCACCGCGCACCCACGGCACGCTGCCGCACGGCGAAGGCGGGCGGCGCGACTACCGGCTCGCGCTCCCGCTGATCGAGGACGACGAGCTCTCCGGGACGACCGCAGCGGGGCTGGCGGAGGCGATCGGGCGGCTCTCCGACGGCGGGCTCGCCGCACTTCCATACACGGGTCCCTGGAGCGCGCACACGCTGGACGGCCTGTTCGAGCTCGCCGCGAGCTTGGAGCGCCCCGTGACGCTCATAGCCAACCTCGCCACCCGTCACCTGTGGGGTGGGCACCCGAGCGCGAGCCAGCTGCTGGCGTACCTGATCGACGGCGAGCCCGACGGCCCGCCGCCGGACTGGGACGTGGGCCACTTCGTGTGCGTCGTGGCCCGCGCGCGCGGACCGCGGGGCAGCCTGTACGTGCTCGCCGACACCTACCCGGCGCTCGGCGACGCGGGCGTCCATCTCCAGCCCCAGGAGCGTCTCGCGGCGGCGCTGGAGCGCCGCGACATGCCCGCCGGCGGCATGCTCGTCGTCGTGTCCGCTTCCGACGCCGAGCACATCCGCGCAGGGGCGCGGGCGCTGGGGCTGGACGAAGGCGTGTGGGACAACGGCAGCGTGAGCAGCGAGACGCTGGCGTGAGCTCCCCCGAGCTGGTCGCGCTCGTGTGCTGCGACCTCGGCTCGATCGTGCGCGGACGCTCGGTGCCGGCGGCCGAGCTCGACGAGCACCTGCGCACAGGCGTCGGCTGGGTGCCGGCCAACCAGGCGCTCACGCCGCTCGGCCCGGTCGCCGACCCCAACCCGTTTGGCTCTACAGGCGACTTGCGCCTGCTGCCGGACGCGGGCACCCGTGCGCGCGTGGAGGCCGACGGCGAGGCCGGCGCGCTGGAGCTCGTGCTGTGCGACATCGTCGAGCTCGACGGCCGGCCGTGGGAGTGCTGCCCGCGCAGCTTCCTGCGCGCCTCGCTGCACGCGCTCGAGCAGGAGCTCGGCGCGCGCGTGCGCGCGAGCTTCGAGCACGAGTTCCAGCTGCTGAGCGACGCGCCGGCGGCGCTGCCGTTCACGCTCGACGCGCAGCGACGGGTCGAGCCCTTCCCCGCGCGGCTGATGGGCGCGCTGACGGAGGCGGGGCTCGCGCCCGAGCGCTTCTTCGCCGAGTACGCGCCCCACCAGTTCGAGGTGCCGGTGGCCGCCAGCGAGGGGCTGACGAGCGCCGACCGCTCGGTCGTGCTGCGCGAGACCGTGCGCGAGATCGCCCGCCGCCAGGGCATGCGCGCGAGCTTCGTGCCGCTGCTCGACCCCGAGCACGCGGGCAACGGCCTGCACATCCACTTCACGCTCGTGGACGCCCACGGCGCGTCGCTGCTCTACGACGCGGCGCGTCCCGCTGGCCTGAGCGAGCTCGGCGAGCGCTTTGCCGCGGGCGTGATCGCGCACGCGCGCGCGCTCACCGCGCTGACCGCGGCGAGCCCCGTCTCGGCAGCGCGCCTGCAGCCCCACCGCTGGAGCGCCGGCGCGGTGTGCCTGGCGCAGCGCAACCGTGAGGCGCTGCTGCGCATCCCGCCGGTGGTCGAGCTTGGCGACGCCGACGCGGCGGCGCAGCTGCACCTCGAGTACCGCGCCGCCGACGCCGCCGCCAACCCGTACCTGGCGCTCGGCGCGATCCTGCGCGCCGGCCTGGAAGGCGTGCGCGAAGGGCTGCCCGCGCCGGCGCTGCTCGAATGCGACCCCGCCGAGCTGGATGCGCAGGAGGCGCAGCGCTTCGGCGTCGGCGCGCTGCCGGCGACGCTCGCGGAGTCGCTGGGCGCGCTCGCCGAGGACGCCGCCGTGCGCGCGTGGTTCTCGCCGTTGCTGTATGACGCATACGTGAGCGTCAAGCGCGCCGAGCTCGCCGCCGCCGCGTCGTCCCCGGAGGGGGAGCTGGATCTCGAGGAGGTCTGCCGTCGCTATGCCGCCATCTACTGAACGCACGAGCGCCGGCGAGGCCGCGGCGCAGGCGCCGCCGGAACCGCACGCTCTGCTCGAGCATCTGCTGGCCGGCATCCAGCGCGAGCTCCACCGCGCGGTGGCGCTGCGTCGCCGGCTGCACGCGCTACCGGAGCTCGCGCACGCCGAGGAGCGCACGGCGGCGAGCATCGAGGCGGAGCTCCCCGTCCCCTGCCAGCCGGCAGCCGGCACGGGGCGCCTGGCGCTGATCGGCGAGGATGGGCCCGCCGGCGCGGGCGGGCACGCGGTCGCCGTGCGCGCCGAGCTCGACGCGCTGCCGGTGCGTGAGCTCACGGGCGCGCCGTTCGCGGCCCGCGGCGAGGCGATGCACGCGTGCGGTCACGACGTGCACATGGCCGCGCTGGTCGCGTTGGCGCGCGCGGCGCACGAGTTGCGCGCGGCGTTGCCGGCGCCGCTGCTGGCGGTCTTCCAGCCGAGCGAGGAGGCCTACCCCTCGGGCGCCCAGCAGCTCGCCGACGGGCCGCTCGCGACGCTTGCGCCCGCGGCGGTGGTGGCCGCGCACGTGCACCCTGAGCTGCCGTGGGGGACGGTCGCTCTCGACCCAGGGGTCGTCAACGCGTCGTGCGACGCGTTCGCCATCACGCTCGAGGGCGAGCCCTCGCACGGCGCCTATCCGCACCGCGGGCGTGACCCGATCCTGGCGATCGCCGAGATCGTCGTGGCGCTGCACGCGCAGGTCGGTCGTCGCGTCGACCCGCTGCACCCGGCGTCGTTGACCGTCGGGGCGCTCGAGGGCGGCAGCGCCGAGAACGTGATCCCGCCGCTGGCACGCGCGCGCGGCGCGCTGCGCGCCCACCGCCAGCAGGACCGCCTGGCGCTGCGCGTGCTCGTCGAGGAGGTCGTCCAGGGGGTCGCGGCGGCGCACGACTGTCGCGCGAGCGTGGAGCTCGTGCCCGGCGAGCCGGCGCTCGAGAACGACCCCGAGCTCGTCGCGCGCGCGCGCGTCCTTCTGGCGCACGCCGGGTTCACAGGCGCCGCCGAGTGGCGCTCGGTCGGGTCCGACGACTTCGCCTTCTTCGGCGCGCTCGCCCCGCTGGCGATGGCGTTCGTGGGGCTCAACGGGGCCGACGGCTTCACCGCGCGACCGCTTCACCACCCCGAGCTGCTGCCGCCCGACGAGGCGGTCGGCGCGGTCGCGCGGGCGCAGGCGGCGTTGTATCTGGCTGCCGCCTGCACGCCGGCGCAGGCACGCTTGGCGCTTGGCAAATAGAGAACGGCGCGCGCCCACGCCGGTAGGATTCACGGATGCCTGACCGCCTGTACTTCACTGCCTCCGATGAGGCCAACGCGCTGCTGGCGTCCGATCCGATGGCGCTGCTGATCGGATTCGTGCTCGATCAGCAAGTCACCGTGGAAAAGGCCTTCGCCGGGCCGCTCGCGCTGTGTGAGCGCCTGGGCTCGATCGACGCGGCCACGCTCGCCGGCGCCGACCTCGAGCCGGTGTTCCGCGAGAAACCGGCTATTCACCGCTTCCCCGGCTCGATGGCCAAGCGCGTGCACGACCTCGCGGCGTACATCGAGGACCGCTATGAAGGCGACGCCGCGCGCGTGTGGGCCGACGCCGCGGACGCCGGCGAGCTGCGCACCAACCTGGCCGCGCTGCCCGGATTCGGCGAGATGAAGGTCAAGTCGCTCGGCGCGGTGCTCGCCAAGCGCTTCGACGTCGCCGCCGCCGCGGAGCTCGTGCCGGGACACCCCACGCTGGGGGACGTGGACTCGCCGCAGGCGCTCGCCAGCTACCAGGCGGCCAAGAGATTGCACAAGGCCGAGTGGTCGAACCGCAAGCCGCGCCGCTAGCGACGGGCGCACGGTCCGACGTGCGCCGACGCCGGGCGCGCGACCCCGCCTGTGCCGACGCCGGGCGCGCGCAAGCCGAGCCTCAGAAGTCAGGCAGGTGCTCGATCTCGGGCGCGCGCAGCGCGATGCCGAGACCGGGAATGGACACGCGACCGGACTGCGGGTAGTAGCGCATGTCGGTCGGCTCGCGCGTGCCGTAGGCGAGATACGTGACACCGTCGGGTCCGGGGCGAAGCGTGTGCGCGACGCCCGTGCCGGCAGGACGCGAGACGACGTCCCCGCTGCGTAGCCGATGCTCCTCGGGCTGCGTGGCGCCGCGCCCCCACAGCTCGAGCACGCCGCTGCCGGCGAGCACCACGAAGACCTCCTCCTCGTGGGAGTGGCAGTGCACGGGCGCGCCCTGCTCGCCAGCTTCCAGCACCACGTGGTTGAGGCCGGTGGCGCGCGCGCCGGCGGCTTTGCCGAGGCGGCGCACGCGCCCGTCGAGCAGCGCCTCGACGTGCTCCAGCGCGACCACGTTGGCCGGCCGGTCGATCTCCTGCGCCGGGCACTCGGGCGGACCGGCGGCGGCCTCGCGCGCGAACGGCGTGTCGCCCGCACCGAGCTCGACCCAGCGCGGAAACGACCACGCGACGCCGGCACGCGGCAGCGCGGTTAGGCTCGCGTCAAGCCGCTGTCCGAAGACGAGCACGTCGAGCCCGCCGGCGCCGGCGCGCAGCGTGTGCGGGCCGCTTTTCGGCCGGTGCACGATGCAGTCGCCGCTGCCAACGGCGAACGTGCGCCCGTCCTGCCACAGGATGCCTGCGCCGGCGAGCACGAAGAAGATCTCCTCCTCGGCGCCGTGCTCGTGCGCGGGCGTCGAGAAGTGGCCCGCGTGGATCTCGATGCGGCGCAGGCCCACGGTGCGCGTGCCCAACTGGCGGCCGAGGTTGCGCCATGTCCCCTTGATGTGGCCGACCGCCAGCTCGCCGGAGCGGGCCTCGTAGAGGTTCACGACCGTCACCACAGCGGACGCTAGCAGCCTCCTCGCGTGGGGGTGCCGAGCCGGTCGGCGCAGCGCTAGTGCGCGCATGCTTGCTCAGAGTGCGAGGTGGTGGGCAGTGCCTGAGCGGGCATTTGGTCCTGTGTCGAATCATTCGATCTCGGAGAGAGTGTTGACTCCAATATGAATCTGTGTTACCGTCGGTAACGCGAAAATAGAAGAGGGTTCGCCCTGGGGACACGATCGCCACGGCGAGTCCGGCGGCGGTGTTCCAGCCACGAAGGGAGGAGCTGTGTCACTCAAACTTCCGGTCCTATTCGCTGTGGCCTGTGGTTGCTTGATCTTCGCCACGGCTGCCGGGGCGGCGGAGACCTTGACCATTGATGCGAGCTTCAACCCCGACGAGCTGGGCACGCCCACCAACGTCTCGGCGACGGGCGCGTTTCACTCGACGGAAGCGATGGGCGTGCCCTCACCGGTCAGGCACATCGTCTTGTATCTGCCCGCCGGCCTGGAAATCGACGTCCATGGGGCCGGTACGTGCACGCAGTTGGCGCTGCAAGTGGACGGTCCCACGGCCTGTCCCGCCGACTCCCGGATCGGCTTCGGCGGCGGTACGGGGTCGCTGGAACTGGGCGGTGAAGTGATTCACGAGCCCTACGCCATTGACCTCTTCCTCGGATCCAAGGAACGCGGACACCTGACGGTGCTCACGTTTGTCGACGCGTCATCCCCGGTGTCCTTCGAAATGATCGTCGTGGCGAAAGAGATCCGTGCACCCAGCCCGTATGGACTCGGCTTCACCGCCGAAGTGCCACCCATACCCACGCTTCCCGGCGCGTCCAACGCTTCGCTGGAAAGCATCTTTCTGACGGCAGGCGACGACAACGTCGCCTACTACGAGCAGGTACACGGCAAGCGCAAGCTGGTCCACGTACGTGGCATCGTCGTTCCCAAGCGCTGCCCCAACGGCGGCTTCCCTTATGAGGCGCTCGTGTCGTTCGAAGACGGCGCCTCACTCACGAGCATGGGTAGCGTCCCGTGCCCTGGAAGCTAAGCGATCGAGCATGCCAACGGCAACTGGAGCCAGGCTGGTGTTGGGTGCTCGTCGCATAGCTCTCGCCCTGCTCGCCGTGTGCGCGCCATTGGCGCTACCCACCCAGGTGGGAGCCACGAGGGCTTCCCCGAAGGTCTCGTTCGCGAAGGCCAAGGACGCCGCGCTCGTGCCGTCGACGACAAGCGCCACGATCACGCCCTTGTTCACCCCCGACCGACTCGGTGCAAAGTCTGCACTCACGATCACGGTCGGCTACAGCAGCAGCGTATCCGGCGTGCCCCAGCCTGTACGCACGTCTGTGCTTCAGCTTCCGGCTGGGCTCAGCCTGGAAATCCCCAGCCTGCGGAGCTGCAGCCCAGCACAGCTGCTGAGACGAGGAGTCAGTGGGTGCCCGCGACAATCGGAGATCGGTCGGGGACACGCGCTCGCTGAGGTGCTGGCGGGATCGCTGCGCTTGACCGAGAGCGTTGGCCTGTGGGTCTTCCTCGGCGAACCGAGCGACGCTGGGCCGACGTTCGAGATCCTTGCGCGTGGCTATACGCCGCTGGACGAGCGGATGGTGTTCAGCGGGACGGTCCTGTCCGATCACGCTCCCTATGGGGAAGAGCTCGAGCTCACGATCCCGCCGATCCCCACCATGCCCTATGAGCCGGACGCCTCGATCGTCGCCCTTTCGCTGACGATCGGCGCGAGCGAGCACCACCGTGCACACGACGTCAACACGGTCGTAATGCCCTCGAGTTGCCCCAGCGCTGGGTTTCCGTTCGCGGCCGAATTCACCTACGCCGATGGCTCGAGCGGGAGCGCCGTCGCGGCAGCGCCGTGTCCACAAACTGCTCAAGGAGCGGGTCCGCGCCGCGCCAAGCGCCGAGCGCCTGCACGGGCGGCCGAGCGACGAACGCCCGCACATGCATCGAGGACCACCTCGCTGGACGAGAGTGGACACCTGCACCTGACGAGCAAACACGGCTTCACGCTCAATGAGCAGGGCACCGCGACGGGCACAGCTGCGGGAACCATCTATGCACATCTCACCGCGGTCTCGACCAGCCGCCTGACCGTCGAAGTGAACATATATCCGCGCGGCGGAGGGTCGATCTCGGGTTACGGCACGGGCAGTTACCGCAAAGTCGACGGGGCCGCGAACTTCTCGGGCACGATGTCGATCAACCGCGGCGGCGGCAGCTACACCAACATTCACGGCTCGGACCTGGCCTTCGGCGGCACGATCGAGGAATCGGACGACGACGCCATCACCGTGCACGTGAGCGGCAAAGTCTCGGACTGAGCACATGCTGGAGCTGCGCGGCCTCGTCAAGCACTACCCGGCAGTCGCTGGGGAACCGGTGCGCGCGGTGGACGGCGTCTCGCTGAAGGTCGCGCCGGGCGAGGCGGTCGCGCTGTACGGGCCGAGCGGCTCGGGCAAGACAACGCTGCTGCTGATGATCGCGATGCTGCTCGAGCCGACCGCCGGCACCGTGTTGATCGGCGGACGCGACACGGCGTCATTGTCCGAGCGCGAGGCATCGCGCTTTCGGCTCACGGAGCTCGGCTTCATCCGCCAGAGCTTCGACCTGCTGCCGGGGGTGAGCGTGCTCGACAACGCGATTCTCAAGCTGCTGGGCACGATGCGCTGGCGCGAGGCACGGCGAGAGCTCACGCCCCTGCTCGAACGCCTCGGGCTCGGCGAGCGCCTGTACCACCGCGCGGAGGAGCTGTCGATGGGCGAGCGCCAGCGGGTGATGATCGCCAGGGCGCTGTCCACCGGGCCCCGCCTGCTGCTCGCCGACGAGCCGACGGGCAGCCTCGACACACGTCGCGGGCGCGAAGTGCTCGAGCTGCTGCGCGAGTTGTGCCGCGAGTGGCAGGTGGCGGCCGTGATCGTCAGCCACGACCCGATGGCGGCGCTGTACGCCGACCGGGCGCTGACGCTCAGCGACGGCCAGCTGTCCAATTGGGGGCAGGACTGCGACACGCTGGCGGTCGCCGGACAACCGGCGGGGCTGTGAGCGGGAGCGCCGGAGGCCGGCGTGAGTCTCGCGAACGCTCTGTTCCTCTGGCGCGTGCGCCTACACGCGCGCCTGTGGCAGGAAAGCCTGGCGGTGCTGGGGATCGCCGTAGGCGTGGCGCTCCTGTTTGCCTCACAGGTCGCGAGCTCCAGCCTGCAGAGCTCAGTCACCAACCTCTCCCGTGGGATCGCCGGCGCTGCCAAGCTCCAGCTCGTCGCGCGTGACCCACAGGGCTTCCCCGAAGCCACGCTGAGGCGCGTGCGCAGCATCCCCGGCGTGCTGGTGGCAGCGCCGCTGCTCGAAGCCAGCGCCAACGCCGTCGGGCCCAGGGGGAGTGAGCCGGTCGAGCTGATCGGGGCCGACGCCAGCCTGTCACGGCTCGGCGGCGAGCTCGTGCGCCACACGGCACTCGCGCCCTTCAAGGGCATTCCCGCGGTCGTGCTGCCGGCGCCGCTCTCGCGCTCCATCGGCGTCACCAAGTTTGGCCAGGAAGTCACGTTTGAACTCGCCGGCCACACCGCCCAGGCTCCGCTGTACACGCAGCTGCAGGCAGCACAGATCGGGCCGTTGATCGACAGCCCGATCGCGCTCGCGCCGCTGTTTGCGGTGCAGGAAATGACCGGCCTGCCGGCGCGGGTGAGCCGCATCCTCGTGCACAGCGCCGCCGGCTGGGAAGCACGTGTGAGGAGCGCGCTGGACAGGCTGGCCGGCGGACGCCTGAACGTGGAGACGGTCGAGCACGACAACAGGCTGTTCGCCAAGGCCGCCGCCGCGAGCAACCAGTCGACGATGCTGTTCTCCGCGGTCAGCGCGCTCGTGGGCTTCCTGTTTGCGTTCAACGCCACGCTGTTCACGGTTCCCCAGCGCCGCCGGCTGATCGTCGACCTGCGCCGCGACGGGTACACGCCGCGGACCGTGACCGCGGTGCTGCTGATTGACGCGCTCGCGCTGGGGCTGGTGGCGAGTGGGCTCGGGTTGGCGTTGGGTGAGGAGCTTTCGCTTCACCTGCTGCACTCCAACCCGGCGTTCCTCTCGCTGGCCTTCACGCTGGGCTCTCCACGGGTGGTTGACGCGCGGACCGTCGCCGTCGCAACGCTGGGAGGGACGCTGGCGGCGATCGTCGCCGTGCTCAGCCCGTTGCGGGGGGTGCTCGCGCGCAGTCCACACACCGCAGCCAATGTACGCGGGCGTTTCGGCAGCGTCGGCGGTGGCAGAAGACGCGCGCTGGCAGGGCTCGCGTTCCTCACCGCGGCGACCTCGACGCTGCTGCTTTCCCCGGATGCGGCGATCCCCGGAATGGTCCTGCTGGTGGGCGCGTTGCTGCTGGAGCTGCCGCTCGTGCTCAGCCTTACGCTGGTGCTCGCCGGACGCCTCGCGCGCACGGCCACCAGCGTGGTCCCCCATGTGGCGACCATGGAGCTCAGCGCCGCTCCCGCGCGTACGATCGCGATCGCGGCGACGGGGGCGATCGCAGTGTTTGGCAGCGTGGCGATCAAAGGAGCGCACCACGACCTGCTGGCGGGCCTGGAAACTGCGAGCAGCGAAGCGAACGCGGTTGCCGACGTGTGGGTCGCGCCCGCCGGCTCGGGGAACCTGCTGCAGACGACCCCGTTCGCGGCGATCGACCGGGCCAAGCTCGAACACGTAGCCGGCGTGCGGGCTGTGCGCATGTATCGCAGCGGTCTGCTGGACATTGGCGAGCGTCGCGTGCTGGTGGTCGCACCGCCACGTCAAGCATCGCCGCTGCTGCCGGCGGGACAGCTGCTAGGGGGCGACCCGCGCCAGGTGACAGAACGTGTGCGCGGCGGCGGCTGGCTGGTGCTCTCGCGGGCGCTCGCCGAAGAACAGCACCTGCACGTCGGCGAGTCGTTCACGCCGCCAACCCCCAACCCGACGCCATTTCGTGTGGCCGGGTTGTCCACCAACCTCGGCTGGGCGCCGGGGACGATGATCATGAACGCCTCCGACTACGCGCGCGCGTGGGGAAGCTCCGCGATCAGCGCCTACGATGTGCTGCTCGCCCCTGGGGTGGCCCCCGCGCGCGCCGTCCGCGAGATCGAGGCTGCGCTCGGGCCGCGCTCCGGGCTCAGCGTGCAGAGCGCGGCCCAGCACGCCGCCCAGCAGGACGCGCTCAGCCGGCAGGCGCTCGCGAGCCTGACGCAGATCGCCACGCTGGTTCTGCTCGCGGCGGTGCTGGCGATGGCCGCGGCCATGGGCGCGATGGTCTGGGAGCGTCGTGCGCGCCTGGCGAAGCTGAAGCTCGAGGGCATCTCCCGTGCGCAACTGTGGCGGATGATGCTGCTCGAGGCGGCGCTGCTCGTGGGTGTCGGCTGCCTGACGGGTGTCATCTTCGGCCTCTACGGCCAGCAGCTCGCCGATCGCGCGCTCGCCGAGACGATCAACTTCCCCGTCGCCCACTCGCTCGCCGCGCTGGGCGCGCTGAAGACCCTCACCGTGGTGATTGCCAGCGCGGTCGCGATCCTCTCGATTCCGGGCTACCTCGCCGCCTCCGTGCCGGCGGCACTCGCGCTGCGGGACTAGTCAAAGAGATGCACACCCAACCGCCGCGGATTTCGCTCTTTACAGCCACGCGCACAGCACTCGAATGCGCTAGCTTGATCGTCGTCATCGCTCCCCGCCCGTATAAAAAAAAGGCACGGGCCCAATCGCAGCAGCGCACACGAGATGCGCTGCTTGACGTCGCCAACGAGGAGTTCTACGAAGGCCGCTGGGAGAAGACCTCGCTGGAGAAGCTGGCCAACAAGGCTGGCGTCACCAAGCAGACGCTGCTGCGCCACTTCAACTCCAAGGAGGGGCTGCTCATGCACACGCTGATGCGCACGTATTTCGAGGTCAACGAGCAGCGGTCGAGCGTACCCACGGGAGACATCGAAGGCGCGGTTGAAAACCTGCTCGATCACTACGAGGCGTGGGGCAAGCGCTCACTACGCATCGGCGCGTGGCTGGAAGGAGGCAACCCGCTGCTCGCCAAGATATCCAAAGGGGCGCGTGAGTATCACTACAACTGGGTCGAGCACGCGTTCGCGCGCTGGCTCTCGCAGCTCGACGATCACACGCGCAGGCACCGGCGGGACGCGCTGATCACGCTGTGCGACGTGCACGCCTGGTGGTTGCTCTCACACGATCTAGGACTCGACCGAGCTGCGATCTGCGCAACGCTCACCGAGGCCATCGAAGGCGTTCTTGGGGTACGGAACTGAAGCTGCTGGCATACACCTCGCCGACCCGCGGCCACCTCTACCCGATCGTCCCGATCGTGACCGAGCTCGCCGCTCGTGGCCACCAGATCCACGTGCGAACGCTCTCCGGGGAGCTCGCGCACCTAGCCGCAATCGGCATCGACGGGTCGGCAATCGGTCACGCTGTACAGGACAATCAACTCGTCGACTGGCGGCAGCGCTCACGTCCGCGCGCCGCGCTGTCGGTCCTGCGCACGCTCGCCGAGCGCGCCTGCCTGGAGGCCCCAGAACTCACGCGCGCGATCCGCGAGCACGACCCGGACGTCGTCCTGGTCGACGTCAACTGCTGGGGCGCGGCAACCGCCGCGGAGGCGTCTGGGCGCGCGTGGGCAACATTCTCGCCCTGCGTGTTGCCGCTGCCCTCGCGCGACGCGCCTCCTGTCGGGCTGGGACTTCCCCCGCGCGAAGGCCCGCGCGGCAGGGCGCGCGACGTCATCGCGCAGCGCGTCGTGAGCGCCGTGTTCGACAGCCAGGCCATGCCGTCGATCAACAAGCTGCGCGCCGGCTACGGGCTGCCGCGCGTGAGCCACTTCAGCGAGCTGTTGCGAGGTCCGCCACTGGTGCTGGTGCTGGTTGCCGAAGGTCTCGAGCACCCCCGCAGCGATTGGCCGCCCAATGTCCGGGTGGTCGGCCCTGTCAGCTGGGCGCCGCCGGTGGCGACCGAGGAGTACGCGTGGTTGGCCGACCTGTCGGATCCGTTGGTGCTGGCCACGTGTTCCACCGAGCGCCAGGCGGACGCGCGCGTCATCCACGCAGCCCTCGCCGGACTGCCACCAGCCGGCATGTCGGTGCTGGCAACCACCGGCGCACACGACCCCCAATCCTTCTCTGCGCCCACGGGCAGCCGGGTGGTGCGCTTCCTCCCACACGAAGCCGTTCTCGAGCGCGCGGTGTGCGTCGTCTGCCACGGCGGCATGGGCATAACCCAAAAGGCCCTGGCCGCCTCCGTCCCTGTAGTGGTCGTGCCGTTCGGGCGCGACCAGTTCGAGGTCGCGCGCCGCGTCGAGGTCGCCGAAGCCGGCATTCGCCTGCACCCGCGCCGCCTGAGCCCCGAGCGGCTCGCGCAGGCCGTCCGCACCGCGCTCGCGCGACGCGACGGCGCCGAACGCATCGGCCGCCGGCAGACGCGGGCGGCAGGACATGTCGCCGCAGCAGACGCGATCGAGGCGCTGAGCCCATGAGCGGGACGCGCCGTGCGGGCATCGCTCGGTTCAGGTTTCGTTCACATTCGCCCGTCAGCATCTTCCCATGCGTCTGCTGGTCGTCGACGACGACCCCTCCGTGCGCGAAGCGCTCGCGCTGGTGCTCGACCTGAACGGCTTCGAGGTCGACACGGCGGTGGACGGCCGCGAGGCGATCCGCACGCTCGCCGTGGCGCCGGCGGACGCGGTCATACTGGACGTGCTGATGCCGGGGCTCGACGGGCTGGAGGTGTGCAGGCGCATGCGCGCGACCGGCGACCGCACCCCCGTGCTGATGCTCACGGCCCGCGCGGAGGTCAGCGAGCGCGTGGCCGGCCTGGAGGCGGGCGCCGACGACTACCTGGCCAAGCCGTTCGCGCGCGAGGAGCTGATCGCCCGCCTGCGCGCGCTGCTGCGCCGCACCGGCTGGGAGGGCGAGGAGCAGCAGACCCTGCGCTGCGAGGACCTGGAGCTCGATCCCGTCGCCCACGAGGCGCGCCGCGGCGGGCGCACGCTGGAGCTCACCCGCACCGAGTTCCTGCTGCTCGAACTGCTCATGCGCCACCCCCGCCAGGTGCTCACGCGCGCCACGATCTTCGATCGTGTGTGGGGCTATGACTTCGGCCCCTCCTCCAACTCCCTCGAGGTCTACGTCGGCTACCTGCGCCGCAAGACCGAGGCCGCGGGCGAGGCTCGCCTGGTGCACACGGTGCGCGGCGTCGGCTATGTGCTGCGCCCGCCGCGATGAGCCGCCGGACGCATCGCCCCCGCCGGGGGAGCACGATGAGCTTTCGCCGCCGCATGGTGCTGCTGGCCGCCGGCGCCGTCACCGCGGCGATCGTGATCGCCTCGATCGTCGTCTACATCGTCACCCGCAACGAGCTGAGCGGGCAGCTCGACGCGAGCCTGCGCGCCAAGATCACCCCCGGCCAGCAGCAGGTCGTGAAGATCGAAAGCCATCTCAGCCAGCACCAGCTCGCCCAGCTCAGGCGCGAAGGCAAGCTCCCGGCCGTGCTCGCCGCCGCGCCCGGCGGCTTCGGCGTGCTCGCCAAGGCCAGCGGCGCAATTCCTGCGCCGAGCAACATCAGCGAAACCGCGCCCGTGCCCGCCAGCGGCTCGCAGGGACAGGCAGGCGGCGGCGCTGCCCCGGAAGCGTTCGCGTTCGAGAGTCACATCGTGCATGCGGCCAAGGGGGGCGCGCCCATCGCCGCGGGGCAGCTGCGGCTCGTGCTGCAGGGTGCCGCGGTGGAAGGGGTGACCGGCTACGCGCAGCTGTCGCTCGCCGACGGCGAAGTGCTCGCCGCCACGAGCCGGAGCTCGCAGCTGCCGATCACCGCGGCCACGCGGGCCGTGGCCTCCGGGCGCCAGAACGCCTTCTTCACCGACGTGAACGTCCACGGCACGGCGGTGCGCGTGCTGACCGCGCGCGCCGCCGAGGGCGCCGCGTGGCAGGTTGCGCTGCCGCTGGCCGACCTGCACAGCACGCTCGATCACCTGCGGCTGGTGCTCGCGATCGTGGTGCTCGGCGGGATCGCGCTGGCGGCGGCGCTCGGGCTGCTCGTCTCGCGCGCGGCGCTCGTGCCCGTGCGCCGGCTCACCGGCGCGGCCGAGCGCGTGGCCCGCACGCAGGACCTCGGACACCGCATCGAGGCTGGCGGGGAGGACGAGCTCGGGCGCCTGTCGGCGAGCTTCAACACGATGCTCGCAGCGCTCGAGCGCGCGCGCCTGGCGCAGCGCCAGCTCGTCTCCGACGCCTCGCACGAGCTGCGCACGCCGCTCACGAGCATCCAGGCGAACCTCGATGCGCTGGCGCTCGGCGAGCGGCTCCCCGCCCACGAGCGCGCCCGCGTGCTCGCCGCCGCACAGGCGCAGCTGCGCGAGCTGACCGTGCTCGTCGGCGACCTCGTGGACCTGTCAAAGACAGATGTCGAGGACGTCGAGGTCGAGGACGTGCGCCTCGACCTCGCCGCCGCCGCCGCCATCGAGCGCGCGCGGCTGCACGCCCCGCACTGCCGCTTCGAGCTGCACGCCGAGCCGTGCCTCGTGCGCGCAGCCCCCGCGCGCCTCGACCGCGCGATCGCGAACCTGCTCGACAACGCCGTCAAGTGGACCCCCACGGGCGAGCGCGGAGCTCCATCCGAGGAGCCCGCCCCGCCGATCGAGGTGCGCGTGCACGACGGCGCCGTGGAGGTGCGCGACCACGGCCCTGGGATCGCCGAGGAGGATCTCCCGCGCGTGTTCGACCGCTTCTACCGCGCGCCCGCCGCGCGCGGGCGCCCCGGCTCGGGCCTGGGGCTCGCGATCGTGAGGCAGACCGCCGAGGCGCACGGCGGGGCGGTCCACGCCGGCAACGACCCCAGCGGCGGCGCGCGCCTGACGCTGGAGCTGCCGCCGCTGCCGATGACCGCCGCCGAGCGCGCGTGGCAGGGGGAGGCGATCGCCGCGGCCGGGCCACGGGGCGCGGCGGGCGCCTGAACGGCTCGAGCAGCCCGCGGGCTTTAACGGCGCCTAAGCAGCTTCACCAAGTTCCTCTCCTCGTCTCAGGCAATTCTCAGCTTTCGCGCCAACCGTGATTGCAGACATCCGGACCCCCGCCATTTGCTACGCGAGCCAGCCCCGCACAGCAGGAGCCGGCACGCCCGCACAGAAGGAGAACCAAGATGCAAACGTCCGCCACGCCCACGAGCCGCTCGGCGGCGCGAACGCACCCGAAGCGCAGCCGTCAAGCGCTGCGCCATCTGCTCCTGGCGGCGACACCGGTGCTCGCCTTGGCGCTCGCGGGCTGCGGCGGCTCCTCGAGCCCCGGCGTCGCCCACGTCGGCACCACGAGCACCACCAACGCTTCTGACGGGTCGGGCGGCGGCACGCCGGAATCGAGCGAAACGAGCGCTGCCGCGCAACAGAAGATGGTCAAGTTCGCGCAGTGCATGCGCACCCACGGGGAACCTGAATTCCCTGAACCGAGCGAAGGCGGCATCCACGTCGAAAACCACAACGGCCACGGCCCGAACCCAGAATCGCCCCAGTGGAAGGCGGCCGAAAAGGCGTGCAGAAAGTACGCGCCCGCGAAGGTGGCGCCGAGCCCGGCGCAGCTCGCCAAAGTGCAGGAACAGGCGCTGAAGTTCTCCGAATGCATGCGCCACCACGGCGTCCCCAACTTCCCCGACCCGAACTTCTCCGCCGGCGGCGGGAGGGTCACGCTCAAGGTGGGCAAGGCGAGCGGGATCAACCCCAGCTCGCCGCAGTTCCAGGCCGCCCAAAAAGCATGCCAGTCGAGCTTGCCGTTCGGCGGGAAGGGGGCGGCAGCGCGCACGGGCTCCGGGCCCGGTCAATCCTCCTCCAACGCGGCGGTCGGTGCTCCGTGAGCGTGCCCGCCACCCCCAGGAGCCGCTCCGCATCACAACCGCGTCCCGGACGCCGTCGCCTGGCGTTGCGCCGCCTGCCCCTGGCGGCGGCGCTGGCGCTCGCCGTGGCGCTGGCGCTCGCGGCCTGCGGCGGCTCCTCGAGCCCCGGCGTCGCCCACGTCGGCGCCAAGAACGCCTCCAGCCCGTCGGGCGGGTCGGGCGGCGGCACGCCGGAATCGGGCGAAACGCGCGCTGCCGCGCAGCAGAAGATGGTCAAGTTCGCGCAGTGCATGCGCACCCACGGGGAACCTGAATTCCCTGAACCGGTCGAAGGCAACATCGAGCTCCACAGCCAGAACGGCCACGGCCCGAACCCGGAATCGTCCACATTCAAGGCAGCCGAAAAGGCGTGCGCCAAGTACCAGCCCGCGGGCGCCGCTCCGAGCCCCGCGCAGACGAAAGAACATCAGGAACAGGCGCTGAAGTTCGCGGAATGCATGCGCCACCACGGCGTTCCCAACTTCCCCGACCCGAAATTCTCCGGCAACAGCGTGCAGACGTCGCTGAAAGGGATCAACCCCGGCTCGCCGCAGTTCCAGGCGGCGGCGAAGGCGTGCCAGTCGGACTCGCCCCTGGGCAAGCACCCGCTGCCGACACTCGCCAAGGGCGGCGGCTCTGGCGGAAGTGGCGGTCAGTCCTCCGGGCAAACGGTGGTCGCTCCGTGAGCGCGCGGCGGCGGCGCGGCCGCTGGGCGGCCCTCGCCGCCATCGTCGTGGTCGTGATCGCCGTGCTGCTGATCGTCTTGGAACCGTTTCGCGGGCCCAGCAAGGCGAGCGCAGGCGTGGCCGACAACGCCACGCCGACGAGCGTCACGACGGTGAAGCGCCAGTCGCTGTCCTCGCAGACGCAGGTCGACGGGACGCTCGGCTACGCGGGCTCCGCGAAAATCCTGGTGCCGTCGGGCACCGCCCCCACGGCCGTGCAGCAGTCAGAACAGCAGATCGCAAGCGGCGAAGCGCAGGTGGCCTCGGCGCAGCGTTCGCTGGCGAGCGACAGCGCGGCGCTCCAGCTCGCCCGCAGCCAGCTGGCGGCGGCGCGCGCGAAGCAGGCGGTGGACTGCGCCGGCGAAGGCGCCGCCGAAGCCGGCTCCTCCGCCGCGGGCGGCTCGGGCACGTGCGCGAGCGACAGGCAGACGGTGACGAGCGGCGAACAGGGCGTGACCGGCGCCGAAGCGAAGGTCACGGCCGACCGCACCCAGCTCGCCTCCGCGCAGAGCGCGCTGGCGCACTCCCAGTCGGCGCTCGCGAAGGCGCGCTCCTTGGCCGTGGCCTACGAACAGGGTGCGGTGTACACCTCGCTGCCCTCGGCAGGCGCGGTGATCGCCCGCAACCACAGCCTGTACGCGATCGACGGCGAACCCACGATCCTGCTGTACGGCGCGGTGGTGGCCAGGCGGGCGTTCGTCCCCGGCATGTCCGCCGGTCCCGACGTGGCCGAGCTGAACACGAACCTCGAACAGCTCGGGTACGGGTCGGGGCTCGCCGGCGACGAATTCACCGCCGCCACCGCCGCGGCGATTCGCGCCTTCCAGGCCGCGCACGGGCTGGCGCAGACGGGAGCGCTGGCGCTCGGCTCGGTCGTGTTCGAATCCGGGCCGGTGCGGGTGACGAGCGTCACCCCGACGGTCGGCATGGGCGTATCCCCTGGACCGGCGCTGGCGGTCAGCTCGACCGCGCGCCAGGTGACCGTGAAGATCGACGCCTCCGAGCAGGGAGACCTGAAGAGGGGCGACCACGTGGTGATCACGCTGCCGGACAACCAGACCACGCCGGGCATCGTCTCGTATGTCGCGAGCGTCGCGGTGGCGCCTGCCAGCGAACACGGCGAAGAAAGCACGCCCACGATCGAAGTCGACATCACCCCGACCGAACCGCAGGCCACCGGCCACCTCGACCAGGCGCCGGTGCAGGTCTCGATCACGACCGCCAGCGTGGAAAACGTGCTGGTGGTGCCCGTGACGGCGCTGCTCGCACTCGCCGGCGGCGGCTACGCCGTGGAGGAGGTGCAGCCGGACGGGGTGCACCGGCTGGTGGCGGTGACGCTGGGGCTGTTCGACGACGAAGCGGGCGACGTGCAGGTCAGCGGCCCGGAACTGGCGGTTGGCCAGAGCGTGGTGGTGCCGAGCACATGAGCGACGCGGTGGGCACTCCGGTACTCGAGCTGCGCGAGGTGAGCAAGCGCTACGGCAGCGAGCCGCCCGTGTACGCCCTGCGCGAGGTGAGCCTCGAGGTGTGGGAGGGCGAGCTGGCGGCGATCGCCGGGCCCTCCGGCTCGGGCAAGTCGACGCTGCTGCACGTGATCGGCACGCTCGAGCGCCCCAGCGAGGGGGTGGTGTCGATCACCGGCGTGGACGTGGCGAGCCTGTCGGACCGCGAGCTCGCCGCGCTGCGCGCGAGCAGCATCGGCTTCGTCTTCCAGCAGTTCTTCCTCGCCGAGCACTCCACCGCGCTCGAGAACGTCGCCGACGGGCTGCTGTACTCGGGCATGGCGGTGGCGGAGCGCCGCGAGCGCGCGGCGCAGACGCTCGCCCGCGTCGGCCTCGCCGAGCGCGCGAGCTTTCGTCCGAGCAAGCTCTCCGGCGGCGAGCGCCAGCGGGTGGCGATCGCCAGAGCGCTGGTGGGAGCCCCGGCGATCGTGCTCGCCGACGAGCCCACCGGCAACCTCGACAGCGCCTCCGGGGCGGCGATCGTGGAGCTGCTGGAGGAACTGCACGCGCAGGGCGCGACGATCCTGGTGATCACCCACGACACCGCGCTCGCCGCGCGCCTGCCGCGCCAGGTGCAGATGCTCGACGGGCGGATCGTGGCCGACAGCGCCGCGGCGCCGGCCCTCGAGGGGGCGGGGCGATGAGCTGGGTCAGGGGACGACCGCGGGCGCTGGCGATGCTGGCGGCGGCCGGGGCGCTCGGCGCAGCCGCGAGCACGCTGCCCGGAGGGGCGTCCGCGGCCAGCGGCGAACCCGGCGGCGGCTCCAGCTCGAACTGCCCGGCCGCCACCACGCCGAACGCGATGACGCTCGTGGCCGGCACGCCCCAGAGCGCGACCCTCAACAGCGCCTACGCGTCGGGGCTGCAGGTAGCCCTCACGAACAGCGACGGCTGCGCGGTGACGAGCGGCGCCGCCGGCGTGGCGGTGACGTTCACCGCGCCCGCCAGCGGCGCGAGCGGCGTGTTCTCGGCCAGCGCCACGAACACGGTCACCGTCGGCGCCGACAGCAGCGGCGACGTCATGGCCCCGACGTTCACCGCCAACGCGATCGCGGGCAGCTACACGGTCACCGCCTCCTCCGCGTACGGAACGGTGACGTTCGCGCTGACCAACACGGCCGCCGGCACGCCGGCGCGGCTGGTCGCGGTCTCATCGCTGAGGCAGACGGCCACGGTCACCGGCGCCTACCGGCAGGCGCTCGCGGTGCAGGTGCTCGACGGCGACGGCAATCCTGTGGCGGGCGCGAGCGTCACCTTCACGCTTACCGCATCCACCGCCACGAGCGCGTGCGGCACGAGCTCCGGCGCGAGCGGCACGGGCTCCAGCGCCGGCGCGAGCTTCGCCGGCGGCGCGAGCGCGGCGAGCGCGACGAGCAACGCCGACGGCGTCGCGACCTCGCCGGCCCTGAGCGCCAACGGCGAGGCGGGAGCGTTCACCGCGAGCGCCTCGCTGGGGAGCTCCGGCGGCGGCGAACACGCCAGCACGTCCTCCAGCAGCGTTCCCCCGGCCCTCTTCACGCTCACCAACCTCGCCGGGGCGCCCGCCAAGCTCACGCCGGGGGTCGGTGCCACGCAGTCCGCCCGCGTGGGCGCCCGCTTCCCGGTCAGCCTCGCGGTCACGGCCACCGACGCCCAGGGCAACCGCGTCCCCAACACGCTCGTGTCGTTCGCCGCCCCCGCCGCGGGCCCCAGCGGACGCTTCACCGTACGCCTCGCATCGCGCTCGCGCCAGCACGGCGGACGCGCGCGCCAGACGCGCGTGGCGAGCGTGCGGACCAACGCGTGCGGGATCGCGGTGGCGCCCACGCTCACCGCCAACGCCCAGCCGGGAGGCTACGTCGTCAAGGCGCGCGCCGGGCACGCGCGAGCGGCGGCGTTCGCGCTCGTCAACGAGGCCCCGTGAGCCAGCGGCCGTGAGCGCGACCGCCGAGACCGCCGCACCGCGCCCGGACGGGGAACCCGCCGCCGCCAGGCTGGTCCCCGCCAGGCTGCGCCCCGGCGACCTCGCGCGGGTGGCGAGCGTGGGGCTGCGCACCAGGCGCGCGCGGGCCGCGCTGTCGGCGCTGGGGATCGCGATCGGGGTGGCGGCGATCGTCGCGGTGCTCGGGCTGTCATCCTCCTCGCAGGCCGGGCTGCTGGAAGAAATCGAACGGCTCGGCACGAACCTCCTGGTCGTCACCAACGGCCAGGGCTTCACCGGCAACACCGCCGAGCTGCCGCTGGCGGCGCCGTCGATGATCTCCCGCATCTACCCGGTCGAACACGTCGCCGAGACGGGCAAGGTGAGCGGCGCGGTGTACCGCTCGCCGCTGGTCCCGAGCGTCGACACCAACGCGCTGAGCATCGCGGCGGCCAGCCTCAACCTGCTGCAAGCGACGGACATCACGATCACGCAGGGCAGCTACTTGAACGCCGCCACCGCGACCGAGCCGGTCGCCGTGCTCGGCCCGGCCGCCGCCCAGCGCCTGGGCATCGACCACATCTACGCAGGGGAGCGGATCTGGCTCGCCAACCAGTGGTTCTACCCGGTCGGCATCCTCAGCGGCTCGACGCTGACCCCGGAACTGGAAGACGACGTGCTCGTCGGCTTCCAGGCGGCGAAACGGTACCTCGACTTCAACGGGCACCCCAACACGATCTACGTCCGCGCCCAGACCAGCCAGGTGGCCGCGGTGCAGTCGGTGCTCGCCAACACCGCGGACCCCGAAGCGCCCAACGAAGTCGACGTCAGCCTCCCGTCGGCGACGCTCGAGGCGCGGGCGAAAACGCAGAGCGCGCTCAACGGCCTGTTCCTCGGCCTCGGCGCGGTCGCGCTGCTGGTGGGCGCGGTGGGCGTGGCGAACATCATGGTGATCTCGGTGCTCGAACGCCGCTCGGAGATCGGGCTGCGCCGCGCGCTGGGCGCGACCAAAGGCCAGATCCGCATCCAGTTCCTCTCCGAAGCGATCCTGCTGTCGCTCGCCGGCGGCGCGGTGGGCGTCGCGGCGGGCATCGCCGCGACGGCCGTGTACGCGGCCACCAAGCACTGGACGGTCGTGATCCCCACGCTCGCGTGGGCGGGCGGGTTCGGCGCGGCGATCCTGATCGGCGCGATCGCCGGGCTGCTGCCGGCGATCCGCGCCGCGCGCCTGTCGCCGACGGAGGCGCTGCGCTCGGTGTGAGCCTCGCCGTCGTGCATTAGGCTTCGCGCCCCACCAGGGCGGCCGAAGGAGCGGGCATCACTCCGCGAGACGAGCACACGAAGAGGACCGGCGGCTGGGGCGTGATCGTCGCCTACGCGCTCGTGTGCGCGGCCACGCAGGTGCTGTGGCTGACCTACGCGGCGATCACCACGGAGTCGGCGCGGCACTACGGCGTCTCGGTGGGCACGATCGGCTGGCTGGCGGAGATCTTCCCACTGCTGTACGTGGTGCTCGCGATCCCCGCCGGCGTCCTGCTCGACCGCTGGTTTCGCCCCGCGCTCGCGGCGGGCGGCGCGCTGGTGGCGATCGGCGGCCTCGTGCGCCTGGGCGGTGACACGTTCGCGTGGGCGATGGCCGGCCAGGCGCTGGTGGCGATCGCTCAGCCGGTGGTGCTCAGCGCGGTCAGCAAGCTCGCGGGCGAGTACCTGCCGGTGGCGCAGCGTGCGGACGGCATCTCGCTCGGCTCGGCGGGCAACTTCGTGGGGATGCTGCTGGCGCTGCTGCTCGGCCCGACGCTCGGGGCGCACGGCCAGCTCGAGCGGCTGCTCGTGCTGGAGGCTGCGATGGGCGTGGCGGCGGCGGCGGCGCTGGCGTTCGCGCTGCGCCGCGCGGGCGCGCACGCGAGCAGCGAGCACGCGGCGATCGAGGGCAGTGCCGCACGCGCGCTGTGGCGCCTGGAGCCGATGCGCATCCAGTGCGGGCTGGTGTTCCTCGGCTTCGGGATCTTCGTCGCGCTGGCCACGTGGCTGCAGACGCTGCTGGCGCCGTCGCACGTCTCGGAAACGACGGCCGGCGTGCTGCTGGTGGGGATGGTGGTCGCGGGGATCGTCGGCTGCGCGGCGCTGCCGCCGCTGATCGCCCGCAGGCGCGCCGAACGTAGCTTCATGCGTACGGCGGTGCTGATCGGCTGCGCCGGTTGCGTGACGCTTGGCGCGACGCCGTGGCTGTCGACGCGGGCACTGGCGCTGGTGGCGATCGGCGTCGTGCTGCTGCCGGCGCTACCGGTGATCCTCACCGCAGCCGAGCAACTCGCGGGCGCGGCCGCAGGCACCGCGGGCGCGATCGTGTGGATGGCCGGCAACCTCGGCGGCCTCGTCGTGGCGCTGCTGGTGCAGGTCCTCGTCCACCATCCGCTCGCGGCCTTCCTGTCGATGGCCGGCGTGGCGCTGCTCGGGCTACCGCTGATCGCACGCATGAGCGCAGCTGCAATCGAGGAGCAGGGCGCGGCGCAAAGGCCGCTGGTCGTCGGCTGAACGCGCCTAGATCGAACGCTCGCGCCCGGCCCAGTACGGCGCACGCAGGCGGCGCTTGAAGATCTTGCCGGAGTCCTCGCGCGGCAGCGCGTCGACCAGCTCGACCACGCGCGGCGTCTTGTAGCCGGCAAGGCGGCTGTGGACGTGCGCTTTGATGTCCTCGGCGCTCAGCCGGGCGCCGTCGTGCAGCTGCACGTGCGCGGCGAGCGCCTCACCAAAGTGATCGTCGGGGATGCCGAACACCGCGCAGTCACGCACGCCGGGCAGCGTCAGCAGGCACGCCTCGATCTCCGCCGGGTAGATGTTGACGCCGCCGCTGATCACCATGTCGCTCGCCCGATCGTTGAGAAACAGGTAGCCGTCGGCGTCGAGATAACCGATGTCGCCACAGCAGATCAGCCCGTCGCGTTCGATCGCGCGGCGCTTGGCTGCGTCGCCCTCGTAGGTGAAGTCCGAGATCACGTCCAGCCGCATGTGCACCTCGCCCGACGCGCCGGCTGGCAGCTCGCCGCCTTCGGCGTCGAAGATCTTGACGGTGGCGTGCGGCAGCGCGCGCCCGACGGTGCCGGGGCGCGCGAGCCAGTCCTCGCTGGTGGCGAACGTGATCAGCCCCGCCTCCGTGCTGCCGTAGTACTCGGCGACGATCGGCCCCAGCCAGTCGATCATCGCGCGCTTGACCTCCGGCGGGCAGGGCGCGGCGGCGTGCACGACCCAACGCAGCGAGGAGAGGTCGTAGCGCGCACGCACCCGCTCGGGCAGCGCGAGCAGGCGGACGAACATCGTGGGCACCATCTGCACCACGCTGATGCGGTCCTCGGCGACGATGCGCAGGAACTCCTCGGCGTCGAAGGCGGGCATGAGCGTGATGTGCATGCCTTGCATGACCGCCGCGTTCACATACGCGTTCGGCGCCGAGTGATACATCGGCGCGGGGATCACCGTGCGCTCGCCAGGCGCGAGCTGGAAGACCTCGCAGAACAGCTCGCGCAGCGCCGCGCGCTGGGCGTCAGTGGCCGCCGCGCGCACGACGCCCTTGGGGCGCCCGGTGGTCCCCGAGGTGTAGATGATGCTCGTGGGCGCGGTCTCAGGCGCCTGCGCCCACGGCTCGTGGCACACGAGCCAGTCCGGCCACCAGAGCACCCGCGCGGAGGACCCGTCCGCCCGCGCGGGGTCGGTGGGCTGGGCACCGTGCGCCCCCGCGTCGTCTGTTGGGACGACGATCACCGCGACCTCCGCGGGCACGCTCGCGCGGATCGCCGGCCACAAATCGGCGTGCACGACCAGCACCTTGGCAGCGCTGTCGGCGAGCACGTGCGCCACCTCCTCGCTGCGCCAGTGCCAGTTGATCGGCACCCGTTCCGCGGCGAGCGGCACGGTCGCAATCGACGTCTCGATGAACTCGAGCGAGTTGCGCAGCAGCAGCGCGACGCGATCGCCCGATCCGACGCCCAGCGCCAACAGCCCGCGCGTGGCGCGCAGCGCACGCTGGTAGAGCTCTTCATAGTTGCTGAAGCGCGGGCCACAGCGGACGCCGCTCGGCGGTTGCACGGCTATGGCCCCAGCGCTTCTGACTCGCTGGTGAACGCTTCACGCAGCGCGCCGGCGAGTGGAGCAGTCGCGCGCAGGGCGTCCTCCACGCCATACCACCAGAAATAGCCGCCGATGTAGCAAGGCAGGCTTACTTCCAGCGCGTACGCCCAGTGCATGATCTGCTCAGCCGTGGCGACCTTGGCGCCGCGCGCGCGGCGCGGCAGGCCAACCTCACCGAAGCCGAGCGCGGCGTTTGGAAACAGCGCGTGCAGCTGGCGCATGTAGCTGGTCACTTCTTCGGAGGAGGGCTCACGTCCGCCGCACTCGGTGGGGTAGTAGGAGAGCAGCACGTAGTCGAGGCCATCGGCGACTTCGGCGGGGATGTACTGCTGGGCAAACTGCACCGGCGTCAGCTCGGCGCTGCCGTCGCCGCAGTTTTCCGGCCCGAAGTTGTTCGCATACAGCGTCAGCGCACTCTCGCCGCCGGCAGCCGCAACGTCCTCGTAGGCCTCGCTGAGCTTGGCGGCGACCACCGGGTAAGGCCCCGTCCAGTTACCGTTGACCTCGTTGCCGACCTCCCAGATGTTCACCTCCGAGCCGAGCGTCTGCAGGTAGGACTGCACCCGCGCTTGGAAGGCTTCGGTGGAGATGGACTTCTCTTCGGAGGAGTCCAGCAGCTCGCCCAGCACGGCGCTCACGCCGTCGATCTCGGGTAGCGCCTGTGCGTAGTAGGAGGCGGGCTCGTGGGCATTGAAGTACACGCGCGTCGTCGGGCGCTCTGGCAGCGCGGCAAGCGAGTTGAGGGTTTCCCGCAGGTGTGTGAGCTTGTCGATCGTGACGCCGTAAAGTGGCGCATCGCGTGGGGCGTCGGCGCCTGCCCTCGCGGTCGCCTGCGCGACGGCTGAGGCGCTCAGCGCAAGCGCCACCGCGACGCAGGCGGTCGTGCGCAATCGACGCGCGGTCGCGCTCGAGCGCAGCTGGTGCAGACGAGACGTCATCGGCGGCGGGCCCATCCTAGCCGTAGGCGCATCCGCGCCATGACCCGCGGCGAGACCGGCGACATCGTTCGGCGCTCCTGGCACAGCGATTTGCGAGACTCGTGCGACTCGCCAGGGGAAACCTGACTTCGTGCTCGGACAGGCATGGCTGAGCTGTACCCGTCATCGGGTTGCTGACGCTCCGGTCGCCGCGGCGACGCGGTCGATCGTCTCCCGGGTGATCGAGTAGCGGTCGATTGCTTTGCGGGCTATTGCGGTCGCTTGACGGGGTGACGCGAGTGCGTGAGCGGTGACGAACGCGAGCGCTGCTGCGCTCGGCGGGTCCCGAAGGACGGGAGTGAGCTGCTCGGCGCTGGCGTGGTAGCAGCCGCGGTGTGCGAGCGCCCGCGCAAGTTGCGCAGTGACGGCTCGCCGAGTGCCGTCGTATGCGGCCGCGCCGAGGAGGAGCGCGATCGTGCCGTGGGTTCGAACACCCACGCGACCTGTCGGCGGAGGGGATGTGAACCGCTCGCCGATCGTGAGACGGACCTGAAGGTCCGGAATGTTGACCCCGCTCGCGGTCGCGTTGCCTGGCTCGACCGTTCGCGGATTGCACTCGATGTAGCTCGGGTCGCCCTGCTCGTGGAAGTAGTCGAGCGTCAGCCCTCCGTGCCACGTGAGCGCTTCGCCGAGCGTGGCGATATCGCGACGCGGCCTCGGATGATCAACGCTCACACGGGCGGCGGCGCTCGGGCCTATCCCGATCCCGGTTTGCACGCTCGTGTGAGCGGCCACGAGACGCCCGTGATCAAACAGGCCTTGAACCTGGCCGTACTGCCCGACGGCTGGCTCCTGCGCCATCAACGCCCCGCTGGCCTGCTCGAGCAGCTCGCGCTCAGCGTCCGCACGTGAGCGCTCGTCGGCCACTAGCCGCACGCCACGGCCGGCTGTGCTGAAAGCGCTCTTGAGCCAGTAAGGGAACGACAGGCCGTCGAGATCGCTGTTCCCGCGGACGAGTCGCCACCGCGGCTGAGCGAGCTCGATTTCGTCGAGCAGCCGGGCGAACTCGACCTTGCTCTGGACGCGGTCAAACGACGTCGCATCCGCGACAGCAACCGGCACATCCGATAGCTCAGGCTGGGCGGCGGCGAACAGCCAGGCCTGCTCATGCGTCGGCAGCACCACGTCGATCCGGCGCTCGGCGACCACTCGCTTGACGGCCTCCAAGTAGCCGAGCGGATCCGCGCCAGAGCGCGGGCAGCGATGGATCCTGCGCATCCAGCGGCTGAACCGCGCAATACAAAGCGGGTCGGGGTCGAGCGCCTCCAGGTGGTAGCCGACCGGCCCCAAACACGTCACCACCTCCCGAGAGGTCAAGCTCGACCCCTCTGACAGCAGCACACGGATCCGATCCACACCAGCCAGTCTCCCAGCTGCCGCCCCGAATCGGTCCTGGACCTGCCTTCACATCCAGGCGGGCGCCGTGCCCCTCTCGTCCACGTACCCGCTCAGCGCGGAAAACGAGCGGAGTTGGCGGCGACCGGGCGGCGTGCCCTTCGTTGGAGGTCCCGGCGCCGCGGCGATTGGACGAGCCCGAGGCAGGCCGCTTTGACCTACTCTTGGCGGCGGGCCCCACGTCGGCGCGCTTGCGCGCATGGCGAGCGAGCTGCCCTTGTCCGACTGTCAGCCGGTCGAAACAGTCGTGCTCGTTCCGGCGGGTCCGATCAGGGCCTGGTGCCGCCAAGGTCGTCGGAGCGTCCGGCCTCCAGGCGCGACCATTGGGCGGTGGGGCGTCCGTTGGTGCGTAGATGGGACATGACTGGGGCCTGTGGCCAGCCGGCGGGCGAGTCCTCCCAGGTCTCTTGGCGGCCGTAGACGGTCAGGTCGAGCAGTCCGTAGCTGTAGTCCATCGCCTCGACGCCGCGGAGGGTGGTCCAGTAGGTCTCGAAGACCCTGTTCCCGTCGCGCAGATAGCACACGACGTGCATTTTGCCGACGCGGCGGCCGGTCAGCAGGGCGTCGAGGGAGGGTTCGGCGGAATACCAGGGCATCTCCCACCCCATGAAGTCCCGGTAGCGGATGCTCTCCTCGTATGGCCCCTGGCAGAACGTGGCGTAGGTGACGTCGCGGCGGTGCAGGTAGGAGAGCTCGCCGACCTGTGTCGTGTAGTGCGTGCAGCCCTCGCACTGCTCGGCAGCCGGGTGGCCGTTCCACCACATGAAGTAGTAGGCGATGAGCTGCCGGCGGCCTTCGAAGGCGTCCAGCAACGTCAGCGGGCCGTTCGGACCGGTCAGCGGGAGGCTGGGGTCCATCTCGACCATCGGGAGGCGGCGGCGGGCCGCGGCGATCGCGTCGCCCTCGCGCGTGTGCGCCTTCTCCCGCGCCCGGAGGGCATCGAGCTCGGCTTGAAAGGTGTCCCGGGCGACCATGTCGGGACGCTCCAGCGGGCTGGTCGCATTGGCGGCTGTGGAGTTGGGCTCGTTCGGTGCGTCGCTCATCGCTGCCTCGATTCGCTCGTTGATGTGAGGACGATCATGGGGATCACGCGGTCGGTCTTGCGTGCGGCTTCGGCGAGCTGCGGGTAGTGCATGGTTGCCGTCTTGAACAGGCGCTCGCGCTCCTCGCCGGTTGCCTCCTCGGCCACGACGTTGATCGTCTCGGTTCCGATCTCGATTCGCGCGCTGACCTTGGCATTGCAAGCAAAACGCTATCTAAATGCTAGCATGATGCCATGTCCACGCTCTACCTGCGAAACGTCCCGCCCGATCTAGACGCCGCCCTCACAGCAGACGCCCGGGCGAACGGCGTGTCGAAGAACAGGCGCGCCATCGAGGCGCTCCAGCGCGGCCTTGGACTCGACCAAGTCAAACGCTCGGAGCTGGTCGCGCAGATCCAGAGGAGCCGCCCGTCGGTGAAGGCTGACGTCGCCAAGCTCATTCGAGAGGAGCGGCCTGGCCGAGACACCTGAGGCTGCTCTGATCGTCATCGATGCCTCGGTGCTGGTCGAGCTCGTGATCGACGGACGCCACCGCGATGGAGCCGATGCGCTCCTCGAGCGTTACGCCGACCCGCAGACACGGATCACCTTCGTCTCAGCCGCCCACGGCCTCATCGAGGCCACGAGCGCTCTACGAAGGCTCGTCCGCCAGCGCGCCGTGCCGGCTACGGACGGCGCCGCAGCCGTTCGCTGGCTGGGCGAGCTCGACATCGTGCTGGACGCGACAGCACCACGGCTTCCGCGCATCTGGGCACTACGTGATCGCATGAGCGCCTACGACGCAGCGTATGCAACTGCTGCCGAAGCGATCGACGTACCGCTCCTGACCGCCGACAGCCGTCTCCTGCGCGCATGCCAGCATGAGGGCATACCAGCAGAGCACATCGACGAGCTGGCCTCTGGCGCCTGACCAAGTGTCGATTTGCAGAAAAGCCGAGAAGTCGAGCGGCAGCACCGCGTTCTCGAGCGCGGTCAGCGTGGGCAGCAGCTGAAAGAACTGGAACACGATCCCCACGTTCTCGCCGCGCCACGAGGCTAGCTGCTCCTCGCTGAGTTGATCGATGCGCTCGCCGCCCACCGCCACGCTGCCGGCGGTCGGGCGATCGATCCCCGTGATCATGTTGATGATCGTCGACTTGCCGCTGCCTGACGGCCCGACGATCGCGACCATCTCCCCGGCCGCGATCGACAGATCCACGCCCCGCAGCGCCGAATGCTCCAGCTTGCCGGTGCGATAGACCTTCTCAACTCCCGCGAGCTCGATCAACATCGCCGTTGTCGTACCGGACTCGGTCGGCCGTGTCACCTGCGTAGCCATCGTTTGCCTCCTCGCGCGCTCGTGGACGCGGTCGGTCGCCCTCGGGGTCGCACGTCGGCTGCTCAGGCTCGGTCGTGATCATGGGAGCAGCCTCTCAGGCACCTCACCGAACTACATCAGTGGATAGCCGCCGAGACCAGGGTGTTTCTACCGACGCATGGCCCCGTCACACCAGCGGCTCGCAGTCCTGAGTCTCGGCGGCCCTCGTGGGGTCTGCAGGGAATCGGAACCGGCGGTGGCTGATCAGCCTTCTTGGGGGGTTGCGAGCAGTCCGTCTGTGTTGCCGGCTTGGTCTGTGTAGAACCCCACCAGTTCGCCGTGGTCGTTGACGCCGTTGATGGTGGTGGCGTTGGCGCCGTCGGGGTCGTCCACGGTCTGGAAGCCGAAGCCGGGGGTCCAAACGAAGCCGTGCATGCCCGCGGTGTCCGTGTAGCTGCCGACGACCTCGTCCCCGGCGTTGACACCGAGCGGCTGGGTCGCCGTCGCGCCGGGGAAGTTCAGCTTGACGAGATGGCCGTTCGTCAGCTTCAGGAACCCTTCGACGGCATTGCTCGAGTTCGTCGCGAAGCCGACGACGTCGCCCTCAGCGTTGATCGCAGACGCCGTGACGTTGGTCTCTTCGCTGACCAGGATTTCGTGGAACCTGCGTGTCAGAATGTCGTACGAGTAGCCACGGTTGACCCCGCTGGCGTCGGTGTAGAAGCCGACGGCGACACCGTCGTCGTTGACGCCGAGCAGCTGGTCGACCGCGGGCTTGGCGTGCTTGGCCGGGAACACGACGGTCTGGAAGCCGTGGTGCGCCACGTCGGCGAAGCCGAAGTCGTCGCCCTTCTTGTCAGCGTAGAAGCCGACGTTGATGCCGTTGTTGTTGAGAGCGGTCACCTGTGTCTGCACCGAGTGCGGAAAGTTCTCGTTCACGTAGTTGCCCTGCCCGTACGGCGAGGAGAGCAGATAGCCCTTGTTCGGGTGTTCCCCTTCGCCGGAGCCGAAGTAACCGGCGATCAGGCCGGAGTCGTTGATCCCAAGCAGCTGGTTGAAGGTAGGTTCGCGTTCGTTGTCGAGGGTCGTGAACCGGTAGTTGGCGCGGCCGTCAGGCGGCGCCGCCGCGGCGCTCGCCACGGCCGTGCCGAAGCCGTACAGCGAAAGCGCTGTGGCCGCGATGACCACAGACCAGCGCGCAGTCAGGCGACGAAAGCCGCGCATCGACTCCCCGGCGTGGGATGGATCGGCGTGAACGGTGTAAGGGTGCATGGCTGCTCCTTTGCGAGATGGGTTCTACATACACCGCGAGTCTCTCGACCGCGAGCGCCCGCGGCGATGTGGAGAGACCGAGATCGCCGGTAGCGCCAGCACTAGACCCGTCCGGGGGTTTGCCCGATCACTCTGGGAATGTGATTGGCGAACACCGGCGAGGAGAGTCGCCTCGCCGGACAGGGAGACTTGGCGCACGCACGCGACGCACGCACACCGCAGGGCGGGTGTACGTACGCCGCGCTCGTCCTTGGGTCGCGTCGTGTCAGGCTTCGATCGGCTATTCGATTTTCGCCAGGACGATCTGCAGGTCGACGGGTTCTTCGCTGAGCGTGTTGACGTAGCTGGTGAAGTGCCCCACATAGGCGCCCGCGCAGAAGATGCTGCTTTGCTTGCGCATGAGCTTGCCGACGGCTTCGGCTTCGATCGTCAGCGGGCTCTCCTTCACGATCTTGCCGGTGAGGTTTCCGAAGGAATAGGTGCACGGGCCGGGTATGACCTCGACGAGGTGGTGTGCGAACTTGAGGCTGGCTTGCAACGGCGGGTCGGAGATTTCGATGGACTTGAGGTCTCCGCCGAGGAGGTGTTCGAGCGTACACTCGGACAGCGAGGTGCTCAGCGCGAGCAGGTCTTTGGGGCCGTTGTCCTTCTTGATCGCTCCCGTTGCGAACAGCGAGCATTCGTCGGCGACGAGTACTGCCTGCACGGGCGCCTTCACGGAAAGCTGCTGCCCGGCTGCCATCAGGTTGAGGAACGGGCCGGGCGTCGCAGCCTGGGCCTGCGTGCCGGCGACGGCCGCGACGACGGCGAGGCTGCTTGCGAGTGTGAGGATAAGATTGCGTGGTCTCATGTCTACCTCCGAAGTTGTTCTCAGGGTTTGTGCTGTGTTCATCCGCGGTGGTGCGATGTTCACCAGCGCTCGCCGTGCCATCCAGCGGGCGCACCCCCGTCCAATCATCGGGTAGACCCCCGAACGGCGGAGCGCGCGCAGCCGAATCGGGACCGTTGTAGGGTTAGCCTTACCCTCGTACCCCCCGGCGGCGGGCATCATTGGCCTGTGTCCAACTCGGTTCTGATCGTCGATGACGAAGCGGACTTCCGCCAGCAGGCCACGCGGCTTTTGAGTATGCGGGGCTTTCGGGTCGTCGCCGAGGCCGCCGACGGGGCAGAGGCGGTGAGGGCCGCGCGCGCGCTCGCGCCGGCCGCGGTGCTGCTCGACGTCAACCTGCCGGACCGCAGCGGGCTCGACGTCGCACGCGAGCTCGCAGCTCTGCCGCGCTCGCCGCGCGTGCTGCTCACCTCAGCCGACGCAGAGGTCTCGAGCGAGGATCTGCGGGCGTGCGGGGCGTTGGGTTTTGTGGCCAAGGACGTACTCCCCGCGAGCGACCTACGCGTGCTGTTCGGCGAGCAGGACGGGGAGGGAGGGTGGGCATGATGGACGCGGGGGAGCGGCTGCGGGTCGTGATCGGCGAGGACGAAGCGCTGCTGCGCGAAGGCCTTGCGCGGCTTTTGGAGAACGAGGGGTTCGAGGTGGTGGCACAGGCCGCCGACGCCCCCGACCTGCTTCGCAAGGCGCGCGCCCACCACCCCGACGTCGTGATCGCCGACGTGCAGATGCCGCCGGATCGAACCGACGACGGGCTGCGAGCCGCGCTGGAGCTGCTCAAGCAGGACCGCGATCTCCGCGTGGTGGTGCTCTCACAGCATCTGGAGGAGCGCTACGCGCTGGAGCTGGTCGGTGACAGCGCAGCCGGCGTGGGCTACCTGCTGAAGGACCGTGTCAGCGACATCTCCGCGTTCAGCGACGCGGTGCGGCGCGTCGCCTCCGGTGGCTCCGCGCTGGACCCGGAGGTTGTCGCCCGCATGGTTGGCCGCCGCCGCGCGAGCAGCCCGGTCGACGATCTGACGCCCCGCGAGCGTGAGGTGCTCGAGCTGATGGCGCAGGGGAAGTCCAACCAAGGCATTGCCGAGACGCTGGTGGTGACCGTCGCCGCGGTCGAGAAGCACGTCACGAGCATCTTCTCCAAGCTCGATCTCGCGAGCGAGCCGACCGAGCATCGACGCGTGCTGGCCGTGCTCATGAAGCTGGGGGTTACGTGAGCGCGAACGAGCCGCGATCG
>DATJRV010000017.1:0-13294 GCA_035504435.1 Solirubrobacteraceae bacterium
CGCGTCGGGCAGCTGGTTGGCCTGGGCGAGAATCGACACACCGGCCTGCTGCAGAACCTGCAGCTTGGTGAATTCGGTCATTTCCGTGGCCATGTTCACGTCGGTGATCGCGCTCACAGCCGAAGTCAGGTTCTGGCTGTAAACTTCCAGGTTGCTCTGCGTGAACTGGATGCGGTCCTGCACCGAACCGAATTCACCGGCGAGCTTCGACACCTTGTTGATCGCTTCGTCGATTTCTTTCAGCGGTTCTTTTTCGGCTTCCAGCACACCTTTGATGTCTTCGATTTCTTTGTACAGTTCGATCGTTTTTACGCCGATCGTTTCTTTGTCGTCGGCACCGACCTGGAAGGTGATTTCTTCTTCGCCCTTCAGCAGGTCCACGCCGTTGAACTGCGTGGTTTCACCGACACGCTTGATCTCTTCCACGAGCTGTTCGGCCTCGGAGGAGATCGCTTCCTTGTCTTCTTCGGAAGTCGTGCCGTTGAGGTACTCGACGCCCAGCTCGCGGATGCGCTGGAGCATCGTGTTGATGTCGTTCAGGGCACCCTGCGCGGTCTGTGCGAGCGCGACGGCGTCCTGAATGTTCTGACCGGCCTGGTTGAGGCCGTTGACCTGAGCCTGCAGGCTCTGGCTGATCGCGTAGCCGGCGACGTCGTCGGCGGCGGTGTTCACGCGCAGACCCGAGGACAGACGCTGCATCGTCTGCGAGAGGCTGCTCTCGGTGTTGTTCAGGTTCCGCGAGGCGTTCATGGCCTCGAGGTTTGTGTTGATCGTCAGGGACATGCGTTCATCTCCTTGATGACGTTTGTTGATAGGTCCCGAACCGACTTCTTGTCGGCCTAACCCCCTATCGTCAGGGCGCGTGGAAACTTGAGCGTGCGCCGACGGTCTAGCCGCGATGGCGTGCGTGTGCGGCTGAAGCGCCTGCGGCGTGCAGGCTTTCAGCTCACAGCAGGCACGGGCGCGCGCGGCGGTCCACGCCGACCTCGGTGATGCCGGCCGAGGTGATCTTGATGCGCACCGGCACGTTGCCGCGCGCGAGCAGCCTGACGAGCACCGACTCGCCCTTGGTCGCGATCCCCGACCGCAGTGGCTCCTCGGTGTTCTCCGCCCTCAGCGCGTCCGCGATCTGTACGTACACGTGCTTTTCGGCCGTGCCGTGCTGCACCTTCCAGCGATAGGTGTCGCCCGGTCGCAGCGAGACGATCGGGGTGGGACCGCCGATGATCTCTGGATCGCCGCTCATGGCAGCCTGAGGCTGCCATGCATGGCAGCAGGCGGGAAGGGCCAGCTGGCCAGCTTGCGCGAGCTGGGCTTTGGACGTATGCGCAGGCCCTGCAGGCGACGCTGGCGCTGCCGGCGAGGCTGCGGCGGCGCGCTCAGCTGAGCAACGGCGAAGGCGGTATCCGCGGTTCGCCGTGGACGTCGGGGATGAGCAGCGCGAGATCGTCGATGAAACACCACGACCAGTCCTCGTGCGGCTCGATCGAGCGGATGATCGGATGGCCGCTGTGCTGCGCGTGTGCGCGCGCGTGCCGTTCGGGGGAGTCATCGCAGCAGCCGACTTTCCCGCACTCCAAGCAGATCCGCAGATGCAGCCACTTGCTGCCGCTGGCGAGGCAGTCCTCGCAGCCGTCGACTGCGGCCGGGAGCTCATTCACGTGGACGTGGTCAAGATGCGTACAGGTCGCCATCACGCCTCCTTTCGTTGCACAGCATGCCACGCGTCGTCCGCGCGCGCATGCTTGTTCGTGTTCGCGCGCTGCCGCGCTGGGAGGGCGCGACCCGCTGCATACACTTCGACGTGGGCATGTCCAGCGCGCACGACACGTGGGCCCAGGCCGGCGCGATCGTCGCCCGCATCCCGCAAGCACAGGCCGCTCAGGAGCTCGCGGCGGCGTTCGCGTCGCCCTCGCTCACGGTCGACCCGCTCTCGCAGGACGCGCGCGCCGACGTGGTGCGCGGGTTGCAGCGCACGCTGCGGCGCTGGTCGCGGTTCGTCGCCACAGGAGCGCTGCCGCCGGCCAGCGAGTTCGCCCCCTTGCGCGAATGGACGCGCGCCCGCGCGGCGGAGGGCTTTCGCCTGGAGGACCTGCTCAGAGCGTTCGGCGTGGCCCACCAGCTCGGATGGCAGCTGCTGCGCCGCTATGCGCACGAGGACGAGACGGAGGTGCTGCTGGAGCTCGCCGCGCCACTGGCGCGCTACGTGGACCTCGTCTCGACGGTGGTCACCGAGACCTACATGGCGGAGCGCGAGCTGCTCGTCTCAGAGGAGGAGCGCCTGACACGCACGCTGCTCGAGCGCCTGTGCGTAGCCGCGCCGCTCGACGGCGCCGACAGCGAGCTCGCCGAGCGGCTGGGCGTGCCGGTCGAGGGCAGCTACCGTCCGTTCGCCGTTGTGATCCCCGGACGGCCGCCACGCGCCTACGCGGCGCTGGCCGCGCGCATGCGGCGCGCGGGCTGGCGACTGGCGGTGACGCAGAGCGACAGCGTGGTCGGCTTGGCGTGGCGGGCGCTCGGGCTGCACGACCTCGGCGAGGGGCCGAGCGTGGTGCTGGCGATCGGCGAGCCCACGCCGCGCGCAGAGCTCGCGGGCGCCCGCGAGGAGGTCGCGCTGCTCGTCGAGCACGCGCGCCGCGTCGGGCTGCTCGGCAGGCTGAGCACCGAGGACCACCTGCTGGAGATCCTGCTGGAGCGCTCGCCGCGCTTGATCGCGCGTCTGAGCGAGCGCGTGCTGGCGCCGCTCGCGCACGACGACCACGGCGAGCTGGCGCACACGTTGCGGGCGCTCGTCGCCTGCCGCCTCGATCGCACGGCCACCAGCGCCGCGCTGCACGTGCACCGCAACACGCTCGCTTATCGCATCCGCCGGATCGAAGAGATCGCCGGCCTCGACCTTGGTAGCCCGCGCGACCTCGCGTGCGCATACGTCGCGCTCGCGCACGAGCTGAGCCCGGTACAGGACGCGGCGATGCCCGCTCGCGGCGCAGCGGCGGAGTGAGCGCGAAGCTGGCCGCGTCTTGTGCATATGCACAAAGCACGCCGGTCAACTTCGGCAGAACGTCATTGCCTCGGCGCGCGCGCAGGCGTACTGTCGGGGATGGCAACTGGTGCCGGCGGTGTTTTCGCTCGGCCATCACCGTGGAGGCAAAGGAGAGAGGGATGCTTGGGGAGACAGGAGCGCTTGCAAGCGTGGGGGTGCGCGGCAGCGCGAGCGGACTGGGCCGGCCGGCGCTGGCCGTGTGTGCATTGCTGTCGGCGCTGGCGTCGCTGCTGGCGCTCGCGCCGGCGGCGAGCGCCAAAAGCGCGCGTCCGGCGACGGTCACGCGCCAGGTGCTGAAGGTGCACGAGAGCCGCAGCGAACGCAAGGCGGAAACGATCACCACTCCCCAGTTGGGCAAGGTCACGCTCGACAAAATCGCGATCATCAAGATCCGGCCGCAGGGCACGGACCCGCGTAACGTGCTCGTGCTCGAGCCGGGCACCTCGGCTGCGGCCGCGTACTTCGTGCCGTTCGCCAAGGCGCTCGTCGAAGCGACGCCCGGCTGGCAGGTGTGGGCTGTGGAACGGCGCGAGAACTTCCTCGAGGACCAGGCCGAGCTCACGCAGTACAAGTTCGGCGAACTGTCCAGCGAGCAGGAAAACCCCAACACCAAAGAAGACGAAACACCACCGCAGCAGTTCTTCAACTACTACCTCGGCTACCTGGGACAGGATCAGGCGAAAGCCACGAAAGTGGCCCAGGAACGTGTGGAAGCGAAAGTGCGCGCGATCGTGACGCCGGAGGCGGAAAAGGCGGTCGAAGCGAAAGTGACCGCCTTTGCGCGGGCGGAGGTGGAAGCGTTCGTGGTCGAACAGGTGAGCGCGCAGGCGTTCGAAGAAACCGGCGGCGTGGCGCCCGCGTTCGAAGAACGGGTCGCGGAACTGGCGGCCAAATACTCCGCCGAACACGCCAGCGAACTGGTGCGACGCGAGGTCGAAGACGCGCTGAAATACGCCAAAGAAGACGCGCCTGAGCTGGAGGCCGAAGGCATCGTGATCGGCGAGGAACTGGGCGCGAAATACGCCAGCGAACACGCCGCAGAACTTGCTGCGGAGGGCCAGAAGATCGGCGAAGAAGTGTTCGCGGAACTGGAGGCGAAGTTCACCAACCACTACGAACCGGTGCCCGAATCGCTGGTTGGCTTTGCCAAGCAGTGGGGCATGAACCGCACGGTCGAAGACCTGAAAGTGGTGATCGAAAAGGCGAAAGCGCACGGCGGCAAGGTCGTGCTGGGTGGACATTCGCTCGGCGGATCGGTGGTCACCGCCTACGCGACCTGGGACTTCGGCGGGCATCCTGGAGCGGAAGGCCTGTCCGGGCTGGTGTACGACGATGGCGGCAGCAGCCCGCTGGCGATCTCCCAGGAACAGGCCGAAGCATCGCTGGCGCAGCTGGAGCAGCCAAACGAAACCCCGTGGCTGGCGTTCGGGGGCATCCCGGCGCCGGACCTGGGTCTGTTCTCGGCGACGGCGACCGCGCTCACGACGGTGGAACCGAAAGCACCGTCGCAGCTCGAAGGCTTCCCCTTCCTGCCGGCGGACCTCAAGTCGCCGATCGCGCCGGTGACCAACGAAGCCGGCTACGGCTACTCGGTCAACGTCGGCACCTCGCCCGAATCGTTGATCGCCGCACAGATCCACGGCGGCAAGGGAGTCGAAGAAGTAGCCGAAAGCGACGGCCTGCACGGGTGGAACGGCGAAGGCGCGTTGACGCCGGTGAAACGCTACGCGGAAATGCTCGCCGGCACGGGCCTACGCGAAGCGAGCGGCAGCGAGTGGTACTTCCCGGCGCGCCTCACGCTCGACACCGGCGCCGTCGGCAACGGGCTGCCCAACCCGGCGCAGACGGTGCTCGGCCTGCATTCGACGATGGGCGAAGACCTGCCCAAGTCGCTGCACATCCTGGCGATCGACTCAGAACTCGACAAGCTGCTCGGCGGCGGCGAAACGACGCTCAACGAGGCCGAAGACCTGGCGGCGCAGTCGGGCATCTCCCCGTCGAACCTGACGTTGATCGAAGAGAAGAACGCATACGCCCACAACGACCCGGCGGGCGCAACGCCGGAAATCAACGAATTCTTCAAGCACATGGTGCCGTTCCTGAAAGGCATCGCCGAATAGGCGGGCGGGGCGCCGCGCACACGGCTGCGGCGCCCCGCCATCGCCCCTCCGACCGGCTACAGCGGTGGAACCTGGTTGTTGACTTCGGGCCCGTGGTAGAGGTGGTCCTGGTCCTTGCAGGCTGCGGGGAAGAAGAACTGGACGCTGTCGCTGCGGACGCCGTTGTAGCTCGCGAACAGCGTCGCATGCCCGACGGTCCCGACTTCACATCCGGGATCGTCGCTGGCCTGCACGCGGACGATGATCTTCATGATGTTCCCTGGGTAGCCCCACATCACCGCGTAGTGTGAGTGATAGACGAGGTGGCGCTCCACGGTCATCGTGATCGCGCGGGTCGGCTGGTCGCGGAAGTGCAGTTCCTGGCAGATGACCCCAGAGACGGTGCTCGCTTCCAGGTTGATTTCGCCGTGGCCGCGGGCGTAGCCGCCACTGGCGCCGGCCGGCGGCCCGGTGTGAAAGCCCCAGGGCGGAATCCCGTAGACGATCGGGATTTCCCCGCAGCCGGCCGAGTACCCCACAGCCTTGCCCGTCAGGCCGGCGAGCGCCAGGATCGTCGTCAGCGCCAGGAGTGCCAGCACGCTGCGCCTGGTTTGGCTCCGCATCATCGGGAGCGGACTATAACCGCCAGGCGCGTGATGCGCAGAGGCGTTGGACATATCAACGGCGCTCGGCGCGAGCCGTGCCGGCACGTCATCGTGGGCGCCCTGTAGCGTGATGGCGCTCCTTCCTGCGGCGGCGCCGCACCACTGGCCCCTACGGCGCACGCAGCAGGCGCGCGCCGCAGTTCAGCGTGTTCCCTAAGGGGCTTCGATGTTCCATTCTCCGCTGACGTGAACAGCCGCGAAGATCGGGGTGGCCGCGCTCGTCAGCAGCGTGCGGAAAGCCAGCTGGTGTGTAGGTTCGCACGAGGCACCGCGCGGGGCCTTCGTGAGGGTGCCGGTTCCGCTGCCTTCGACTGCGAGCCCCGGATTCTCTGTGACACGTCCTTCGAAGCTCGTGTACCGGTAGGCGCACCCGTTCACGGTTGCCTTCAGCGACCCCGCGAGGACCTCGTGCAGGGTGTTCGACAGCTCGACTTCGCTGACGCGCCCCGACAGCTTCGAGACTTCGCCTTCGCCGCAGCGAGCCCGCTTGGCCTTGTCGATCGCCAGGGCGTCCTGGGGGTCGCCGTCGCTCTCGAGCACAGCGCTCGCTGCCTGCGCACAGTTGCCGAAGTGCACTTCCACGTTCACGAGTGCGCCCGCGGCGAGTTCGGTGCTCTGCGCCTGCAGAGACAGCGTACTGGGTGGCATCGCGTCCGCCACACCAGTTGCCATCGCGCAGACTGCGCACACCCCAAGGAGTGCGCCAATTCGTAGTGTGATGTTCTGCATCGTCAAGCTCCTATCGTGCCGACCTGTGATGGCGTCAAGGATGGCTTCGCGGCGCGTCCTGGCCTACACGGCTCTCCCGAGAGTCCGCGTAGGGAAAACCCGAGCGGAGCGTGGCTCCGTGCAGCACCTGTGATCAGAGCCGGTGGAGCACCGGCTGGGCCTACCGCAATGCAGCGAGGAACCGCACGATGTCGCGGAACTTCTGGGCGGGGAGATCTTTGAACGATGGCATCGGGGCTCGCGGGTTCACGAGCGCGCGGGCGATCTCGTGTTCCGAGAGCTTGGAGCCGATGTGCGTGAGGTTCGGCCCCGGCCCCCGGTTGCCGCTCTCGCCGATCCGATGGCACGCCAGACAGCCCGACCGTGCGACGTCAAGCCTTCCAGCTTCGACTGCGCGCTTCCTGCGCCGCTGGCCCGCGGGGACGACCGGGCTCGGCAGCCCGAGGCCAGGCTGCGCCGGCTCGGCTTCACCGACGAAGAAGATCAGCACACGCGCGCCGCGAGCACACCGGCGAGGCTTCGGCAGATAGCAGCCGAGCGCGGTCCCGAGATGCGCCCGCGAGGACACCAGCCACACGCCGCCCACTTCTTCCAGGTCGAGCTTGATCGGACCCGCGTGGTGGATGGCGGCGGTGGTCATCCCACGCTTCCTGGCGACCGTGAGGAACGTGAAGCTCAGCTTCAATGTCGCGCGCTGACCAACCACTTGGAGGTCCTGAACGGTCGGTTCCAAGGACAAGCCGGCGTCCGCCGGCGGTTCGTTGGGGGCGGTCAAGGCGAACTCGCGGCTCGCTGCGGCGGCGCAGCCAGCAGCGGGCGCAGCCCCCTGTACGAGTTCGGCGGCCACCGCAGGCACGAGGTCGGCACACAAGGACGCGGCGTCATGGCGCAGCGCGTCCTGAAACGGAGCCACCGCTGCGCGAGCGATGGCCGCTTGTGGGCCGCTCGCCATGGCCTTCGCAGCCAACGGGCTGAGCCCCAGCAACGCCAGCATCAAGAGCCGCGCGCGCACCATCGCGAGGCGAAGCCTAGCGCCGGCGCAGATCAGGCCGATCCGCGCGATCCGCTCCGCTCCGTGGAGCGCTCGGCGCTTGTCACAGAATCTCGCGGCACCAGAATCCCTCGTGATGAGGCGCCCCGACTACGCCCAGGCCGACGACGGCGAACTGCTGGCGCTCACCGCGAGCGATCCGGAGGCGTTCGGGGTCTTCTACGAACGGTTTGAGGCGCAGATCCTCGGGTTCTTCTGGCGTGCGACCCGCCGGGCGGACATCGCCGCGGACCTCACGGCGGAGGTGTTCGCCGCCGCGCTCGAATCGGCCGGCGCGTTCCGCGCGGAGTCCGGCAGCGCGCGCGGGTGGCTGTTCGGGATCGCCCGCCACGAGCTCGCCGACACGTGGGAGCGCGGCCGGGTGGAGGATCGGGCGCGCAGGCGTATGCAGGTGGCGCCGCAGATGCTCACCGACGAGGCGCTCGAGCGGGTCGAGGAGGTGGCGAGCCGCGCCTCGAGCGACGCGCTGCAGCTGCTCGAAGCGCTGCCGCGCGAGCAGCGGCTTGCTGTCAACGGGCGGGTGCTGCGTGAGCTCGACTACCCCGAGCTGGCCGCGAGCCTGTCGTGCTCGCAGAGTGTTGTCCGTCAACGCGTCAGCCGCGGCCTGAGGGCGCTCAGGGCGCGACTAAAGGAGACCCAATGAGCGATCTGGCCATGCCTGAGCTGCGTCGCGCGCTCGTCGATGCCGCGCGAGCTCAACACGAGAGGGGGGCACCCGGTCGGGTGGGCGAGCCGGGCGAGGCGCACGCCAGGGCGCGCCGGCGCTGGCCGGGCCAGCGCGTGTCACGCTGGCGGGCGGTGCCGGTGATGCTGCTGGCGCTCGTGCTCGCCGGGGCCGCGGTGGCGCTCGCCAGCGGGCTCATCTCCTTTGGCGCGCCCGCCACGTCCGTGCCGGTGTTCGCCAACCCGCGCGCGGGGCTCGGCCGGGTCGCGCCGGGGACCGTGCGCCTGCTGCCACTTGCTACTCCGGACCCGCACGGCGGGCTGCCGTGGGGAATGCGGGTGCTGCGCACGACGCGGGGCGTCGGCTGCCTGCAGGTCGGTCGTCTGCTCGACGGCCGCCTCGTCGCGCTGGGCCAGGACGGCGCGTTCGGCAACGACGGCCGTGCGCACGCACTCCCGCTGAGCACGAACGTCGAACGGTTGAACTGCTCGCTGGTGGACGGCCACGGCCGGGTCTTCGACAGCGTCACGATCAAGAGCCAGGCCGCGAGCGCGGCGCCGGGAGTGCACTGCGAACCTCCCGGCACCTACGCACCGTCCCACCACGCGAAGCTCAGCACCTGCCCGCTCGCCGACGAGCGCAACCTCTACTACGGGATGCTCGGCCCCGACGCCACGAGCCTCACCTATGCGCTGGGCGGCAGGCGCCACACGGTCGCGACCGTAGGAGCAGACGGCGCCTATCTGATTGTCACGACGGGAAGCACCCACCGCTACTCGGGCGCGGCCGGGAGTCGCGAACGCGCGGGGCTCTATGCGTCGGGCGAGGTTCCCGTCTACAGCCCGATCACCGCGATTCACTATCGAAGCGGCGCCACTTGCCATCTGGTGACCGCCGAACGGTGGGCCTACGGCGCGCGGGCCTGCGCGCCGTCGCTGCCAGAGCCATACGGGTGGGTCCCGGTCGGCGTGCCGACGCAGGCACAGCTGGCGACGCCGATTCACGCGACGCCCATCCGTGACGCAAAAGGCCGGCTGGCGATCCGCGTGCGCTTCACCTCGCGGGTGGCGATCGCGAGCCTGCGCGGTCAATATCAACTGGAGTGGCATGAACCGGGGACGGCGCCACAGGCATACGCGAGTGGGCCGATCGACGAAGGCGCAAGCGCCGGCTACGACGGCCTGATCCCGCAGAGCCCGAACATCGCCGCCGGGCAGACCCTCACCAAGACGCTCGACCAAAACCCCCTCGGCCCCCGCCTGACCCCCGGTGTCACGAGCGGCAGCGTGATCCTCGACTACGCCACCGGACCATTCATACGAGCCGAAGAAGACACCACCAGGATCCCCGTGGGGAGCTTCAAGATCACAGTGCCGTAGGCGACGGCGGGCAGTTGGGCCTCGATGCGTGGAGCCTGCGAGGGGTCAGCCCCCACGCCTACAATCCTCCAGCCGATGAGCGCGACACCGATCAACGCTGTGCTCGCCGACGTGGACGGCACGCTGGTGACGCAGGAGAAGCTGCTCAGCGAGCGTGCGATCGCGGCCGTCGCTCGCCTGGGCGAGCGGGGCATCGCGTTCGCCGTGACCAGCGGCCGTCCCCCCCGCGGCATGTCGATGCTGATCGAGCCGCTTGCTCTGCGCACGCCGATCGCGGCCTTCAACGGTGGGCTGATCGTGCGCCCGGACATGTCTGTCCTGGAGCAGAAGACGATCCCCGCAGCGGTCGTCGGCCCGGTGATCGAGCTGCTGTCGAGCGCCGGGCTCGACGTGTGGCTGTACAGCGGCGCCGACTGGCTCGTGCGTGATCCCACGGCTCCCCACGTGGATCGCGAGTCGAGCACGGTGAGGTTCGCGCCGACGGTGGTGAAAGGCTTTGACGGCGTGAAGGAGATCGCCAAGGCCGTGGGCGTCTCAGACGACCACGACCTGGTGGCTGCGACCACGGAGCAGGCGCGCGAGAAGTTCGGCGACCACGTGTCCGCCGCGCAATCCCAGCCCTACTACCTGGACATCACCCACCCGCGGGCAAACAAGGGCGAGGTGGTCAGCTATCTGTCCGCGCACCTCGGCATTCCCTGTAACCAGTTCGCGACGATCGGGGACATGCCCAACGACATCCTCATGTTCGCCCGCTCCGGCCTCAGCATCGCGATGGGCAACGCGAGCCCGGAGGTGCAGCGCGCCGCAAGGCGCGTAACCGCCTCCAACGAGCAGGAGGGGTTCGCGAAGGCGATGGAGCGCTTCGTGCTGGGGGAGACACCACATACCGCAGGCGCTTGAGGATGCGGTTGGGGTGCTCGCCGGGGCCGGCGAGGACTTTGCCGCTCTGGCGGGCGGGCCGTCGCGCTGACGGCAGCCAGCCGGGCCCCTCAGCCCTCGTCAGGTGCCGGGGGCGCCGCTTCGGGAGGCGCCGCTTCGGCGGACGCCACCTCGGCGGGTGCCACCTCGCCGACGGTGCTGAGGGTTTCCTCAACGGCGGCTTTGATCTCTTTGTCGGGAGGACGCGCGGGCGCGCCCCAGTAGTCCTCCACCAGTTTGCCCACAGCGCCGTGGGCGACCAGCTTGATGAGCTCCGGGCCAGCGTTCGGGAGCAGGGCTTCAGTTTCCACGATCACTTTGTGACGAGTTTCCGGGGCGACTTCAACCTGTGTCCCACCGATGCCGAGTTTCAAGCGCTGGCCGGACGCCGCGCCGAACAGCAGGGCAAGCGCCAAGCCCACCAACAACAGGATCAGCGAGTCGCTTGCGAGCACGCCGTGACCTGGTGTGGTTGTGACCCGCGTTGCAGTCGGCTTCGTCCGCACTTCGGTCGAGGTGCGCTTGGTGGTGGTTTTCACGCTCGCCGATGGCTGCATGCTCGCGGCCGACTTGCCTAAAGCCGGTTGTGACGCGGGCGCGGTGCTCGTGACCGCTTCGGTGGTCGTCGGTTCGATCACCGTGGTGACCGTCGTGCTCACCGGTTCTGTCGTGGTCTTGCTTTGCCCAGCCGTGTCTCCAAGTCCCAGCAGCAGCGCCACCACAACGCCCAACAGCAGGCTTGCGCCTGCGAGCAGCCAGCGCTGGCGCTTTGACAGCTTTGCGTCCTGTTCTGGACTCTGTTGTTGTGGGTTCGATACCGGCGGCAAGATGTGGGGTGACTTGACCAGCGCTCGCAAGCCCCATCAGCCGGCCCCCCGCCTGGTTAGAGCTGCCAGATCAATTCGGCCGAGCGGAGTCTAGCTGCACGGGGCGACCTTCGGCAGCGCGATCTTCCCCACCGAGGCGGCCATCGTGGTTGCCGCAAAACACACCCGCCGAGATTTCGTCGAACGTCTGCACCGACCGAGCAGCCGTCAGTCTATATTGACAAACCGGCTACGTCAATCTAAACTGACGCCATGAACGTAGACGACCTGGCCGCGGCGGCCACCTCCGAGAACCCAGCAGTGGGCTTGCGTGCCGCCCTTGCGCTGCGCCGCTTGGCAGAGCGCGTGGAGGCCAACCAGGTTGCTGTGGCGCGGCGCCAGGGCTGGTCGTGGCAGCAGATCGGCGACGCGCTCGGCGTGACGCGCCAGTCAGTGCACACCAAGCACGGAAAGGAGCTCTGAGACGCAGATGAGCGGAGCATCGAAACGGCGCGAGGCCGCAGGCGCGGGCGCGGCCGGCAAGGGTTCGCGCCGGACCGGCGGCGAGTACCACCCGTGGTCGACCTATGTCCTCGCGCGTGAAGAAGCGCGACGCCGTGGCGATCGCAGGATCGGCACGGAGCTCGTATTGGTGGCGCTGCTGAACGAGCCGTTGGTCGCCGAGGCACTGGGCACAGATGCAGAGCATGCGCGCGCGGCGCTCGAGGCGATGGACAACGAAGCGCTGGTCGCGATCGGCATGGACCCGCCGCCCGCCGTGCCGCAGCTGCCGGCACTCGATCGAAGCGCTGTGCCTGCGCGGCCGACGATCAGGATGGTGCTGCGCAAACACCTGCGGCTCACGCCTTGCGCGAAGAAAGTGCTCAGCGAGTCCTCCAGGCCGATGCGCCGCGGGCACTCGCATCCAGGCCCGCAGCATGTGCTCGCGGGGATCCTCGAGCTGCCGGCGCCGGACCCCGCGGTCGAGCTGCTGGCGGCGCTCGGCGTCGAGCGCGGCGCTGCCAGAGCGCGCCTGGCGGCGCATGATCGCGCTGACGATGGCGATGCGTGAACTACTCGCCTGGCTTGCTCGCAGCGCTCGTCAAAGGTGGTGCGCTCCTCCACGGCGAGCGCTTGGGCGAAGCGGCTCATCGTGACGGTGAAGCGGTCCAGGAAGCCGACGTTGCCAAGCAGCACAAGACCGTCGCTATGCCCACCCTCGATGAAGCCGATCTGCGCCTGCCACTCGACATAGCGCTGCTCGTCCGCGTCTCGTGGATGCGGGCGCAGACCGACGGTCTTGTGGCGGGCGACGGTAACCCTGCCGCCGACGGCGTCGTATGGCCCTCCCCGCCAATCAGCTGAGTACGTCACCACGATCGCTGGAGTCAGGGCGTTCTCGCCAAGAAGCTCGACTGCCTCAAAGAGATCATCGCTGGATCAGAGGGCCACCAAGCCAGCGCAGAGGCGGCGGAGTTGCCCTCATCGCTGGCATCCGCTGCGGTCGAGCGACGCGAGAAACGCACGCTAGAAATCAAGGCTGGCGAGGAGTTTGCGCGCCAAATCCTTCAAGCCGAACTGCAACATAGCAGCCAAACACTGACTACAGAGAGTCGGCGCACCTTCTACAACTTCCTCGCCGCGATTGAGACTTGGGGGCGCTCCTGCGAGGATGTCCGGATCGTCGTGGAACTTCGGCGGCGATCCTCACGGTTTGACGGTCAGACGGTAATGGGCTCGCGAGTCTCCTGTCGCTCGGGGCTTGCGGTGAAGCGGCGAGGGTGTGACGTTCGATTGCGGTCACGAGCTGGGCGAGGTCGCGGTAGCCGATGATCCGCCGGAACTGCTGCTCGGCTTGGAGCATCCCGGCGGCGGTCCAGCGCTTGCGCATGTCCCCGTCACGCCAGCGCTTGACGTTGCGCTGAGTGTGCCGGACG
>DATJRV010000018.1:0-1432 GCA_035504435.1 Solirubrobacteraceae bacterium
CGTTACCGAGGGGAGCTCGCCATCGGGCGCGCGTTGCGCGTCACGAACTTGTATTCGGCTGACCACGAGGGTCGCACCATGATGCAGTCATGCGCATCGGCGGCGAGGCTCCGAGGGGCGGGCCCATTCTAAACCGCGGCGCGAAGGCCATAGTCCAACGTCGGGTTGCCGCCGCCTCGGTCCGTCGTCTGCAGTTCGAGCGTCGTGACGCTCGAACTGCAGCAACCCCGTTGTTCTTACGCCGCTGGGCGAAGTAGCAGACCTTCCGGCGCTTCGCCGGTCGTGGCGAGCCGCCACAGCACGATGAGGAGCTTGCGCGCCAGCGCGACGATCATCGTCTTGCGCATTCCGCGTCGCGCGTCCGCAGTTCGCCTCCGATACCACGCGCTCAGCGGGCTGCCCTTCTGGTGCACCAGATGACCCCAGGCGAGTTCGATCATACCGCGGCGCACGCGAGCGTTGCCTGCTTTGGCGAGGCCGCGCTCGCGTCGTCTTTGGCCGCTCTCGTCTGGAGCGCCAGTGAGACCGGCATAGCGCGCCAGAGCCCTGCGGTCGCGGATCTCTCGCGAGAACACCTCCTGGACGAGCATGTCCGCAGTCTCGACCCCGACGCCGACCACTCGAGTCAGCGCACGCGCCGCCACGTGACGTCGCTCGTCCGGCGCCTTCGCCAGACGATCGGCGCGGGTCTTCTCGATCTCCTTGATCTGCCGCTTGACGAAACGCAGGCGGTCCAGGTCACGTCGCATCTCGGCCAATGTGTTGGTCGGTATGGCGACGCCCTCCGGCGTGCGCAGAGCCTCGAGCTGGCTTGGCGCCCGGGCCAGATTGGGCCGGAAGCCGCGAATGCCGAGGCGGGCGAGATTGGCCTTCAGGCGGTTGAGGATGCGCGTTCGCTCCTCGACCAGGGTCTGACGCTCGCGGCCAGGGCGTCTCGCGTCCTCGTCCTCGAGCGTGGGAACCGCCGCCATGCTGCAGTGCTTCGGTTCGCCGCGCAGCCAGCCGAGAAAGGCGCGCTTGAGGAGCTCAGTGTCGAGCCGATCTGTTTTGGCCCGTCGGTGCTCGCGGGAGACCGGGACGCTCGACGGGTGGATCACGTAGGCTTCGATCGACTGGGAGCGCAGCCAGCGCGCCAGCCAGAAGCCGTCGCGACCCGCCTCGTAGGCGACGGCGATCCGGTCGATCGTATGGCCGGCCTTCGCCGCTTCACTGCGCCAGCGATGCAGAAGCTGCAGAAGAGCGTCGCGGTCCGCGCCGAGCTTCTTCAAGGGATAACGATCGAGTCCTGGCGCGATGCCGGCGACGAGCCAGCTCGCCTGGCCCATCTCGACCACGGCGATCAATGTCGCGTCTTGCTCGAGCGCGACGAGGCATCTGCTCAAGTCGTTGTGCTTTGACATAAGGGCGCTCCATCGTTTGGTTGCCACGACGA
>DATJRV010000019.1:0-13862 GCA_035504435.1 Solirubrobacteraceae bacterium
GGCACCGTCCGCTACCCGGTGTCAGCGTCGTGACCACCAGGAAGATCATCGGTAAGCCGTGTGCGGGAAAACCGCACGCACGGATTGAAAGGGGAACGGGGAAACGGGCCCTCACGGCACCGCGCCCCTGACTACCAATGCCAGAGCATTTTCTGACGGGAACGGAGCTGTCGGCAGCCGAGTTGAGCGCGTTGCTCGACCGCGCGCTCGAGCTCAAGCGCGCCCCCCTCGGCTCGCGCGCGCTGGCCGGCCGCTGCGTGGCGCTGATCTTCGAGAAGCCCTCCACGCGCACGCGCGTGTCCTTCGAGGTCGGCATCCACGAGCTCGGTGGTCACGCGGTGGTGTTGCGCGCGGACGAGCTGCAGCTCTCCCGCGGTGAGGCGCCGCGCGACACCGCGCTGGTGCTCTCCCGGCACGTCGCAGCGGTCGGCCTGCGCACCGGGGCGGACGCGATCCTGCAGGAGCTCGCGGCGTACAGCTCGGTGCCGATCGTGAACATGCTGAGCGCCCGCCACCACCCCTGCCAGGCGCTCGCCGACCTGCTCACGCTGCGCGAGGCGTACGGGTCGCTGGCGGGCCTGCGCGTCGCGTATGTGGGCGACGGCAACAATGTGGCGCGCTCGCTCGCGCTGCTCGGCGCGCTGTCCGGCATGCACGTGGCGCTCGCGTCCCCCGAGGGCTACGCCTTGGAGGACGACCTCGCGCTGCCGGCAGGCGCGACGGGCACGGTGAGCTTGCACACCGACCCGCGCGAGGCGGTGCGCGACGCGCGCGCCGTGTACACGGACGTGTGGGTGAGCATGGGCGACGAGGCCACGGCCGCGCAGCGCCGCAGCGCGCTGGCGGACTACCGCGTCGACGATGCGCTGCTCGACGCCGCCGCGCCGGGCGCGTTTGCGATGCACGATCTGCCCGCGCACCCCGGCGAGGAGATCACCCCGGAGGTCCTGTACGGCCCGCGCGAGCGCATCTGGGAGCAGGCGGAGAACCGCCGCCACGCGCAGAAGGCGCTGCTCGAGCTGCTGCTCGCGCCCGGCCCGCGGACATGAGCGGCGTCGACGCTCCCGCGCGCCCGCAGCGGGGAGACGTGCTCGAGCTGCGGATCGACTCGCTGGCCTACGGCGGCGAGGGCGTCGCGCGCCTCGGCGACAGCCCGCCCGGTGGTTCCGGGGAGCACGGCCCCGCGCCCGGTGGGCCCGCGGCGCGCGGCCCCGCGCCCGGTGGGCGCGCGGAGCGCGGCGGCGGCTACGTGGTGTTCGTCGCCGGCGCCATCCCCGGCGACCTGGTGCGCGCGGTCGTGCACAAGCGCAAGCGCAGCTACGCGCACGCGCGCACGTTGGAGGTGCTCGACCCCAGCCCCGAACGGCTCGCGCCCACCGCGTCGCACCCTGGCGTGCCGTGGCAGGTGATCCCCTACGAGTGCCAGCTGGAGATCAAGCGGGCGCAGGTGGACGAAGCGCTGGCGCGCATCGGCCACCTGGAGGGCTATGAGCTGGAGGAGATCGTGCCGGCGCTCCAGCGCTGGCGCTACCGCAACAAGCTCGAGTACTCGTTCGGCGGCGGATCGACTGGCGATCCAGTGTACGGCGGCGAGCTCGTGTGTGGCTTTCACGCCTCCGCCGGCGCCCGGCGGGTCGAGCCGATGACCGACTGCCTGCTCGCCTCCGAGCAGGGCAACCTGGCGCGGGAGGCGGCGCTGCGCTGGTGTCGCGCACAGGGCCTCAGCGCGTGGGACCGCGGCTGGGACCCCGAGCCGGGCGCGTCGCGCGAGCCGAGCGCGACGCACGGGGCACGCCGGCAGCGCGACCAGCGCACCGCGCCGGCCGCCGACGGGCGCGCGCGCCTGCGCAACCTGGTGGTGCGCGAGGGGCGGCGCACGGGCAAGCTGCAGGTGCGGATCGTGACCACCGACGGCGAGCTCGACGCCGGCACGCTCGCTGCCGCGCTGAGCGCTGAGCTCGGCGAGCGCCTGAGCGGCGTGCTGTGGACGCGCTCGCGCAGCCTCGCGGAGACGACGGCGGGCGGCGAGACCGAGCTCGTGTGGGGCGAGGCGGAGCTGCCGGAGCGCCTTGGCGGGTTGGACCTGCTGATCTCCTCCGAGGCGTTCTTCCAGACGAACACGGAGATGGCGGAGCTGCTGTATGGGGTCGCCGGCGAGTACGCGGCGCTGGAGGGCTGGGAGCGGGTGTACGACCTGTACTGCGGGATCGGCACGATCGCGCTGACGCTCGCCCCGCGCGCGGGGGAGCTGTGGGGCATCGAGCTGGTGGAGCAGGCGGTCGCCGACGCGATCGCGGGAGCCGGCCGCAACGGCGTGACCAACGCGCGCTTCTTCGCCGGTGACGCGCGCCTGGCGCTGCCGGAGCTGATCGAGCGTGCCGGGCGCCCGGACGTGGTGGTCGTCGATCCTCCCCGCGCGGGCCTGTCCAAGAAGGTCGTGCACCGCATCATCGACGCCTCGCCGCGGCGCATCGTCTACGTGTCCTGCAACCCCACCACGCTCGCCCCCAACGCCGCGGAACTGGCGGCGGCCGGCTGGAGGCTGCGCCGTGTGCGCCCGGTGGACATGTTCCCCCAGACACACCACATCGAGTGCGTCGCGCTCCTCGAACGCTAGGGTGCGCTGGTGCGGGCAGCCACCATCCGCGACAAGCAGGTCGTCGTCGAGGAGCACCCCGACCCGCTGGCGGGCGCCGGCGAAGTGCTCGTCCGCGTGCGGGCCGCGGGCTTGAACGGCGCGGACATGATGCAGCGGCGCGGCCTGTATCCCGCGCCGCCGGGATCGCCGCAGGACATCCCGGGGATGGAGCTGGCGGGCGAGGTCGCCGCGCTCGGTGCGGGCGTGGAACGCTTTGCGGTGGGCGCGCGCGTGATGGCGATCGTCGGCGGCGGCGCGCAGGCGGAGCTGTGCCTGGTGCACGAGCGCCAGCTGATGCCCGTGCCCGACGCGCTCGGGTGGGTCGCCGCGGGCGGGCTGCCGGAGGTGTTCGCGACCGCGCACGACGCGCTGTTCACGCAGGCCGCGCTGCGCCCTGGAGAGCGCCTGCTGGTGCACGGCGGCGCGGGCGGCGTGGGGACCGCGGCGATCCAGCTCGGCCGCGCGACGGGGGCGCGCGCGACGGCGACGGTGCGCGACGAGCGCCAGCGGGATGCTGTGGCGGAGCTGGGGGCGCAGGTGATCGCGCCCGAGGGCTTCGCGGAGCACGGCCCGTTTGACGTGATCCTCGAGCTCGTGGGCGCGCCCAACATGCCGGCGAACCTCGACGCGCTGGCCACCGGCGGGCGGGTGTGCGTGATCGGCGTGTCCGCCGGCGCCAAGGCGGAGGTCAACCTGCTCGCGCTGATGGGCAAGCGCGCGCGCCTCCACGGCTCGACGCTGCGCGCGCGCTCGCTCGAGGACAAAGCGCTCGTCGCGCGCCGCCTCGAACACGAGGTGCTGCCGCTGTTCGACAGCGGCGCGCTGCACGTGCCGATCGCCGACACCTACCCGCTGGAGCAGGTGCGCGACGCCTACGAGCGCTTCGCCGCCGGCGGCAAGCTCGGGAAGATCGTGCTCACTTTGTGACGGGACCGTGTCGCCGGGCGGCAGGTACGTGTGCCCGCGAGTTCTGTATAACGATCGTTAGACGGCAGCTGGCGCGGGAGACATCACCCGCCGCCGTTCTCGCAGCGCTCAGTACGGCGGCTGCGCCGCGTACCACTCGCCGAGCACGCGAAACGCGGCCCAGAACTCGCGCTTGGCGTCCTGCTCGTCGAGCGAGTCGTCGATGCTGGGCACGTACAGGGCGTCGATCGTGGGGGTGAGCTGCTGCACGACGCCGAGCGTGCCGTGCAGCTCGCGCGCCAGCGGCACCTCCATCTCGCCGAGCGCGCCGAGCGCGTCTTCGCCCATCACGACGACGATCTTGGGCTGCACGATGGCGATCTCCTCGACCACGCGCGAGATGCACGCGAAGTCCGCCAGCGAGCTGTCGCTGAGCGGGCACTTGACGCACAGCGTGCCGTACACGGCGAGCGGATCGATGGACAGGCGCTTGAGCGACTTCATCAGCGCGCCGCCCGCGCGCCCGTAGAAGGCGACGCCCTCCTCGATCTCCGACGGCAGCGCGGCGTACTTGAGCAGCATGATGTCCGCCTGCGGATGCCCCGAGCCGAGCACGGGCATCAGGTTGCCGCGCGGGCAGTGCGGGCAGGACTGCAGCTCGCGGGTGAGCGTGTTGAGCTCGCGGATCGCACGCTCGAGGTACTTCTCGCGAATCTCGTCGTCTGTCACGGGCATCGACCCGGACGGATTTGACGGGGCGTCGGCTTGTCCTTGACGGTGCATCAGTACTTGCGCTCGCGGCTACCCTCCCGCGGGGTACGCCCGCCGCTGTGCGCGGCTCAGCCGCCGCAGCCGCCGCGCCTTGCTCGCGCGGCGCGCCGAGCGTGGCGTGGCGCGCGTCTGCAGGAACTTCAGCGCCTGCACGTACAGCAGCGACGAAGGGCGGGTGACGATCTCGGCGTCGCGCAGCGACTGCAAGAACTCGCCCGGCCCGTCGAAGTCGCGCATGCGGACGCGCACCGAGCCGAGGCCTTGCGCCACGTGGGAGTCCGAGCCGGCGCCCGCGGCGACCCGGTACTTGGCGGCGAAGCGCACGGCCTCCTCGTTGAACGCGCTGATCGCCACGCGCGGGTTGAACACCTCGAGCGCGTCGACGTCGTCGAGGATCTCCAGCAGGTGCTCGTAGTCGGGCACCGAGTGCATGCGGTCGAACGGGTGCGGCACGTACACCACCCCGCCCTGGCGCTTGATCTCGGCGACCGTCGCCGCGAGGCTCAGGCCCGGCGCGATCCGCTCCCGCAGGAACAGGCCGATCACCTCGCCTTCGCGCGCCGTCTTGACCTCCTCGCCCACGATCACCTTCAGATTCGATCCCCACCCGCCCCCGGAGGCGGCCGCCTGCGCCTGCGCCTCCAGCGCGCCCGAGATCTCGTTGTGGTCGGTCACCGCGATCGCCCCCAGCCCCTGCGCGCGGGCACTCGCCAGCAGCACCTCCACGGGCGTGGCACAGTCGTAGGAGTGGTCGGTGTGCATGTGTAGATCTACGTCTATCTGCGTTCGTCGTGCGAGCGTGCGCGCGAGCACTGGATCGGGTGCCGTGGCGTGACGACGCGCGGCGAGCGCGTTGTAGATGTGCTCCAGCTGGTCGGCTGCGCCGCCGTCGTCGCCGATCAGCTGGTACTCGCCGGGAAAGTGGTGGTCCATCAGCTCGGCCGTCTCCGGCAGGCTGGCGATGCGCGCGTCAAGACGCCCGAGGAAGCTCTCGACGAAACGCCGCGCCACGAGCGTGGACAGCAGGCGCTCGGCGGAGGAGTGAAACGAGCCGACGTTGAGCGCGCGCGAGTGGCGCAGCGCCGTAGCGGAGGTGCTCGGCGCGAACGGCTCGTGCACGTGCACGAAGTCGAGCGGCACGCTGCTCAGCAGCTCCTCGACCGTGCGCCGCACGTCGATCGGCAGCGCCGCGGGGCGCCGGCTGGTGTTGCCGGTCCGCCCGGCGAGCGCCGGCACCAGCAGGTCCAGCACCTCGCCCACGACGATCACCCGCGGGTCGCCGTTGCCGGTGCCCTCGAGCAGCGACGCGGCGCTCCCCGCGCCGGCCGCGCGCGCGGCGCGCAGCGCGCGGCGCGAGTCGCGCACCCGCTCCTGCGAGCGCGAGGGAGCCAGCACCAGCACGCGGTGGCCGCGCCGCGAGAGCTCGCCGGCGACGCGCCGCACGTGGTCGTTGACCGGGTTGTCCTCCGCCTCCCACGGATAGGGGGTCACGTGGGCTATGGCGAACGACGCGGCCATCGGTGCGGCCATTATCGCGTGGGCTGCGCTGCCTTTCGCGGTTTCGCGCCGGCGGGCGCGGAGCGGGACGTGGGCTTGGAGCCCGCCCGCCCGGCGTACTTGGCGATGAACGCTTCGGTGTCGGTGCGCGCCTGCTCGTCGGGGCGCTGGTTGTGCGGCGACTTCATCAGGTAGGAGGACGGCCCGTCGAGCTGGCCGGCGAGGCCGTGGTTGAGCGCCAGCTTGCAGCAGCGCACGGCGTCGATCACGATGCCGGCGGAGTTGGGGGAGTCCCACACCTCGAGCTTCAGCTCCAGGTTCAGCGGCACGTCGCCGAAGGCCTGGCCCTCGACGCGGATGTGCGCCCACTTGCGGTCGGTCAGCCACGGCACGTAGTCGGACGGGCCGACGTGGATGTCGCTCGGCGGCAGCTCGTGGTCCATGATCGAGGTGACGGCGTTGGTCTTGGAGATCTTCTTCGACTCCAGGCGCTCGCGCTCGAGCATGTTGTAGAAGTCCATGTTGCCGCCGACGTTCAGCTGCGAGGTGCGCTCGATCTCCACGCCGCGCTCGGCGAACAGCCGCGCGAGCGTGCGGTGCACGATCGTGGCGCCGACCTGGGACTTGATGTCGTCGCCGACGATCGGCAGGCCCGCCTCCTTGAAGCGCCGGTCCCAGTAGTCCTCGCGGGCGATGAACACGGGGATGCAGTTGACGAAGCCGCAGCCCGCCTCCAGCACCTGCTCGACATACCACTTGGTCGCCTGCTCGGAGCCGACGGGCAGGTAGGAGACGACCACGTCGGTGTGCGTCTCGCGCAGGATCTTCACGATGTCCGCGGTCTCGCCGGGCGCCTTGACGATCTTCTCCTTGAGGTATTTGCCGAGCCCGTCGTGGGTCATGCCGCGGTGCACGGGGACGCCGAGCTTCTTCGGCACCTTGGCGAACTCGATCGTGTTGTTCTGCCCCGACCAGATCGCCTCGCCGAGGTCCTTGCCGACCTTCTCCGCGTCGATGTCGAAGGCGGCGGTGAACTCGATGTCGCGCACGTGGTAGCCGCCGAGGTCCACGTGCATCAGCCCTGGGACGCGCTGGGCGGGGTCGGCGTCGCGGTAGTAGTGGATGCCCTGCACGAACGAGCAGGCGCAGTTGCCCACGCCGATGATCGCCACGCGGACCTTCTCGGACTGGTGGCGCGCCGCGCCGTTGGCGGCCGCGGCGCCGTTGCCGTTGATGATGGGGGTGTTGGTGCTCACGGGGTTTGATCCCTTCCTTGAAGTTCGTGCTAACTACTCCGCCGCGCTGGCGAGGTCACACGGACAGCTCGCGGCGGACGTGCCAGATGCGCTGGGCGACGGTCACCACGCTGAGCGCCGCGAGCACGTACACGGCTGGCTGCAGCAGCTCGAAGTCGCCCAGCGAGGCGCCCCTGGCGAACAGCAGGCCGATCGCCAGGATCACGACGCGCACGGGCCGCGTGGCGATCCCCACCTTGCACTCCACCCCCAGCGCCTCGGCGCGCGCCCGCGTGTAGCTGACCATCAGCGAGGCCAGCACCGCGACGACCACCGCGGCAGCCGCCACGCGGTTGCCGTGCAGGGCGAAGTAGCCGGCGACGGCCGTCAGCACGATGCCCTCCTCGATGCGGTCGAGGGTCGAGTCCAGGAACGCGCCGAACGGCGTGCCCTTGCCGGACATGCGCGAGTAGCGCCCGTCGAGCGTGTCCATGATGGAGCCGACGATGAACGCGATCCCGCCGAGGAAGAACAGCCGCTCCCACACGAGCGCCGCGGCCACCACGTTGAGCACGAAGCCCGTCAGCGAGATCGCGTTGGGCGTGAGGCGCGACTCGATCAGGCGGTTGCGGACGAGCTCGCGGCGTTCCCCCGCGCCGATCGGCGCGCGCACGCGGCGCGTGGAGGCGCGGTAGCCGCCGCGCCGGGCGCGCCTGCTGGGGGCATGCTGGCGGGGCGGCGCCATGCTCGTCGGCTACGCGCTCGCGCCCAGCTGCGCGCTGGGGACGGTCGAGAAGCGCCACACGTTGGGCCGCGCGCGCGCGAGCCAGGTCGCCGCGTACGCGGAGGCGGCGGCGGTGAGCGCGCCGAGCACGGCGTCGATGATGAAGTGGTTGGCGGTCACCACGATCACGAACGCGATCAGGAACGGGTACAGCAGCCACAGGACGCGTAGCACCCGCCAGCGCACCAGGCGGGCGAGCGTCCAGCCGATCATCAGCGAGAACGCCACGTGCATCGAGGGCACCGCCGCGTACAGGTTGGTGAGCGCGTTCAGCGACGCGCTGTGGCTGTTGATGTGCACTTTGGTGACGTTGGCGACGGTGTCGATGAAGCCCCACTCGGGCATGAAGCGCGGCGGCGCCGTCGGGAACACGGCGTAGCCGACGAGCGCGATCGCCATGGCGACCATGAACATGTTGCGCACGAAGTAGAAACGGCGGTTGTGGCACAGGTACAGGTACAGCAGCGCGGCCACGGTGACGGTCGTCTGCGCGTTCACGTACACCCAGCTGGAGGCGACCATCACGAAATGGCTGCCCGACGCCCACGCCTGGATGGAGGGCTCGACGAACACGTGCAGCGCGCGCTCGATCGTGATCAAATCGCGCGCGTGCGCGAACGCGGTGTTGGCGTCGCCCTCCACCAGCCCGCGCACCAGCCTGTAGGCGAGATAGGCGGCACCGAAGAGCGAGACCTGCCTCAGCGCATCCAGCCACCCGTGCGGCAACAGACGCGCCTGCAGGGAGCGAGCGCGGGCGAGCATCTGCGTGAAAGCCTAGACGATGCTCTCAGCGGCAGCGCGGGCCATGCTCGAGTATGCGCGCAAGCGAGAAGTCGATCACCACGCGCAGCTCGCCCGCCTGCCGCGCCTGCACCTGCGTCCAGCCCCCCGGTGCGCTGCTCACGCAGCCGCTCCCGCTGGCCAGCGACCAGTAGGGCGTGAAGCGCAGCCGGACCGTGAACGTGCCCGCGCGCGGTGCGTCGAGCGTGAAGGATGCGTGGCCTACGCCCGTGAGCACCGCGGGCGCCTGGGCGAGCGGCGTGGCGCCGAGCACGGCGAACAGGCGCCAGTGCCGCGCATGCCAGATTTCATGCAGATAGGGCGGCGGGCGGTCGTGCGCGCCGTTCGGCGCCTGGCCGCGCACGAGCCGCGCCTCGGCCTGCGCCGAGTAGTCGAGCGGCGCGTCGGGCAGGGCGACGTAGGAGATGGCGTTCTGCGCCAGCCACGCGCGGTAGCGGGCGGCCGTCAGCGGCGTGTGCTCTTCATAGAACAGGCCGTTGCGGTAGGTGTCCAGCTGGCGCTCCCAGCCGCGCGCGATCATCACGTGCGGCGCCAGCCAGCGCGCCTCCCAGTGATCGGCCGTGGCGACCACCTCGATGCGCGCCGGTCGGGTGGGCGGGCCTCCATATCCAACGCCCAGCGTGTGCAGCTCGGCGAGCAGCGGCGCGTAGTAGGAGGCGTTGACCGACGGGTCGCCGGCGGCAGCGGCGAAGTCGGCGACGGGCGCGTTTGCCTGCCAGTAGAGCAGCGCCGGCGCGAGCACGATCAGCGCGCGCCGGCGCCAGCGCGAGGCGCACGCGAGCGCGCACGCGGCGATCGGGCCGGCGGCCAGCGCCCCCAGGCGGTCGGCGTTCCCACCCACCGCCGTGGGCAGCGCGTAGGAGCCGATCAGCGCGAGCGCGTACAGCGCGGCGCCGACGCGCAGCAGGCGCTGCTCGCCTTCCAGCAGCACGCCGATCGCCACCACGCCCGCGAGCGCCGGGTAGAACGCGGAGCCGACGAACGGCTGCGTGCCGCCTTCCGGGAACGCGACCGTGAGCGCGAGGATCGGCGCGAGCGCCGCCACCGTCAACGCCGCCGGCCAGGCGCGTATGCGCCGGCGCCGCGTACGCCGCCTGCGCGACGCGCCGGCGAGCGTCCACGTGAGGAAGGCCAGCCCGAGGAACGCGCCCGCCACGGGGCTCGCGAGCGCGGCGAGGATGCTCAGGACGAGCCCGCCCCACAGGCGTTCGCCGCGCACCAGCACGAGCGCGCCGAGGCCGAGCGCGAGGCCGAGGTCGAACGGCACGCGGCTGGAGAGCAGCGCCACGGACGCGCCGATCGCAAACCACACGGCGGCGATGCGCGTGGCGCGGGCCGGGAACGCGCCGTCGATCAGGCGGGCGAACAGCGCGGTGGCGAGGATCATCGAGATCGCCGCCAGCGGCTGCGGCCCGATCAGCGCGCCCAGCGCGGGGGCGAGCACGGAGTACGCGGGCAGGTGGTGACCGCCGTACCACGCGTTGTCCCACAGCGTGAAGCCAGCGCTCGAGAACAGGCTGCTGCGGTAGCTCGCCGCGGCCAGGTCGGGGCTGGGGGGCGCGGCGATCAGGTACGCGATGGACGCCGCCGCCGTGATCGCCCACGCGGGAACACGGCTCACCCTGGGCACCGCGCGAGGATATCCGCGCGGCACGGGGGCGGATACGGTGCAGCGGCACGGTGCGGGTACGGTGCAGCGGCGCGGGGCGGGTACGGTGCAGCGCGATGGCACCCCGACGAGATGCCTGGACGCCGCCCCCACGCGCGCGCGTGGTGCGCGTGCGCGAACGGCTGCGCGAGGTGTACGGCACGCCGCTGATGCGCCCCCACGGCCACCCGATCGCCGAGCTCGTGCTGACCGTGCTCTCGCAGTCCACCAACGACCGCAACCGCGACGTCGCCTACCTGCGCCTGCGCGAACGCTTTGCAAGCTGGGAGCAGGTGCGCGACGCGCCGGTGGCCGAGGTCGAGGAGGCGATCCGTCCGGGCGGCATCTCCAAGGTCAAGTCCGTGCGCATCCAGGCGATCTTGCGCGCGATCAGCGACGAGCCGCGCGATCCTGGGCACGAGCCCTCGCTCGATTGGCTGCCGCGTGCGTCCATCGCCGAGGCCCGCGATTACCTCGTGGCGCTGCCCGGCGTCGGGCGCAAGACCGCCGCGTGCGTGCTGCTGTTCGCGTATGGCCTGCGCGACGTGCCCGTCGACACGCACGTCTCGCGCGTGGGCATGCGTCTGCGCCTGCTGCGCCCGGGGGCGCCGTTCGAGGAGCTCCACGACCAGATGCTCGCGCTCACGCCGCCCGGCCAGGAGCTGGAGCTGCACGTGAACCTGCTGCGCCACGGCCGGCGCACCTGCCACGCGCGCGCGCCCGCCTGCCGCGAATGCGCGCTCGCGCGCATGTGCCCGAGCCGTGGCGAGTTCGTCTAGCCGCCGGCCTCAGCTGACGCTCATGCGCGCGGCAGCACCGCGAAGGCGATCACTGCGTAGTGCAGCGCCGCCGCCGCCAGCACCAGCGAGTGGAACACCTCGTGGTAGCCGAACACCTTCGGCCACGGGTTGGGCCGCTCGCTCGCGTACACGACCGCGCCGACCGCATACAACAGGCCGCCGAGCGCCAGCCCGGCCGCGCCCAGCCAGCCGATTGCCGCCGGCAGCTCGCCGAAGACCGCGGCGGTGACGAGGCCGAGCACCACGTACACGGCAGCGAACAGCCACTTGGGCGCGTCGATCCACAGCAGCTTGAACACCATCCCCCCGAGCGCCCCCAGCCACAGCACGATCAAGACCGTGCTCGCCAGCGCGCCCTTCAGCGCGAGCAGCGCCACCGGCGTGTACGTGCCAGCGATCAGCACGAAGATCATCGAGTGGTCCAACCGGCGCATCCAGCGCCGCGCCCGCGGGCGCCAGGTCACGCGGTGATACAGCGCGCTCGTGCCCAACAGCGCTGAGACCGCGCCTGCGTAGATGGCAGCCGCCAGACGCGCGCGCGTGTCGGAGGCCGCCAGGATCAACGCCGCGCCGCACGCCAGTGACACGAAGAACGCATACTCGTGCAGCACGCCGCGCAGGCGAGGCTTAGCAGGCCCCGCAGGGACCAGGTTCATGCAGTCAAGGTAGCGCGCGCTGTTGCCGGGCCGGAGCGTCAGCTGGGCGCCGAGGCGGTGCTCGCCTTGGCGCCCGCCAGCTTCGCGCGTGCGCGCTCGGGCGTGACCGTCACCACGTCCCACGCGAGGCCCACGCGCGCGAGGCCCAGGATCAGCCAGCCGGAGGGATCGAGCTCGTACCAGCGCAGGCCGTGGAAGGCCGACTGCGGGAACGCGTGGTGGTTGTGGTGCCACGCCTCGCCCAGCGACGGCAGCGCGAGCCAGAACACGTTCGTGGACTCATCGTCGGTGTCAAAGCGCCGGCTGCCGAAGAAGTGGCAGATCGAGTTGATGCTCCACGTGATGTGGTGCACCATGAAGATGCGCACCAGGCCCGCCCACAGCAGCGCCGACAGGCCGCCGTCCACCAGCGAGCCGCCGCTCAGCGCGAAGCCCGCCAGGAACGGAAGCGCCAGGCTGCCGAGGGCGATCAAAGGGAAGCTCTTGTTGATCCGGCGCATCGTCGGGTCCTCCACGAGGTCGCGCGCGAAGCGTTTGGAGGACGCCTGGCCGTGCGTCTCGAACAGCCAGCCCACGTGCGCGTGCCACAGGCCGCGCACCATGCCCGCGAGGCCCGCGCCGTGCCCCGCGTGCGGGCTGTGCGGGTCGCCGTCTTCGTCGGTGAACGTGTGGTGCTTGCGGTGGTCGGCCACCCAGTCGATCACCGGGCCCTGCAGCGCCATCGAGCCGAGCACCGCAAGCGTGTAGCGCAGCCACGGGCGCGTCTGGAACGCGCGGTGGGTGAGCAGGCGGTGAAAGCCGACCGTGATGCCGATCGCCGTCAACAGGTACATCACCGCGAAGATCGCCAGGTCGCGCACGCCCAGGAAGTGGTTCCACAGCAGCACAGCCGCCGCGATCACGCCCAGGAACGGAACCACCACGGCGGTGATGTTCACGTTGCGCTCCAGGCGGGTCATCTGCCGCCTGATACCCGCTCTCGCGGCGCCGGTTACCAAGAGACACCCGTTTGGGGGGTACTAGCTTTGGCTTGGCGCCTGCGGCGGGCCGGTCGGGCAGCACCCACCACCGGACCGACACTTGACGCCAGTCAAGAAATCTGACATACTCTCACTTAGATTTATAAGGCGTTCTAGTCGAGCCGGCGCGCAGCGCCGTCATCGGCGATTCCCAGTAGTCGAGCCGGCGCGCAGCGCCGCCATCGGCGATCCCAGTAAAAGGAGCACTCCCAATGGCCAAGACCATAGGCATCGATCTCGGCACGACCAACTCGTGCATGGCGGTGCTCGAGGGCGGCGAGCCGACCGTCATCGAGAACGCCGAGGGGGGTCGTACCACGCCGTCCGTCGTCGCCTTCGCCGCCTCCGGCGAGCGCCTCGTCGGCACCGTCGCCAAGCGACAGGCCGTCACCAACCCGCAGAACACCATCTTCTCCATCAAGCGCTTCATGGGCCGCAAGGAGGCCGAAGTCAAGGAGGAGGAGTCGATCGTCCCCTACAAGGTCGTCGCCGGCCCCAACGGCGACGCGCGCGTAGAGGTGACTCCGCGCGACGGAGGAGCGGAGCAGTTCTCCCCCCCGGAGATCTCCGCCATGATCCTGCAGAAGCTCAAGACCGACGCCGAAGCGTACTTGGGCGAGACCGTCGACGCCGCCGTCATCACCGTCCCCGCCTACTTCAACGACGACCAGCGCCAGGCCACCAAGGACGCCGGCAAGATCGCCGGCCTCGACGTCAAGCGCATCATCAACGAGCCCACCGCCGCCTCGCTCGCGTACGGGCTCGACAAGGAGTCCGACCAGACGATCCTCGTCTTCGACCTCGGCGGCGGCACGTTCGACGTGTCCGTGCTCGAGATCGGCGACGGCGTGTTCGAGGTCAAGGCGACCGCCGGTGACAACCACCTCGGCGGCGACAACTTCGACAAGGCGATCGTCGACTCGCTGGTCAAGGAGTTCAAGGCCTCCCAGGGCATCGACCTGGCGGCCGACCCGATGGCGCTCCAGCGCCTGTACGAGGCGGCCGAGAAGGCGAAGATCGAGCTCTCGACGACGCAGGAGACGCAGATCAACCTGCCGTTCATCACGGCCGACCAGAGCGGGCCGAAGCACCTGGACACACGCCTCA
>DATJRV010000020.1:0-1155 GCA_035504435.1 Solirubrobacteraceae bacterium
GGTGTACGAGTCGCGGGTCGGCGACGTGTTCGTGCTCGGCGCCAGCTCGTGGCGGATCGAGGACATCACGCCGGACCGCGTGCTGGTGCTGCCCGCCCCCGGCCAGCCGGGCAAGCTGCCGTTCTGGCACGGCGACACGCCCGGCAGGCCCGCCGAGCTCGGCAAGGCGATCGGCGCGAAGATCCGCGAGCTGTCCAGGCTGCCCGACGAGCAGGCCGTGACGCAGCTCCAGGAAGCGGGGCTCGACCCGCTCGCCGCCCAGAACATGGTCAAGTACCTCGCCGACCAGCGGCAGGCGACCGGCCACGTGCCCGACGACAGGACGCTGGTCGTGGAGCGGTTCCGCGACGAGCTCGGCGACTGGCGCGTCGTGCTGCACAGCCCCTACGGCGACCGGGTGCACGCGCCGTGGGCGCTGGCCATCACGGCGCGGCTGCGCGAGCGGTACGGCGGGATGGACGTCCAGGCGCTGCACACCGACGACGGGATCATCATCCGGGTGCCGGACAGCGACGAGCCGCCGCCCGCCGGGATCGCGCTGCTCGACCCGGAAGAGGTCGGCGACATCATCACCGCCGAGGTCGGCGGCAGCGCGCTGTTCGCCTCCCGGTTCCGGGAGTGCGCCAGCCGGGCGCTGCTGCTGCCGAAGCGGCAGCCTGGCCGGCGCACCCCGCTGTGGCAGCAGCGGCAGCGCAGCGCGCAGCTGCTGGAGATCGCCAGCCAGTACCCGGGCTTCCCGATCACGCTGGAGACCGTCCGCGAGTGCCTGCAGGACGTCTTCGACGTGCCCGCCCTCACCGAGCTGCTCAGCGACCTGGCCGCCCGCCGGATCAGGATGGTGGAGGTCGAGACAGCCACCCCGAGCCCGTTCGGAAAATCGCTGCTCTTCCGCTACGTCGGCGCGTTCATGTACGAGGGCGACGCGCCGCTCGCCGAACGGCGCGCGCAGGCGCTGGCGCTCGACCCGGCGCTGCTCGCGGAGCTGCTCGGCACCGACGGGCTGCGGGAGCTGCTCGACGCGGCGGTCGTCGAGGAGACCGAGCGCGACCTGCAGCACCTGTCGGAGAACCGGCGCTGCCGCGACGCGGAAGGCGTCGCCGACCTGCTGCGCACCAGCGGGCCGCTGACCGCCGCGGAGGTGGCGGAGCGCTGCAC
>DATJRV010000021.1:0-1420 GCA_035504435.1 Solirubrobacteraceae bacterium
TCGTCGATCACAAAACCAATTATCCGTAACGGTCCCGTGGTTCCCCCGTCAGGCCACCATGTCCGAGAGCGGCGCTACGCTGGCCCCTCGCGGGTCCAGCCTGGGGCGACGACTGCGAGCGAGATGTCGTCCGAGGTGACCTCATCGCCGCAATGGCGGCACACGAACGCCGGGTCCAGGTCGTGCCCGCACGAGTGGCCGAACACCGTGGGCGGACTGTCAACTGCCCACTTGTCTCCCCAGGTGCGCAGAGCTTGGAGGACCATGCGAAGTTCCCGCCCCGCCTGCGTGAGCTCGTACTCGTGGCGCGGCGGGTGGTCGCTGTACTGGGTGCGGGCGATCACCCCGGCGGCCTCGAGCGCGCGCAGCCGGGCGGCCAGCCGGTCGCGCGGCGCGCCGGTGTTCCTGGCGATCACGTCGAACCGCTTGTTGCCGAACGCGATCTCGCGGATCGCGAGCAGTGCCCACTTCTCGCCAACGACGTTGAGAGCGGCCGCTACCGAGCACGGACGGCCAGGCAGATCTTCGCGCATACGGGTAAGCATACTCGGTTGCGAAATCAAACTCACTAAGGCTAGGCTTCAGTTGGCTTTTCAAACTCACTGATGCTGGCTCCGGGAGGACGCGTGACCGACGGCGTGATCGAGACCAGCGCGGCCAGCGACCACGCCGTTGCGGCGAAGGGGAGCGCGCGCTTCGGGGCTGTGTTCGCCGTGGTCACGGCCGGCATAGCGATGGTGAACCTGGACCTGTTCATCGTGAACGTGGCGCTGCCGTCGATCGGCCGGTCATTCGGCGGCGCGGATCTGGCCTCGTTGTCCTGGGTGCTGAACGCCTACGCGATCGTGTTCGCGGCGCTGCTCGTCCCGGCGGGCCGCGCCGCCGACCTCATTGGCCGCCGCGCCGCGTTCCTGACCGGCGTCGTCATCTTCGCGCTCGCCTCCGCCGCGTGCGCCGTCGCGCCAGACGTCTGGCTGCTGGTCGTCGCGCGGATCATCCAGGCCGCGGGCGGCGCGCTGCTCATGCCCGCCTCGCTGGGCCTGCTGCTGGCGGCAGCACCGCCGGACAAGCGCGCCGGCGCGATCCGCGGCTGGACCTCGGTCGGGGGAGCGGCGGCCGCACTCGGCCCGGTGCTCGGCGGCGCGCTGGTCGCCGCGAACTGGCGCTGGGTCTTCCTGGTGAACGTCCCGATCGCGGCCGTTGCGCTGGTGGCCAGCGTGCGCGTACTGCCGCGCGCTGATAACAGCAAGAAGCACGCAAGTGCCGAAGACGCCGTCCGGCCAGACACGATAGGGGCCGCGCTCTTCACGATCGCGATCGGCGCGCTCGCCCTAGCCCTGGTCAAGGCCGACGAGTGGGGCTGGGCATCGGCCCGCGTGCTCGGCTCCGTCGCGGTGGCCGCGATCCTGCTCGCGGTGTT
>DATJRV010000022.1:0-1145 GCA_035504435.1 Solirubrobacteraceae bacterium
GCTTCTGGCGAACCAGTTTCGGCGAAGAACGTCTCCAGCTGAGCGGGACTCGACGCCAGTGCGGCGCGCAGCGCCAGGTCGATGCGCTCCGCGTGCCGCATGCCGAGGGCGATCACCCCCAGCGACTCCCCCGGCCTGACCCGGGCGTGGTCGAGTATCAGCCGCACGACTTCCGCGACTTCGGCGTCGGCGCCGTCGACCACCACGTGCCGCAGGCAGTCGTCGCGTGCGACGCCGGGGAACGTGGTCAGCGCGCCGCCGTAGATCCGGTCGTTGGAGAACGCCACCAGGCGCTCGTCGCGGGACCGGTAGTGCCAGCTCAGCGGGCACACCGGCAGCAGCGGCCGCAGCGCGTCGAGCACCGACTCGAACCCGGCGCGCAGCGACACGGTCTCGTCGGCGAGGTCGTCGTCGTCACCCGGGTCGCCGGAGTCCACCTGGCGGAAGAAGTTCGTCGGCGGCAGCTGCCTGTCGTCGCCAGCCACCACGACCTGGTGGGCCCTGATCATCGAGCCGATCGCGTCGGCGGGCACGATCTGGCTCGCCTCGTCGAAGATCACCACGTCGAACAGCCGGGTCAGCGGCAGCGCCTGGCTGACCATCAGCGGTGACATCGCCCAGCACGGCTTCAGCGCGAACAGCACGTCGCTGATCTGGTCGAGCAGCCGGCGCAGCGGCAGGTGGCCGCGGCGCAGCGCCGCCTGCTTGCGGATCACCCTGGCCTGCAGCGGGTGCTTGTCGACCGTCTCGCGCAGCTGGCTGGCCCACGCGCTGCGCACCCGGGCGCGGTTCGCGGCCAGGTGCTCGGTGTCGCGGCGGCGGAACTCCTCGGCGATCTCGTCGAGAGCGGCGCCGTACTCGGCGCCGTAGTCGGGGTCGCTGATCCTGATCTGGTCCAGGATCGAGCGGTACCAGGCGTAGTCGAACGTGGCCACGAGCAGGTCGGGGGTTACCTCGTCCGAGCCGATCTCATCCAGGAGCGGGGCGAGGCCGAGCGCGCCGAACCGGCGGGCCAGCTCGTGGAGCCGGGGCAGCCGCCACGGGGTTTCCGCGTCCGCCGCCAGCGCGGCGGACGCCTTCTCCGGGTCCTCGCCGAGGCCGGCTTGCGGCGCGAACGCCGCCAGGGCGGCGAGCTGCTGCTCGGC
>DATJRV010000023.1:0-25021 GCA_035504435.1 Solirubrobacteraceae bacterium
CCTCGATCGCAAAGGAAGAGAAGACTCGCCGACCTCAGACCCCCAAGATTATGCCGACCCCCAAGCCACGACCACCACGCGCACAGCCACACCCACAACCAACATCAACATAATCCGGGAGTTCGCATAACTCGCACAACAGACGGTTGAGAAGGCGCTCAAGGTGGCGCTTGTGCTGGCCGATTCGGAGTTGCCGCACACGCACGATCTTGAGCTGCTCGTGGAACAGGTCGAGGGGGCAGGGACAGAAGTGCCTGACGAGCTCTCGGACACCGAATGGCTCACGCCTTGGGCAGCCGAACTCCGCTACGACGAGCCGGTCGCACTCGATCGCACCGCCACGCTGGCAGCTGCCGAGAGCGCAAGCGGCTGGGCGGCGTCGCTGCTCGCGGACGCGAAGCGCCCCCAGCCCGATCCCGGGACGAAATCTCAGGAGGACGCTCCGCCACCGCTCGAGTCCTAAGAGCCATGAACGGCCCACGCGCTAGGTCACGCTCAAGCAGCGCCGGCGGCGGTGACTTCCAGCCGTGCCCCGCGCGAATCGCCGATCAGGAACGCTTGGAAGCGCTCGCTTGCGCCCGCTTCGGCCTGGGGGACGACCGCGCGGCCGGCTGCGACGATCGCACCGCCCCGGCGCGCGATCGCGTAGACGACCAGTTCGTGCTGGCCCACCGCGGAGTGGTTGACGACGCTGCCTTCGGCCCGGCCTTCCGTCAGGTGCGCGCCGACGATCGCGATGTGCGGGACGGCTTCTGTGACCCGTTCGCCTTCGCCGACCTTCGCGCTGACGCTCGCCGGGGTGCCCGAGACCTGCACCTGGTCGTCGACCCACGTGCTCGTGGCGTGCGCTAGGAGCAGCGGCACGGACACGAGCGCGGCGGCCAGACCGGATGTGGCGTTCGTGTACAGCGTCGCGCCGTGCGCGTCCTTGACGGCGATCTCGATGGGCACGTCGCGCAGTGCGGTGGCCGAGGTGTTTTGCAGCGTCACGGCCGCGGCGGCTCCTTCGGAGCTGTGCAGCACCGTCGCGGCGAGCACCTTCACGATCGCGCTCGGCTTGGTGACCGACAGGCGGCGCTGGGTGAGCGCCTTGCTGCGCGCGGCGTGCGCCGCTTCGCGCCTGGCGACCTTTTCGAGCTTGGCGCTCTTTTCCTGCGTCGACTCGCAGCCGGCAAACGCAATCGCGGCCAGCGCGAGCGCGAGCAGCCTCACCCGAAGGCCCCGCTGACGTAGTCGCGCGTTCGCTGCCGCGCGGGACGCTCGAAGACCTGGTCGGCGGGCCCGTACTCGACGAGCTCGCCGAGGTGCATGAACGCGACGTGGTCGGCCACGCGCTGCGCCTGCTGCAGGTTGTGCGTGACGATCACGACCGCCACGCGCTCGCGCAGCCCCACGATCAACTCCTCGATCGTGGCCGTGGAGATCGGGTCGAGCGCCGAGCACGGCTCGTCCAGGAGCAGCACCTCGGGCTCGGCGGCGAGCGCGCGGGCGATGCACAACCGCTGCTGCTGGCCGCCGGAGAGCCGCAGCGCCGAGCGCTCGAGATCCTCGCCGACCTCGTCGTGCAGGCCGGCCCGGTGCAGCGCGTCGTGCACGGCGTGCTCGATCGCCGCGCTGCGCCGGCGCCGGCGGCGCCTGCCGTCGGGGCGCTCCGCGAGCGCATAGCCGACGTTGTCGAAGATGCTCATGGGGAAGGGGTTGGGCTGTTGGAAGACCATCGAGACCCGGCGGCGCAGCTCGGTCACCTCCAGCTCATGTATGTCCTGGCCGTCGAGCGTGATCCGTCCGGCGCGCGCGGCGCTGTCGGTGATCTCCGTCAGCCGGTTGAGCGAGCGCAGCAGCGTGGTCTTGCCCGACCCGGAGGCGCCGATCAGCGCGAGCACCTCGCCTTGGCGGACGGGCAGCGTGACGTCGCGGACCACCCAGTTCTCGCCGTAGGCGAGCCACAGTGACTCGACATGCATGCGCTCGCGCACGCTGGCCGCTGGCGCTCGCGCGGTGCGCTCGGCCACGGATGGCGCGGCAAGCGAGGTGGCGATTGCGACGCCGCCGTTGGCGACGCCGGCACCGTTGCCGGCCGGCGCCGGTTTAGCCATGTGGGGGTGGCGGTCCACAACGATCCGGCGGATCGGCGGAGGCATCGCCGGGTGCTCACGGACTGGCGAGTCTGGCTGTAGGTCGCGATCGCTCACGGTTTCGCCCCCTGTTCGATCGTGTCCAGTGAGCGTCCGCGGCTGAGCCGTGTGACAACGCCGTTGAGCGCCAGCACGATCATCAGCAGCACAAATGCCGCGGCGTATGCCTTTTGCGGGGAATTGCCTTCGCCGGCTGGGGAGAAGCCATAGACGTAGCTCGTCAGGGTAGAGCCGCTGCCGCGAAGCGTGCTGAGCAGTGGCGCCCCGCCCGCCCCTTGGAGCTTGGGTGACGCGCCCAGTACGACCACGATGATCGCCGTGTCGCCGATGATGCGGCCCATCCCCAGCACGACGCCGCTGGCGATGCCCGGCCTGATCGACGGCAGCAGCACGCGCCGGATGGTGGTGGCGCGCGTCTTGCCGAGCGCGAACGACGCCTCGCGCATGCGCGAAGGAAGCTGCGTCAGCGCCTCGCGGGTCGTGCCGACGATGAGCGGCAACGCGAGCACGCTCATCAGCAGCCCGGCAGCGAGGAACGATTTGCCCGACACCGCCCCGCCGTTGGTGCTTCCCGACAGGAACGAGAAGAAGCCGCGCGCGAACACCAGCAGTCCGAACAGCGCCAGCACGATGCTCGGCACGCCCGCGAGCGTCTCGATCCCCGATTCCACCGCGCGTGCCAGCCAGCGCGGCCGCGCGTACTCGGTCAACCATGTCGCGATCCCCACCCCCGCCGGCGCGGCGAAGGCCATGCCGATGGCCGTGATGATGAAGGTGCCGATGAGCGGGTCGAGGAAACCGCCAGATTCACGTTCGCGCAGCGAGGGCGCGGGCGATTCCACGAACAGCTTCAGGTTCAGGGCGGAAATGCCCTTTACGAGCATGTACAGCACGATCCAGGCGGTGACCAGGCACAGCCCGATCCCCGTCGCCCAGCACAGCGCGTGGCAAAGGCGGTCGGCCAGCGGCCACGACGCGTGCGACTCACGCGGCGGACGCGCGATCGTGTTGCGGGCGGGCCGGTCGAGGGTCTGCGCGCTGGCCATCACACGACCGTGGAGCGCCTCATCGACTGCCTGACCGCCCATCCGGCGAACGACAACAGCGCGGCCGAGAACAACAGCACCGCCGCGAGCGCGTAAGCAGTATGCGCCACTGGGGTGCCGGTCTCGCCGCCGAATTCTTTGAGGATCGCGGTCGCGGGCGTTTCCACGGGCTCGAAGAAGAAGGTCAACCCGTCGAGTGGGTTGGCGTCGAACGGCCGTCCCCCCGAGACCATTGCGAGCATGATTGCCTCCCCGAGAGCGCGCGCCGTCGCGAGCACCACCGCTGCGGCTATCGCCGGGCGCGCGCCGCGGAGCGATACTCGCCGGATCGTTCGCCAGCGGTTGACGCCGAGCGCCGCGGATCCTTCGCGCCAGGAGATCGGCACTGAGGAGAGCGCGTTGGCGGTGAGCGCGATCATGATCGGCAGGATCATCAGCGTCAGGATCAACGTGGCAGTCGTCAGGTCGGCGCCGCTCAGCTGCACCACGTACGCGACCGACTGCCTGCGCGCGTTGCTGATCAGGTGTTCGTTGACCCACGGGGCAATCGCGAGGATCCCCACCAGGCCGTAGATCACCGATGGAACGCCGGCGAGCAGACGCACGACAGGCTCGAGCACGCGCCGCACCGGCTTGGGCGCGAACTCGGTGAGGAAGACCGCCGCCAGCGTGGATACGACCAGCGCGATCGCCACCGCGAGGACGGTCGTCAGCAGCAAGCCCCACAACAGCGGCCACGCGCTGAAGTACAGAACCGAGTGGCCAGGGAGGGGGGTGTCCGTCTGCATCGCAGCCAACTGTGTGACGGGGTCGCCGCCAGAGCCGAACCAGCTCAGGCCGTTCGCCGAGAAGGATGGCCAAGCGTTGACCAGCACGGTCACCAGCATCAGCGCGATCAGCGCGAGCACGCCGACGGCCAGCGCGCCGAGCACGAGCTCGGCGCGCCGATCTGTCCTCACGGCGGCACGCAGGCCACTGCCCCGGACGAGCGGGTGCAGGGCCGTGCGTGTGGGGCCACCGGTCGCCACCGTACCTAGTGAATGGCGATCCAGCTGGAGTTGATGATCGCGTCGACGCTCTTCTTGCCGCTGGTCACCCACGCGATGTACTTCGCGGCTTCGCCTTTCGGCGCGCCCTTTGTGACCATCCAGAAGTTGCGCACGCCCGCGTACTGGCCCGACCGGGCGTTTGGCAGGTTGCAGGCGATGCCTTCGTAGTCGACCGCGTGCACGCCGCCGGTGTACGCGAACGAGACGAAGCCGATCGCCTGCTTGTCGGCTTTGATCGCCTGCTGCTCGAGCCCGTTGGAGGCCTCCTGCGTGGCGCTCGGTGAGATCTTCAGGTATTCGCCGAGGAAGATGTGCTGGAAGGCGTCCTGTGTGCCCGAGGCGCCGTTGCGGTCGAACAGGTCGATCGGGCCGGAGATCGTCGCCCCCGAGATTTCGCTCCAGTCGCGCAGCTTGCCGGTGAAGATCCCCTGCACCTCTTCTTCTGAGAGGTTGGGCAGCGGGTTCGAGTCGTTGGTGATCATGCACACGCCGTCGCGCGCGATCTTGGTGAACACCAGGCCGGGCGGGTCGACGCCCACGATCGGATCGCGCGAGGAGTCGCCGATGTCGAAGCGCCCGCTGGCGGCGCCCTCGATGCCGATGTCGGACTCGCCTCCCAGGACCTCCGGCTCGGGGATCTTGGGGAATTCCTTGTGATACAGGGCGGCGAGTTTTTCCTGCAGTGGCAGGACGGAGGTCGAGCCGCCGATGATCAGGCGCTTGGCGGCCAACGCGCTCGCCGGAACGGCAAGCGCGAGTGCGAGAATCACGAGCGGTACGAGGGTGCGGGTGCGATGCGCGCGCACGGTGCGGGCTCCTTTGCGGTCGGACTTTGGGAGTGGCGTCGACGTGTGTGACGCTTGGGTGGGGAAACAGCTGCAGCTGTCGATCGATGCGGCTCACGCGCGGTGGACATCACCCCGCGGGAAGACTGTCGGGTGCGCTGCCAGCGGTTGTTTCGTTTTTGTGAACGGCTGGCGGCTCAAGAGCGTAAAGGTCTTGTGAACGGCCAAGTGGGCGTGTGAATAAAATGTAAAAACTGCAGCCGACGGCCATCGGTGGATGTTTTGTTTTTGTGAACGGCCATTGCATTTCCCGTCACCGCATGTGACCCTGGCCCTGGCGAACGTCCGATCGGCGGAGCGCTTCGGCGACTGTGCGAGCTGTGGCAGCGTGGTGCGGCGAGGGTGCCGGCACTTTCTGTCCGGCGTCGGCGTGTTGCCGTCCGCCGCGCCGACCGCAACGGTTTCGCCCGACCAGTCACGCGTTATGACAGACGATCTCGATCCGCAACAGCCCGCTCCCAGCGACGTACCAGCAGCTGCCAACGGCGCAGGCTCCGCACGCGCGGTCAAAGCGGCGGTGCGATCCGGGCTTGCGCAGCGGCGCAACCCCGTCCGGGCGGCGGTGGGCGAGTTCACAGGCGCCGTGTTGCGGATGCTGCTGCGCGACCCGTTGAGCACGTTCCTGCTGCTGGCATCGATCGGGTTGGCGATCGCCTTCGCGACGCTGCTCGGCAGCATCAAGCCCGCGAGCTCCGGCGAGCGGGTGCCGATCAGCGCCGTCCAGCAGCTCGCCAAACGTCACGAGCTGACGAGCGCCACGCTGCTCGACCACGACAGCCGCGTGGAGGCCGTGACCACCGCGACGACCCCGTCAGTGCCCGCGAGCGGCGTGCTGCCGGCGCTGCCCAAGCCGGTGCCCAAGCCGGGGCGCAAGGCCGGCAAGGCGGCCATGCGCGCCTACGCCGAAGCGCTTGCGGCAGCCGCCGCCAAGGCCAAGGCGGAAGCCGCAGCGGGCATGACGCAGCGGCTGTGGGCCGCCTATCCGTCTTCCGGCGCGCAGACGCAGCAGCTGCTGAACGAACTGACGGCCGGCGGCGCGATCGTGTCCGTCAACCAGCAGTCGGGCAAGGGCACCGAGACGATCATCGTGCAGTTCCTGATCCCGATCCTGCTGCTGGTGTGCCTGTTCTCGCTGTTCACGCGCCAGGGCGCCGAAGGGGCGGCCGGCGGGATCGCCGCCTTCTCGCAGTTCACCGGCAAAGGTCGCAAGAAGGGCAAGGGCACGACCGACAAGATCACGTTCGCCGACGTGGCCGGCGCGGGCGAAGCGGTGGCCGAGCTGCGCGAGATCCGCGACTACCTGGCCGACCCCAGCAAGTACCTGGCGGTCGGCGCCGCGGCGCCCAAGGGCGTGCTGCTCGTGGGCCCGCCGGGCACCGGCAAGACGCTGCTGGCCAAGGCCGTTGCCGGCGAAGCGGACGCGGCGTTCTTCTCGCTGTCGGGCTCGGACTTCGTCGAGTCGCTGGTCGGGGTTGGCGCGGCGCGCGTGCGCGACCTGTTCCGCAAGGCGAGGAAGGTCTCGCCGGCGATCATCTTCATCGACGAGCTCGACGCCGCCGGGCGCAAGCGCGGCGCGGGCATCGGCCAGGGCAACGACGAGCGCGAGCAGACGCTCAACCAGATCCTCGTCGAGATGGACGGCTTCGGCGGCGACGGCGGGCTGGTGGTGATGGGCGCGACCAACCGCCCCGACATCCTCGACCCCGCGCTGCTGCGCCCCGGCCGCTTCGACCGCCAGGTCGTGATCGACACCCCCGACGTGCACGGGCGCCTGGAGATCCTGCGCCTGCACGGGGGCAAGCGCCCGCTCGCCCCGGACGCCTCGCTCGAGGAGGTAGCCCGCGAGACGCCCGGCTTCAGCGGCGCCGAGCTCGCCAACGTGATCAACGAGGCCGCCCTCCTGAGCGTGCGCGACGGGCGCTCGCAGATCGACCAGAAGACGCTCGAGGAGGCGATCGACCGGGTCGTCGCCGGGCCGGCCAAGCATCACATCCTCAGCGAGCAAGAGCGCTGGCTGATCGCGATCCACGAGTCCTCGCACGCCGTCGTCACCGAGGCGCTGGGACACACCACCTCCACGCGCAAGCTGTCGATCGTCGCGCGCGGCCGCCAGCTCGGCACCGCCGCGCACATGCTCTCCGACCGCGATCAGCTGATCATGACCCGCCCCGACCTGGAAAGCCAGCTGATCGTCATCGCCTCCGGACTCGCCGGCGAGCGGATCGCCTTCGGGCACACCTCCACGACGGTCAACGACGACCTGCACGCCGCCACCGGGCTCGCGCGCAGCATGGTCACCTCCTTTGGCATGTCCGAGGCGCTCGGCCTGGTGACGATCGGCGAGAAGAGCGGCGAGGTCTTTCTCGGCGCCTCGCTGCAGGACCTCGGCTCGGTCGGTCCTGAGACGCTCAACGTGATCGACAACGAGGTCGAGCGGCTGGTGGGCGACGCCGAGGCGCGCGCCGCCGTGATACTCGATCGCAACTGGAGCACGGTCGAAGAGACCGCCACCGCGCTGCTCGAGCAGGAGACGCTGTCGGGCGTAGCGCTCGACGCGGTGCTCTCCACCGTGCAGGAGACCACGCTCGAGGATCTCGCGCAGGTGCGCAGGGCCACGCCCCCGCGCTTCACCACCCGCGATCCCGGACAGGCGCAGTGAGGGAGCGCGCGCGACGGCACCTGCCCTCCCCGGCGATGATCGTTGCGCTGATCGCGCTCGTGCTCTCCACGACGGGCGCCGCCGACGCCGCGCGCCACGCCGTGATCGCCGCGATCGACGGTCACCCCGTCACCGCCACGCCGCGCGCCGGCGGCCTGCTGGTGCTGAACAAGAACAAGAAGTTCCCCGCCTCCGCGATCCCGACCGTGGCCAACGCGAACAAGCTCGGCGGCAAAACGGCCGCGCAGCTCGAGGGCAGCTGCCCGCCGGAAACCGTCGACATCGGCACCTGGTGCCTGGAAAGCGCGCCCTACCCGCTGACCAAGGAAGACCTGGGCAAGAACAACTTCATCTGGGCCAGCAAAACCTGCGAGCAGCACGGCGGCTGGCTGCCGTCGGCCTCCGAACTGCTGGGCGCAGCCGAACGGGTGAAGCTCGAGTCGGTGATCACCGACTCGCAGCTGACCGCCACGATCCCCCTCGACCCGACGCGCGGCCTGCAAGACGGACGCGAGATGAGCTCGACGCTCGTCACCACCGAAGCCGGCTCCGCGGCGGCGGGCTCCGAGGGCGTGAGCGAAGGCGCGACCGGCGACCCACGTCAGGGGGAAGCGAACCCGCTGCCGCTGCCCGCGAACCCCGTGCCCGAATCGCTGCAGTACGTGACCGTCTACGACAACTTCCAGCACGGCGGCTTCGCCGGCTCCGAGCCGGTCAAGGAACCCCAGAACTTCCGCTGCGCCTACGACCTGAAGCCGGGTGCGCTGGAAGCCAACACCGAATGAGCGCCGCAAGATCGCGTGGGCTCCTGCGACATGCTGTCCTGATCGGCGCCGCGATCGCGCTGACGGCCACGACGGCGACGCCGGCGGGCGCCATCATCCTCCCCGCCGTCACCCTCGCTGGGCCGAGCGCGGAAATCGTCGGCTTCGGCGGCGCCGCGATGGCTGAAGACGGCACGGGCGGCGTGGTCTACCTCAAACGCGTCGAAGGCGTGCCGCACGTGTTCGTCTCGCGCTTCGTCGACGGTCAATGGCAGGCGCCGACCCGCGTGGACACCGAAGAGCCCTACGCGGCCAGCTGGCCGCGCATCGGCGCGGCCGAAGGCGGCGAGCTGATCGTCACGTGGGCGACCCAGTACGCGCTCACCGCGCCTCCGGCCGCGAAGCCGCGATATGAGATGCTCGGCGCCGAGCTGGGGCCCGGAGCCGAAGGCTTCGGCAAGGCGATCCTGATCGACCCGGACATCGACGAAGCGACGGGCGCCGACCCGCGGCTCGCCGTCAGCACCACGGGCCAAGCCGACCTGGTCTACAGGGTCGTGGAACCGGAACGCCAGCAGAACGCGATCCCGTTGCGCCCTGGGGACCTCGCCCAGACCGTGCGCGTCGCCCATTTCGACGGGCTCCGCTGGACGGGCCTGGGCGCCGTCAACCGAAACCCCGCGGTGGCGATGCGCCCGCCGACCACCGCCAACGCGCCGCGGATCGCGATCGGGCCCACGGGCAGCGGGATCGTCGTCTGGCAGGAACCCGAACTGAACGGAGTCGCGAGGCTGTGGGCGCGGAGGATCTTCGGCACCGCGCTCGACTATGCGATGCCGGTGAGCGCGTCCACCTACGATGGCGCGCCGATCACCGATGACGCCGAAGCCCCCAGCGTGGCGTTCTCGCGGCTCGGCCAGGCCGAGGTCGCCTACCGCCAGCCGGCCGGATCGTCCTCGCCGCTGCCTGGGCCGCGCATCTTCCTGAACATCCTCCCTGACGGGGAATCGGTCAGCGGCGCCGAGTTCGAGGGCGCGAGCGTGGTCGACGAAGACGTCCCCGGGGGCAAGACGGCGACGGTGGGCGCGCCCAGCATCGACCTCGACGAACGGCGCAGCATGCGCATCGTCTACGACGACGACGGCGAGCCGCGCCTGATCGAGGGCGACGACAAAGGCCTCACCGGCGCCATCACGCTCGGGCCCGCCTTCTCCGGGCCCGAAACCGCGTCGGTGAGCGTCATGAACCCGGAAGGCGGCGGCGTCGCGGCGTGGCCGACCGCGGACCCGGAAGGTCATGCGGCGGTCGCGGTCATGGAGAGCTACCCGGAAGGCTCCGTGCAGACTGGCACGGTCGCCGGTGGCCAGGGCGGCGAAGTCAGCGAACTGTCGGTGGGCCGCTCGGGCCTGGGCGACGGGATCGTCGCCTGGCGCCAGGGCCCCCTCGGCAACGCCGCGATCGTGGCCTCCACCGTGTCGGCCCCGCCCGCGCAGACCCCGTTCGTGGCGACGGCTCCCTCGGGCTGGCTGCGACCTGCGCAGGCGTCCATCGCCTGGACGCCTGCGCCGAGCGGCGACGGGCCGATCGTCTACAGGGTCGTCGTGGACGGTCACGTGCAGCCCGGTGTGGCGCCCGCAAACACCTTCGAACGGAGGATCGACACGCGCGGCCTGAGCACGGGCGTCTACGAAGTGCAGGTGCTCGCGACCGACAGGTACGGCGAGTCGACGCTCACCTCGCCCGTCAGCCTCGACCTCGCCGACTCCCCGCCGCGCGTGCTGATCTCGCGAACCCACCACGGCAGCGCGATAAGCGTCGTGATCAAGGATCCGGCCGGCCTCGACAACGCCTCCCTGCAGGTCAGCTACGGCGACGGCACGTCCACCCACGGGAAGGCGCGATGCTCGCATGCCTACAGTCACGCTGGCGTCTACCTGGTCACGGTGTCGGCGAGCGACAGCCTCGGCAACGCAGGCGTCGTCCGCCGCTGGGTGAGCGTGCGATGAGCCCTCCCGTCGCCACACTCCCAGCCCCTGCGGCAACGCGCGCGCGCGGCGCAGCTGCGCCGGCACGGCGCCTGCTCGCGCTCACCCTCGCGCCGCTCGCACTTGCGCTGGCGCCGGCAGCACGCGCCGATGTGTTTTCGCCGATCAGCCTCGTCTCCTACGGCACCGTGGGCGGCGGCGGCTTCGTGCAGCAGGCCGAATACGCGCACGACGCGGCGATCTCCGCCAACGGCGTGTACGTCGTCTTCGACGGCTCGATCGGCGGCGTCACCGGCGTCTGGCGACGGGACCTGGAAACGGACGTGATCGAACAGGTCGCGGGCGGCGACGCGGCGATGCCCTCGATCAGCGGCGAAGGCCGCTACGTGAGCTTCACCACCAACGAAGGCGCAAGCCTGCCGGAAATCACCCACGCGCTCCCGGACAGCGACGCGCACACCGAAGCGGTCAACGTGTACCGACGCGACATGAATGTCGCACCCGCCGCCGGCGCCGCCGAAGAAGCCGCGCGGGCGCCTGACGAACGCGCGTTCCTCGCCGCCTCCGTGCCGTCCGGCTCCGAAGCGCCGCTGAGCTACGCCTATGAAAACTCGGTGCAACGTGAACACGGAGGCTCCTACGCGGTCGGCCGCACGGCGATGAGCGAAAACGGCGCAAAGGTCGCGTTCGTCACCGCCGCGGTCTCCAACCTCGTCCCCTACCCAGCTCTGGAAGAAGCAGAACGAGATCGCGGGGAAACGCCCCTGCCGCACACGCCGGCGGCGCAGGTCGCCGTGCACGACTTCGAAACCGGCACGACCGAACTCGTCAGCCGCTGCGAATCCGAGGAAGAACCCGACCCCTGCGGTCGGGGAGCCGCCGAAGGCGCGGCCGAACCGGTCGTCACCGCCGAAGCAGAACGCAAGCCGCTCGGCGCCGCCACGATCGAAGCGGCTGACTTCCCCTTGCACGAGCCCCACGGCTCTTGGCCGGGAGCCTCGATCAGCGCCGACGGGACGACCGTCGCGTGGATCGGCGAGGACATCGCCCAGCAGGCGCCGACGCTCGCGCATGAAGACCTCGAAGCGCTCTATCAGGAACCGCTCTGGCGACGGCTGCCCGCCGCGGCGAACCGCACCCGCCGCGTCACGGGCGGCTCCGATCCGGAAGACCCCGCCTGCGCCGCAAGCGGGGAGCTCAGATTGCCAATCGGCAGCGAGAACGCGGGCGACCCCTGCCAGGGGCCGTTCGTCCGCGAATCAGCCTCCACGAACACAGGCGGTGGCCTCATCAAGGCCAGCCTCGACGAGGACGACTACACCCCGCGCCTCAGCCGCAACGGCGAAGAGGTCGTCTTCGGGGCCAACGCCAGGCTGCTCTCCCAGGGAAGCGACTATGGCCGAGGCGAAAACGGCAACGAGACCAACCTCTTCCTTGCCAGCATGCAGCCGGGCCTCGCCCGCACCCAGGCGCTCACCCCGCTCACAGAAACGGGCGACTCCGAAGCCACGGAAGCTCCGATCGGCGACTACGAAATCTCACCCGACGGCGAGCAGGTTGCCTTCACCACGACGCGCACGCTGTTCACGCTCGGGCAGCCCACGCTGGTCAGCCCCCCCCTCGGCGCCGTCGGGATCAGCGAGCTCTACGACGCGGACCTCGCCGACGGCACGCTCACGCGGGTGACGCACGGCTACGCGGGCGAAGGCGAAGCGAGCGAGCAGCCGGTCCCCGCTTCGTACACCAACACCACCGATCCCTACAAACTTCTGCTCGGTGTCGTCCCGGACCGGCTGGGGGCGCTGACGCCCGACTTCTCCGGCGACGGCGACGAGCTCGTGTTCAGCTCGACCGCCGGCAATCTCGTCTACGGCGACGGCAACAGCCCGCCGGAACCAGTTGACTGCTGCCAGGCAGGCGACGGCAGCGACGTATTCCTGGTGACCCGCAGAACGTTCGTGGCCGAACCCACGCCGCAGTCGATCTCGCCGAACCCCCCGCAGGCGATCGTGCCGCCCTGGCGGCTCGATGCGACCGCGCAGGCGCGCCCCGACGGCAGCGTGGCGCTGTACGTGATGGCGCCCGGCACCGGGCGCCTGGCGGTGGAGGCGCGGGGCGGGGTCGTGCGCGTGCTCACCGTGCGCACGCGCGGCCGCCGGCCCGAACGCCGGCGGCTGCTCGCCACCCGCACGCTCGCTGTGAACGGCGCCGTCGAGACGGCCTCCGGCGGGGGCCTGATGGAGCTCCTGGTGCGTGTGCAGCCCCCCTACGCGTCGCTGACGGGCGCCGCGGACGGCCTGCCGGCGAGCCTCGCGCTGACCTTCACGAGCCCCGGTCGCCCGACGCTGCACCAGACGCTCGCCGTCGTCTTCAGGCGCACCGAGCGCGCCGGCAAGGCGAAGAAGAGCGCCGTCCGGCACGGCGCGAAGACGGCCCATCGCGCGCGGAGACCGCGATGAGGCGGCTGGCGATCGCGTGTGCGAGCGCCCTGCTGGCCTGGTGCGCCACGGCCGCGCCCGCGGCGGGTGCGGCCGAAGGCGAACAGACGGCGACATGGAGCCTGGAACAGCCCTCGCCGCCGCCCCCTCCCCCGGGCGTGGCGCCCGCGGCGTTCCCCGTGTCGCTGGGCAAAATCGGCGACATCGAGTTCTGGGAACCGCCCGGCGAAGCGCCCCAGGCCAACCGCGGGCTGCTGATCACGCACGGCAACGGCGAAACGGTGCCAGCCGGCGTGTGGGCGTACGACGGCAGCGGCTGGCACGAGATCGCCAAGGTGTGCGGCGCCACGGAAGGCCGCATCGCCTGGAGTGGGCCGGCTGACTTCTGGACGGTCTCCGACGGACGCACCGGCCAGGCTGAGAACAACGGCCAGCCCCCGCCGCTCCAAGACAACTCGCTGTGCCACTTCTCCCACGGGAGCATCGTCGCCTCCTACGCGCACCTCGCCTTCCAGGCGAACTCCTACCTGAAGATGTTCGGCGCCGCCTGCCTGCCCCCGCAGCCGCCCGATGCGAGCTCGACGGACTGCTGGTTCGGCGGGGAAGCGCTCGACGAACCGCAGATCGGCTCGTTTCACCTGCATTGGAACGGCAGCACGCTCGAAGAGGACCCGTACATGAACCAGGGCGACCCGGTCAGGGAAATGCGCCAGCTCGAAGGCGCGATCTTCGAGAGCGTCGAATACAGCAGCCAAAACAGGCACAACGAACCGGACACGGGGGAACGCCCACCGCTCCTGCACGTTGCCGAAGCGGAAACGGCCATGCAGCCGCTGTCCACCGAAGAACTGCCGCTCTTCCCATCGTCGGAGGACACAGAAGCGCTCGAATACCTGCACCTGGGCGCGACCGAAGGCGTGCTGTGGGCCGCCACCGGCAGGCGGCCCGGAAGCGAACACACCAAAGAACACGAAGCCAACGAAAAGGCACAGGTGACCGTGCTGCGCCGCCTCGACGGCGTCTGGACGCAGGTGATCGGCCCCGAAGGAGGCGCACGGACGGAACTGCCGAAGCTGTTCGCCAGCGCGGAAGAAGAACACGAGCTGCTCGGGGGCGAAGCGAAGCACGCGCGGGTGCAGGCGATCGCCCCCGAACCGGGCAGCGAAGACGCCTGGCTCGCGCTCGCGTCCGCCAACCAGTCGGAAGCCGGAGCCGCAGCTGCGACGGCCGTGCTCGTCCACATCTCCGCGCAGGGCGCGGTGCTCGGCGTGCAGACGCTGCCGAGCACGGCCGAACGCGAACTGCCCAGCGACGCCACCGGCGCCGCCGAGCGGCTCGCGTGCCCCGCGCTCGAAGACTGCTGGATGGCGAACGCGGGCGGCTGGCTGTATCACCTGGCCCGCGCAGGCGAACGCACGCTCCCGCCCAGCGAACTGGAAGGCTTCCCGGAAGGGAAGATCATCAGCGAACGGCCCCCCGACGAAGCGACCCCGCAGGAAGTGCTCAACGCGCCGCCGCCAGACGATTCGGGCCTGCAGGAAGCGCCGCCAGACTACGGCGGCACGTTCGCGGAACAGAAGGCCAAAATCGAGAACAACAAGGTGCAGGAGCCCCTGGTCACGCGGGTGCACAGCCGTCTGGTCAAAGGCACGACCCTGCAGCTGAGCTTCCACCTGGCGGTGCAGGCACGCGTGCGGCTCGTGGCCAAGTGGCACAGCAAGGTGATCGCCCAGACACGCAACGAGGTTCTGAACGCTGGCGAACGCAAGCTGCTGCTGCGCCTGGACCGCCACCGCTGGCCGACGAAGCTGGCGCTGCAGACGCACGCCCTGAAGCCGCTGCCGCTCGTCTCCTCGGTGAGCGGCGAAGGCGCCAACGTCACGACCGAGGAAACCGGGCTGCTCGCGCGGCCGTTCGGCGCGCTCCTCGGCGAAGCGGGTCGCCTGCCTTGATCGCAGACGGGGTCAGACGCCGCCGGCCGCCGCTGCCGGCGAGGCTCGCAGCCGTGCTGCTCGGTGCGGCGCTCGCGCTCGCCTGTGCCCTTCTGGGTGTGCTCGGGCTGCTCGTGGTCGGCTCCGGTCAGACACCGAGGGCCGCCGCGCAGGGCGCGGCGCAGGAACTGCTCCCCGACACCGATCTTGCGGTACCCGCTGAAAAGGTGGTCATGCTCGGCGCCACGCCGGAAGAACCAGGGGCGCCGAAAGGGGAGACGTGGGGCCTCGGCGAACTCGTCGAAGGCAACGAAGCGATCTCGAAGCTGGTCCGCTGGGTTCCCCCGTCCGAAGCGGGCGGCGTGGTGGAAGCGGGCGGCTGGGAACCGGGCCCCGAACTTCCCGCCGGCTTCCAGCCGGATCACCCGGAACTCGAAAACCGACACCAGCCCAGCCCGCTCGAGGGCCAGATGACGCCTGAAGGCTACGGCGTGCTCGCGGGGACGATCACGAGCGAACACACGACCAAGCAGGTGCTGCTCGTGCGCAAGCCCGGTGAAGGCTTCGTGGCGACGGCGCCCGTGCCGTCAGAAGGCGGGGGCGAAGGCGCGGAAGGCGGGGGCGGAGCGGGCGAAGAACCGCCCCCGACCCTGCAGAAGGGCCAGGCGCTGTTCGGCGCCAAGCGCGCGCCGATGATCGCCCCGCTCCGCGAAGGCGACGGCTCCGCCGGCGCCCTGGTCGTCCCGGTCTATGAAGGCGAAGGCGTCGACGAAGCGGTGCTGCACTGGGACGGGCACAGCTGGACGCGCGAGAAAATCGAAATCCCCACCGAAAGCGCCAAGGAATTCAACGTGCTGGCGGTGGCGGCAAGCAGCCCCGAACACGCGTGGCTGCTCGCGCGACTGTCGCAGGAACACCACGGCAGCGAAAGGCTCGCCCTCTTCCAACGCGTCCACACAGAAGGCGGGCAGTGGAGCTGGAAGCCGGTCGAGGTGGAAGTCGGTGCCGGCTCGGGCGAAGTCAAACCGACGCTGAGCGTCCCCGTCGCCGGCCGTTCGCCGACGGCGGGGGAGCCCCTCGGCGTGCCCAACGCCGAGGGCGCTGAAATCACGACCGAGTCGCAGCTGCTGACCGTGACGAGCGAAGGCGTGTGGGTGGACGGCGTGCGCACCGACGCCGCGCACGGACAGCCCTACACGACCATGTACGTGCGCCCGGAGGCAGCCGAAGGCGTGACGAAGGGGGTGATCGAGAAGAGCTGGTGCATTGCGGCGGCCGAAACGCCCGCCTGCGAAGGAACGCTGCCGCAGGAACCATCACTCGAATATGGCCGCAGCATCGCCTGGCCGGGCTCCGCCCCGTACGGCGAACGCGTGATCACGGGCCTCTCCGAAGGGGTGACCCTGCGCCTGGAAGGGGGCGAGTTCGAGCCCGTGCTGTCGATCGGCGGCGGCAGCGACAAGCTCCCCGAAGCGGTGCCCGGAAGACTCTACGGCGCGGCCTTCAGCTCGCCGGGCGAAGGCTGGCTGGGCTACTCGGTCCCCGTGCGCCTCACGGCTTCCCCCGAACCGGACCGCCTCGGCTACTGGCCGGTGGCGACCCGCCATGCGCTGCTCGCGGTCGCGCCCGAGCCGGGTGCCCCCGTCGCCGCGCTCTCCAGCGAAGCGCTCGCCGTCGGCGAGCAAGGCGCCGTGGACCGCTACAAGCCCGGCGAGGGCTGGCTGCCCGAACACCTCTTCGGCCCCGGCGAGCGGATCGAAGACCCCAACCTGCGCGCGGTCGCGTGGCCGACCGCGAACCGCATCTATGCGGTCGGCGAACGCGGCGAAATGTGGCTGTGGCGCGGCGAAACGGGACTGTGGGAACGCGACCCGGCGACGCCGCTGAACTTCCGCGGCAACCTCTACGGGATCGCCTTCGACCCGGCGAACCCGGCGCGCGGGTACGCGGTCGGCAGCCAGGCGACCGGCCCCGCGGGCCTGATCCTGGGCTACGGCAAGACCTGGACGGAAGAACAACTGCCCGCCGAAGTCCAGAACGCCCAGTTCACGGGCATCGCGTTCGCGGGCTCCGAAGCCCTCGCCGCGTACAGCGTCCAGACCAACCCCGGGGAAAGCACCAGCAACTTCAAGGGCGGCCTGCTCGTCAACGACGGGAGCGGCTGGAGCGTAGACCGCGAAGAGCAGCAGGTCACCGCCTCCGCCCGCGTCCAGGCCGTCGCCGCCCTCCCCGACGGCGGCGCCGCGGTGCTCGCCGGCGAAGGCACGGTGCGCCTCTACGAGCGCGAATCGGCGGGCGCTCCCTGGCGCCAGGCCGCCACGCCGCTGCCGCACGGGCTCACCGGGTCGCTGGCCCTGTACCGCAGGGACGGGGCGCTCAGGGCGCTCGTCAGCCCCGGAGGGAGTGCGCAGCTGACCAAAGAACTCGCCGGGTTCGAACCGCCGCCGGGGTCCCCGCCGTATGAACACCAGACCGCAAGCCTTGGAGGGGGCGCCAGCCCGTGGGCCGGCGTCCTGCTGCGCCAGACCGCCACCGGCTGGAGCGACGAAGAGCACGAGGACGACCCCGTGCAGGACAGCAACAGCCAGTACGGCGAATACGACGAGCCATATCACCCCGATTCGCTGATCGCGACGCTCGTCGCGCCGGGCGGCGAAGCGGCGTGGGCGGTCGGCGGCATCACCGGAGAAGGGAACTTGGGGACCGCTGACGTGGCGCGCTATCCGTCCGAAGGACGAGCGCCAAACGAGGGCGAATCCGCGGTTCCCGTCGCGCCCGAAGAAGGCGGCGTCACCACCGTCGCGCTCGCCGGCGGCGACAGCTGCGCCGCTCCGTGCACGGAGCGCGTGCAGACGGACATCGGGCCGCAGGTGTGGCTGGAAAGCGCGGTCGCGCTCGCCAAGCGCGCCGGTGCGTCCGCGTTCTTCTACACGGGGCCGATGGTCAGCTACTCCTCCTACAGCGGTTCACAGGTGCCGCGACCCCCCTTCGCGGAAGAATACGCTCGCTACGAGAAGGTGCTCTTCGCCGGCGGGCCGAGCTATGCCGGCGTCTCGGAAGGCGAACTCGAAGGAGAGTCCGCGCTCGTGCCCGCGTTCGCGGGCCTCGCCGCGCCGCTGGGGTCCGCGCCCGCGGCCGGCTGGGCGCCGGCTGGCGGCTCGCTGGCCGAACACGAGGGTGCGGACGCCGGCAGCGAAGCCAACGGCTACTACGCCCTCGACAACGCCCACGTCGTGGTGGTCGTGCTCGACGACGCGGCAGGCGTGGGCGTGGACGCCGCGCAGCGCGCGTGGCTCGAACAGCAGCTTCAGCTTGCGGGCCAAAGCCAAAAGCCCGTGATCGTCCTCGCCGAAGGCGACCTCAGCAAGCCGCTCGCGCCGGGCAAGCACGAAGCACAGGCCGAATCGCTGTTCGCGGCGCTCGTCGGGCAGGACCCCGGCGGGCAGGACCCCGGCGGCTACGCCGCGTCGGCCTACTTCTACGACGCGCACGAAAAGAACGTGAGCAAGACGCTCTCCTTCGGCGGCGCGAGCCTGCACGTGATCGGATCGGGCACACTCGGCTACGCGTTGCAGGCAAATGAAAACACGACCGAATTCCACGGCGCCAAGGGCTTCGTGCTCGGCGAAGTGCAGTGGGGACAGAGCACCGCGGCCGAACGGGCCGTGGACCGGGCCCCCGTACAGGCGCGGCTGATCCCGGTGATCGGCGAACTGGCGATGGAACCGCTGGGGGGCACGTTCCTGCGCCGGAGCACGCCGGTGCTCTTCGACGGGCTCGCGCGCGTTCCGCGCGCGGGCTGCAGAGGAGAATCCGCCGAGGAAGGGTGTGACGAAGGCCGTTATGTGCCGATCCCCTCGGTCTGCGTCGGCGTCACCTGCTCGGAAGCGATCCTGCCCGAATACGAATTCCGCTCTTCGCGGCCCGACATCGGCGGCTTCGTCAAGCTCAACACGGCCACGCCGGACCCGTTCATCTCGCCGAGCGCGAGCGTCTCGCCGGCCGACGTGCTGCTGAACGCGAAGGGCGAACCGGTGAAGGACGGGCGCGAAGAAGACGGCGAACAGGTGGGGGCGACCTCGGGTCTGTTCTGCCCCTACAACGCCGGTGAAACGAAGGTCACGATCAGCGCCGGCGGGCGCTCGTACACGCTCCCCGTGCAGGTGCAGGCCGGCAGCGTGCGCCAGCCCTGCGGCACCGTGCCGCTGCGCGAACTGCCCCCGGTGAACGCGAAGGTCGAAGCGCCGACGCCGACACCCTCGCCGCAGCCCGCGCCGGTGGCGGCGGCGCCGGCCGCGGCGCCGCCGCCGCTGCCACTGCCGCCAGCGCCGCCCGCCCCGACGCCCGTCCCGCCGCCCGTGCACAGGCCTGCTACGCCGACGCCGTTCGTGCCGCTCGCGATCCCAGCGACGCCGCTGCTGGCGTTCGTGCCCCCGCCGGTGCCGACGCCGGCGCGCCCGACGCCGCCGACAGGGACCTCCGCCGTCACCTCGCCGGTGGAGATGGCCGAAAAGGAAGAGGAGCGCGAGGAGGCGCCCGAGTCGGTCTCCAACAAGGCCGTCGCCTACCAACAGGCCGAACACGAGCCGAGCCCGCTGTACGGGCTGGGGTGCATCGTTCTGGCTGCGTTCGCCGGCGCCTCGATGCGACGCCGCCCGCGACGCGGGCGGCGCGAGCTGCGGATCGCCCCGGCGACGGTGAACGCCACGCGGGCGCAGCGCCGCTGGTCGGGCCAGCGCCGAAGGCCGCCGTGGTGAGCGGTTCACGCCCTCTTCACGTCTTGGCAACATGTTCGCGGAGCGCACCCGGCAAGCTGTCGCCTGTATGAGCTTCGCCGGCCCTCGCACCCGCCCGCGCGTCGCGCTGGCGCTCTTGACGGCGCTGCTAGCGCTCGCCTTCGCCGCATCGACGGCGCGCGCGGAACCCTGGGGGAAGATCACTTCGTTCCCCTTGGGAAACCCGAAACCGCTGTTCGAAAACGAAGACGGCAGAGCAGGCCCGGTCAAATTCGCAGCCGGAAGCGACGGCAGCTACTACCTCCTCCTCGAAGAAAAAAAGAAGCTGGTCCTGCAGCGCTTCGACGCGCAGGAAGAGGAAGAACAACGGCAGAAACACGGGACGACGAAATTCAGCCCCCAAGCCGAAATCAGCTTCAAGCCCCCACCCGGCGAAGAAGAAGAAGAAGGCAAGGCGATCCTGGTGGTCGACCCCAGCCGTGACCGCGTCTACGTGCTGGTCGTCTCCGAACGCCCCGAACAGAGCGAAAAGGAAAAAACAGAGGAAAAAGACACCGGAAAGCCGGTCTTTCCGCTGGATGAAGACATGCCGGCGGCGAGTGCGCTCTACGCTTTCGAATACAACGAAAGCAAAAAGGAACTCGTCAGCAGCAAGGAAAAGGAAGGCAAGAAAGGCGCGAAAGAAGCGGCGCCGCTGCTCACGGAAGCAGAACTCAAAACGCAGAGTGAAAAGCCCGGAGAAGCCCTGCTCGACCCGCGCGGCATCGCGGTGGAACCCAAGACCGGCGATCTGGCGATCTCCGGGAACCAGGACGACGAGCCCAACGATAAAGTCGAGGAATACGAAGAAAGCAAACACGCCAAGGGCGAGCAGAAACAGTGTCGTGCGGCCGTCCAGTTCGTGACGGTGAAACCCAGCGAAGGCAAAATCACAGGCCTGTCGCTGGGCGCCCGCTACGTCGACACGAACGGCGAAATACTGTTCGGAAAGACCGGCTGCGGCGGACGGGAAGAAGAAGAAGGCGTCGATCAGGCGCCGGCATCGCCAGCCTTCGCCCCCAACGGCTCGCTCCTCGCATACGGCGAAGACACGGAAGTGGCTGTGGAAACACGAGCAGAAGAAGACGAAGAAGCCGAAGGCATCATCTGGCAACTCACGCCTGCGGAAGCCGACGCGCATCCCGCAGAAGAAGTCACGATGACGGGTGGCACGAAGACCAATGAAGCGCCTAAGCCCAAGGAGCTGTTCGTGGCCAGCTCGGTGCCGGCGTTCTACCCCGAAGTCGGCGAAGCAGAAGAACCCGCGTCGGTCATGTCGATCGTGCCCGAAGCCAAAAGTGAAACCGAAGGGACGATCTACGTAAGCGGGTACGGCAACGAACTGCTTGGGGTTGGGGATCAACCGACCCTTCTCGTGCTCCACTACAGCGACGACGATGGCACACCATCGGTCAGTGAGGTCGGCTGGACCGCGGGTGGCGAACCCGAAAAAGAAACACTCAGCGCTGGGCCGTGCAACCTGCACAAACCTCGGACCAAGCCGATCATGGTCGGCGGCCTGGCCACGTCCGGATCCAAGCGTGCCGTGCTCGCCTTCACGTACTATCACGAATGGGTTGACGGAACGATAGAAGAGCCAGCGGCAGAAGTCGTCGAGTTCGGCGAAGGCAGCGCCAGCTCGACGAAATGCCCGCAGGTGCCGGTCACGAAGCCCACGCAGGAATACCTCGGGGCGGAAACGAGCACATTGCCGGCCGGCGCAGAACTCAACGTCACCTCCTTCCTCGGCACCCCCGACACGTTGGCGGCGAGCCCAAAAAGCGCGAAGTGGACGGTCAAGTACAGCGGCGAATCCAAACCCAAGGAAATCGAAGAACACTACGAATACAACGGGCTGCACGAAGTGTTGCCAGGCTACGGCGAAGAACTCGGACTCAAGCTCGGGCCAGCGCAGCCTGGCGACTATGAAATCAGCGTTGAAGTTGACACCGACGATCTCGCCGACGAAGTCGTTAAAAGCGAAGTCGACAAGGTGACGGTGCCGGAAGCCAAAAAACTCCTCGTCGAAGCCGAGGTTCCCGTTCCGCACGAAGTCCTGGCGAATGAAGAAGAAGCGACGCTGAAGGCGAAAGCCGAAATCCCAGGCGAAAAAAGCCTGGACGTCACGAAGGTGGTTTGGGACTTCGGCGACAAGACGCCGCAGGTGGAATACAGCCCGCACGAACCGCTGGCGAACCCGGCGACGCTGGAAGTCAAACACGCATTCAATCGCTGCGACGCCACCGGCAAATTGCCGACGAAATGCAAGATCGAAGTGAAGGTCGAAGCAGAGGACGCAGAACACCAGCTGTTGACGGCGACGGGCCACCCCGAAATCACCGTCAAGGAGAACAAGGCCGAAGAAGCACAGGAAGAAAAAGAAAAGAAAGAAAAGAAAGAAAAAGAAGAAAAAGAAGAAAAAGAAAAGAAGGAAAAGAAAGAAAAAGAAGAAAAAGAAGCGAAAGAAGCGAAGGAAGCGAAAGAAAAGGCTGAAAGGGAAGCAGCCGAAAAAGAAGCGAAAGAAAAGGCTGAAAGAGAAGCGAAAGGTGGCGTCGCAGGCTACGTCGCGTCCTTCACGGGATCGTCACTCACGGTGAGCGAGCAAGGTGCGACGTCGGTCAGCATCACGTGCCCAAGTGGAGGATCCTGCAGTGGCACGCTAACGCTGCAGACGCTGAACGCCGTCGCCGTGTCGGGTGGCAAGCATGCCAAGAAGGAGGTCCTCACCCTCACTAGCGGCGGCTTCTCGCTGTCGGGAGGGAGCAAGTCGGTCACGCTTCATCTGAACTCGACCGCCCTGGCGCTGCTCAGGCGCTTCCACGGTGTGCTGCGGGTGAAACTCACAATTCTCTCGCACGGCACGGCCGGTAGGAGCAACAGCTCCACGACGCACGTCATTACGGTGCGACTGGTGCAGAACCACAACAAGCACCACGGCAAGCGCTGAGTTCGACACGGGGCGGGCCGCGTGGTAGCGGGGGCGCCCACGGTGCGGGGGCGCTCACGGTGCGGGTTGGCCGATACGTCGCGCTGCCGCGTATTGCCATGCGCCCCGGAGCGTGGACGGCGCTCGGCGCGGTGACGAACACGTGCGGCGCAGTGGGAGGCCGGCCGGGCACTTCGTCAACGATGTGTGAAGGAAACGTCAACTCAGGGTGAAGCCGACGGCACCTCAGCGTGCACAGAATCGTAACGCAGTGCATGTTCCCGCTCGTCAGACTCCTCAGCAGCGGGGAAGTGTGCCCGCGCCCGTGGATAGGAGATCCACGAAAAGCGAACCCCAACAGGAGGTAGTGAAGTAATGAGATTCCTCTCTATGCGGCGAGCCGTGCCCATGGGCATGGTCGCGACGGCGGCGCTCGCGCTGGGCCTCCCTGGCGTCGCCAGCGCCAAGAAGCCCAAAGCGGAAGTGCTGGAACAGTGCTCCGGCCCGCGTATCGAAGCGGTCGGCTCGACGTTCCAGGCGCCTCTCCAATTCATCTGGAGCGGCATCAACAGTGACAAAGGCAACGAAGTGCTCGACAGCGGCTACAACCACTCGTCAAGCGGCTCCGCCTGCTCGGGAACCCAAGGCAGCAAAGCCAAGGCCGAATTTTACTACAACCAGGAAGAAATCAACCGCGGTAGCGGCGCGTGCCTGAAAACGTTGGGTGAAGGCGTGACGACGTTCGGCGAAACAAAAATCGTGGATGGCAAAGAAGAAACTTACCCGCGCGTGAACAAGTACCCGCTGTGCGGAACAGACGAAGCGCCCAAACAGAGCGTGAAGGAATCGATGGAAAAATTCGCCGACGACGCAGCTGGGTTCGAAGGCGGCAAAGGCGAAGCGATCGAGTCGCTCCCGGTGGCCCAAGGCTCGGAGGCCATCATCGTCCACCTGCCGAAAGACTGCCTCGCGTCGAGCGAAATGCCGGCGAAGAAAGGCAAATTCACGAAACTGGGCCGGCTCGCCCTCGATCAGGAAGTGATCGCAGGGATCTACGAGGGCAAAATCAAAACGTGGTTGGAAGCGATTGAAGCGCAGGGTGAAGACGGCCACGACATGCTGACGTGCACGGAAGGCGGCGAGAACGACACGATCCGACCGGTCGTGCGCGCCGACAAATCTGGCACGACGCACATCTTCAAGGCGTTCCTGCTGCAGGTGTACACGGGCAAGTTCCCGGCTGAAGAATTCAAAGAAGTCAACAAAGGCGAAAAACCGTGCAAAGAAAGCGAAAGGTTGGACGCCGGCGTTGAAGTCTCCTGGGAAGAAGTGTCGGAAGGCTGTGAAAACCAGCGGTGGCCGGAGGAAGCTCACGTCCTACGCCCGACCGAAACCGGCAACCCGGGCGTGGTGCACGAGGTGAACAGCACCGAAAGCAGTATCGGCTACGCCGATCTCTCGGTGGCCTCGGAATACGGCTACTTCTCAAAGAAAGCAGACGGCGGCGGCGAAAACACCACGGGTGAACAGAACAAAGAGTTCTGGGCCCTCGTGCAGAACTCGGCGCCGGGCGTCAAACCGGTGACGTTCATGGACCCGCAGACGAACGGTGACGTGGAAACGCCCACCGAATCGAACTGCAAGGACACGAAGTACGTTGCGGCGAAGGGTGAAGAATTCCCGCCGAAGAGCACGCGGGATGACTGGTCGAAAGTCAAAGGCGAAAACGTCTCGGCGACCTACCCGATCTGCGGCGTGACGTACGAGCTTGCCCCGCGCCAGGAGTGGTACTTCCTGGAGCCGTACGGTGTGAGCGAAGCAAGGTCGCTGGAACTCGCGACCAGCGTCCACGACTACCTGGCGTTCATCACGGCCAAGAAGGGCGGCCAGACGGAACTGGTGGGCAGCGACTACGCGGCCCTGCCCAAGGGCGTGGCGAAGGAGGACGAAACGGGAGCAGCGGAAATCGGCAGCAAGAAAGCCTGAGCCGATTTCGCCGGGTGTTCGCTGACGCGAGCGGCCTCTCGGTGGCGCATGGAAGCGCTGATGTGCACCGGCCGCCCCATCGGATGGGGCGGCCGGTGCTTTACGCGGGCCCATTGGTTCCGCTTGCCGAGCGGCGCGGCGCAGGTCCGCTTGGAGCCGTGCGGCCGGCTCGATCACGAAATCGCGACATCTGTCGCGGCAGCGAAGCGCAACATGCTGGGCGATGGCGGCGAGCAAGGAGGCCGTGGAGGCTGCGAGCGTCGAGGCTAGGCGAGGACTGACGGCGCAAGCTCGCTGGACGAAGGACGAACGCTCGCCGCCGGCCGGGGTCCTGCCGCCTGCGCGTGGTTTGTTTGTGCGTGGGGGGCGGTGGCTTGGTGGGTTGGGGGTTGTGGAGGTGCGGGGTCCGGCGGCGTGCATGCGTCGGGATGCGTTGTTTAGGCGGGCGTTGGTGTTGGCTGATGTGGTGGCGGTGGTGGGGG
>DATJRV010000024.1:0-1039 GCA_035504435.1 Solirubrobacteraceae bacterium
GATGGCGAGCCCGGCGGCGACCAGCTGCGCCCGCAGCAGCGCCGTCGTCCGCGGCGCGGAGAACTTGGTGGCGTTCTCCACCAGCTCGGCGATCAGGTGGATGACGTCGGAGACCGCGCCGCCGCGCAGCACCCCCTCCACTGGGGGGACGACCTTGACCCGGGAGTACTGCTCGACCTCCGCGATCGCGGCGCGCAGCACTTCGTGCATGCTCACCTGCCGCGTCCACTGCCGCCGCGACGCCGAGCCGCCGAGCACCGCCAGGCTCTCGGACTGCCGCCGCATCCTGGTCGCCAGGTGGTCTACGGTGAACAGCCCCTTGAGCAGGTCCGGGTCCTCGACCTTGGCCTCGAGATCGTCGAGCAGCTCGATCTCGCGGTGCACGAGCGACTGCATCCGGCGAGCCAGGTTGACGAAGATCTCCACCCGCTGGTCGGAACGTGCGCCGCTGAACGGGAACGCCCGGTCGGTGACCCGCAGGAGCGCCTCTCCGGCGGTGTACTGCGCCTGCTCCACGTCGTGTGCCAGCAGGCGGAACGCCTCGTCCGTGACGTGCACGGGCCCCGGGGGCAGCGGCGCGGGCCGCTCGCCGCGCGCCAGCCGCTCGGCCAGCTGCTGGACGTCGCCCTGACCGCGCAGCGTCAGCGCCCGGACAGCCTCGACCTCGCTGGTCACCCGGCGGCTCGTGGCGCTCGCCGCGACGGCAGCGGCGATCAGCATCGCCACGGCACCCCCGGCCACGCAGCCGAGCACCACCCGCAGCGTTTCCGGCGATCGTCCGCCGACCAGCCCGAATACCGCCGCTGCTACGCATAGCACCGCGATAATAATTGACGGCAAAAGGGAAGGCCGCCGGTAAATAGCCTGCGCATTCTCGAACGTTTGCGCTGATCTTGCTGCATCGCCCCGGTCGTCCCGGCCATTGGCGAACGGGCTCAGTGCTGTCATCGGCGTCCTTGATTCGCGAGTGCGGTAGACGACAATCCAACCCTAAGCGTGGCGTTATCCGCGTGTACGGCGATCGCACAAGATAACAGGC
>DATJRV010000025.1:0-1287 GCA_035504435.1 Solirubrobacteraceae bacterium
GCGGCGCTGATGGCGGTGGGTCTCGTCACCGTGCTGCTGACGCGCGAGCCCGAGATCGCGGCGCCGGCGCCTGTGGCGCAGCGTGGCACCGGCATGCTCGAGCGGCTTGGCGCCTGGTCGCGCCAGGCGATCCTCATGCCCTTCGGCGATTTCATGACGCGGCGCGGCTGGGTCGCGATTCTTGCCTTCATCATCCTCTACAAATGCGGCGAAGCGCTGGCCGGCACCATGGCGAACCCGCTCTACCAAGAGCTCGGCTTCACCAAGCTCGAAGTCGGCAATATCGGCAAGATCGTCAGCTTCGCCGCCTCGCTCTCGGGCGTCGCTCTGGGCGGCGCGATGGTGGCGCGGGTCGGCATTTTTTCCGCGCTGCTGCTCGGCGGCGTGCTGCAGATGCTGTCGAACCTGCTCTACATCGCGCTGCTCGTGTCGGGCCACAATGATGCGATGCTGGCACTCTCGATCTTCGGCGAGAACTTCACCGGCGGCTTGGCGTCGGCCGCCTTCGTCGCTTATCTCTCGGGGCTGTGCAGCCTCGCCTTCACCGCGACGCAATACGCGCTGTTCTCGTCGATCGCGGCGGTGCCGGTCCGGCTGCTCGCCGCGCCGGCCGGCTGGCTCGTCGACCGCCTCGACTGGATTCCCTTTTTCCTCGTCGCCACCGCGGCGTGCCTGCCGAGCCTCGCGCTGCTGCTCTGGATCATGCGACGGCGCGAAGGCGCGCCGGTACCGGCGCAGTGAGCGCGTCTTGATCTTGGACTAGCCGATGCGGAGCAGCCAGGCGCGGTTCTCGTTGAGCCAGTCGCGATGGCGCTCGACATCGGGCACCAGCTTGTCGACCAGCCTCCAGAAGCGCGCCCCGTGGTTCATCTCGACGAGATGCGCCACCTCATGCGCCACGACGTAGTTCAGCACCGGCTCGGGCGCCATGACGAGGCGCCAGGAGAACGCCATGTTGCCATTGGCCGAGCAGCTGCCCCAGCGCGTCGTCGTGTCGCGCACGCTGATGCGCCCGACCTGGCGGTCGAGGCGGAGCGCGAGGCGGCCGGCGCGGCGGCCGAACTCCTCGCGCGCCCGCTCCTTGAGGAAATCGCGGACCCGCCGGGCCAGATGCACCGCCTCGCCCGTGACGCGGATCTCGCCATCGGCCAACCAGACCGGGCCATGGTCGCGCGAGCGCGCGACTCGGCGGATGCGGTGGGGAACGCCGAGGATGGGCACTTTCTCCCCCTCGGCGAAGGTCACCCGCGGCGGCAGCGCCGCCAGCCGATCTTCAACCCATTCGCG
>DATJRV010000026.1:0-1628 GCA_035504435.1 Solirubrobacteraceae bacterium
AAATCGCCGCGCCAGGCCATATTTCCGCCGAGCTGCTGAAGATAGATCGGCAGATGGACCAGCAGACCGGCGTCGCGAAGCGACTGCAGCTGTTGGACGAGCAGCTTGCTCTCATCGTCCCACAGCGTCCACATGGCGGTCGTGGCCAGCCATCCCCATCGCAGTCGTTCGGCCATCTCGCCTTGGGCAAATACGCTCACGGCCTGGCTCAATTTGGGCACCGCCGCGGCGCGTCCTTCGGTGACCAGGATCGAGAGGCCGTCGAGAAGCAGGTCGCACGGGCGGGGAGCCGAAGTGGGTTGCGGCGCCGCGATCGCGGCTCGGGACACCTCCTGCAAGGTCCGGTCGCGCGCGGCCCGGCCGGCGAACCATGCGGCCGCCCACGCGTCGAGGTAGGTCTCGCGCGCGAGGGCGACATCCAGCTGCTCGAGCTGTCTCGCCGCCTTGAGGAGCAAAACGGGAGCCTCCCCGCCGGCGCTCGAAGCGAACGCAATCTGGCCACGCACCAGCTCAGTCCGGGCCCGCCCCAGCTCGTCTAGCGACCCGGCCTCAGCGGTCGCCAGCAACTGCAGAGCTGCGTCGAAGGCGCCCGCCTGCAGATGCGCTTGCGCGGCGGCGAGCGCGCGCTCGGCTCGTCGGGCGGGATCGCGCGTGAGCGCGACCGATCGCTTCAGGAACGCCGCCGCCGCGGCCACGCCACCGCGGGCCTGCGCTCTACCCGCCGACCGCTCAAGCTCCGCCGCGACCTCCTCATCGGGCCCAGTCGTCGCCGCGGCCAGATGCCACGCCCGGCGATCCGGATCGACCTCCCGATCGGTCACCTCCGCCAACGCCATGTGCACCGCACGGCGGTCCGCGACCGCGGCCGACCCGTACACCGCAGAGCGCACCAGCGGATGACGGAAAATCACGCGCTCGTCGATCGCCAGCAGTCCCTGTGAGAGCGCAGCGTCCGCCGCCGAGCGCTCGAGCCTCAGGTGACGCACGGCGCGCCACAGCAGCAGCGGGTCGCCGACCGGCTCCGCGGCAGCCACGAGCAGCAGAAGTCGCGTGTCGTCTGGGAGCCCCTCCAGCCGGCGCAGGAAACTCTCCTCGATCCGCCTCGGGAGCATGTGCCGATCCATCAGCCCAAAGCCGACCGCCAACTGCGTCGCCGTCAACCCGCGCGGCAGCTCGAGCAACGCCAACGGATTCCCGCCCGTCTCTCCGATGATCCGCTCCCGCACCCGGTCATCCAAGATGAACCGCACCGCCGCGCCGAGCAGCGCGCGGGCGTCGCCGTTGCGGAGGCCACGCACCTCCAGGGCGGATAGATGTCGGAGCTCGTCGCCGGGCTCGCGCGCGGCGAACACGATTCCAATCGGCTCCGCGAGCAAGCGCCGAGCCACGAAGGCAAGCGTCAGAGCCGAAGCCTGATCGAGCCACTGTGCGTCATCGATGACACACAAAAGCGGGCGATCTTCGACCACATCGGATAACAGACTCAACACTCCCAGGCCCACCAAGAATCGATCGGGCGGAGCTCCTGCACTCATGCCAAATACGACACGCAGCGCATCGCGCTGTGGAGCCGGCAGCAGGTCGAGCCGACCGAGTAACGGCGCACACAGCTGATGGAGGCTCGCGTA
>DATJRV010000027.1:0-15363 GCA_035504435.1 Solirubrobacteraceae bacterium
GGTCACAGGCGAAGGCGGGGCTGTGTTCGGATACAGCGCCGGCAAGGGGCAGATTCTCGATTGTGAAAAGACCAGTGGGATCTGCGAAGCGCAGGTCAGGGAAACGGCCCAGATCACCTTGGAACGGCGCAACGGCGGCAAATTCTCGAAATGGTCCGGGGCGAGTTGTGTGGAAGGTTCTCAGACGGGCGAAGAATGCCGCTTTGAAATGTCGAAGGCTGCGCTCGAAGTGACGGCGGAATTCGCGGGCGCTCTCACAGAATCCCCGGTCGCGGTCACAGTCAAAGGTCACGGTGAAGTCATCGGCGCCGCGATCAAATGCACGGAAGGCGCCTCGGCGGCGGCGTGTGAAGAAAAACAGGCGGAAGCTAGCACGGTCAAACTGACCGAGAAAGCGCAAACGGGCTGGGAATTCGTGAAATGGTCGCTGTCCGGAGGCGGCCTGACCGAATGCGAAGGCGGCGACACGGGTAGCGAATGCAAGTTCGAGATGCCCAAAGAAGCGGTGGCGGTCACGGCCGAATTCGCGCCCGAAGTCCCGCTCGCGGAATTCCCGATCAAAGTCAAAGTGATCGGCGAAGGCGAAGTCAACGGCAAGACGATCAAGAGCTGCACTGAAAGCGGCGGTCCGGCGTGTGAAGAAACGCGCACGGAAACAGAACCGGTCGAATTGACCGGCACGAGCACGAAACCCAACTGGAGGTTTGCCGGCTGGGCGCAGGGTAACCCGCTCTGTGAAGGCGGGAACACCCAGGGCACGTGCAAGTTCGAAATGCTCAAGGAACCCGTCGAACTGATCGCCGTGTTCGAAGAACTTTTCCCGTTGACCGTAGAAGTCGAAGGCCACGGCAAGGTCACGGGCCCGGGGATCTCCTGTGAAACGGGCGACACGGGGGCGTGCCTCGTCTACGAGCCGGAACCGGAAGTGGTCCTGCTTGAAGAGATGCCAGCCAAACCGGGGTGGAAGTTCGCCGGCTGGGAAGGCTGCACTTCCGAACCGGATGGCAAGTGTGAAGTCTTCATGGCCGGCGCTGCCCAGACGGTCAAGGCAATGTGGATCGAAGCCAAGGCCCCGCTCGAAGTCAAAGTCGAAGGCGAGGGCGAAGTGACCGACGCCGAACTCGGCATCGCGTGCAAAACCGGCGACACGGGGACATGTAGCAGCGACGTGCCGCTTGGCGAAAAAGTGAAGCTGACCGAGAGTGGCGCGGCCCACTGGAAGTTCAAGGAATGGTCGATATCCGGGGCGGCCTGCACGGGCTCGAACACGTCGACTGTGTGCGAATTCGAAATGCCCGAAACTGCGGTCAAAGTCACGAGCCTCAACGAAGAAACCCACGTCGCCCCGCTCACCGTGTGGGTGACCGGCAACGGCAAGGTGACGTCGGGTACGGCCGGCGCAAACGGTAAATCGATCGCGTGCTCGGGGCCGGAAAGCACGGGTACGTGCATCGAAGAATTCGAAGGCAAGGTCACGCTCACCGCGGCGGCGGAAGCGGGCGCTACGTTCGCTGGCTGGCTCGGGTGCAAGCACACGGGCACGGACACGTGCGAAGTCGACGTGACTGCGGCCAGCGAAGTGACGGCGGTGTTCGTAGAAAGCGGGAAGGAAGGCAAAGCGGGCGAAAACCCGGTCGTCAAAGCGTTCTCCGGCGACGAACACGGTTGTAAGGATGGCGGCCTGGAAGTCAAAGTGGGCGCCAGCACGACCTACGTCTGCAACGGCGAAAGAGGCGAAAGGGGCCTTCCCGGCGAACAGGGTTCAACCGGCCCGGCAGGCAAGGAAGGCGCTGCCGGCAAGGAAGGCGCGACTGGCGCTCAGGGTGCCACCGGCGGTCAAGGTGCCACCGGCGCTCAGGGTGCCACCGGTCCGCAAGGGCCCGCCGGCAAGGTCGAGCTCGTGACGTGCACGAAGGGCAAGAAGGGCAAGCAGACGTGCACCACGAAGCTCGTATCCGGCACGGTCAAGTTCACGGCCACCGGCACCTCGGCGCACGCGACGCTCTCGCGCAACGGCACGGTGTTCGCGGTCGGGGCGGCACGCACTGCGCGCGGCCGCGTCAGCCTGCGACTCACGCCGCTGCGCAGGCTGCGTCCCGGGCGCTACACGCTGACGCTGGTCAGCGGGTCTGGGCGCCACGAGACGATCAGCACGCGGTCGTTCACGCTGAGCTAGCGCCACCCCTGGGCTAGCCCCACACCCAAAGACCTCGGGGCGCGTACTGCGCGCCCCGAGGTCTTCCCGCCGCTAACGGCGCGCGGCTGTCTCCGACTTCTTGCCTTGCGTGACGCGAGCCTGTAGCGTCGCTGGCGATGACGGCTCACTCATGCTCGCCCCCCCACTTATGCTTCCCCCACACCTTAGACGCGGCTGGCATCGATGCTTAGCCACGCCTTGGCAGGCGGGCACGGTCAGCCCGCTGGGCGGGAGCCGCTGCGCCTGTCGGTCGTCATGCCGGCACACGACGAGGCGGCGGCAATCGGTGAGACGCTCACGCGCCTCGCGGCCGTGCTCACCTCAGAGCGCATCCCGCACGAGATCCTCGTTGTAGACGATGCGAGCAGCGACGAGACGGTCGCCGTCGTGCGCCGCGCCTCGACGCTCAACCCATCGGTCCGTTGCATCCGCTCGCACCTGCCGCCGGGGTTCGGCCACGCGGTGCGCGCAGGACTCGACCACTACACCGGCGACGCGGTCGCAATCTTCATGGCTGACGGCTCTGACTCGCCGGCCGATCTCGTCCGCTACCACCGCGTGCTCATGGAAGGGCACGAGTGCGCGTTTGGTTCGCGCTTCATCAGAGGCGGAGGGGTGAGCGGCTATCCGCTGCACAAGCTCGTCGCCAACCGGGTCGTGAACGCGGCGATTCGGCTGCTGTTCCGTCACGGCTACAACGACACGACCAACGCCTTCAAGGCGTACCGCCGCGAGGTCGTAGACAACATCCAGCCGCTGCTGGCCAACCACTTCAACCTCACTGTGGAGATGCCGCTGAAGGCGATCGCGCGCGGGCACACGTTCGCGATCGTGCCGATCTCCTGGACCGGCCGCAAGCAGGGCATGTCGAAGCTGCGCCTGCAGGAGATGGGCAGCCGCTACGCGTTCATCGTCCTGTACGTCCTGCTCGAGCGCCATCTCAGCCGCGGCGACTACCGCAAGCCCGACGCCACCGACGGCGACAGCTGGGACGAGCGTGAGCACCGCGCGCTGCCGAGCATGCGGGTGCCCGCGTGAGCGTCCCGCCTTCCGCCATCGCGAGCAAGCTGAGGCGGTGGGTGGGACCGGTCGTCTCGCTCGTGTCGCTCACCGCGGTCGTCTGGTGGGCGCTGGGACAGCACACGCCGGCGTGGCCGCGCGGCGCATCCCGGATCGGGCTGCTCGGCGTCGCGGTGCTCGCCTACGCGGCCGTGACGGCCCTGCGCGGCGTGCGCTGGCACGCGATCCTGCAAGGCGCGGGGGTCCCCGCGCCGATGGCCGACGCGCAGGCGCTCGTGGTCGTCGGCTACATGGGCAACACGGTGCTGCCCGCGCGCGGCGGCGAGCTCCTGCGCATGTACTTCATGGGCGAGCGCACGGGCAGCTCGCGAATCTCGATCCTCGGCACGATCCTCGCCGAGCGCACGCTCGACGTGCTCGCGCTGTCGGGGATGCTGGTCGGGCTCGCCCTGGCCACGGCTGCGAGCACGCACAGCCTGCTCACGCTTTGGCTAGCCGTCGCCGGCGCGCTGCTCGTGCTCGCCGTCGCGCTGGCGATGCTGAGACGAGCGAGCCGCGCCGGGCGCCTGGGGTCCAGGTTGGCCTCGTTCACGTTAGCCAGCCGCAACCTGTTCAGCGCCCAGGGCGCAATGCTGGTCGCGCTCACGGTCCCGGTGTGGGCTGGCGAGGGGTGCATCTACTGGCTCGTGGGCCGGGCGCTCGACATGCGCCTGGGATTGCTCGCCTGCGGGTTCCTGGTGGCGATCTCGAGCCTCGCTGCAGCGATCCCGGCGGCCCCAGGCTACGTCGGGACCTACGACGCATCGATCCAGTTCGGGTTGCGCGCGCTGCACTGGCACGGCGGGCAGGCGGTGGGCTTCGGACTCCTGGTACGCCTGGTGATCTTCGTGCCGATCACCGTCTTGGGGCTGGGTCTCGTGGTCTTCCGCTACGGCGGGCGCGCCTCGTTGTCGCCGCTGCGGCGCATCGGCGCTCGCACCGCCGTGGACGTCGCCAGGGCAGAGCGCCTGGCGGTGGAGCCGGAGGTGGTGAAATGAGTACGCCGGTGGCGATCGTCACCGGCTCCGGTGGCCTGATCGGCTCGGAGTCGGTGCGCTACTTCGCGCAGCAGGGCTTCGACGTGGTGGGCATCGACAACGACATGCGCGCCTACTTCTTCGGCGCGGGCGCGTCGACGGCCGCCAACACCGAAAGCCTGGCGGCCGAGCTCGGAGGTGCGTTCCGGGCGCTGAGGCTCGACATCCGCGATCGCGAAGGCGTGGATCGCGTGTTTGCCGAGCACGCCCCGCGCGTCGAGCTGGTCGTGCACACCGCCGCCCAGCCCTCCCACGACTGGGCCGCGTCGGAGCCGCACACGGACTTCACGGTGAACGCCAACGGCACGCTCAACCTGCTGGAGGCGGCACGGCAGCACGCGCCCGATGCGACGTTCGTGTTCACCTCCACCAACAAGGTCTACGGCGACGCCCCCAACGACCTGCCGCTGGTGGAGCTGGACACGCGCCTGGAGCTGCCCGAGGAGCATCGCTGGTATGCGGGGATCGGCTTGGAGATGTCGATCGACCGCTGCACCCACAGCCTCTTCGGCGTCAGCAAGGCAGCGTCCGATCTGCTCGTCCAGGAGTACGGCCGCTACTTCCACATGCCCACGGTGTGCTTCCGCGGCGGCTGCCTGACGGGGCCCCAGCACGCCGGCGCCCAGCTGCACGGGTTCCTGGCCTACCTGATGCGCTGCACGGTGACCGGCGAGACGTACACGGTGTTCGGCTACGGCGGCAAGCAGGTGCGCGACAACATCCACTCGGCCGACGTGGTACGCGCCTTCCACGCCTTTCATCGAAGGCCGTTGCCGGGCGCCGTGTACAACCTCGGCGGGGGCCGCGAGAGCAACGTGTCGATGCTCGAGGCGATCGCGTTGTGCGAGGAGATCGCCAGGCGCAAGCTCGACTGGACCTACTCCCCGCAGGCGCGCATCGGCGACCATCGCTGGTGGATCAGCGACCTGGCCGCCTTCAAGCGCGATCACCCGCAGTGGCGGCTGACGAGCGATGTGCGCGGGATCCTGTGCGAGATCCACGATCGCAACGTCGAGCGCTGGAGCGCTCGACGCGCCGCGCTCGCGGCCTGACGCGCGCCACGCGCGCTCGCCGCCGGCGCGATCCGCACCGGGATCTCACGGCGGAGACCAGCACGAGGGCGGATCAGCGCCCGCCCGCATCGACGATCGCACCCGCGTTTTGGGCGTGCAGCTGCCGCTGCGCCGCGCCGCGCCGCCCGGCCGGCAGCTCCGCCGCGAGCCCCTGTGCGGTGAGCGCCTGCAGGTAGTGGGCATCCTCGTCGAGCAGCGCCAGCGCCCGGTCGCGGTCGAGCACCGGGCCATGGCCGGGCACGACGTGCTCGACGCATGAGAGCAGGTCGCGCAGCAGCTCGAGGGTGGCCAGGTAAGCGTCGGGCTCCCCGCCGTCGTTCAGGGTCGGTATCTCCGCTTGCGAGAGGTAGTCCCCGGCCACCAGCACTCGCGCCCAAGGGACGAGCACGGCCATGCCGTCCGGCGTGTGCCCGGCGGCCGCGTGCAACTCGAGCTCGCGCTCGCCCAGCTCACAGCGCCCGGGTACGGGCAGTGCCTGGACCGCGCCGAGCGCGAGCGGGCGCGGTCGCTCGATGAGCAGCTCTTCGTCGAACGCGCGCAGCTCGCGCTGGACTTCGCCCGGCGAGCCGCGCAGCCGCTCGGCGGTGCTCTCGGCACAGCCCAGTGCCAGGCCCGGGAACGCAAGGCGCCCGAGCAGGTGATCCCAGTCGCCGTGGGTCGCCAGCAGCCCGCTCGGGGCCGGGAAGCCGGCCTGCTCGATCAGCGCCGCCAGCGCGTCGAGCTCGTGCGGCAGCACGGGCGAGTCGATCACGAAGCTCTCGCCGGCCTCTCCGCCGCCGTCGCGCGCGCTTGCGCCGCCGCGCACGATCACGCAGTTGAGCTGCAGCAGCGCACTGGTGACGACGATCACATCGGGGTGCAACGAGACCGCACGCATGCGGGGTCAGCTCTGGATTCCAGCTCGCGCGCCCTCGGGCCGCTCGGCTAGGTGGCGCCGAGCAGCTTGGCGGCCTCTTTGAGGTTGGCGACCTCGGCGGTGGGCTTCTTCTGCGAGGAGTCCAGCGTCTCCTTGTTGCGGTTGACCCAGATGACGGGCACGCGCTGCTTGATGCACGGCGCCACGTCGTGGTAGTGGCTGGAGGCCACGTGCACCCAGCCGCGCTTGCCGCCCATGCGCCGGGCGCACTCGGTGAAGTGCGGCGGCTCGGGCTTGTAGGAGCGCACCTGCTGCGCGGTGACGACGAGGTCGAAGTCGATCGGGATGTGCCGGCGCGTCTGCCCGAGCAGCTTGTCGTCGATGTTGGACAGCAGGCCGAGCTTGTATTTCTTGGCGAGCTTCTGCAACTGCGTGTTGGTCTCCTTGAACGGCGCCCAGCGCTGCACGGAGTCGGGCAGGAAGCCCGAGCGCGAGGGCTCGAGCTTCCAGTCGAGGCGTTTGGCGATCTCGATCGCCGTGCGCCGCAGCACCTCCGCGTACAGCTCGTAGGAGCCGTTCTCGATCTCGCGGGAGATCTCGTGGAACATGGGCATCAGCACGCTGCGATCGATCTCCACGCCGTCGCGCGCGGCCTCGGCGGCGAAGGCGTCGTAGATCCCGGTCTCCCAGTCGATCAGCGTGCCGTACACATCGAATGTGACGAAAGTAACGTTCTTTGGGATCGGCATCGCCGCGGCATTATGCCCTGCACACGCCTGTCGGCGCCGTCCGCCACCCCCGCAGGCCCCTTCTGCACGCGATCTCCCAGCCGTGGCGCCAGTGAGCGCGCGCGCTCCCGTCGAACTTGCGTTAGAGTCCCGCGCCGCAATGGACCTGCTGGAGTACCAAGGCAAGCAGCTGTTCGCCCGCCACGGACTGCGGGTGTCGGACGGCAAGGCCGTGACGAGCGTGGCGGACGCCGTGCCGGCGGCGAACGCGATCGGCTACCCGGTGGTGGTCAAGGCGCAGGTGCTGATCGGCGGCCGCGGCAAGGCCGGCGGCGTGAAGCTGGCGGCGGACGAGGCGGAGCTGCGCGAGCACGCGGGCAACATCCTGGGCATGGACATCAAGGGGCACGTGGTGCGCACGCTGTGGATCGAGCACGCGTCGGACATCGCGTCGGAGTACTACGCGTCGGTGCTGCTCGACCGCTCGGCCAAGCAGCCGCTGGTGATGTTCAGCGTGGAGGGCGGCGTGGACATCGAAGAGGTGGCGGAGCAGACCCCGGAGAAGCTGATCCGCTGCCACGTCGACGCGCTGGCCGGGCTCTCGCGCGGGGAGGCCCAGGAGATCGCGCGCAAGGGCGGCGCGGACGCGGACGTGGTCGACGGGGTGGCGGACGCGCTGGTGGCGCTGTATGAGGTGTGGACGGCGGAGGACGCGACGCTGGCGGAGATCAACCCGCTGATCGTGACGCCGCAGAGAGAAGTGAAGGCGCTCGACGCGAAGGTGTCGCTGGACGGCAACGCGCTGTACCGCCACCCCGAGAACCAGGGGCTGTCTGACAGCGAGAACGAAGACCCGATCGAGCGGCGCGCGAAGGAAGAGGGCGTGCAGTACGTGAAGCTGGACGGCGACATCGGCATCCTCGGCAACGGCGCCGGCCTGGTGATGTCGACGCTCGACGTGGTCGCACGGGCGGGCGGCAGGCCGGCGAACTTCCTGGACGCGGGTGGCGGCTCGGACGCGGAGAAGATCAAGCAGGCGGTGGACCTGCTGCTGGCGAACGACGCGGTGAAGGCCGTGCTGTTCAACATCTTCGGCGGCATCACCCGCGGCGACGAGGTGGCCAAAGGCTTGATCGCTGCGTTTGCGGAGATCAAGCCTTCAGTGCCGTTCGTGGTGCGCTTGGACGGCACGAACGACGTTGAGGGCAGGCGCCTGTTGCAGGAGGCGGCGCTGCCCAACGTGTACGCGGCGAAGACGATGAACGAGGCCGCCGAGAAGGTCGTGGCGCTGGCGTCGGGGCAGCCGCTGGAGGCGCCGGCCTGATGTCGGTCCTGGTCGACGAGTCCACGCGCCTGTGCGTGGCCGGCATCACCGGCCGCGAGGGCAGCTTCCACACGCTGAACAACCGTCGCTACGGCACGAACGTGGTGGGCGGCGTGACGCCGGGCAAGGGCGGCCAGGACGTGGAGGGCATCCCGGTGTTCGACAGCTGGGAGCAGGCGATGGCGCAGGCGCAGCCAAACACGGCGATGATCTTCGTGCCGCCGCGCTTCGCCGCCGACTCGATCCTCGAAGCGGCCGCCGCGGGCGTGGCGCTGGTGATCGCGATCACCGAGGGCATCCCCGCGCACGACGAGCTGCGCGTGTACAACCTGCTGAAGCGCGATCATCCCGGGACACGGCTGATCGGCCCCAACTGCCCCGGCATCCTCTCGCCGGGCAAGGCCAACGTGGGCATCATCCCGGCCTCGTTCTTCGCGGCCGGCAGCGTGGGCGTGGTCTCGCGCTCGGGCACGCTGACCTACCAGATCGGCAACGAGATCGCGCAGGCGGGGGTGGGCTGCTCGACGATCGTGGGCATCGGCGGCGACCCCGTCCCGGGCTCCTCGTTCGTGGACGTGCTGGAGCTGTTCGAGGCCGACGTGGACACTGAGCTGGTGGTGCTATCCGGCGAGATCGGCGGCTCGGCAGAGGAGGAGGCGGCGGAGTACATCGCCGCGCACATGAGCAAGCCGGTGGTCGCGTACATCGCCGGCTTCACCGCGCCGGCGGGCAAGCAGATGGGCCACGCGGGCGCGATCGTGTCGGGCAGCGCGGGCACGGCTGCAGCGAAGGCCGAGGCACTCGAAGCAAAGGGCGTGCGCGTCGGGCGCACCCCGACGGAAACCGCCGCGATCGCCGTCGAGGTCCTCGGCGGCTCCCTCGCGGCCTCCTGATCCCAGACCAACCGCGACGCGCCGCGCTCAGCCGACCGCGTCTGCGCGAGAGCAGTGAGCGCACCAAAATCGGTTACACGAGCGGCTTCGACCTCCTCCCGAGGCCGAAGCGCTCGTTCGCACGATGGAGAACGCGATCGCCGAGCATTGCAGTACCGAGCAGGCGGAGCAGCGCGGATGGAAACAAATCAACCTGAGAAATTGCGAGCGGCGAAAAGCGCCGCTACTGTGGCTCGATGTCCGTGCAGATGCCGACAGCCGGGACGCTGCCACGACTCGGCTCCTCCCAGCGCATCGCGCTGCCACAGTGGACGACCCAGGCATGGGGAGCGATCGGGATCGCCACCCTCTTCATCGGTATCACGTGCTGGTGGCTCACCCAGGACCGCTCCATCCCGGTCTACGACGCGGGCCGACATCTGAGCTTTGCCTTCTACGTCTTCGAATATTTGCGGTCAGGTGACATTGGCCGAGCACTGACGCGATCGTATCCCTATCCACCGCTTACTTATCTGGTAGGCGATCTTGGGATTTTGTTCGGCGGCATCAACGTTGCACCTCCGATTATCGCGGAGAACCTCGTGTTCGTGCCGCTCCTCACACTTGGCTGCTACCGGGTCGGACGTATCGCTTTCGGCCGCACCGCCGGGTTCTTGGCGGTCGTCTTCGCACTGGGTTCACCGCTAATCACGGCCCAATTCCACGTCTTCATGACCGACGCACCGGAGACCGCAATGGTCGCCGTGTCCCTGTGGGCGGTCCTCGCCACGGACGGTTTCTGCCGCGTGGCGACCTCGGCCGGAGCCGGCGTGGCCGTTGGCCTGGGTCTGCTGATCAAGGAGCCCTTTGCGTTCTTCATCGTCGGACCAGTCGCAGTGACCGCCATCCGTGGCGGTCCAAAGGCGTGGCGCGGACTGATCGCCTTCACGGTAGTTGCCCTTGTGATAGCCATGCCCTGGTACCTTTACGAGCTCACGCGACTTTCATCACTGAGCGTCGCGGCGATCAGTGAAGCGGGCACATCGCAGCCTACGGGGATTGCGCCGCCACGCTTCTCGGCCGAGAACTTGGAGTGGTACTTCTGGAACATCGTTAACTCGCAGCTCTACCTCCCACTATTCGCATTCTCTGCGGTCGGCTGGGTTTGGATGATGGTGGGATTCGTGCGCCGCCGACCTGTCACGCGCTTCGCGCTGGAGCTGGCGATCGGGACGTTCGTCGCTTGGCTGGCAATTACGGAGACGTTCGTTCGTGACACGCGCTATAGCATGCCATTGCTGGTGTATCTTGCCGTCTTTGGCGTTGGCTGGATCAGCCGGTTGCCTCGGACGAAGATGGTGGTGGCAGCTGTGACGCTGACGCTGGCATGTATCGCCAATGTGGCTGCGACCAGCGTCGGCTTGGGCAGGCCTCTGCGACTTAGCCTACCTGAGGCAAATGCGGGGTTGATGCAGCGCCCAGGACAATTGACGATCTATTCCAACGAAGGCTTCTGGGTCGCGGGACCGAAATGGGATGGCGATATGCTCGCGACCCTCAAGGCACTGCGGCACAACGGCATAAGAACAGTCGCCGTCGCGTGGGCTACCCAATACGATCAGCAGTTCTCGCAGCCAGGGCTGTTTGCGCTCACCCAAATAGTCGGACTCAAAACAATCCTCGGTGACCATGTGCTCGTGGAAGGTGCAGCACTTGGGGCCTATGTGCCTGCACAACGCTTGACGAACCAGGACGCTGTGCTCGAGAACTACGTGATCCAACCAGGCAACCCACCGCCTTGTGTACAGCTAGACAACGGCACTGGAGTGTGGATCAGACTCGGCGACCCGGACGTTCCCCACCCCCGCTTTTATTGCCCCTCTCGCGAGCCTCGGTTTTACGGCTGATGCGGCAGTGTGAGCCTGTATGCTCCCGCCATCGTAGTCCCGAGCGCACGACATTGACGATACTCTTCGCGACCGATGGATCGGGAGGTGGCCAGAGCCTTGGGCGAGCTCGAGCGTAAGCTGCTCGAGCTGGAACGCACGCTGAGCACGATGACCAGCCTGGAGGCGCCGCTCCGCGACGCGAGCGGCACACAGCCCTACGAATCGCACAGCGGTCCGGGAGCGCCTTCAGCGTCGCCGCCGGCCGCCGCAGAAGTGGACCAGGAGCCCGGTTGGAGGCGTATCGTCGACGAGGCCGTCGAACGGCGGCCATACACGCATGCTCCCTCGCCACCAGCACGCAGCCAGCCCGCGCAGCAGCCGAGTCCGTCGCCGGTACAAACGCCGACCTCATCGATGACGCGCCCCTCATCGACGCCGCCTCTCCCACCAATGCCGCATGGTGCGCCCGTGGAGCGCGTGTCAAGAGCTGCTCGCAGCAGCCGAGATTCGAGCGCCGCGGCGCTGCTGCGCTTCCGCGAGCGCCTGGAGCAGGCGGCGCACGATCTGACCCACGACTACGACGAGCTGCTCGGACGCCTAAGCTACACACCCATGGCCACTACCATCGGCACCTCCACGATCTCCTTCGCGCGCGGCGCGCCGTCGCTGGACATCGTCGACGTCGACGGCCTACGCGAGGCGGCGGCGCGCGCGTTCGACAGCGACCCGGCGGGCACCACGGCCTACGGCACCTCCGTCGGCTACCCGCGCCTGCGCAGCTGGATCGCCGACCGCCACGGCGTGGAGGTGGATCGCGTGCTCGTGACCAACGGCTCGATGCAGGCGGACGCGTTCCTGTTCGAGCAGCTCGTGCGCCCCGGCGACGACGTGGTCGTCGAGCGCCCCACGTACGACCGCACGCTGCTGTCGCTGCGCCAGCGCGGCGCGCGCGTGCACGCGGTGGAGCTGCAGCCCGACGGCATCGACACGCAGCTGCTGGCGAGCTTGCTCAGCGGCGCAGCGGGCAGCGCCGTGCAGCCGGCGCTCGCGCACATCATCCCCAACTTCCAGAACCCCGCCGGCTACACGCTGTCGTACGAGAAGCGCGCGCACCTGCTGGAACTGGCCGCGGCCCACGGCTTCATCGTGTTCGAGGACGACCCGTACGTCGAGCTGCGCTTCAGCGGCGAGACGCTGCCGACGATGCTCTCGATGGATTCCCCACAAGCGGGCACAGGCGGGGAGCGCGTGGTGTACGCGTCGTCGTTCTCGAAGACCGTCTGCCCGGGCATCCGCGTCGGCTACCTGGTCGGGTCGCCGGACCTGATCGGGGCGATCGCGCAGCTGGCGACCAACACGTACATCTCGCCGAACATGGTCGCGCAGTCGATCGTGTACGAGTTCTGCGCCTCGGGCGCGATCGACCGCTCGATAGAGACGGTGAAGGCGGCGCTCGAGCAGCGCGCGCAGACGCTCGCGAGCGCGCTGCGCAGCGAGCTGGCGGACGCCGAGTTCGTGGTGCCGCAAGGCGGCTACTTCATGTGGGTGACGCTGCCCGAGGGCACCGACGTGAACGCCCTCTTCCACGCCGCCGCCGAACGCGGCGTGGCGTTCGTGAAGGGCACCGACTTCGTCATGCACGGCGGCGAGAACACGCTGCGCCTGGCCTACTCGGGCGTCACGCCCGAGCAGATCGAAACGGGCGTCGCGCGGCTCGCCGAAGCGTACCGCTCGCTCTGATCGTCTGACGATCGAGAGCCAAGCGAGACAAGGACGCAAGGAGCGTGGCGTGCTTGGCACGCGAGCGACTGAGGACGCCGTATCGCGCCGGCTATCGATCGTCAGCGGCCGTAACGCTGGCCCAGCACCAGCTGCTCGGGCAGCGCGGTGCGCGGCGGCGGCGAGGGGTCGGCGGTCACGGACACGGTCTCGGCGACGCTGGCGGTGAGCCCCAGGCGCCGGCCGTCGGCCGTGCGCAGCTCCACGTGCTCGGGGCCGCGCTCGGCCATCACCGCCTCCAGGCCGGGCTCGATGCCGGACGCCTTGAGGTAGTGGAGGAGATCCTCGGCCTCGTTCTCGAAGCGCAGCACGCGCACCGTCGCGCCGACCTCCACGTCGGCGAGCGGCACGCCGGGCAGGCGCGCGCCGGCGACGATCGGGTGTCCGTGCGGGCACGTCTTGGCGTCGCCGATCGCCGCCAGCATGCGCTCCTCGAGCACCGGCGACATCGCGTGCTCCAGGCGCTCGGCCTCCTCGTGCACCTCGTCCCACGGCACGCCGAGCACGTCGGTGAGGAAGCGCTCGATCAGGCGGTGGCGGCGCACGACGCCCTCGGCGTGCTCGGCGCCGCTGGGGGTGAACGCGATCGCGCGGTCGGCGCCGCGCGTGACGTAGCCGTCGGCTTCGAGCCGCCCGACCATCTCGTGCACGGTCGGCGGCGAGAGCTGCATCGCGCGCGCTACGTTCGCGCCGGTCATCGGCAGCCCCGCCTCCTGCAGCCAGAAGAGGATCTGCAGGTACTCCTCCTCGGCGACGGTGGCGGTCTCGGCGGTCATCTCAGCTGATCATAAGTGCACTCGCGTGGCGGCTTGTCCTCGCGCCAGCGGCGCAGCTTGGCGCCGTGGCGGATGCGCCCGGCGGAGACGTGGTCGAAGTCGATCTCCACCACCAGCTCCGGGCGCAGGCCGATCCACTCGAGGTCCTTGCCCGCGCTCCAGCGGCTGGGGTCGGCGGAGCCGCGCTCGCCGGTCTCGTGCGCGGCGAAGAAGCCGACCAGCCGCTGCTTCTCGCCGGCGCTCAGCCCGGAGCAGTGGCCGACCACGCGCAGCTCATCGCCGTCGTACAGCCCGAGGATCAACGCGCCCACGGTGCCCGGCTGCTTGCCTGGGCGCCAGCCGACGAGCACCGCGTCGATCGTGCGCACGCGCTTGACCTTCACCATGCCCTTGCGCTCCCCCGGACGGTAGGGCGCGGCGCGCTCCTTGGCGATCGCGCCCTCCGCGTGCTCGAGCCACTTCTGCGCCTGCTCGGGCGTGTCCACCGTGGGCATCAGCTCGACGGGCGTGCCCTTGAAGCTCTCGCCGGCCGCCAGCCCGTCGCCGGCGAGCAGCCTTTCGAGGGCCGCACGACGCTCTGCGAACGGGAGCTCCAGCAGCGAGTCCGACCCGCGCGCCAGTAGGTCGAAGACCACGTAGCGGGCGGGCGTCTCGCCGGCCAGCCGTGCGATGCGTGAGGCCGCCGGGTGGATGCGCTGGCCGAGCGCGTCGAAGTCCTCGCGGCCCTGTCGGTCGCGCACGACGATCTCCCCGTCGAGCACGTACTCGCCGGCGGGGAGCACCAGCTCGGGGAAGTAGCGTCCGAGCGGCTTGCCGTTGCGCGACTGCAGGAACACCTCCTCGCCGCCGCGTGCCCCGGATGGGGTGCCGCGTGCCCCGGCTGGGGTGTCCACGAACGCCAGGCAGCGAAACCCGTCGAGCTTCACCTCATAGCAATACTCCTCGCCTGCGGGCAGCGTCTTGCGCGAAAGCGCCAGCTGCGGCGCGACGGGCGGGGCGAGGGGCAGGCTCACGACTCGCGGCCCGCGCCGCCCTGGCCCTCGCCGCCGCGTCGCCGCGGCCTGCTGGAGCGGGTCCTGGCGTCTCCCGGACGGCGCGCGCGGCTCGGCTGCACGCGCTTGGGCTCGCCCTTGTGCTTGCGGAAGTGCGGCGGCCACGGCGCGTCGCCGAGGCCTTCGCGCTCGTCGCGCGCGGCCAGCTCGAGCAGGCTGTCCAGGCGGCCGGGCTGCGCGTCGATGCCCGCCGACGGGTCACCGCGCTCCCGCAGCCGCGCGGGCACTGTCTTGAGCGTCAGCTCCGCCGGCTCGACGTCCGCGACCTCCTCCCACGCAAGCGGGCAGGACACGCGCGCGTCGGGCACCGCCCGCACGGAGTACGCGGAGGCGACGGTGCGGTCGCGGGCGTTCTGGTTGTAGTCGATGAACACGCCCTCGCGTTCCTCCTTCCACCAGCGGCTGGTCGCGCGCCCGGGCATCCGTCGCTCGACCTCGCGCGCCAGCGCGAGCGCCGCGCGGCGGACTTCTTCGAAGCTCTCGCTCGGCTCGATGCGCACGTAGACGTGGATGCCGCGCGAGCCGGAGGTCTTGGGAAAGCCGCGCAGCCCGTGGGCCTCGAGCACCTCGCGCACGCCGAGCGCGACCTCCCTGACCTCCGCGAAGGAGACGTCGGGGCCCGGGTCCAGGTCGACGCGCAGCTCGTCGGGATGGTCGAGATCGTCGCGGCGCACCGGCCACGGGTTCCAGTCGATCACGCCGAGGTTGACGCCCCACACGA
>DATJRV010000028.1:0-3280 GCA_035504435.1 Solirubrobacteraceae bacterium
CGCCCAATGCCTGAGCGTCAGCGGGTAGTGCTCGCGCAGCGACTCGACGTCGCGGATCTCCAACCCGGCCGCCTCGAGGGCATGGAGGACGTCAGTGACGGGGTGCAGGTCACCGTCGGGGAATACGAAGCGGCGAATGAAAGTGCGGTCGTGAGTTGGGCCGGGCGACAGCCGCGCGATGCCGTGGTTGAGAAACGCGCCGCCGGGTCGCAGCAGCGCGGCGACGGCCGCTGTGTAGTTGGTGAGCTGGTCGCGGCCGACGTGCTCGTACATGCCGACGCTAGCGATCGCGTCGTAGGGGCCGTCGTTGACCTCGCGATAGTCGGCTGCGCGCACTTCGCAGCGGCCCGTCAGGCCGGCCTGGCGGATTCTCGCGGACGCCTCGATCGCCTGCTCGACGGAGGCCGTCACGCCGACGGCACGGACGCCGTGCTCGGCGGCAGCATGCATGACGAGCGAACCCCAGCCGCAGCCGATGTCGAGCAGCCGGTCCCCGGTACGCAGCTGGAGCTTGCGGCAGATCACCTCGAGCTTGCGGCGCTGGGCACGCTTCAGGGTCTCGTCTGGCCGCTCGAAGTAGGCGCATGAATAGACCATCGTCGGCCCGAGCAGCAGCCGGTAAAACGCGGCGGGCAGCTCGTAGTGGTGACCCACCGCAGCCCGGTCGCGGTGAACCGAGTGCAGGCGCCCGATGATGCGGGCCTCCGAGTCGACGACCGGAGCCCGCAGCAGAACGGCCGGTCCCATGATGCGCACGCCCGCGGCCGCGACCCGAGCCCGGTCGCAAAGTGACAGCGATACGCTGGCGAAGCGGTCGCGGTGCACGAGCACATCTTCCAGGTCGCCGTCGAGATCGAGAGCGCCGGTCACCCAGGCGCGGGCCAACCCTAGTTCGTTGGGCTGGCGCAGCAGGTATGGGACCGCCCGCACGGACGCGGTGACGACGGGACCTTTCGTGGCCGTCGCTGCGGGCAACTCGCTGCCGTCCCACAGCGCTACCGCGAACGGCAGCGCCGATAGACGCCCACGCGCGACGCTCCCGAGTATCTGGCCGACGATGCTCGCGAGCGACCGCTGGCGACCCCCGCGCCCCCTCCCCGCGGGTGTCAAGCACCCCGTCAGCCACGACCTCAAAGACACGACAGCCTCCACGTGACACACGCCTGCCCGTCGTAGAAGCCGTCAGCGACAGGGTCGCGGTCAGAGCGGGCCTCATCGCTCTACCAACATGTTAGAGGCCGTCGCAGCCGGTCGTTTGCGGGCCGGTCAGCGGGTCGGCGCCGGATCGGTCGCCGGACGCGCGCGCGGGTGCTCTCCGCCCGGCGCTCCGCGTCGGATCAGGATGTCGAGCAGAACCGCCGGCCGTAGGCGTGCGGCCGCGGGCGCGCACGCGTCCATGAGCAGTAGTCGATCGCGATCCGCGCTCTGCGCATCCACTTCGAAGACGAGCAGGATGGCGATGTCGTCTTCGTGGCCGGCCCGCAGCAGGTCGCGAACTTCGACCTTGCATCCGAGCTACCGTCGGGTCAGCGCGGCCAGCGCAGCCGGCGGCGGCGCATTAGTGTCAAGATGGCGCCTGGAACGGACAGCTCAACGAGCCCCTTTGTCACTTATTCGACGGTGAACGACCGGCTCGGCGTTTACTCAGATCACAGCGTGCAGAATGATTCGCGGCATGGCAGCCCCTGGTGTGATCGTGCTCCTAGAAGCCATCCGCCACGCAGGGCATTTACGCCGAGGCTCATCGCCTCAGCTGCGAGGCGAGCGCACGGATCCCGCGCTGGCTTGACCGGGCGGCGAGTCGTATTGCGCACTCGGGGAAAGCGTCGGCTCGTCAGGGGGAGGCGTGCCTGAAGCGCGGTCTTCGGCGCGCTACAATCGCCCTGAGCGATGAGGCTCGCTCAGAACCGCGGGATCGCCGCTGATGGCCTCTACTCCAGGCTCCCACCGAGTGAGGAGGACGTCAGCCTTCGTTTCATGATCACGCGATTCTGACCGCCGGGGTTCGGGGCGCGGCATCGCTGGCCTGCGTGGCCTTCCTCCAGCGACGGGTGCACAGTGACCAAGGCAGCACACTCGGCTGTGCCCCGAACACCCGGATGTAGCGCCGCTCGTCGTGGCGGACGGGACGTGCACGTGGCGTGCGCGCCGCGTGTTTCGCTCTGCTGGCGGCGCGCTGGTCGTCGACGGCCCGCTTGATCACTGCCCTGATGACGTGCTTCACGCATATTCGTAGGTTGTTGCCGGGTTGGCGCGGCCGCGGTGATACCGGGGCGCGGCGACGAGATCTGGCGACCCCGAAGCAGGCGCCGGATCGGCGCTGCGGACCGCGGACGATCGTTCACCAACGTGCGTCGCCTACGTGGGGGCCCGCGCGTGCGGGTAACCCGCCCGCGCGCCCGGCGAGCATCGACGAACTGCAGCTGGCGCGCTTGCTGTGCGCTGAGATTGAGCGACGACTCGCGCAGGCGCGGCGGGAAGTGGACGCCCTATCCGCGCGTGTCGCGCTGCTGGGGGAAGTGCAGGAGTCGATGCGGCCCACGCCGCCCGACACGCCGCCGCTGCCCTGAGCACAGCCAGGCTCCTCGAGCACTCAGCGACGCATTGGCCGACGATGTTTCGCCACGGCGCGACCGAACCCGAACGTGCATGTGGGGAGGGCTGGGCGCGGCGCTCAGGGAGCGGGAGTCAAGTGAGCTATGTCAGGCTTGCAGCGCTACACGGGTCGCTCGAAGAAGCGCTCGTCGTGGTAGCCGGCGGGCGTCCCGCCGGCGAGGCGGTAGGCGACCTCGGCCGTGCGTTCGCGGAAGACGGCGGCGGCCTCTCGTTTGCGCGCCTCGCTCCAGTCGATCTGATACTCGAGGGTGTCGGGGCTGGCCTGCAGCCGCTCGTAGGCGGCGTCGGCGGCGTCGCTGGCGGCAGCGCGAGCGGCACGCGCTGTGGCATAGTCGTCCGCGGCACTGCGCAAACCGTGCTCGGTCGATTGGGCCATCGCTAGTCGTGGTCGGTGTTGCGGCGGCGGGCGGCGGGCGGCCCTACGGAGGCGGCGGTGGTGAAGATCCGCTCGTAGGTGTCTTTGCCAAAGCTCGTCGGCAGCGGCGGCTGCTCGCTGAGCTTGTAGGTGCGCGTGCCGTCCGCTTGGCGTTCGGCGCGCAGGAACAGCGTCGTGTCAGATGGGCTGCTGGCGAACGCGTGCGCGAAGTCGTACATGTGCGTGACAAAGAAGACCTTGATGTGCTTGTCGAGCATCGCCCGGACAATTTGGCGGGCGATCTCGGAA
>DATJRV010000029.1:0-1187 GCA_035504435.1 Solirubrobacteraceae bacterium
TCAGGCGCCTCACGCACGACGGTGCGGCGCCTTCACTCGCCGGTCGTGCCCGACGCCACCGACGCCGAGGTGCTCGCCCAGGTCGTCGACTACTACCACGCCACCCTCACCGCCGCCCCCGAGGCCCTCTCCTACCTGGCCGCACGTCGCATCGACTCGCCCGAGGCGATCACGCACTTCCGCCTCGGCTATGCCAACCGCACCCTCGGGCTGCGCCTGCCGATGAAGAACCGCCGCGCCGGTGCCGAGGTGCGTGAGCGCCTGGAGCGCCTCGGTGTCTTCCGGTCCTCGGGGCACGAGCACCTCGCCGGGAGCCTCGTCGTCCCGGTGATCTCACCGCACGGCGTCGTCACCGACCTCTACGGCCGCAAGATCACCGCCAACCTGCGCGAGGGGACGGCCCGTCACCTCTACCTCCCCGGCCGCCACCGCGGCGTATTCAACGAGGAGGCGCTCGGGCTCGGCGAGGTGATCCTCTGCGAGTCGCTCATCGACGCGCTCAGCTTCTACTCGGCCGGGTTCTGCAACGTCACCGCCTCCTACGGCACGAGCGGGTTCGGCGACGCCCACCGAGAGGCCCTCGTTCGCCACCGGGTCTCCCGCGTCCTTCTCGCCTACGACCACGACGCCGCAGGCGACGAGGCGGCGAGCGCCCTCGCCGGTGAGCTGATGGCGTCAGGCATCGAGTGCTACCGCGTCGTCTTCCCCTACGGCCAGGACGCCAACGACGTCGCCGTGGCGGCCGCATCGCCGCGCGACGCCCTCGGCGCGCTGCTGCGCGATGCCCGCTTCTTGGGCGGTGCTTCTTCCTCAGCCGCTGCTCCTTCCTCAGCCGCCGTGCCGGTCAACGACGCGTCGACGAGTGACGCGCCGAGACAGGACGCGCCGAAACAGGACGCGCCGAAACAGGACGCGCCAAAGCGGAGTGACGCGCCAAAACGTGCCGCACCGCTCGCCGGCGGCGAAGAGATCGCCGCCCCGCTCGCCTCGCCGGTGCCGCCCGGGCCACGCGCGCTCCCCGCTGTCGCGGCGCAGCACGACGAGCTCGTGATCGAGACCGGGCCGCGCCGCTGGCGGGTGCGCCAGGTGCCGAAGGCCCCGACGCCTGGGGCGCTGCGGGTGAACGTCATGGTGAGCTGCGGCGAGCGCTTCCACGTCGACGTGCTCGACCTCTACGCCGCCAAGGC
>DATJRV010000030.1:0-41632 GCA_035504435.1 Solirubrobacteraceae bacterium
CGTCCGGCACACTCAGCGCAACGTCAAGCGCTGGCGTGACGGGGACATGCGCAAGCGCTGGACCGCCGCCGGGATGCTCCAAGCCGAGCAGCAGTTCCGGCGGATCATCGGCTACCGCGACCTCGCCCAGCTCGTGACCGCGATCGAACGTCACACCCTCGCCGCTTCACCGCAAAACCCCGAGCGACAGGAGACTCGCGAGCCGGTTACCGTCTGACCGTCAAACCGTGAGGATCGCCGCCGAAATTCCACGACGATCCGGACATCCTCCTGCGTCATCCGATGACTGCCAAGCGTCCGGCTCGGCCGATGGGACGCAGCGCCGTCGCCCGGATGCTCCACGACGACTACTACATCGGCGTGGTCACGCTCAACGGCGTCAAGAACCCCGACGGGCAACACCCGCCGCTGATCGACCGAGAGACGTTCGAGCGGGTGCAGGAGGTGCTGAAGGCGCACGCGCTGAGCGGTGATCGCTCCCGCAAGCACGAGCACTATCAAGGGCTCGATCTTCTGCGGCGTCTGCGGCAGCCGGCTGCTCTTCATGGCGATCAAAGGCAACGGCGGGCGCTACGACTACTTCGGCTGCCAGGGCCGCCGCAAGCGCGACGTGACCTGCTACGGCCCGTACATCCCGATCAATGACGTAGAGCAGGCGATCGAGCGCCACTACTCTCGCCACGTCGGACTGACCCCGGCCGCACAGGAGCGCATCCGCGCCAAGGTCCGCCGCTACACCGAGCAGAAGCTCAAAGCCGCCAAGGCCGAGGCTGAGCGGGCCAACCGTCGGCTCGACACGCTCAAGCAAGAGCAACAACGCCTGCTGCAACTCAGCTACCAAGACCTCGTAGACACCGACGTGCTGGCCGCCGAGCAGCAGCGCATCAAGGCCGAGCGCGCCCAGCTCGCCAAGTGGGCCAGAGCCATCGCCCACGACGAGCACGACATCCACGTCGCACTCGATGAGGCCCTACGGCTCCTCGATCAGCCCGGACTGGCCTACCAGCAGGCCCCGCCGACCGTCCGCCGCATGTTCAACCAGGCGCTCTTCGACAAGCTCCTGATCCTCGACGATCAGGTCACCATCGCCACGCCCACCCCGCTCATGGCCGCCCTGGACAGCCTGGGGGCGTCTCAACGACGCCGGCCACAGACGGCCAGCCAGAACCTGCGCTCGGCGATCCGAGCCGAACAGGAGGCCGGACAGTACCGGGGCCTCCATCCAGGAGGCCCCGGTTTGCACAACGCACGTTTGGTGCAGGCGAGAGGAAGCAAATCGAACCAAGACCTTGGTTCGAATAACGAAACTCTGGTGCGGATGAGAGGACTCGAACCTCCACCGGGTTGCCCCGACACGGACCTGAACCGTGCGCGTCTACCAATTCCGCCACATCCGCGTGGCACGCCGAAGATATCGCAGAACCAGTCCGCTGGGCGGAGGCCTCGGGTCCAAGAGGCGGGCCCGTGGGTGCCCCCGGCGGGGAAACGTTCCGCGTCCTTTGCTAGCCTCGGGGGCCCAGATACGCGCCGCTATCGTCCAGGGGACTAGGACGCCGCCCTCTCATGGCGGAAACCGGGGTTCGAATCCCCGTAGCGGTACTCGCAAGCCCATGGCCTCCGCGCGAGCGTCGCGTCTCGCTCGGGCTTTCGGCAAGACGGCCCCGGCGACGTCGCCGTGCTCGCACTCGGGTGTAGGCCGCGAGCGGCCAGCGTGGAGCTTTGCTTGCATCCGCCGCGCACTCACGCCCCCACCGCGCCGATCTGTCGTGTCTCGGCCACCGCCTCCCCGGCGCGCGGGTCTCCATGTGCGACGCTCACCCGCACCCCCGGCGGCATCGCCGGCACCCCGAACGCCCGCAGCAGACCCTCGTGCACGTCGCGCTCGGCGGCGAACACGATCCGCTCTCTGCCTGGGTACTCCCACTCGAACGGGTACTCGCCCGCGTACGCGCGGCACGCGCACAGCACGGCGTCGGCGCTGCGCGCGCACTCCCGCGCGCGGGCGCTGTCGCGGCACACGAACACAACCAGCGCCAGCGCCTCCGCACGCCGCCCATAGCGACGGGTGTGGGCTGACCAGCCGGCGAGGAAGTGGTCGTAGCGCTCGAGCTTGCTCACCGCCGAGCTGGTCGCGAGTCGGTCGTCGAGCTCGACGATCACGTCGGTCGCCGGTTGACCGGTCGCGTCTGGCGCGAGCTCGATCGTCGCGTCCGGGCGTACCGTGTCGAAGCGCTCGAGCGTCACTCGCCGGCCGGAGGCGTCGCTGCGCAGGAAGTCGTGCGGCGTGCGCCCGCCCGGCAGCCGCAGATCGCCGAGCGAGAGCGCCGCCCCCCGCTCGCCGGCTGTGTCCTTCGCTGGGGACAGCAGCGACTGCGTGGGCCCACGAAACCGTGTGCGCCGCCCTCCCAGCGCTGCGCCCAGCGCGAGCGCCCAGCCCGCCACGTGGACGTCGTGGCGAGCCTGGCGCAAGGCCGTGCCATTCGTTCGCGCAGCATCCCCCGCGCCGCCCGGCACCCCGTCCTGCCGGCTGTCGGCCGCGACTGCGTAACCGTGCTCGGCGAGCGCACGCATGCCGGCGGGGGCGATCGTGCAGCACATGGGAATCCCGCCGCCGTCGCGGCGATGAAACTGAAAGCGGCGCACCAGGCACGCGTCCGACAGGCGCTTGAGGCGCCGCTGGGTGGTGCTCGCCGCCCGCCCTGGGTTGAAATGGCGGTGCAGCTGGCTGGTGAGCACGTGCCGCGCTCCGGCGATCAACGCGAGCATCTGGAGGTCCAGGCGATCGAGCTCGACCGCACGCGGAGCCGCGGCCTCCTTCGCCCAGCGCACGCTGTGCGCGCCGTCGAGCTCGACCAGCTCGCGGTAGCTCTCCGCGGCCAGCGCCGGGAGCAGCGTCTGCGCTGGCTGCTCGCCCGCCGGCCGAGACGGCGGCGCCGCTGACGGTGGCGACCCGTGCGCCGCGTGCGCCGCGTGCGCCGTCTGGCGGCCGTCGCCCACGCTCCCGTTGCGCGCACCCGCCAGCGGGTGCGCGTCGTGGTCCCAGTGCGGTTGGCGCATGTCGCTGCGGTGTCGTCCGCCGCGTGCGCGCTGGCGCGTCGCGTGCAGCGCCAGGCGCTCGCGGTCCACCTGCAGCGGGATCGTCTCGGCGACGAACGGAGGCTGGCGCCCCTCCGGCGTCACCCAGCTGGCGATCGCGTGGTGTCTGGGCAGGTGCAGGCGCACGTCCGGCCGGCCGAGGCTCGACAGCCGCTCCATTTCCGGGCGCACCGTGTCCGAGAATTCGGCCATCGTCAAACGCACCGCCTCGCGCGCGTCGCGGGCGGAGGCGGTGGCGAAGTACACGCGGTGGGCGAACAGCGCGTCCAGCTGCTCGCGCACCTCGCGCTCGGTCCACTGGGCGTCCGTCTGCCAGCAGGCGACCGTCTCCAGGCCGGCCGAGCGCTTGAGCGCCATCGTCTCCGCGAAGGTGCGGTTGATCACCAGCGGCGCCTCGTCCACCTTCAGCGCGACGGCCACCCGCCGCTCGGCCGCCACCAGGTCCTGCTGGCGTGCGAGCGCCGCGTCGAGCATGCCGACGAGCAGCTGCATCAGCACCGACGTGTTGCCCGCGCCCATCGCGCCGAGCGCGCCCTTCACGATCAGCACCTCCGCGCCCGCGATCACCCGGTCGAAGTCCACGTGCAGGGAGTCGTTGAGCAGCACGCGCTTGATCGACGGTGAGTTGAGCAGCCGCGCGAGCTTGTTCACGGGAGCGTCCAGCTTCGCCGTCGTCGTGCTGCGAGCGTCCGCCAGCTGGGCTGAGAGCTCCGCCGTGAAGAACTCGGAGATCTCCTTCAGCTCCGGCAGCTCGCGCACGCGGCTGCCCACGCGACTGCGATACGCATAGCCCTCCTCACCCACCGACAGCAGCCGCGCCGCATCCCACAGCGTCGAGCTGCGGTCGTAGGCGAGCACCGCGATGATCGCGTTGCGCAGGTAGCGGTCCGACGAAGCCCTGATGTCGGCGTCGGTGAACAGCCCCTTCAGCGCGGCGACCACATAGTCGGCGATCACATCCGCCGGCGCGTCCACCGCCAGCGGGTTGAAGCCGCACGTCGGATGGGCGAGATCGAGCAGCGTGCACGTACGCTCGAGCGGCACCGCGCTGAGCGCGGCCTCCGCGGCATCTCCCTTGGGGTCCAGCACGATCACCGCGCAGCGCTCGCGGCGCAAATCCTCGGCGACGGTGGCCACCAGGAAGCTCGACTTGCCCTGCTCGACCGTTCCCGGCACAGCCGTGTTCTGCCTGCGCATCCGCTCGTGGATCGACACCGGCCCGTGCGCGTCGCGCAGGGTGCCGAGACCGTGTGCGGGCCGCAGCACCGCCGGCGAGGCCGGCGCCAGCGGCAGGCCCGAACGCGCGAAGGGGATCGTCAGATAGTCCACCGACGGCAACTGCCAGATCGCCGCGAGCTCGCCGGGCGCGAACACGCCCTTGTGAAACGACGGCACGGGGTTGCCCTCGCCGCGCTGCACGCGACGGGCATACAGGCCGCACACGCCATGTCGCAGCGTCGTCCCGCGCTCCACCAGACGGTTCTCCGCGCCCTCCGCGCGCAGCTCCGAGGCGATCTGCTCGCACACGGCTCGCCGGCTGGCGATCACCCGCAGGTCCATGAAGAACAGCGGCTCGTGCTGCACTTCCAGCCCGCCGCGCAGCTCCGCGTCCTCCACCAGGGAGCGATCCCGGACGAACAGGTGCTCTCTGCGCGCACGCGAGAGATGCGCCTCACGGCGCTTGAACAGATGCTTGGCGTAGGACTCGAACAGCGCGGGCGCGGGGGTCAGCGCGAGCTGCACGAACGCCGGCTCGGCACACGCGCCCATCACGTTCAGCAGCCCGTTGAGCGGCTGCTCGGCGCGACGGATGAAGTCCTCCGGCGCCTTCACGCGCTCGATGAACGCCGCGCGCTTCTTCAGGCGCAGCACCACCGGCGGCACGCCCAGCTCGTGCGCGCACGCCGCCAGGCGGCAGTTCGGGTACGCGCCTTGCAGCGCCGCTTCCAGTACCCGCTCATAGCCGTGCGGGCAGGTGAGTCCCAGCCACGCGCAACCGGCTCCCTCCACCGCGTAGTGGATCTCCAGCGACAGCGACGGCTGGCCCCATAGCAACCGTCGCCACCAGCGCCGCAGCACGCGCTTGTGCAGCGTGGCGAACATCGCCGCGAGCTCCTGCACGCTCGCGTGATCGTTGCGGTACGCGTCGATGCGTAGACGCACATAGCGACGTCGCCTACGCGCGATGGCGCGCGCAAGCGCAACCGCCAGCACCGGCGTGGCGCCCAGCGCGGCGATCGCCCTCGCGCGCGCGTCCGTCAGCGCTCCCCGCGCGCCGCCCAGTGCCGAGATCAAGTGGGCGAGGCTGGCGAGCAGCGCCGTCGGGCTCAGGTGCAGCTCGCCGCTGCTCGCCGCGGTTCGCAGGAGCCTGCCGGGCTCCCCGTCGAGGAACCACGCGAGCAGCAACGCGCCTGCGACGAACGCAAGCCCTCCCAACAGCCGCCACAGCAGGAAGCGAAGCACTGCCGTCCACTTCGACGGCAGGCGCTGGGCGGGACGGCGCTCAGCGCGGTCTGGTTGCCCGCTCCACCTGTGTTCCGCGCGCGGTCAGATGCCACGCGTTGGCGGCGCCTTTCTCCTGCCCCTCGCCGCGGTTCTCCACCAGCTTCAAGCGCGCCAGGCGGTTGAGCAGCTTGGAGATCTGACCCTGGTCGATGATGCCCGAGCCTTCGGCAATCTCGCGGTTGCTCGCGCCAGGGTGCTCGGCGATCACCATCAGCACGCGCACAGTCCGGTAGGTCAGGCGCATGTTCAGGCCTTCCAGCGGGTCCTTCTGACGCGCCAACGCACGCGGTCGAGCGTCGCTCGGCAGCTCCAGCGGCGGTCGCGTGAGTTCGCGGCCAGCCGCCCGCGCACCCAGGTAGGGCAGCACGATCATGCTCATCAGCGAACCGAGCAGGTCGGTCAGCGGCTGGTCGCCGTGCTCGAGCACGCGCGTGTGCAGCACGGCAAAGATCGCCCCCACCACCCCTTCGGCGGTGACGTCGGGCGGTTCGCGCGTCGCGTTCGTCGCGTCGCGTCCCCGGTCGATCACCCGTGCGAGCTCGTCGAGCACGCGCGCACGGCGGTCGAGCACCCGCTCGCCCGCGCCCAGCGCCTCGACGATGCACAGCTTCGCAAGGCCGGGCTCTTCGTCCATGAACATCAACAGGCGAGCCAGCGCAGCGCGGGTGCCGTCGCGCCAGCTGGACTCCTCTGAGTAGGCTTCCGTCACGATCATCCGCCCTTGGCTGAGCGCCTGCTCGAAGGCCGCCAGGAAGCAGTCCTCGCGGTCGGTGAACACGTCGTAGAACGTCTTGCGCGACACCCGCGCACGGCTGATGACTTGGGCGACCGTCATCCGCGAGTAGCCGACCTCCTCCACCGCCTCCACAGCGGCCGCGAGCATGCGGCTCCGTTGTATCTGAGTGACCTGCCCTCTCGGGAGTCCCCCTGGACCCGGGCGCAACCGCGGCGTCGCGGTGCGCGCCTTGTACATAACAGCCATGTCTACCCCGCTTGTCGTCTCATTCGCCAGATAGTCGTGAACGCTCGAGTCCGCTGAAGCCAATGCGCCTGCTGGTTACTCCGTCTAGAAACAGGCATATCGCCTGCGTGCATCCAGAGGGAGACTTCCGGGTCTAGACGCTTAAGTCGAGGCGCGTCTCTGACTCTATCCCGCTGACTCGAATGTCCTTCCGCCATTTCAACCGGGGTTGACCCGATCCCCCTTCAGTGGTCCGTCATCGAAGATTACATCAAGTCCATTATCCAGAAATTCGTGGATTTGGGCAAGGCTAGCTGGGACGGCGGATGTTTGCGTTGCGCTCCCGCGCCGGCGAACGCGTTCGCCAGGCGTCTGGCGCCCGGTCGCCGAGCGTCGGCTGCTGGCAGCCGACGAGCTCGTGCGGTGAGGGGGAAGGAGCACCTGCCAGAGCAACGGATGGACGGGGTGCAACTTGCGCAGCTGGCGCGCACGCGTCCGCGCACTTGGGAGCCCCAACGGCGCCTTCGCCCGCCCGCTGATCGCAGTCGCCCGCCCGCAAGCCGGCCACGGCCCGCAGCCGCCCCCGCCGCCCCGTCCACCGCGATTGCAGCCGCGCGAGTGCGCAATAGCGCATAGCAGAGCCAAACTGCGGGCCTCTCGAAGAGGGCGACAGCAGCCTGACAGCAGGCGATCGCCACGCCGCGGGCGTCCCCCGCGGAGGCTGCAGCTAAGCTCGCTGCTCTCCTTCGCCCCTGCGCCCTGAAAGCAGCCCGCGCATTCGCGCACCAACGCCGTCGAGCACAGCAGCGCCGATCGGCTGACAGCACACGCAGAGCGCACGCTCGGAGTGCCTTGTAGCTCTCAGCGCGACGGAGCTCGCCACGAGCTCAGCACGCAAGATCGCGCTCGCCAGCCCCCGCCGCGAGCAGCACGCTGATGAGCGCGTTCGCGCCAACTTCGTCTCCTTCGCGCCTCCACAGACGAGCTTTCCGAGACCCCCGTAGGGGGTTCTCGGAGCCTCGCCAGCACTCGCGAGCCGTGCTCACGGGCGCCTTGACGACCGCTGCGCCGGCTCCTACAAGCCGGCTGCGGCAGCCGCGTCTTGTCAAGCCCCAACCGCCAGGAGACAGCCATGAGAACCCCCGACACCCTCCCAGCTCAGCCCCTCGCACGGCGCCGGGCGAGCGCCCGCGACCGCGGCATGCCGCCGCGCCGCCGCGCCGCTCGCAAGCGCGCGCGCACCCCGCGCGAGGGTCTGGCCCTCGGCCACTACACCGACGACGGCGGTCGCCTGCGCGAGCTGGTCGCACGCCGCGGCGCCGGCCAGAGCACGCTCGTGATCGACCGCGAGCGCGCCAGCCAGGCGGACCCCCGGCTGGTCGCACACCTCGCGCCCGACGAGCCGGCCGGCAACGCGGCGCTGGTCTGCCGCCGCTACCTGCAGGACCGCACGGCCGGTGTCGCCAACTGCCGGCTGGTCACGGCGGCGGACTTCCGCGCCGCGCCGCTCCCCGCGCTGCCGGAGCCCGACGGCCGGGCGCTGACGGATGCGAGCGACGCGCGCACGACCGGCCGGGACGGCTGCTGCTACCAGCTCGTGCCCCTGTGCAGCCGCATGTCGATCCCCGAGCTGCGCTGGTGCCGGCGCGCCCACGCGCTCGCCGGCGCCGGCGAGGCGGTGAGCATGCGCGAAGCGATCGGCTCGCTGGAAAGCTACGAGCCGGTGCGCGCGCTCACGCTGCGCGCGCTCGCTCGCCATGGCCGCGACGATCAACTGTCCACCGCCGTGCTGCGCGCGGAGCTCGTGCGCGTCCAGGCAAGCCCGATCGTGCTCAACCGCGCGCTGCGCGAGGCGGTCCTGCGCGCGCTCGAGCGCGGCGAGCTGAGCATGAGCGAGATCGCCATCCGCTGCGGACGCGTCAAGCGCGACCGGCGCGGCAACGAAGCGGGGGAGACCAGTTGGCTGGCGCGTCGCATCGGGCTGCTGCCGGAGGGCGGGCAGAGCGCCACCACTCCCTGGATCCACAGCGACGTGCTCGCGCTGATCGCGCGCCGCGGTCTGGGGATCAGCCCCAGAGAGGTCGAACTCTGATGGAGCGTCTGGCGGCCGGCCCGGTCCTGGTGGTCGAGTCCGACCGACGCGTCGGCGAGACGATCACCGAGCAGCTGGCAGCGGACGGCTTCAGCGCCCAGCTCGCGCTGGGCGCCCAGCACGCACGCGTCCTCGCGCGCACCAGCCCGCCTGCAGTCGCGGTGCTCGGCGCGTTGGATGCGCCACGCGGCGCGCTGGAGCTCCTGCGAGAGATCCGTCAGCCGCGCTGCGGCGACGCTCCCTGGGAGCGAACGCTGCCGGCGATCGTGATCGGCGAAGGCGCGCGCGAGCTCGACGTGCTGCGCGCCTTCGAAGCCGGTGCCGATGACTTCATCGCCAGGCCCGCCAGCTATCTCGAGTTGCGCGCGCGGCTGCGCGCGGTTCTGCGCCGAGCCGCCAGCGCGGGGGACGAGGCGCGCGTGATCGACGTGGGGCCTCTGCAGATCGACACGGGCCGGTACCTCGTCAGGCTCGACGGGCACGAGCTGTCGCTGCGACGGATGGAGTACGAGCTGCTCGTGCACCTCGCGCGCGAGCCAGAGCGCGTGTTCACGAAGACGGAGCTGCTGGGCGCCGTGTGGGGATATCGCACGGGCGCGGCCACGCGCACGCTCGACAGCCACGCCAGCAGGCTGCGCCGCAAGCTCTCGCCTGAGCGTCCGCACAGGTGGGTCGTCAGCGTGCGCGGAGTCGGCTACCGCCTGACTTGAGCCACCGGCTCGCGCAGCGACGGCCGCCGTCGTCTCTCGCACACCCACGGCCGGCGCACGCCGGCCCGAGCGGGCCCAGCCCGGTGGGCTGGCCCGAGAAAGGAGTGGCGTCATGCCCTCTACTGCTGTACACGAAGGCGCCGCCAGCCTACGGGCGACCGGCGCGGAACTCCTGCACTGGACGGGCGGCGTCGCCGTTCACTGTGCGATCGCCGTGCTGCTCGGCGCGCTCGCGGCGCGCAGCATGCGCAGGCACCATCTGCACTGGAGCTGGGCGGCCATCGTGGGCGCGCTCCTGCTGGTGGAGCGCCCCCGCCTGTTCGGCTGGTGCTTCACGCTGGCGCTCGGCGCCCTGCTCGCCGCAGGCCGCGGGCGGCGCTGGCACCGCGAAGACCTCGAGGCGGGCGCCGATCTGGCGGACATCGCCACCCAGCGCACCAGGCCGCTGGACCTCGTGCAGCGGCTCGCACGGGAGCTGACAGAGCGCCTGCGCCAACGGCTGGCGGGCGCCGCGCAACTGCGCCGCGGCGAGCTGCAGCTCGGGGTGGATGAGCGCGGCCGTCGGGTGTCGATCCCGTTCCCGACCGCGCACGGCGCCGGCGGCACGCACATCCTCGTGGTGGGCGCCACCGGCTCGGGCAAGACGGTCACGCAGAGCTTGATCGCCGTGCGGGCGATCGAGCGGGGGATGGGCGCGGTGGTGGTCGATCCCAAGGGCGACGCGGGGCTGCGTGCGCATGTGCGCGCCGCGGCGTCGGCTGCGGGCAGGCAGTTCATCGAGTGGTCGCCTGCGGGCGAGTGCGTGTACAACCCGTACGCCCGCGGCGGCGCGAGCGAGATCGCCGACAAGCTCCTGGCCGGCGAGCGTTTCACCGAGCCCCACTACCTGCGCCAGGCACAGCGCTATCTCGGGCATGCGGTGCGCGCGCTGCACGACAGCGCCGTCGAGGTGAGCTTGCAGGCGATCGTTGAGCAGCTCGACCCCCAGAATCTGGAGCAGCTTGCGCGGGAGCTCCCCGAGCGCCAGGCACACGCCACGTTCGCGTACCTGGACTCGATGTCCGCCCGCCAGCTCGCGGAGCTGGCGGGCGTGCGCGACCGGCTGGCGATCCTGGCCGAGTCGGACGTGGGGCGCTGGCTCGACCCGCAAACGCCGAGTGCCAGGCGCTTCGAGCTGCTGAGCGCGGTGCGGGCGCGGGCGGTCGTGTACTTCAGCCTGCAGTCAGACAGCCGCCCGTTGCTGAGCGCGATGCTCGGCGCGGCGATCGTGCAGGACCTGCAGACGACGGTCGCCGCGCTCCAGGAAGACCCCGTGCCGACGCTGGTGGCGATCGATGAGTTCTCGGCGCTCGCCGCCGAGCAGGTGGTGGGCCTGTTCGGCCGCGCCCGCTCGGCCGGCTTCAGCCTGCTGCTCGGCACGCAGGAGCTCTCAGATCTACGCCTCGCCGGGCGCGAGCGGCTGCTGGAGCAGGTGCTCGGCAACCTGTCGGTGCTGATCGCCCACCGCCAGGTGGTGCCCAGCTCGGCCGAGCTGATCGCCGCGATCGCCGGCAGCAAAGGCGCGTGGAAGCTCACGCGCCACAGCGACGGGCGCTCGACGCGCACCCGCACCCGCGAGCACGTGCTCGAGCCCGACCGCGTGATGAGCCTCGGCCGCGGCTGGGCGGCGGTGCTGGCGCTCGGCGACGGGCACAGCGCGCGCGTGACGCGGATATCCGCGCCGCCAAACGCCCGCTGAGCCGAGCTCGACGGCGAGCGCACGCGCGGGGCGCTCGCCGCTGCCGGGTGGATCGCCCGCTCCCACCGCCGCGGGCCGACCGCCCGCTCCCAATAACCATCACCAAAGGAGGATCGATGCTCGCCAAGAGCAAGCCACACACGCAGGAGCAGTTGACGATCGTGCGCTGGACAGCCGGCCTCGGCGCCGTCACAGCGCAGGCGTTCGCGCAGCACATGCAGCTGACGCTCGCCTCCGCCCGCACCCGCCTGGCGGCGGCCGAGCGGGCGGGGCTGGTGCGCAAAACGCACGTGCTGGTGGGCGAGCCGGCGCTGTACACCACCACGAGCGCAGGCCTGCGTGCGGCGAGCGTGCACGGCTTGGAGCCGTGTCGCGTGAGCGCCGCGAACGCGCCGCACGCGATCGCCTGCGCGACCGCCGCGGCGGCGCTCGGGTGCGCCTATCCGGACCACATGGTGATGGGCGAGCGCGAGCTGCGCCACCAGGAGCGCCAAGCAGGCGCGCCGCTGGCCAGCGCAAAGCTCGCCCGCGCGCTGCACCGCCCGGACCTCGTGCTGTGGCCGCGCGCCGGCGCGGGCCGCTTGCCGGTGGCGGTGGAGGTCGAGCTGACCGTCAAGGCGCCGGCGCGGCTGGCGGAGATATGCCGCGCGTGGGCGCGCTGCCGCTACGTTGCCGGCACGCTGTACCTGGCCAGCGAGGAGGTGCTCCGGCCGCTCGCCAAAGCGATCGCGCGGGCGGGCGCGGGCGCGCGGGTGGTGCTGGTGGGGCTCGACGCGCTCGCCCCTTACGAGCCGTCGGGCGGGGAGCGCGCAGAGCACGATGGCGACCAGCGCCAGCGGGCGGCGCGCTCGCGCGCGAGTACCGTCCCAGGCGATGCGTAGCTTGGCGGTTGGGGGCTCAACCATCGAGCAATGGAGACCGACATGTTCAGCATCAACCGCGTGGTTCTCGTGGGACGTCTCACCCGCGACCCCGAGCTGCGCGCACTCCCTTCGGGCACGAGCGTGTGCAGCCTGCGCGTCGCGTGCAACTCCTACCGCAAGGACGCCGACGGCGAGCTCGCCGAGCGGCCGAACTACTTCGACGTGAGCGTGTACGGCGCGGCCGGCGAAAGCGTCAGCCGGCACCTGCGTCGCGGGCGCCGCGTCGGGATCGACGGCAGGCTGGAGTGGCGCGAGTGGGAGACCGCCGAGCAGGAGCGCCGCCAGGCGGTCAGCATCGTCGCGGGCACGGTGCAGTTCCTCGACGCCCCCGGCGAGCACGCGCAGCGCGGCCAGGCCGGCGATGACGGCGCGGCTGCGCAGGAGCTCGCGTCGCTGCAGGAGGGCGAGCTCGTCGGCGTCGGCGCGGGCGAGGAGGACCACGAGCTCGTCTTCTAGGCGCGCCCCCTGACCCGAGGTGACACCAGCGGTGGGCGGCAAACGCTGCTCGCCGCTGGTGCCCGAGGGTCTTTTTTGTGTTTAAGCGGATGTGCGCCGCGGCCGTGGGACAGACGCGCGTCGCGGCGCGTAAACTGCGCGCGCCGCAACCGTGCGCCGCGAACAGCGCTGCGCGGCCGGCGAACGCGAGCCAACGAGCCACACACCCGAGGAGTCCCTCTGGCGATGCCAGTGAACACGAAAGCCATCGGCAAGACATACGAGCCCGTCGTGTACGCGGTGGGCCGCGAGAAGATCCGGGAGTACGCGCGCGCGGTCGGCGAGAGCGACCCCGTGCACCTGGACGTGCAGGCGGCGCGCGCGGCGGGCTACGCGGACGTGGTGGCGCCGCCGATGTTCGCCGTCGTGTACAGCGCGCCGGCGGTGGGCCCGCCGATCTTCGACCCGGAGATCGAGCTGAACTTCGCGATGATGGTGCACGGCGGCCAGGAGTTCGTGTGGGGCCCGGTGGTGGTGGCCGGCGATGAGATCACGACGACGGCGAGCGTCAAGGACATCTCAGAACGGGACGGGCGCGGCTACTACGTGTTCGAGTCCGTCTCCACCAACCAGCGCGGCGAGGAGGTCTGCCGCGGAACGTGGACGAACATCGTGCGAGGGGTGTGATGGCGATGGCGCAGCTGCAGGCGGGGGAGCAGATCCCCGAGGTGAAGGTCACGCCGGACAAGTACCTGACGGTGCGCTACGCCGGTGCGTCGGGCGACTTCAACCCGATCCACATCGACGAGGAATTTGCCAAAGCGGTGGGGCTGCCGGGTCGCATCCTGCACGGGCTGTGGACGATGGCGCAGGTGGCGCGCGCGCAGACGCAGGCGGCCGGCGGCCCCGCGCACCTCAAGCGCCTGTCGGTGCAGTTCCGCGGCATGGGCGTGCCCGAGCAGGAGGTGGTGGTGAGCGGCACGGTCAGCGAGCTGCGTGACGGGCGCGCGCTGATCGACACCGTCGCCGAGCAGGCGGGCAAGCAGATCATCCGCAACGCGCAGGCCGAGCTCGAGCTGTAGCCGCTGGCCGGCGCCAGGACGGCGCCTACAATCATCTGCATGCTAAGCCCGCGCCAGGAGCGCATCCTCTGCAAGGTCGTAGACAGCTACATGCTCACCGGACAGCCGATCTCCTCGCGCGCGATCGTCGCTGACGGGGAGCTCGACTGCGGTCCTTCGACGGTGCGCAACGAGCTCGCGCTGCTGGAGGAGTACGGGCTGCTCGCACACCCGCACGTGTCGGCCGGGCGGGTGCCCACCGACGCCGGCCAGCGCTACGTCGTCGATCGGCTGCTCAGCTCCGAGCACACCCTGCCGCCGCGGCCGCACACGCTCGAGCTGTCGCTGATCCGCCGTGAGGTCGAGGAGGCGATGCGCGCGACCAGCGAGACGCTCTCGCAGGTCACGAACCTGCTGGCCGTGGTCTCCGCGCCGCTGATCAACGGCGCGAGCATCCGCCACGTCGAGGTGCTGGCGCTGCAGCCGCAGGTGGTGCTGGTCGTGATCATCACCTCCGCGGGCAGCGTGTCGAAGACGTTCGCCACGTTCGAGCGGGCGGTCGACCCGGGGCTGGTGAGCTGGGCGGCGGAGTACCTCAACGAGCGGCTCGTGGGGATGGGCCTCGGCGCGCGCATGCTGGCGCAGCGGCTGATCGACCCCAGCCTCTCGCCGACGGAGCTCGCGTTCCTCGAACGCTTCGCGCCGGCGTTCGGCGAGCTGGCCACCGACGGCGAGGACGCGCTGTTCGTGGAGGGCACCGCGCGCCTGTTCGAGACCGCCCAGCTCGAGGACGCCACGCAGGTCAACGAGCTGATCGGCCTGCTCGAGCGCCGCGTGGCGCTGCTGGCGGTGCTGCGCGCGGCGCTCGCCCAGTCGGGCGTGTACGTGCGCATCGGCCACGAGAACGAGCTGCCGGCGATGCACTCGCTGGCGCTGGTGGCGACCGGCTATGGGATGGCACAACGCAAGCTGGGCACCGTGTCGCTGATCGGGCCGGTGCGCATGGACTACGCGGGCGCGATCGCCACCGTGCGCGAGGCCGCCCAACAGCTGTCACGCTTCGTCGAAGATGCCTACGCCGAGAGCTGAGCGCGGACGCGTGCCGCGTGACCCCTACGAGGTGCTCGGCGTCGGGCGCGACGCCTCGGCACAGGAGATCAAAAAGGCGTTCCGCCAGCTGGCGATGGAGCTGCACCCGGACGTCAACGCCCACGACCCCGACGCGGAGGAGAAGTTCAAGGAGGCCGCCGAGGCCAACGAGATCCTGTCCGACGCAGAGCGTCGCGCGACCTACGACCGCTACGGGCACGAGGGTCTGCGCTCCGGCGGCTACGCCCCCAACTTCGACGCGTTCGGCTCGATCAGCGACCTGTTCAACGCGTTCTTCGGCGGCGCAGCGATGGGCGCCCGCGGCGGGCCAGGGCAGGGCGGCGACGTCGCGGTGGCCGTGGAGATCGAGCTGCGCGAAGCCGCCGAAGGGGTCACGCTGCCGGTCGCCTTCGAGGCGATCGAGCGCTGCGAGCACTGTCACGGCAACGGCGCCGAGCCGGGCACGCCGATCGAGACGTGCGAGCGCTGCGGCGGCGCCGGCCAGCTGCGGGCGGTCTCGCAAACGCTGCTCGGCCAGGTGGTGCGGGCGGTCAGCTGCCCGGACTGTCACGGCGACGGCCGGATCGCCAAGCAGCCGTGCCCGGAATGTCACGGGCGCGGGCGCGTGGCGCGCAAGCGCACGCTCGAGGTGGATGTCCCCGCGGGCATCGCCGACGGCCAGCGGGTGCGCTTGGCGGGCGCCGGGCACGCCGGCGAGGCGGGGGTGCCGGCGGGCGACCTGTACGTGGTGGTGCGCGTGCGCGAGGACCAGCGTTTCATGCGCGAAGGCGACGACCTGATCACCGCGCTGGACGTCGCCGCGCCGCTGGCGGCGCTCGGCGGCACGCTCGAGGTGCCCACGCTCGACGGCAGCGCGTCGCTCGCGCTGCCCGCCGGCACCCAGCCGGGGGAGGTGCTGACGCTGCGTGGAGCGGGCATGCCCGCGCTGCGCCGCGGACGCCACGGCGACCTGCGGGTGGTCGTCAACGTCGTCGTGCCACGTCGTCTCAGCGAGGAGCAGCGCGAGCTGATGCAGCGCCTGAACGCCAGCTTGAGCGAGGAGAACCTGCGCTCGCCGCACGAGTCCGTGTTCGCCAAGCTGCGTCGCGCGTTCGGCAGCCAGGCCGCGTGATCCGCCTCGCCGTTCGCGTCGCCGGCGCGCACGCAGAGATGGTGCTGGCCGAGCTGCTCGAGCTCGCGCCCGAGGGCGTCGAGGAGGTGCAGGCCGGCGCGGGCACGGGCGGCGAGGAGGTCGTCGAGTACGCGATCTACGGGGCGCCCGGCGAGCTGCCGTCCCTGCCGGACCTGCGTGCCGCGGCGGGCGAGGCGCTGGTGGAGGTCAGCACGCGCGAGCTGCCCGACGACTGGAGCGAGCGCTGGCGCCGGTTCCATCGCCCCGTGCTGATCGCCGCGCCCACGCGAGCGGGCGGCGCGCACGCGTCCGTCCCCGACCTGCGCGTGCGACCGCCGTGGGAGGCGGCGCCGGCGCCATCCGCCCAGCGCGTCTGCGAGATCGTGATCGACCCCGGACAGGCGTTCGGCACAGGCGCGCACGCCACCACACGCCTGTGCCTCGAGCTGCTGCTCGAGCTCGCTTGCGCCGAGGGCGGGCAGCTCGCCCACGCCGACGCCGCCGATCACGCCCGTGCCGACGGCTCCCGCGCGGCCGGCGCGCGCCGGCTCGACGCTGCGGTGCTGGACGTCGGCACCGGCTCGGGCGTGCTCGCGATCGCCGCCGCCAAGCTGGGCTTCGCGCCGGTGCTGGCGCTCGACCACGAGCGCGAGAGCGTGGCCGCGGCGCGCGAGAACGCCGCCGTCAACGGCGTGGCGATCGACGTGCGCCACCTCGATCTGCGCACGCAGCAGCTCCCCCGCGCGCAGCTCGTGCTCGCCAACCTGCTGCGCCCGCTGCTGCTCGAGCTCGCCACCAAGCTGGCGGCGAGGCCCGCTCAGCTGATCGCGGGAGGCCTGCTGCGCGAGGAGGCCGACGCGGTCAGCCATGCGTTCGGCGAGCGGCTCGGCCTGCACGAGCGCGCGCGCCGCGAGCAGGGGGAGTGGGCGGCTGTGTGGCTGCGCGCCGGCTGATCAGTGCCCGTCGTGGTCGCCGTCGACGACGCGCCGGTCGCAGCGCTCAGGTGTGGCTGCGCGCCGGCTGATCAGTGCCCGTCGGGGAGCTCGGTGATCGCGCGCACGAGCGAGCGGTACACGAGGTCGATCGCCGGGCGGATCCCGTCCTCGCTCGCCAGCAGCGCCTTCGCCGCGAGCAGCGCCGCGCCGATCGTCTCCAGCGCCTCGCCCACGTCCTGGGGCGCGGGGTCGCGGCAGCAGGCGATCGCCATGTCCAGCATACCCCGCGCCTGCTCCACGGCGCCCGAGAACAGGCCGGGACCCACGAGGCTCGCGTACCCGTACACGCGCGCGAGGCGCCCGGAGAGCGCGATCGTGTCGCGCCGTCGCGGCGCCGTGCTCTCCGGCAAGCCTGCACCGTCGAGCAGCGAGGCCATCGTCCCGCCGAGCAGCGCGCGCGTGCCCGCCTCATCCAGGCCAGCGTGCGCGGCCACGCGCAGCGCCATGTACAGCGTGGTCGCCGGCTGTCCGTATGGGGGATCTGAGGCGAACACGATACGCTCGGCGGGCGCGCGCGCGTACAGCTCGATCACGTCCAGCGGAAAGAAGCACGAGATGTCGTACAGCACCCCCGGATGGTCGGCCAGGCGCGTGGTCAGGATGCCCTGGTCGCAGATCGCGCCGTGCGCCAGGATCAGCACCGCGCCGGGGTGAGCGAGCGCCAGCGCCACCAGCCCGTCCGCCAGCGGCGGCAGGCCGCGGCCGGCGTGGATCAGGATCGGCACACGCGTAGCTTCCGCCAGCGCGAACACAGCGCCCATCTGCGGCTCATCGAACACGAAGTCCTGTGCGCGTGGGTGCAGCTTGATGCCGCGCGCGCCGGCCGCCAGGCAGCGTTCCGCCTCCGCCACCGGCGCTTCCGCGGGGTCCAGGCGGCAGAACGGCACCAGCCGGTCCTCGCTTTCTGCCGACCATGCGAGCACGCGGTCGTTGGGCACGCTGTAGGAGGGCTTGCGCTCGGGGTCGTGCAGCGGGAACACGCACGCGCGCCGCGCCTGCGCGCGGTCGAGCTGCGCGAGCAGCTGCTCCAGCGTCAGCGAGCGCCCGTCCTCGTCGAGGCCCAGGTGGGTGTGCGCGTCGATCACTTCCGCGTGCGCCGGGCGCAGACGCTCGACCTCCGCCAGAAACGGCGCCAGCGCGCTCGCGTACAGCGAATCGTTCATCCTCTGCACCCTATTGCCTTCGCTGCGTGCGGCGGCTCGCCGGCGAACGCCGCGGTGGTAGTCGCCGCGGCTGCGTATCCTGATCTGAATGGCCATCCTCGAGCGGATCAAGGACGACATGCAGGGAGCGCTGCGCGCTGGTGAAAGGGAGCGCCTGGGTGCGCTGCGCCTGGTGCTCTCAGAGCTGCAGAAGGCCGCCAAGGAAGGCGCCGACGATGCGTTGTCGGCGGAGGGGGAGCTGGCGGTGCTGCGGCGCGAGCGCAAGCGTCGCCTGGAGGCCGCCGGCGCCTACCGCGAGGCCGGCCAGGCCGAGCGCGCGGGCGGCGAGGAGGCCGAGGCCGAGCTGATCGGCTCCTACCTGCCGGCCGAGCTCTCCGAGGAGGAGCTGCAGCAGATCGTCAGCCAGGCGGTACGCGACAGCGGCGCCAGCTCGGTGAAGGACATGGGGGGCGCCATGAAACAGGCGATGGCTGCGGTCGACGGCCGGGCTGACGGCAAGCGCGTCTCGGCGCTCGTGCGTGCGGCCCTTGCGGGTTGATGAGGACACAGATCGAACTCTCAAACGTTGTCGCCGCCGAGCTCGCCGGCAGCCAGGATGCCGTGCTGCGCGCGCTGGAGGCGCACCTCGACTGCAAGGTGTTCCTGCGCGGCAACCTGCTGACCTTCGACGGCGAGGAGACGGAGACACACGCCGGCGAGCGCGTGGTGCGCGAGCTCGCCGAGCTGATCTCCGCGGGCCACCAGATCGGGCCGGGCACGATCTCCGCGGTCACCGGCGCGCTCGACGCGCACGAATCGCCGGCGCGCGTGCTCGAGGACGTCGTGTGGCGCCATCGCGGCCTGCGCGTGGCCCCCAAGACGATCAACCAGAAGCGCTACGTGGACTCGATTCGCACGAACACGATCACGTTCGCGGTCGGGCCGGCGGGCACCGGCAAGACATTTCTCGCGGTCGCGCTGGCCGCCGCCGCGCTTTCGCGCCACGAGGTCAACCGCATCATCCTCACCCGCCCGGCCGTCGAGGCCGGCGAGCGGCTGGGCTTCCTGCCCGGTGATCTGATGGCGAAGATCGACCCGTACCTGCGCCCGCTGTACGACGCGCTGCAGACGATGCTCGACCCCGAGAAAGTCGCCCAGCACATCGAGCGCGGCGTGATCGAGATCGCGCCGTTGGCGTTCATGCGCGGCCGCACGTTGAACGACTCGTTCGTGATCCTCGACGAGGCGCAGAACACGACGCCCGAGCAGATGAAGATGTTCCTCACGCGACTGGGATTCGGCTCGCGCATGGTCGTCACCGGCGACATCACGCAGGTGGACCTGCCGCGCGAGCAGCAGTCCGGCCTGATCGCGGTGGGCGAGGTGCTGGACGCGATCGAGGGGATCGAGTTCGTGCGCTTCGGCGGCGAGGATGTGGTGCGCCACAAGCTCGTGCAGCGCATCGTGGAGGCATACGACGAGCACTCCCAGCGCAACCAGGTCTCGCTGCCCGCAGGCGAGGGGCAGCGCGCGGCGGTACGCAGCGCCTGAGCGGCGATGATCGAGGTCGAGCTCCTCGGCGCGAGCCTCGCGCCGGCGGCACCGTCGGCGGCGGAGATCGAGCGGCTGTGCACGCGCGCGGCCGCCCGCCGGGGTGTGCATGCGGCGCACGTCGCGATCGAGTTCGTCGACGCCACGCGCATCGCCGAGCTCAACGCCGAGCACCGCGGAAAGCCGCGGCCGACCGACGTCCTGTCCTTCCCGATCGACGGAGTGGAGCCAGTTCGAGGACAGCGGGAGCTGGGCGACGTGGTCATCTGCCCGCAGCACACGGCCGATGTGCGCGAGGCGGTCGTCCACGGCATGCTGCACCTGCTGGGCATGGATCACGAGCACGACGACGGCGAGATGCTCGCGCTGCAGCGCGCGCTGCTCGTCGAGGCGCGCACGCCGTGACGCGCGCCGGCTTCGTCGCGCTGGCCGGCAGGCCGAACGTCGGCAAGTCGACGTTCGTCAACGCCGCGCTCGGCGAGAAGGTGACGATCGTCTCTGACCGGCCGCAGACCACCAGGCGGGCGATCCGTGGCGTGTACAACGCCCCGGACAGCCAGCTGGTGCTCGTGGATCTGCCGGGCGTGCAGCGCCCGCGCGACGCGCTGACCGCGCGCATGGCCCACCGCGTGCAGCAGGAGCTGGAGGGCGCCGACGCGGCGCTGCTGATGCTCGCCGGCGAGCAGGGGGTGGGGCCGGGCGACCGCTTCATCGCGCGAGCGCTGGCGCAGGCCGGGCCGCCGGTGACGATCGCCGTCAACAAGATCGACCGCCTCTCGCAGGCGGCGCTGCTCGACACGCTCGCGCGCGCATCGGAGCTGGACGGGCAGGCAGAGGTGTTCCCGATCTCCGCCCGCACCGGGGCTGGCGTGCAGGCGCTGCTGGAGCACCTGTGCGCGCTGATGCCGCAGGCGCCGTTCATGTTCCCCGCCGATGCGCGTAGCGATCAGCCGTTGGCGCTGGCGCTCGCGGAGCTGATCCGCGAGGCGGTCATCAGGCGCACGTTTCACGAGCTGCCGCACGCGGTCGAGGTGACCGTCGAGGAGATCGAGCATCCGCGTGCTGGGCTCGTGCGCGTGCGCGCGCTGATCCTGGTCGAGAGCGACTCGCAGAAGGGCATCCTGATCGGCGCCGGGGGGGCGATGATCAAGGCGATCGGCACGGCTGCCCGGCGTGAGCTGCAGCGTGTGCTCGACAGTCAGGTGCATCTCGATCTGTCCGTGCGCGTGCGGCGCGACTGGCGTGGGGACGAGGCCATGCTCGACCGCCTCGGCATCGGCTAGATTCCGACTGCGCTAAGCGGTCGGCTGAAAAAGAGTCCAGCTAATTCGACTCATCCCATCCTGGCGTGCACGCGAAAGCGTTTTGGGATACCTTCTCCTGTGCGAACGGCGTCTGTGGAGAGGGCTTCGGAATGTCGGCGAAGTACGCGATATTGGGACTGGTGATCGAGCGTCCGGGCTACGGCTACCAGCTCGCCCAGCGCCTGGAGGAGCGCTTCGGCTCCTCCGCGTTCGCGCCTTCGGGCGTGTACTCGGCGCTCGATCAGCTCAGCCGTGACGAGCTCGTCAGGGCCGCCGGGGAGATTGGTCCTGGGCCCGCCAGACGCGCGGCTCCGCGGATGATCTACGAGGCGACCGACGAGGGCGTCGATCACTTCGAAGCGTGGATGCTCGGATCTTCCCCGGCGCCACCGCTGCGCGACGAGCTGCACATGAAGATCGCGCTGTGCCGTCCACGCAACGTGCAGCCGCTGATCGACATGGTCTATGGCCAGGAGCTTGCGTGCCTGGCGCGCCTGCGCGATCTCAAGCAGCTCTCCCACCACGAGCTCGCGGGCAGCGAGCAGGAGTGGTCGCGGCTGATGCGCACGCTCGCCAGGGACGCTGAGATCGCATCCTGGAAGGCGCGCATCGAGTGGTTGCAAAATGCGCGCGAGCTGTTGGAGCGCCTGCTCGAAGAGTCACGTGTGCTCGACACGCGCGGCGGCCCCACGCCAACTGCGCGCCCGCGGGCAAACGGGCGTCTGGGTCGACTGCACGCGCTGTGATGGACGCTCCGCTGCTGACGCTCGAGGCCGTTAGCAAGAGCTACTGGCGCGGACCCCACGAGCTGCGGGTGCTGACCGAGCTCTCGCTGGAGATGGGCGCCGGGGAGTTCCATGTCGTGTGGGGCAAACCCGGCGCGGGCAAGACGACGCTGTTGAAGATCGCCGCCGGGCTGGAGACCTGCGATCGCGGCAGCGTGCGCTTTGCGGGCATCGATCTGGCGTGCATCCCGGAGGCCGAGCACGCGCGGCTCATGCGCGAGCAGATCGCGTGGATTCGGCGCGGTGGCCCGAGCAGCGATCTGCCCATCCTCGACTATGTCGCGCTGCCGCTGCTGCCCACGTTCGGGCATCGCCGCGCGTATGCGACCGCCCGCGACGCGATGGCGCGCGTGGGCATCGGCGAGTGCGTGCAGCGGCGGTGGAAGAGCCTGTCAGACGGGGAGCGGGCGCTCGTCGGGATCGCCCGCGGCGTGGCCCGCAGCCCGAGCCTGCTGCTGGTGGACGATCCAACCACCAACCTCGGCCTGCGTGAACGCGAGCAGCTGGCCGCGCTGCTGCGCGACCTCGCTGACAGCGGGGTGGGGGTGTTGATGACGGTGCCCGACATGAAAGAGATGATGAGCGCGCATCAGATCGCGACGCTGTCGGGCGGGCGCCTGCTCGCCCCGCCCGAGATCGCGCCGCACGCGCCTCCGCCGGAGCGCCCGGAGAACGTGATCGCCTTCCCAGGCGCGAGGCGCCGGGGGTAAGCGGATGCTCGAGCTACGTGACGTCGTCAAGCACTACCTGGTGGGCGACACCGAGCGCGTGCGCGCGGTGGACGGCATCTCGTTGTGCGTCGCGCCGGGTGAGCTCATCGCGCTGTATGGCCCCAGCGGATCGGGCAAGACGACGCTGCTGCTGCTCGTCGCCGCGCTGCTCGCGCCCGACAGCGGCGCGGTGCTGATCGACGGGCAAGACCTGTCGCAGCTCAACGAGCGCCGGGCGGCGCGCCTGCGGCTGCATGAGCTCGGCTTCGTGCGCCAGGCGCTACACCTGATGGACAGCGCGAACGTGCTCGACAACGCTGCGCTGAAGCTGCTCGGCACCGATCTCAGCGTCGGCGCGGCGCACCGCCGGGTGACGCCGATCCTCGAGCAGCTGGGCCTCGGCGCGCGGCTCGAGCACCGTGCCGAGCAGCTGTCGATGGGGGAGCGCCAGCGCGTTCTGATCGCGCGCGCGCTGTCCACGGAGCCCAAGCTGGTGCTCGCGGACGAGCCCACCAGCAGCCTCGACAGCGCACGGGCACACGAGGTGCTGGAGCTGCTCGGCGGCATCTGCCACGAGCGCGGAACGGCGCTGTTGATGGTCACGCACGACCCGCGCGCGGCCGCGCACGCCGATCGCGTGCACTCGCTGCGCGACGGCAAGCTGTTCGAGTACGCGCCCACCGAGCGTTCCACGGCGCTCAGCAGCTACTGAGAGGGCAGCTCCGCGGCTATGCGGCTGTCGAACGTCGTTCGGCTCTATCGCATACGTTTGCGCAGCCGCCTCGTACAGGAGGCGTTTGCGCTGGCCGGCATCGCGATCGGCGTCGCGCTGCTGTTCGCCTCGCAGGTTGCCGCCAGCAGCCTCAGCGGGTCGGTCCGACAGATCACCGGCGGGATCGTCGGGCCGATGCGTCTGCAGCTGGCTGCGCGTGCGCCCCAGGGGTTCAGCGAAAGCCTGCTCGGCGAGGTTGAGCGGCTGCCGGGCGTGAGCGCCGCCCTACCGGTGCTCGAGCTCCGCGTCGACCTGCTCGGGCCGGCGGGCGGGCGGACGGTGGACCTGCTCGGCGCCGACCCGCGGTTTGCCTACCTGGCGGGGCCGCTGGTGCGCTCCTTCAGCACTGCGCAGCTGGCCGGCCTGCAGGCGCTCGCGCTGCCCACGCCGATCGCGCGGGCGATCGGCGTCGCCCCGTATGAGCACGTGAAGCTGCAGATCGGCAGCTCGGCGCCGAGCGCGGCTGTGGGCGCGACGATCGGCGCGCAGGACGTTGGGCCGCTGGTGGACAGCCCGATCGCGCTCGGCCCGCTGCGCTACGTGCAGCTGCTGAGCGGCATGCGCGGGCGCGTGACCAACATCTTCGTGCGCGTGCGCGCCGGCGAGGATCGCCAGGCCACCAGCGCGCTCGCCCGCCTGGCGGCGGCGCGCTCGTTGAACCTGCGCCCGGCGGACTTCGAGGCGACGCTGTTCGACCAGGCTGCAGGGCCAACCAACCAGTCCACGCTGCTGTTCTCGGCGATCAGCGCGCTCGTCGGCTTCCTGTTCGCGTTCAACGCGCTGCTGCTCACCGTGGCGCAGCGGCGGGGCATGGTGGAGGACCTGCGACTCGACGGCTACACCTCCAGGATGATCCTCGAGATCCTGCTGTTCGACGCGCTAGCGCTCGGCTTGCTGGCCTCGCTCGTCGGGCTGGGCTTTGGCGAGCTGCTTTCAGCGCGGCTGTTCAACGCCAAGCCCGGATACCTATCGCTGGGCTTTCCCGTGGGCACCCAGCGGATCGTCACCTGGCAGAGCGTCGCCCTGGCGCTTCTCGGCGGCGTCCTCGCTGCGACGATCGGCGTGTTCGCGCCGCTGCGCCGCGAGATGTTCGCGGCGCGGGCCGGCGCAGGCGCGGGAGCGCCGCTGCCGGCACGTCTGCGTGTGCTGGCGACGATCGTGCTCGGCGTGGCGTGTCTGGGGGTCACGACGGCGATCCTGATCGCTGCGCCGCGCGATGCGATCGTGGGGATCGTCAGCCTGATGGTTGCCCTGCTGGCGCTGCTGCCGGTGGTGGTGGCGGGCGTGGTCGCCCTGCTCACGCGCATGCGGCGCTTCAGCAGCACTGTGGCCACGCACCTCGCCGCGATCGAGCTGCGCTCGCGTGCCAATCGAGCACGTGCGCTCGCCGTCAGCGCCACCGGTGCGGTGGCGGTCTTCGGCAGCGTCGCCATCCAGGGGGCTCACGCCAACCTCCAGCAGGGGCTCGACCGGCTGGTGCGTCAGCTCAACGCGAGCGCGCAGCTGCTGGTGATCCCGCCCGGAGAAGACAACCTGCTCGCAACCACGCCGTTTCACCCGTTGAAGCTCGCAGCGCTGCGCGGCGTGCCCGGCGTGCACGCGGTCGAACCCCTGCGCGGCAGCCTCCTGGATTACGGCAACCGCCGTGTGTGGGTGATCGGCGCTCCGGCGGGCCAGCGTGCGCCGGTTCCGCCCAGCCAGCTGCTGGGTGGCCAGCTGCGCACGGCCGACACGAGGCTGCGCGCAGGCGGCTGGGCGGTGATCTCGCAGGCGCTCGCCGACGAACATCACCTGCGTGTCGGGCAGTCGTTCCTGTTGCCCTCGCCCACCCCGCAGCGCTTTCGCGTTGCCGCGCTCATCACCAACCTGGGCTGGCCGCCTGGCGCGATCATCCTCGGTGCCGGCGACTACGCGCGTGCCTGGGGCAGCGAAGATCCGAGCGCCTACTACGTCACGCTGACGCCGGGCGTGGCGCTCACGCGGGTGCGTGCCGGGCTCGAGCGCGTGCTCGGGTCGCGATCGGGCCTGGTGGTCGAAAGCTCGCGCCAGCGTGAACTGCGCCAGCGCTCTGCCAGCCGTCAGGGCCTCGCCCGCCTGACCGAGATTTCCTGGCTGGTGTTGATCGCTGCGGTGCTGGCGATGGCGGCGGCGATGGGTTCGATGATCTGGCAGCGGCGCCCGCAGCTGGCCGACCTGAAGGTCGACGGCTTTACCCGCCGGCAGCTGTGGCACGCGCTGCTGCTGGAGAGCGCGGTGCTGGTGGGAACGGGCTGTACGCTCGGAGCCGCGTTCGGCATCTTCGGCCAGGTGCTCTTGAGCCACGCGCTCGCTGTCGTGACGGGATTCCCGGTGGTCTTCTCCACCGACGCCTCCACGGCGCTGTTGAGCTTCCTGGCGGTCACGGCGGTGGCCGTGGCGATCGTGGCCCTCCCCGGTCATTTGGCCGCGCGGGCGCGGCCGGCGATCAGCCTGCTGGAGTGAGTCCCCCGCAACGTGCGACAAGCGGGGTGTCCAACGTATGAGATTCATGCTAACTATTAGGCCGATCAGTTCCGACTTTCGGATCTATGCCCGATCCGCTCCAGCCGCCTGGAGGCAATCCCCCCTCCCTTTCATGCAGACAATTGTCTGCGCTGGGTGCGGCTGCGCTGCGTGAGCTCAGCTGGGGTCTGCGGGCGGTCGGAAACGAGGTGCGAGCGTGGCGCACGCACGCGCGTCAGATCCCCGACCATCCGCTGCGCGAGGATGCGCTGGGGGCGCTCGAACGGAAGCTCACGCACATCGCGGGGGCGGGGCTGTTCGCGATCCTGCCGGCGCACCGCGATCGGCGCCTGCTGCGCGTGCTCGTGGCCTACGAGGTGATGCTCGAGTTCTTGGACAACGCCCACGAGCGGGCGCCCGGCGAGCGCAACGGTCGTCAGCTGCACCGCGCCTTGGTCGAGGCGCTCGATCCGTCGGCGGGGATCTCCGACTACTACCGCCATCATCCGTGGAAAGAGGACGGCGGCTATCTGCGCGCGCTGGTGCAAGCGTGCCGTGAGGGCTGCCTGACGTTGACCGGCTACGCACGGGCGCGTCCGCTGCTGTTGCGCGGCGCGCGCAGGTGCAGCGGCGTGCAGAGCCTCAACCACGAGCGCAACGCATGCCGGCGCCGCGCCGCCCTGTGCGCGTGGTCGGCCGCGCATTGCCCCAACGAGCACGAGCTGAGCTGGTGGGAGCTGAGCGCAGCGGCGAGCAGCTCGTTGGGGGTCCACGCCCTGCTGGCGGCTGCAGCTGAGGACGGCAGCGATCTGGCGAGTGTGAACGCCGCCTACGTCCCATGGATCACGGCTGTCAGCACCCTGCTCGACAGCTATGTGGATCAGGTGCGCGACGAGGCCGGTGGCGCGCACAGCTACGTCGCCTACTACGCCAGCTTAGAGGTTGCCGTGAGACGTCTGTCCGAGCTCATACGACGCTCGGTGCACGAGGCCCGTGGCCTGCCTGCCGGTCACCGCCACGCTGTGATCGCGGCCTGCATGATCGCCATGTACCTCTCCCACGAGGGCCTGCGCGCGCCCGCGCTGCAGGCCAGCCGCGATCGGCTTGCGCTGGCCGGAGGGTCGCTGACCAGGCTGCTATTGCCGGCTCTGCGTGCGTGGCGCCGCGTCCATGCGCTGGGAGCCGCGTAGAGCTTCCCCAGCACAACGTGCACCATGCCCGGCCCGCCATGTAGACAAATGACTGCAGACAATTGTACTATGTAGCTCTTGACCAGTAGTCAGAACTGAATATTCAGAGCCGCCTTGGCGAGGGGGTGCAGCGACGGCATGATGGTGCACACGCAATGATCGAGGAGAACATCACCGGGGTGCTGCCGAACGGCAGCGACAGCGGACGCACGCGGCGTGCCAAAGACGCCAGCTCGCCGGCGGGCGGAGCGGTGTCTGCGCGCCAGTGGCAAAAGCGCGCGCCGCGCGCACGGCCGAACCATGTTCGCTCCCCCGCGGGCGGCGAGACTGTGAGCATCGAACTCTCCAAGGCGCAGGTCGACCAGGTCGTCCGCTCGGCCGGCCAAGGGGGCACGATGTCGGTGCTGCTGTCCGCTTTGAAAGACCCCAATTGGACGCTGGCGCTCGACTCCGACGAGTGGATCTATCCCGCCCAGCTGGAGGACCGGCGCCTGTCGCGCTCGCTGCTGTCCGGTCTTTTGGTGCTCTCGTGCTTCCCCGCGGATGGCGGCTACCTGGGGATCGCCGAACTCGCGCGCATGTTGGGGATGAACACGAGCACAACGCACCGCTACGTGACCACGCTGCTCGCCGTTGGCCTGCTCGAACGCGACGCGACCACCCGCCGCTACCGGCTTGCAACGGCCTAGCTGGACTCGCGTCGGCTCGGCTTGGCCTGCCGGTAGGTAGCTCACGCCCAGCGCTCACAGCGCGCGCTGCAGCCGGGTGGCGATCGCGCCCACCGCGGCTGCGTCGAGCTGTGCCCGCCACATGAACGGTATGCCGAGCACCGTGAACTCGCGCCGTCGCAGGCGCGCCAGCTGGTTGTGCTGGAAGCGCGCCCGCCGGTGCACCGTCTGCGCGGCGCTGAGCGCCGCGTCCGTGACCGCTCGCCTGCGCGCCCGCTCCTCCTGATCGGCGTCTTGGGGCGAACTGTCGGGGGCGGACGCTCGCTGCTGCGCGACTGATGCGATGCGTTCCAGCTCCGCGGCGCTGAAACGCTGGGGCAACAGCGCGTTGACCACCACCGCCGCCAACTCGCGCCCGAGTCGGGTGCGCAGGCCGTCCTGCAGCTCCAGCGCCTCCGTCACCGCCATCTCCGTCGCCAGCGCTACGCCCAGATACGCCGAGCGCTGTGGGTTCTGCAGCAGCTCCTGCACTTTCCGTGTCTGCCCGGCGATCGGCCCCACGCGCGCGATCGCGCCGAACGTGTGGGGCGAGCCGAGCAGCCCCAGCGCATGCCCGGTGGCGGGAGCGTCGAGCACGACCAGATCGTGGCCAGCGGTTCCTGCCCGCGCGCCGCGCGCCGTCGTCAGCCGCCAGATCTTGACCATCGTCACGAGCTCCTTCGCGCCGGGCGCCGCCGCCGCGAAGTATTGGAAGGTGCCGCTGGAAGCGAGCACGCGGCCCGACACGCGCCCGCCCAGGACCTGCAGCCACTCGAGCAACGCACGGTCGGGATCGATCGACAGGCCCCACAGGTTGGCTGCCAGCGCGCACGGCACCCCCGGCCGCGCGCTCGGGAGGCCAAACAAGCCTGGCAGGCGGCTCTCCTGGCCGACCTCCACTACGATCGTGCGCCGCCCGGCGCGCGCGCCGGCGAGCCCCGCGGCCGCCGCGATCGTCGTCTTGCCTACGCCACCCTTGCCGGTGACGACCAGCAGCTCGCGGTCGAACAGCGATTGCATCGTGCGCGCAGTCTGGCTCAAACCGCCCGCGCTACGCCGGGACCTACAATCGTGGCGATGAGCGCACCGCAGGTTCCAACGGCCGACGAGCACGCTCGCGCGATCGACGAGCAGGTCGTCTACGACAGCGACGGGCTGGTCGCGTGCGTCGTGCAGCACTGGCGCACGGGCGAGGTGCTGACGCTCGCGTACATGAACGCGGAGGCGCTGCGCCGCACGCGCGCGACGGGCGAGCTGCACCTGTGGAGCCGCTCCCGTGGCGAGCAATGGCACAAGGGAGAAACCAGCGGCAACGTGCAGCGCGTGCGCGCGCTGCGCCTGGACTGCGACGGGGACGCGCTGCTCGCGCTCGTAGAGCCGGCCGGTCCAGCCTGCCACACCGGTGAGCTGAGCTGCTTTCACCGTGGCACGCTCGAGCCGTCGGCGCCGTACGAGACGCTGCCGGCGCTCGCGCGCACGATCGACGCGCGCGCGCGCGAACGCCCGCGCGGCTCCTACACGGTGGCGCTGCTGGATGACCCCGGCCGCGTGGGCGGGAAGGTGATGGAGGAGGCCGAGGAGGTGGCGCGCGCGGCGCGCGAGGAGTCCGACGAGCGCGTGGACGAAGAGGCCGCTGACGTGCTCTACCACCTGCTCGTGCTGCTGCGCAGCCGCGGGCGCTCGCTCACCGACGCCGAGCGGATTCTCGATGGCCGCCGCTCCTAGCGCCACACGCGCAGACGGCGCGGGGATCGCGCCAAGCCTGGGGCAGGCGCGCGAGCTGGCGCGCGCGCACGACCTGATTCCGTTGCGCTACAGCTTCATCGAGGACTGCGAGACGCCGGTCTCGGCGTTTTTGAAGCTGCGGGCGCTGGCCCCCGGCGAGCCGGCGTTCCTGCTGGAGTCAGCCGACCAGGGACAACGCGTCGGGCGCTGGTCGTTCATCGGCTTTCGGCCGCGCTCAGTCGTGCGCTGGTCGCTGTCCGACGGCGGCGATCCCTACGCGCTGGCGGCAGCGCGCGTGCAGCGTTTCAAGCAGGCACCGCTGCGCGACACCGACGGCCCGATCCCGTTCACCGGCGGCGCTGTCGGCTTCTTCGGCTATGACCTGGTGCGCACCGTGGAGCCGCTCGGCGCTCCACCGGGCCACCTCGATGGGGCGGGCGCCGACCCGCTCGGGCTGCCCGACATGGCGCTGATGCTCTCCGATGCGCTGGTCGTGTTCGACCACCTCAAGCACACCGTCACGATCATCGCCAACGCCGACCTGCAGGCCGAGCCGGACATCGAGCGCGCCTACGAGCAGGCCGCGCGCACGATCGGCGAGGTGCGCTGCGTGCTCGCCGGTCCCGTGCCGCGCGCCGAGGGCGCGGGTGGGTGGGGTGCCGGCAACCGCGAAGCCCCCGAGTTCAAGTCGAACATGGCGCGTGCGGACTTCGAAGCGATGGTCGCGCGCATCGTCGAGTACATCTACGCCGGTGACGCCTTCCAGGTCGTTCCCTCGCAGCGCTTCTCAGCGCCGGTGCCGGTCGCGGCGTTCTCCATCTACCGCGGCCTGCGTGCCGTCAACCCCAGCCCGTACATGTACTTCCTGGACTTCGGCGACTTCCAGATCGCCGGCGCGAGCCCCGAGCCACTGCTGACCGTCACCGGGCGCCGCGTGAACACCAAGCCGATCGCCGGCACCCGTCCCCGCGGCGCCACCCCGGAGGACGATCGGCGCATCGAAGGCGAGCTGCTCGCCGACGAGAAGGAGCGCGCAGAGCACGTGATGCTCGTGGACCTCGGACGCAACGACCTCGGACGCGTGTGCGAGTACGGCAGCGTGCACGTCGACGAGCTGATGGAGATCGAGTCCTACAGCCACGTCATGCACATCGTCTCCTCCGTGTCCGGCACCCTGCGCGCGGACGTCGGCGCGATGGACGCGCTGCGCTCGGTGCTGCCGGCGGGCACGCTCTCGGGCGCGCCGAAGGTGCGCGCGATGCAGATCATCGACGAGCTCGAGCCGATCAAGCGCGGCGGCTACGGCGGCGCCGTCGGCTACCTCAGCTACGCCGGCGACCTCGACACCGCCATCCACATCCGCACCGTCGTCGTCAAGGACGGCGTCGCGCACGTGCAGGCCGGCGGCGGCACCGTCGCCGACGCCAAGCCCGCGTACGAGTACGAGGAGTCGGTCGCCAAGACCAAGGCCGTCATCCGCGCCGTCGAGCTGGCGTGCCAGCAGCCCGACTGGTCATGAGGGTCCTCGTCCTCGACAACTACGACTCGTTCACCTACAACCTCGTCCAGTACCTGGGGGAGCTGGACGCGGAGGTGGACACGGTGCGCAACGACCGCGCGAGCGTCGATCAGCTGCTCGCGGGCGAATACGAACGCTGCGTCGTCTCGCCGGGGCCATGCACCCCCGAGCAGGCCGGGATCACGCTCGAGCTCGTGCGCCGGATGCCCGAAGCGGGCGTGCCCACGCTCGGCGTGTGTCTCGGCCACCAGGCGCTCGCGCAGGCGTTCGGCGGGCGCTGGAAGCTGCACGCGCCGGTGCACGGCAAGGCCACGAGCATCGAGCACGACGGCCGGACGATCTTCACCGGGCTCTCCTCGCCGCTGAAAGTTGGGCGCTACCACTCGCTGGTGGTCGACGCCGAGCTGCCCGACTGCCTGGAAGCGTCCGCGCGCGGCGACGGCGTGCTGATGGGCGTGCGCCACCGCGAGCTGCCCGCCGAGGGCGTTCAGTTCCATCCCGAGTCGGTGCTCACCGAGCAAGGCCACGAGCTGCTGCGCAACTTCCTCGAGCGCTAAAGGCAAGCATGCCCAACGCGATCCTCACCCAGGCCATCGACACGCTCGCGTCCAAGCGCGACCTGAGCGAGGAGCAGGCGGCGCAGGTGCTCGCGGAGATCATGCACGGCGAGGTCTCAGAGACGCAGATCGCCGGCTTTTTGATCGCGCTGCGCACCAAGGGCGAGACCGTCGCCGAGCTCGCGGGACTCGCGCGCACGATGCGCGCGCTCGCCGCCCACGTGCCCACCGCCCGCGACGACCTGCTCGACACCGCCGGCACCGGCGGCGGGCGCAGCAGCTTCAACGTGTCCACCACCGCCGCGCTGATCGCCGCCGGCGCCGGGTGCGCGGTGGCCAAGCACGGCAACCGCTCGGCCACCAGCCGCTCCGGATCGGCCGACCTGCTGGAGGCGCTCGGGGCGCGCATCGACCTCGCGCCGCAGGCGGTCGCCGCGTGCATCGAGGACGCCGGCTTCGGCTTCATGTTCGCCCCCGCGCACCACCAGGCCACGCGCTTTGTCGTGCCCGTGCGCCGCGAGCTCGCGGTGCGCACGATCTTCAACCTGCTCGGCCCGCTCACCAACCCCGCCGGCGCGCGCCGGCAGCTGATCGGCGTTTCCGACGCGAGCTTTTTGGAGACGATCGCCGGGGCGCTCGCCCGCCTGGGCGTCGAGCGTGCGTTGGTGGTCGCCGGCGAGGACGGGCTGGACGAGGTTTCCGCGAGCACGGCCACACGGGTGGTGGAGGTCAACGGCGAGGAGCTCACGCGTTATGTCATCACTCCCCAGCAGGCCGGCATCGAGCCGAGCGCCACGCGCCCGCCGGCGCCCGCCGGCGGCACGCCCGCCGAGAACGCGGCCGTCACGCGCGCGATCCTGCGCAGCGAACGCTGGAGCGAGGGCGCGAGCGCCGAGCCACCGGAGCTCGCCGTGGCCGGCGAAGCGCTCGCGCTGATCAACGCCGGCGCAGCCATCTACGCGGCCGGCGGCGCCGAGTCGATCGCCGAGGGTGTCGAGGCGGCGCGCACGGCGATCGACGAGGGGCACGCGGCGAGCGCGCTCGAGCGCTACCTGCAGGCCACCCACGCCCACGCGCAGGTGCCGGCGGGGGACGGCGTGTGAGCCTGCCGGCGACGAGCGTGCTCGCGCGCATCCTCTCCGAAACGCGCGCGGAGGTCGAGCGACGCAAGCGCGCGCGTCCGCTGCCTGCCCAGCCGCCCGCGGCTGCCGACGCGCCCACCGACGTGCCCGCCGACGCGCGCCCCTTCCGCGATGCCCTCGCCGGCGAGCAGATGAGCGTGATCGCCGAGTTCAAGCGCCGCTCGCCGTCCGCCGGCGCGCTCAGCGAGCGCCCGCAGCTGCAGGCGACCGTCCGCGCGTACGCGCGCGGCGGCGCCGCTGCCGTCTCCATCCTCACCGAGGGCCCCAACTTCGACGGCACGCTGGAGGATCTGCTCGCCGCGCGCCAGGCGTGCGCGCTGCCGCTGCTGCGCAAGGACTTCATCATCGACCCCTACCAGCTGCACGAGGCACGTGCCGCGGGCGCCGATGCCGTGCTGCTGATCGTGGCGGCGCTCGCGCCGGCGGCGCTCGCCACGCTGTACACGCAGGCGCGCGCCCTGTCGCTGGACGTGCTCGTCGAGGTGCACGACCGCGACGAGCTGCACGACGCGCTCGCGATCGGCGCGGAGATCGTCGGCATCAACAACCGCGATCTGCGCGACTTCAGCGTCGATGTCTCGCGCACCGAGGCGCTGATGGACGACATCCCCAACGGGACGATTGCGGTCTCGGAGTCGGGCATCGCCGACGCCCGGCAGGTGCGTCGCCTGCGCGATCGCGGCGTGAGCGCGGTGCTGGTGGGCGAGTCGTTGATGCGCGCCGCAGACCCGGCGGCGGCGGTGAGAGCGCTCGTGGCTGGCGCGCCATGAGATGATTTAGCGGCTCGCTCGCCGGGCTTTAGATCTGCTTGATCGCGCCCGTTCATCCTCTTCTGCAATGAAACGCACGTTCCTGATCCCGTTCGTGTCCGCCCTGCTCGGCGGCGGCATCGTCGTCGCCGTGCTGGCCGCCGCCGGCGACCTCGGCAGCAAAAACACCAAGACGGTCGTCACCACCGTCGAAGCCGCGGCGCCGGCCGCGCCGTCCAACGCCTCCCAGCGGACCGTCGGCCTGAGCCCCCACGAAGCCTACGTCCGCGACGCGCCGGGCGTGGCGTTCGTGACCTCCACCGTCGTGCAGAAGACCGAATCGCCGTTCAACATCTTCGGCGAAGAAACCCAGCGCCAGGGCACGGACACCGGCTCGGGCATCGTGATCAACGCCAACGGCACGATCCTCACCAACTACCACGTGATCGAGAACGCGGTCAAGGTCACTGTCAGCTTCGAAAAAGGCCAGTCCGTCGAAGCTCAGGTGGTCGGCAAGGACCCCTCCGACGACCTCGCGATCCTGCACATCTCGCCCGACGGGCTGACGTTGCATCCGTTGAAGCTCGGCGACTCCAGCGCCGTGCAGGTCGGCGATCCGGTGTACGCGATCGGCAACCCGTTCGATCTCGAACGCACGCTCACCACCGGCGTGATCTCGGCGCTGCAGCGCGAGATCACCGCGCCCAACGGCTTCACGATCACCAACGTGCTGCAGACCGACGCGCCGATCAACCCCGGCAACTCCGGCGGGCCGCTGCTGAACACGCAGGGTGAAGTGATCGGCATCAACTCACAGATCGAGACCGGCGGCAGCGGCGACGACGGCAGCGTCGGCATCGGCTTCTCGATCCCGATCAACACCGCCAAGGCCAAGATCAGCCAGCTGGAGAAAGGCGGGACCGTGCGCGGCGCCTACCTGGGCCTCACCTCGCTGACAGTCGACGGGTCGCTCTCGGCGCTGAACCTGCCGGTGAAATACGGCGCACTGGTGCAGAGCGTCGAGCCCGGCACAGCCGCCGCAAAGGCCGGCATCCGCGGCGGCTCGGTGAGCACGACGACGACCGAAGACGGGCAGGTGGCGGTCGGCGGCGACATCATCGTCGGGATCGACGGCAAGAAGGTGAACAGCTCAGAAGAACTGGCCGCCGACATCGGCGAAAAGAAGCCGGGCGACACGATCAGCGTCGAACTGATCCGCGCCGAAGGCGGCGGCAAGTACAAGCACCTCACGCTCAAAGCCACCCTCGGCCAGCGGCCGAACTCGGTCCCCAACCCCAACACGCCCGAAGGCTAGTAGCACGCGCGGGTGCGCGCGGTCCGGCGCACCCGCGGCCCGCTACCGTGGGGGCCATGTCAGACGCGCCCCGCGTGAAGATCTGCGGCATCACCAACCTCGCCGACGCCGAGCTGGCGGTCGAGCTGGGAGCGTGGGCGCTGGGCATGATCTTCTACGAGCGCTCGCCGCGGCGCTGCTCGCCCGAGCAGGCGCTCGCGATCGCCGCGGCGCTGCGCCGTCGCGTGGAGCTGTGCGGGGTGTACGTCAACGCGCCGCTGGAGCAGATCGTGCGCGACGGCGAACAGCTCGGCCTCGGCCTGGTGCAGCTGCACGGTGACGAGGGACCGGCGTTCTGTGGCGAGGTCGCACGCCGCACCGGCGCGCGCGTGATCAAGGCTGTGCAGGTGTCCGGCGCGGGAGACGTGCGCGACCTCGAGCGCTTCCACGTCGATTACCACCTGCTCGACGCGCGCGCCAAGGCGAGCGAGCGGCGCGCCTTGCGCGGCGGCACCGGCGAGAGCTTCGACTGGACGCTGCTGCGCGTACGGCGCTCGAAGGTCCCGCTGATCCTCAGCGGCGGCCTGCGTCCCGAGAACGTCGCCGCCGCGATTGCCACCGCGCATCCGTTCGCCGTCGATGCCGCCAGCGGAACGGAGGCCGCCCCCGGACACAAGGACCCCGAGAAGCTGCGCGCCTTCTTCGCCGCGGTCGCCGCCGGCGCGCAGTCGGCCCCTGGCGCCCCTGGCGCCGCTGACGGCGCAGTCGCCGCGCGGCTGGCGCACGGCGCCGTTCACGGAGCGCACACGTGAGCGCGCCGCCCATCACGGTCGAGCATCGCTTCGGGCCCTACGGCGGGCAGTTCGTGCCCGAGACGTTGATGCCCGCGCTGGCCGAGCTCGAGCAGGCGTGGAGGGACGCGTGCGCCGACCCGCGCTACGCGGCGGAGCTGCACGAGCTGCGGCGCGACTTCGGCGGGCGCCCCACGCCCTCCTACCACGCGCGACGGCTGTCCGAGCGGGTGGGGCATAGCGTGTACCTCAAGCGCGAGGACCTCAACCACACGGGCTCGCACAAGCTCAACAACGCGCTCGGCCAGGCGCTGCTCGCCAGGCGCATGGGCAAGCGGCGGATCATCGCGGAGACCGGCGCCGGCCAGCACGGCGTGGCGACGGCGACCGTGTGCGCGCTGTTGGGCATGGAGTGCGTGGTGTACATGGGCGTCGAGGACACCCGTCGCCAGCGCCCGAACGTGCAGCGCATGCAGCTGTTGGGGGCACGCGTGGAGCCGGTCGATGCGGGCGCGAAAACGCTCAAGGAGGCGACCTCCGCGGCGATCCGCGACTGGGTGACCAACGTGCAGAGCACCCACTACGTGATCGGCTCGGCGGTCGGGCCCGCCCCATATCCCGCGCTGGTGCGCGACCTGCAGCGCGTGATCGGCGATGAGGCCCGCGCGCAGCTGCTCGAGCGCGAGGGCCGGCTGCCCGCGCGCGTGGTCGCGTGCGTCGGCGGCGGCTCCAACGCGATCGGCACGTTCGCCGCGTTCCTCGACGACGAGCACGTGCAGCTCGTGGGCGTGGAGGCCGGCGGCGAGGGCATCGACAGCGGCCGTCACGGCGCGCCGCTGACGGTCGGCGGGCGCGCCGGCATCCTGCACGGCTCGCGCTCGGCGGTGATGCAGGACGAGGAGGGTCAGATCGTGCAGGCGCACTCGATCTCCGCCGGCCTCGACTACCCCGGCGCCGGACCGCAGCACGCCCACCTGCGTGACAGCGGCCGCGCCACGTACGTCGCTGTGAGCGACGCGCAGGCGCTCGCCGCCTTCCGCGAGCTCGCGCGCCTGGAGGGCATCATCCCGGCGCTGGAGACCGCGCACGCGATCGCCTGGCTGCTCGCTCAGGACGACGGTGAGCTCGACCTGGTGTGCCTGTCCGGCCGCGGCGACAAGGACCTCGCCGAGGTGATCGCCCACGGCGAGCCGACCGGCCCCGACGGGGCGGCGGGCGACGGCCGCGGCACAGCCGCCGGCGGCAAGGCCGACGCGGCGTGAGCACGGCGCCGGCCACGAGCACGGGCATCGAGCGCATCGCGCAGGCGTTCGCGCAGGCCCGCGCCAGCGCCGCGCTGATGCCGTACGTGATGGGTGGCTTCCCGACGCTGAGCGAGTCGCTGCGCATCGCGCAGGCGTGCGTGCACGCGGGCGCGGACGTGATCGAGCTCGGCGTGCCCTACTCCGATCCGCTGGCCGACGGCCCGGTGATCCACGCGGCGGCGACGCGCGCGCTCGCCGCCGGCGCGAGCCTGGCGGGCGTGCTGGAGGTCGCACGCGCGGTCTCCGCGGAAGTGCCGGTGGCGCTCATGTGCTACGCCAACATGGTGTTTGCTCCCGGCGTGGAGGCCTTCGTCGAGCGGCTGGAGCGGGCGGGCGTGTGTGGGCTGATCGTCCCCGATCTGCCCTACGGTGAGGCTCCGCAGGTGCTGGAAAGCTGCGACGCGCACGGGCTCGCGTTGATCCCGCTGGTCGCGCCCACGACCACCCCTGCGCGCCTGGCGGCGATCGGCGCGGCGGCGCGCGGCTTCCTGTACACGGTGTCGGTTGTGGGCACCACCGGCGAGCGTCGCGCGCTGGGCGAGGACCTCGTCGAGACCATCGCGCGGGCCAAGGCGGCGACGCGCGTGCCGGTGGCGATCGGCTTTGGCATCAGCACGCCCGAGCAGGCGCTGGCGGCCGCGCAGGCGGGCGCCGACGGCGTGATCGTCGGCACGCGCCTGGTGCGCGCGGCGGCGGAGTCCGAGCGCCCTGCGGAGGCTGTCGGTGCGGTTCTCGGCGAACTCGCTACGGGCCTCACGCCAGCTCGATAGGATTGCGGCGCATGGGCTTCGTTCTCACCCTCACCGGCGGCCTGGTCGTGTGGATCGTGCTGTGGGCGATCACCGGCAGAGGGCTCATCGGCTTCCTGCTCGCCGCAGCGATCATCCTCGCGGGAGCGTCGCTGAAGATCCTCTCCGGCTATCTCCCGAGCCGTCGCAGCTAGCGCGCCAATGCTGGCGCGCGGGCTGGGCCTGGTTGCTCTCGCCGCCGTGCTCCTGGGGGTCGTCGGCTGCGGCGGCGTGAGCGTCTCGGACGTCGCCGAAGCGACCGGCGGCCAGCTGACGGTGTACTCGAGCCTGCCGCTGCAGGGGCCGACGGCGGCGATCTCCGAACAGGTCGTGGACGGCGAGAAGCTCGCGCTGGCAGACGCCGGAGGGCGCGCGGGGCCGTTCAAGATCGAGTACGACTCACTCGACGACGCCAATCCCAAGACGGGACAGTGGGAACCTGGTCTGACCGCCACGGACGCCAAGCTCGCCGCGCAGGACACGAGCACGATCGCCTACCTCGGCGAGCTCGACTCGGCCGCCACGGCGGTGTCGCTGCCGTTCATCAACGCCGCGGGCATCCTGCAGATCAGCCCTACGAGCCCCTACGTGGGGCTCACCTCCTCGCTGGACGCCGGCCAGGACGAACCGGAACGCTTCTATCCCAGCGGCAAGCGCACGTTCGTGCGGCTGGCGCCAGGCGACATCGCGCAGGCCGCGGCACAGGTGCAACTGCTGCGGTCCTTGGGCGTGCACAAGCTGTACGTGCTCGACGACCAAGACGCCTTCCAGGTTCCGCTCGCGGACATCGTGGCCAGCGACGCCGAAAGTGCCGGCATCACGGTGCTCGCGCACGACAGCCTGTCCACCGAAGCCAGCTCGGTGTTCACCGGCGAGGTCGAAAAGATCGTGCACAAGGGCGCGCAGGCGGTGTTCCTGGCCGGCGGCGAAGGCAAGGGCACGGCGAGGCTGTGGCGCGAGCTCTCCAGCGCCTCGCCGCATCTGCTGCTGTTCACCTCCGCCACGACGGTCGATGAAGAATTTGCCTCGCAGATCGGCGCCGCGGCAGCCAACACGTATCTGACCACGCCGATGCTGCCCGTGAGCCTGTACCCGTCGAGCGCCAAGGCGGTGCTGGGTCGCTACCACGGCGCGTTCGGCAGCGAAGGCGGGGCGTACGCGCTGTATGGCTATGAGGCGATGACGCTGGTGCTGGACGCGATCCGCAGCGCCGGCGCCCGCGGCAACGATCGTCAGACGGTGATCGACCACGTGCTGGCCACGCACAACCGCAACTCGGTGATCGGGCGCTACTCGGTGCAGGCCGACGGCGAAACCACGCTCACCCGCTACGGGGTCGAGCGCGTCAGCGACGGGCGGATGGTGTTCGATCGCGCGCTCAGCGGCGCCGGCGCCTAGCGCCGCGGCGCTGCCTACAGGCCGACGGTCACGCGGAAACGCTGCACTTCGCCGCCGAGCTGGCGTCCGCCGCCGGCGACCGTGGTGGCGGTGCGCAGGTAGGGCACGAACTGCGACAGCGGCGGCACTTCCAGCAGCCCGACGCCTTCGAAGAGGCTCAGCAGCGTGGGGACGTCGAGCATCACGCTCGGCTGGATGCCTTCGCCGAGCGCGCCCGCTGCGGCCGTGCGCGCCGCGGCGCTCGCGAGCGTGCTCGGTGGGTTCAATGCGCCCGCGACCGACGCTTCGCCGAGACCGAGCACGAACTTCGTCTGGCCGCTCGAGCTGTGCCCGTTGGCGACGTAGAGCACCAGCGGCAGGCCGCTGAGCCGGGCGGCCACGGCGGCGTCGGTGTCGGGCAGGGATGCAGGGCTGACCGAGCCCCCCAGCTTGCGCAAGGCCGCGGCGAGCTCGCCGACGGCCGCTTGCGAGTGCGCGGGGTCCGTGGAGGAGAAGACGACCGCCGCGCGCAGTTCCAACAGCGAGGCGCCGCTGGCGAAGATCCCGGCCGAGCCCATCCAGCTGGCGAACTCGCGCTTGGCTTGCGCGGTGTTGGCGCCGAGCGCCTGCAGTGGGGTGGTCAGCCCTTCCAGCAGCGAGCTCAGGCCGAAGCCGGAGGTGGGGGCGAGCGGCGTCGTGCTGCCGAGCGTGCCGGTGAGCGACACGAGGCTGTGGATGTCCTGGGCGTCCTTGCTCAGGGTGGCGCCCACATGGCCGAGCCCGATCGCCAGCCACGATTCGCCGGGCAGCTCTTCAAGCGCACGGGCGCTTTCGCTGTCGGCGGACAGCAGCCCGCCGCCTGGCCCGCTCGTTTCGGAGGCGAGCGTGTCCGCGTCGAGCGTCAGCGAGCGCCCGGCGGGCACGAGCGAGACGTTGGCTTCGCGTTCGCCGGTGAGCGCCTGCAGCACCCCCGAGAGCCCTTCTTGGGCGCCCGACGCGGCGATCGGCTTGGCGTACAGGTGCGCGAGCGCTTCCGGCGGCGCCGCCGCGAGCAGCTTCGCATAGCCGCTCGCGTGCGCGAGCGAGCTGGCGCCGGCGGCGGTTTCGATCACGCTGCGCACGGCCGCTTCGCTGCCGATCACCGCGTAGCGGTCGACGAGGGCGAAGGCCACGCCACCGGAGCTCGCCTCATAGTGCACGCCGCGGTAGCTCTGCGCATGCGCGCCCGCGTGCGCGGCCTGGGCGTCGAGGAACGACTGCGCCTTGGGGGCGTTGCTGGTGTCCATCACGAGCGCGCCTTCGGCACCGCCGGCGCCGAACGGGAACGCGCTGCCGGAGCCGCCGCCGAGCAAGCCGTGCTCGAGCAGCGTGGGAAGCGCGTCCGAGGCGTGCAGCGAGGTGAGGAAGATGCCCGCGTGGGGGCCCAGCCAGGGCGCGACGTCGCGCTTGAACTTGAGCGTGGGCGAGCCCGGCGCCTGCAGCGCGGCCAGCAGCCGCAGATACGGGTCGGCCTGGTGGGTGAGCACCTGTCCGAGCGCCAGCGCGTGCTTCTTCAGCGCGCCCGTCGGGCGCACGGTGGCGCCGGCATACAGCACGGCGCTCGCGGGCACCGCGAGCGCCGGGTCGGCGCTGGTGCCGGGCGGCGGGCCGCTCGATCCGCAGCCGCCCAGCAGCCCGCACAGCGCGCCCAGCGTGAGGACACAGGCGAGGCCGGTGCGCACGTGCCGCCGATGGCGCGCCGGCGGCGCGGCGGGCATCCGCGAGTCGCGCGTGCGCCGCGGAGCGAGATGTGGGGGGAGGGCGGATGGGCGCACGGCGTCGTTCGTTTCACGCCGGTCGCGGTGCCGGCGCAGGCGATCGTAGCGCTGCCGGCGGACCGGACGCGCGGGTTCGCGCAGCTGCAACGGGCATCGCAGAACGCGCGGCTGCAGCGCCGGTTGCAGCTGCTGCCGACGCTCGCTGCATCTCTGGAGCCCGTGGGAAAGCGCCTGTTAGCAGGGGTTTTGCCCGCAGCAGCGGCGCTGGGCAGGCAAAGTGGGAGAAGATGTGCAAATGGGGTTGCATTGTGGGAGAAAGTGGGATATGTTCGCGCCAGCGAGCCGGGGTGGAGGGGCTCCTCCCACTCCTCCACCTCGGCTCGATATAGACCTCGACCCCACCCGCCCTCGCATTGGTCCTCTTTCGCGGCACCTTCGACCATACGCTCGACGCCAAGAACCGCCTCACCGTTCCGGCCCGCTACCGGGCGGCGCTCGCCGAGGGCGTCGTGCTGGCGATGCCCGTCGATCTGAAGCCGTGCGTCGGCGTGTGGCGTGCGGAGGAGTACGACCGCTACACCAGGCGCTCGCTCGCCGAGCTCCCGCCGCTCTCGCCGCGGCTGAGCGAGCTCGAACGCTTCTTCTACGGCAGCTCCCACGACGCCGAGCTGGACTCGGCCGGACGGATCATGATCCCGAGCTTTCTCGGCGAGCACGCGACGCTGGTCAAGGACGTGGTCGTCGTCGGCGTCGGCGAGCGCCTGGAGCTGTGGGCCAAGAACACCTGGAACGAGCATCGATCGACGCTTCTGGACGGCGTCGCGGAGGTGACCGCGCGTGTCGACGACGCTGCTTGACATGAGCGCGACGGAGCTCCTCGACGTTCGCTCGCCGCAGCCCACGCGTATGCGCGCGGGCGAGACCGGCGCGGCCGAGCTGGCTGCTCGCCGGCGCGGCGCGAGCGGCTCGGGACGAACGCCGCGCGGCCAGCGGCTGGGCGCCGCGCGCGGCGAGGGCGCCGGGCGCCGGCCCGGCGCGCGCACATCGCACACGCCCGTGCTCGCGCAGGAGCTGCTGGGCTTGCTCGACCCCCGGCCCGGACAGCTTGCGATCGACTGCACGTTCGGCGACGGCGGGCACGCGCGCCTGGTCGCGCAGCGGCTCGGGCAGTCGGGAACGCTGGTGGCGATCGACCGCGACCCGCTCGCCGAGCAGCGCTTCGCCGCGCTCGCCGCGCAAGCGGCGTGCTC
>DATJRV010000031.1:0-15507 GCA_035504435.1 Solirubrobacteraceae bacterium
GGTCGTCGGCGAGCAGCACGCGGATCGGCGCGTCCGCCGCGGCTGTCTGCTGCTCCCCATCGGAGCTGTGCGCCAGGTGCAGATGTGCGGGCATACGATTACGCTAGACGCACAGGGGTGCCGGATAACACCGGGTAAGCACGCCCTCGGCGGTGGTAAAGCACGTATCAGAAGAGCCCGAGTGGCTCGGGCTCATAGCTGACGAGCAGGCACGCCTTCGGTAGTTTGCCGCAGGGGTGGGGGTGCTGCACGCGGATAAACGGCCGCAGCGCCGCGCGTAGGTTGGGCGGCGTGAACACGCTTGAACTCGCCCGCCTGCAGTTCGGGGTCACGACCATCTTCCACTTCATCTTCGTGCCGATGTCGATCGGCCTGGCCGCGTGGGTCGCCTACTGCCAGACGCGCTGGTACCGCTCCAAAGACGAGGTCTACCTGCGGATGACCCGCTTCTGGGGCAAATTCATGCTGATCACGCTCGCGATCGGCGTGGTCACGGGAATCGTGCAGGAGTTCCAGTTCGGCATGAACTGGTCTGAATACTCGCGCTACGTCGGCGACATCTTCGGCGCGCCGCTGGCGATGGAGGGCCTGATGGCCTTCTTCCTGGAGTCGACGTTCGTGGGACTGTGGATCTTCGGCTGGGACCGGCTCTCGCCGCGGGTGCACCTCGCGACCATCTGGCTCACCTCCTTCGGCACGATCCTCTCGGCGTACTTCATTCTCGCCGCCAACTCGTGGATGCAGCACCCGGTCGGCTACGTGATCAACCACGCGGCCCACAAGGCCGAACTGAAGAGCATCTGGGCGGTGCTCACCAACTCGACGCTGCTGCTCGCGTTCCCGCACACGATCTTCGGCGCGATGTGCACGGGCGCGATGATCGTGCTCGGGATCTCCGCCTTCGGCCTGCTGCGCGGCCGCTCGAACCAGGTGTACCGGCGCTCGGCGCGCCAGGCGCTTCCGTTCGCGCTCGCCGCCGCGATCCTCACCGGCGCCTTCGGCCACGGCCAGGGCATGCTGATGGAGAAACAGCAGCCGATGAAGATGGCCGCCGCCGAGGCGCTGTACAAGACGACCAAGGGCGCGAGCCTGTCGATCTTCGCGGTCGGCCCCTTCGAACATTTCCCCAAGCGCCTGAACACCGACATCCGCATCCCGCACCTGCTCTCGATCCTCGGCACCGCCTCGTGGGACGGGGAAGTCAAGGGCGTCGACCAGCTGCAGGCCGAAGACGTCAAGAAATACGGGCCCGGCGACTACGTGCCGATCCTCGGCGTCACCTACTGGACCTTTCGCCTGATGGCCGGCGTCGGCGTGGCGCTGCTGGTGCTGCCCCTGATCGGCCTGTGGCTGCTGCGCCGGGGCGTCTTCGAGCGCAAGCGCTGGTTCCTGCGCGCGGCGGTCGTGGGCGCGTTCCTGCCGCCGCTCGCGAACCTCACCGGTTGGATCTTCACCGAGATGGGCCGCCAGCCGTGGGTCGTCTACGGACTGCTCAAGACCAGCGACGCGCGCTCGCCGCTGGTGAGCTCCACCGACATCGTCCTCAGCCTCGTCGGCTACACCGCGCTCTATGGCGTGCTGCTCGCGATCGGCGGAAAACTCTTCAAGAAAGAGATCGCCCACGGCCCCGAAGCGGAACCCACCGGCGAGCCCAAGGCGCCCGGCGACGGGGCGCCGCGACCCGAGCTGATCCTGGCCTACTAGCGAGAGCGAGCGACGAGCATGCCCGATCCCAACTTCCTGCAGACGCTGTGGTTCATCCTCATCGGCGTCCTGTGGGTGGGCTACTTCATCCTCGAGGGCTTCGACTTCGGCGTCGGCATCCTGCTGCGCGCGCTCGGGCGCGACCAGACCGAGAAGCGCATGATCATCCACTCGATCGGACCCGTGTGGGACGGCAACGAGGTGTGGCTGCTGACCGCCGGCGGCGCCACCTTCGCGGCCTTCCCCGGCTGGTACGCGAGCCTCTTCTCAGGCTTCTACCTCGCGCTGTTCTTGATCCTCGCGGCGCTCATCATCCGCGGCGTCTCGTTTGAGTTCTGGGGCAAGGAAGACTCGCCGCGCTGGCGCGCCACGTGGGAGTGGACGGCGACCGTCGGCAGCTTCCTCGCGGCGCTCCTGTGGGGCGTCGGCTGGGCGAACATCGTCCACGGCGTGCCGATGAACGCCGCCCACAACGTCACCGCCTCGCTGTGGGACCTCCTGCACCCCTACGCGCTGCTCGGCGGCCTGGTCACGCTGTCGCTGTTCATCGCGCACGGCGCCGTGTTCCTGACGCTGCGCACCAGCGGCGAGATCGTCGAGCGCGCCCGCGCGGTGGCGCTGCGCGCCTCGCTTGCGAGCGTCGCGCTGATGGCCGGCTTCCTCGTGTGGACCGCGATCGACCAGGACAACGGCGGCGTGAAGCTCTCCGCACAGCTCGTCGCCGTGCTCGCCGTCGCCGCCGCGGCGGCGGTGCCGGCGATGCTCGCGCGCAGGCGCGACGGGAGCGCGTTCGCGCTCAGCGCCGGCGCCATTGCGCTGCTGTTCGTGAGCCTGTTCGTCGAGCTGTTCCCCGCGGCGCTCGGCTCCACGACCAACCGCGCCTACGGCCTGTCGCTCGCCGCCGCCTCCTCCAACCACTACACGCAGCTCGTGATGACGGTCGTGGCGATCATCTTCGTGCCGATCGTGCTCGCCTACACCGGCTGGACCTACTGGGTCTTCCGCCACCGCCTCGGGCGCGACGACTTCGAAGGCACGCCCACGCCGCTGGCGGCGATCGAATACGAGCAGGCGCGACGTGGAACAGCGGTCTAGTCGATGCCCGCGCCGGTTGATCGCAGGCTGCTGCGCGAGAGCCGCGCAGCGCGCACGCACCTGACGCTCGTCGGCGCGCTCGCGCTGGCGAGCGCCGCGCTGATCGTCGCGCAGGCGGTGCTGCTCGCATGCATCATCGACCGCGCGGCGCTGCGCCACGCGAGCGCCGCCGCGCTCGAAGGCAAGCTGCTCGCGCTCGGCGCCGTGCTCCTCGCGCGCGCGGCGGTGGGAGGCGGCTTCGAGCTCTCCGCCCAGCTCGGCGCCAGCCGCGCGATGTCCGAGCTGCGCGGGCGCCTCGCCCGGCGGCTGCTCGGCGCCGACGGAGCCGCCCCGGCCGGCGGGCCGGCGATCGCCGGCGCGGCGACGGGCGGGCCTGCGACGGGCGGGCCGGGCAGCGCCGGGCCGGCGGCCATCCGCACCGGCGAGCTCGCGGCTGCCGCCGTGCAGGGCGTGGACGGGCTGCGCGCGTACTTCGCCGGCTACCTGCCCCAGCTGGTGCTCGCGGCAGTCGTGCCGGCCGCCGTGCTCGCGTGGGCCGCGGCCGCGGATCCGATCGCGGCCGGCCTGCTCGCGCTGACCGTGCCGATCCTGATCGTGTTCATGGTGCTGATCGGCAAGGGCGCCCGCGCGCAGACGCAGCGGCGCTGGCAGGCGCTGTCGCTGCTCAGCTCGCACTTCCTGGACGTCGTGCGCGGGTTGCCCACGCTGCGCGCCCACCGCCGCGAGCGCGCCCAGGCCGGGATGCTCGCCGAGGTGGGCGAGCGCTACCGCAGCGAGACGATGGCCACGCTGCGAGTCGCGTTCCTGTCGGCGCTCGTGCTCGAGCTGTGCGCGATGGTCGGCACGGCGCTCGCCGCCGCGACGATCGGCGTGCAACTCGTCGACGGCGCGCTGTCGCTCACCGCCGGGCTGACCGTGCTGCTGCTCGCGCCCGAGCTCTACGGGCCGCTGCGCCAGATCGGCCAGCAGTTCCACGCCGCCGCCGACGGCACCGCAGCCGCGGCACGCATCTACGCGGTGCTCGACCAGCCGCCGGCGCTGCAAGCGCCGGCGTCCGTCGCCGCGCCGCGCCTCGCCACGTCTCGCGTCGCCGCGCCACCCCGCGCCGCGCCACCCCGCGCCGCGCCGCGCGTCGCCTCGCCGCGCCGCGCCGCGCCGGGCCTCGGCACGCCGCGCGTCCCTGACCCGGCGCGCGAGCCCGTGCGCCTGCGCGCCGTCGACTACGAGTACCCGCTGCGCCCAGGACGCGTGCTGGAGCGCATCGACCTGGAGCTCGCTGCGGGCGAGATCACTGCGCTCGTCGGGCGGAGCGGCGCGGGCAAGAGCACGATCGCAAGGCTCATCATGCGTCTGGCCGACCCCAGCGCGGGCGAGGTCAGTTGCGGCGGGGCCGATCTGCGCGCGATCGACGTCGAGCGCTGGCGGGCGCAGATCGCGTGGGTGCCCCAGCGCCCGCAGCTGTTCGCGGGCACGGTCGCCGAGAACATCCGCCTGGGCGCCGGCGACGCCGACGCCGAGCGGGTGCGCGAGGCCGCACGCGCCGCGGGCGCGTTGGCGTTCATCGAGGGACTTGCACAGGGTTTCGACACGCCGGTGGGCGAGGACGGCGTGCGGCTGTCGGCGGGACAGCGTCAGCGGATCGCGCTCGCGCGCGCGATCCTGCGCGACGCGCGGCTGCTGGTGTTCGACGAGCCGACCGCGCACCTCGACGAGACGGGCGCCGCGCGCATCGCCGAGCTGCTGCCGGCGCTTGCCGCGGGACGCACGGTGCTGCTGATCGTGCACCACCCGCAGCTCGCCGAGCACGCCCACCGCCTGGTGCGGATCGAGCACGGCCGGGCGCTTGAGACGCCCACGCCCGCGCCCGCAACGCGTGCAATGGCGGTGCTCGCGTGAGGGCGCTGCTGGAGGTGGGGCGCTTGCCGCGCGGCGAGCGCCGGCGCCTGGCGCTGGCGGTCGCGCTGTCCGCGGGGGCGACGGCCGCGGCGATCGGGCTGCTGGCGAGCTCCGGCTATCTGATCTCGCGCGCGGCACAGCGCCCGGAGATCCTCGAGCTGATGGTGGTGATCGTCGGCGTGCGCGCGTTCGGCCTCAGCCGCGCGACGCTGCGGTACGCCGAACGCCTGTGCTCGCACGACCTCGCGCTGCGCCAGCTGGCGCGGCTGCGCGTGCGCTTCTACGAGCGGCTGTGGCCGCTGGTGCCCGGTCAGCTGCGCCGCGGCGGCGGCGATCTGCTCGCGCGTTTCGTGGGCGACGTGGATGCGCTGTCGGACCTGTACCTGCGCGCGCTGATCCCCGCGCTGGTGGCCGCGGCGGTGATCGCGGGCGCGAGCTTCGCCGCCTGGCTGATGCTGCCGCTCGCCGGCGTCGCGGTGCTCGCGTCGCTGACGCTCGCCGCGCTCACGCTGCCGTGGCTGAGCGCCACGCTGGCCGCGCGCGCCGACCGCCGCCAGGCGCGCGTGCGCGCGCGGCTGACGGGCGAGCTGGTGGAGAGCATCGATGGCGCGGACGAGCTGCGCATGCTGGGCTGCACGCACGCGCGCATCCGGGCGCTGGCGGACAGCGACGCGGAGCTCTCGCGCCTGGCGCGCGTCGACGCGCTGGTGGCGGCGCTCGCGAGCACGCTCGGCAGCGTCCTCACCGGCGTGGGCCTGCTCGTGGTGCTCGTGGTCGGCATCGCCGCCGTGCATGCGGGCGTGCTCGCCGGCGTGCTGCTGGCGGCGCTCGCGTTCCTGGTGCTCGGCGCCTACGAGGCGATCGCGCCGCTGCCGGCAGCTGCGCGCAGCCTGCGCACGTGCGCCGCGTCCGCCGCGCGCGTGCACGAGATCTCGAGCTGCGAGCCTCCGGTCGTGGACCCGCCCGCGCCGGCGCGGCCGTCGGGCGCCGGCGAGCTGCGCGCACGGCATCTCGGCTTTCGCTACGGGCCCGAGGAGCCGTGGCTGTTCGACGACTTCGAGCTGTCGCTGGCGGCGGGCGAGCGCGTCGCGCTCGTCGGGCCGAGCGGCGTCGGCAAGAGCACGCTGGGCGAGCTGCTCGTGCGCCTGCGCGAGGCGCAGCGGGGCCAAGTGACGCTCGACGGGATCGACGTGCGCGAGCTCGCCCAGGAGGATGTGCGCCGCGCGGTGCTGCTGTGCGGCCAGGACGCGCGGGTGTTCAACACGACGATCCGCGAGAACCTGCTGCTGGCCCGCCGTGACGCGGGCGAGGGGGAGGTCGAGCGCGCGCTTCAGTGCGTCGAGCTGGACGGCTGGGTGCGCGGCCTCCCGGACGGGCTGGAGACGATCGTGGGCGCCGACGGCGAGCTGATGTCCGGCGGGCAGCGTCAGCGCCTGGCGCTTGCGCGTGCGCTGCTGGCCGACGCCCGCTTCCTGGTTCTGGACGAGCCGACCGCGCATCTGGACGCGCCGCTCGCCCGGCGGGTGATGGATCGCCTGCTGGGCGCGTGCGCGCACCGTGGGGTGCTGGTGATCACGCACGACAGCTCGCTGGCCGCGCGCTGCAGCAGGACCCTGCGTCTGGTAGAAAACGTGATTGAATGAGTGGGTTCGCGCGAGCACCGCGCGTCCGCAGATGGAGAGATCCAACCGGGGGCGGTCGGAGCGCACAGGACGCACGAGCCCTCGGTAGCTTTGGAAGGCCGGTATGGATCGAACTACACAGGGAATCCTCGGAGTCGCGCGCAGCGTCCTCGCGGATCTCGACCTCGACGTCGTGCTCGAACGTGTGCTCGACGCGGCCCAGGAGCTGACCGAAGCGCGCTACGCGGCCCTGGGGGTGCTCAGCGACTCCAAGACGGAGCTCGTGCGCTTCCTGACGAAGGGCATCGACGAGCAGGCACGCGCCACGATCGGGGCGCTGCCGCGCGGGCGTGGCGTGCTCGGCGCGCTGATCGAGCAGCCCGCGCCGCTGCGCATCGCCGACGTCGGCGAACACCCGCTGTCCTACGGATTCCCGCACGGTCACCCGCCGATGAAGACGTTCCTCGGCGTGCCGATCATCACCGACGGCGAGCCGTACGGCAACCTGTACCTGACTGAGAAGGCGAACGGCGAGCAGTTCAGCGAGGAGGACGAGCACGCGGTGATGGTGCTCGCCGAGTTCGCCGGCGTGGCGGTCGATCACGCGCGGCGCTTCACCGGCGCGAGCGAACGCCGCGACGAGCTCGAGCGGACGGTCGCGGCGCTGGAGGCGACCACGCAGATCGCGCGGGCGGTGGGCGGCGAGACCGACCTCGACGTGGTGCTCGAGCTGGTCGCCAAGCGCGGGCGCGCGCTGGTGTCGGCGCGCGCGCTGGTGATCGAGCTGAAGCAGGGCGAGGAGCTGGCGATCGCGGCGGCGGCGGGCGAGCTGCCCGCCGACCTGATTGCCAGGCGCATGCCCGCGGCGGACTCGGTTGCGGGCTATGTGATGCGCACGCGCACCGCCCAGCGCCTGGAGGAGCAGCTCAACCGCGCGCGCTTCGATGAGCACGGGCTCGGGCGCCTGGGGGTGCAGGCGGCCTGTGGGCTGGCCGTCCCGTTGATCTTCCGCGGCGAGACCTACGGCGTGCTGTTCGCGCTCGACCGTCTGCGCGACGGGCCGTCGTTCTCCGCCGAGGACGCGCGCCTGCTGGAATCGTTCGCGACCAGCGCCGCCACGGCGGTGGCCACCGCCCGTTCGGTCGCGTTGGAGCGCCAGCGCCACCGTCTGGCGGCGGCCGAGGGCGAGCGCCGGCGCTGGGCGCGCGAGCTGCACGACGAGACGCTGCAGAGCCTCAGTGCGCTGCGCATCGGCCTCTCGGCCGCGGCGCGCTCGGGGCGCCCGGAGGCGCTCGGCCAGGCGGTGGCCCAGGCGGTGGAGCAGCTGGAGGATGCGATCGCCAACCTGCGCGCGCTGATCACCGACCTGCGCCCGGCGGCGCTGGACGAGCTCGGCGTGCAGGCCGCCGTGGAGGCGCTCGCCGAGCGCATCTCGCGGCACGGGATGGAGGTCGACGTGAGCATCGAGCTGGCCTACGAGCAGGGAAGGGCCCCGACGCGCCACGCCCCGGAGCTCGAGACGGCGCTCTACCGCATCGTCCAGGAGGCGCTGACGAACGCGGCCAAGCACGGCAACGCCGGGCGCGCGGTGGTGGAAATCAGCGAGCAGGATGGCTTCGTGCAGCTGGGCGTGCGCGACGACGGCGCGGGCTTCGACCCGCAGGCGCGCAGCGATGGCTTCGGCCTCGTCGGCATGCACGAGCGGGTCGCGCTGCTCGAAGGCGAGCTGGCGATCGATTCCGCCCCCGGCGCCGGCACCACGATCAGCGCCCGCATCCCCGAAACCCGCCGCGCTGAGAACGGCGGGGCCACCGCATTGACGGCGGCCCCGCACGCGACGCCGGCCAGCGCAGAGGCGTAGCGGCCCGCGCGCCCATGTGCCTGGCGATTCCCGCGCGCGTCGTGCAGATCGTCGATCACGCCGACGAGCTCGCGCAGGTGGACGTGGCGGGCGTGCGGCGCACGGTCAGCGTGGCGTTGCTGGGGCAGGAGCTCCTGGACGCGCTGATCGGCGAGTGGGTGCTCGTCCACGTCGGCTTCGCGCTGTCGCGAATCGACGAGCGCGAGGCGCACGCCACGCTCGAGCTGCTGCGTGAGATGGGTGATGAGTACGAGCGGACGCTGGCGGAGCTGAGGGAGGGCGTGAGCGCGTGAGCAGTGAGCGCAGCTGCATCACGTGCAGCGACGCGGCCGCGCCGATGCGCGTCGTGGAGGTCGAGCTCGCGCACGGCCTGGCGGTGTGCGTGGACGCGGACGGGCGCCGCCAGCAGGTGGACGTCGGCCTGCTGGATGCGGTGGCCCTTGGCGAGACGCTGCTGGTGCATGCGGGCACGGCGCTGGCGCGGGAGCCGGCGTGAGGTTCGCGCGCGAGCTGCGCGACGGCGCGCTCGCCCGCGCGCTCGCGTCCTCGCTGCCGGCGCTGGTTGCGCGGGGGCGCTCGTACAAGCTGATGGAGGTGTGTGGCGGGCATACGCACGCGATCTACCGCTATGGCATCGAGAGCCTGCTGCCGGATGGCGTGGAGCTGGTGCACGGGCCGGGCTGCCCGGTGTGTGTGCTGCCGATGGGGCGGGTGGACGACGCGATCGAGATCGCGCGGCGCCCCGGCGTGATCCTGACGTGCTTCGGGGACATGCTGCGCGTGCCGGGCTCGCGCGGCAGCCTGCTGGAGGCAAAGGCGCGCGGCGCGGATGTGCGCATGGTGTACTCGCCGCTGGACGCGCTGCGCATCGCCACGGAGAACCCGCAGCGCGAGGTCGTGTTCTTTGCGATCGGCTTTGAGACGACGGCGCCCTCGACGGCGCTGACGCTCAGGCGCGCCCGCGCGCAGCGGGTGCGAAACTTCTCGTGCGTGTGCAACCACGTGACGATCGAGCCGCCGCTGCGGGCGCTGCTGGACTCGCCGGAGCTGGAGCTCGACGGCTTCATCGGCCCCGGCCACGTGGCGACGGTGATCGGCGCGCGGCCGTTCGAGTTCATCCCGCGCGAGTACGGCAAGCCGGTGGTGATCTCGGGCTTTGAGCCGCTGGACGTGCTGCAGTCGATCGAGCTTTTGCTCGCGCAGCTGGCCGCCGGGCGCTGCGAGGTCGAGATCCAGTATCGCCGCGTGGTCGGCTGGGATGGCAACCAGCGCGCGCGCGAGGCGATGGCGGAGGTGTTCGCCACGCGCGAGCACTTCGAGTGGCGCGGGCTGGGCAGCATCCCCTACAGCGCGCTGCGCCTGTCGGACGCCTACGCGGAGCTGGACGCCGAGCGGCGCTTTGCGCTGGAGAGCGTGCGGGTGGCCGACCCGCGCGAGTGCCAGTGTGGGGAGGTGCTGAAGGGTGTGATCAAGCCGTGGGAGTGCCGCGTGTTCGGGACCGCGTGCACGCCCGAGCGCGCGATCGGCGCGTGCATGGTCTCGCCGGAGGGCGCGTGCGCGGCGTACTACAGCTACGGCCGCCACGTGCGCGACGGCGAGCCCACGACGACGACAGCTGTATGACGATGGCGCACGCGGCACGGAATCGAACAGAGCAGACCCCCGTGCTCGAGACGCCCCAGTGCGAGAGCTGTATGACAATGGCGCACGCAGCGCAAGATCGAACGGAGCCTACGCCGGCGCTCACACCGTCTTTCCGCGACAGCTGTATAACGATGGCGCACGGCGCGGGCGGGAAGTCGTCGCGGTCGCTGATCGAGGGATTGCTGGTTCCTGCGCTGGCATCGTGTGAGGAGGGGCAGGACGACGTGCTCGCGCGGCTCGCGGATGCGGGCACGCTCACGTTGGACGAGGCGACGCTGGGCGCGCCGACGCTCAGCGGGCTGACGCTGGACGGGGCGACGCTGGACGGGGCGACGCTGGACGGACCGATGCAGGCCGGGCCGCCGCCGCTCACGCCGACGCTGGCGCTGAGCACGGACAGCTTTGTGGTCAGCCCGCTGCGCTTCCCGGGCGGCTCGATCGGCGAGCTGGCGGTGAACGGCACGGTGAACGACCTGGCGGTGTCGGGCGCGCGGGCGCTGGCGCTGACGCTGTCGCTGGTGCTGGAGGAGGGGCTTGACGCGGATGTGCTGCGCGCGGAGGTGCAGGCGATCGCGGACGCGGCGCGGCGCGCGGGCGTGCGGGTGATTGCGGGCGATACGAAGGTGGTGGAGCACGGCCACGCGGATGGCATGTACGTGTGCACGACGGGAGTTGGCGTGCTCGACCCGCGCGCGCGGCTGTCGCCGGCGGCGCTCGCGCCGGGCGACCGGGTGCTGGTGTCGGGCCCGATCGGCGCACATGGGATGGCGATCATGCTGGCGCGCGAGAGCTTCGCGCTGGACGCGCCGATCGTGTCGGACACGGCGCCTTTGTGGCGGGCGGTGGACGCGCTGCTGGGGGCGGCGGGCGCGGAGGTGCACTGCATGCGCGACGCGACGCGCGGCGGCGTGGCGTCGGTGCTCAACGAGCTGGCGCGCGCGTCGGGCGTGGCGGCGCTGGTCAACGAAGAGGACGTGCCGGTGGAGCCGGCGGTGGCGGCGGCGGCGGAGCTGCTGGGGATCGACCCGCTGTACGTGGCGAACGAGGGCCGGCTGGTGGCGTGCGTGGCGCCGGCGGCGGCGGAGCGGGCGCTTGAGGCCCTGCGCTCGGTGCCGGGCTGCGAGCGCGCGGCGGACATCGGCGAGGTGCAGGCGGAGCCGGCGGGGATGGTGCTGGTGGCGACGGCGTTCGGCGGGCGTCGGGTGATGGACCTGCTGGCGGGCGACCCGCTGCCGCGGATCTGCTGATGCACGAGCTGGCGCTGGCGCGGGCGATCATCGACACGGCGCTGGCGCACGCGGGCGAAGGCCGGGTGCGCCGGGTGGACGTGACGGTGGGCGCGCTGCGCCAGGTGGTGCCGAACTCGCTGGCGTTCAACTTCGAGCTGCTCGCGCGCGGCACGCCCTGCGAGGGCGCGCGGCTGGCGCAGCGTGTGACGCCTGCGCGGCTGCGCTGCGAGTGCGGCCACGAGTGGGAGCTGGACGAGCCGTCGTTTCGCTGCCCGCGCTGCGGCTCTGGCAGCGCGCGGGTGATGGGCGGCGATGAGCTGCGCGTGGAGTCGATTGAGGTGGAGGAGGACCTGTGCACCGCACGAAGGTGAGGGTTGCGGCGGACGTGCTGGACGCGAACGACACGATCGCGCGCGCGAACCGCGCGGACTTCGACGAGGCGTGCGTGCGCGTGGTGAACCTGATGAGCGCGCCGGGCGCGGGCAAGACCTCGCTGCTGGAGCGCGTGCTGGCGGACGGGCTGCTGCGCGCACCGGGCGACGGCGATCACTCGACGCGCACGCCGGGCGACGCGGACGAGCGGCCGGGCGCGATGGCGGACGAGCGGCCGGGCGCGATACGCGTGGGGGTGCTGGAGGGCGACGTGCAGGGGTCGCTGGACGCGGAGCGGATTGCGGCGCTGCACGTGCCGGTGACGCAGCTGAACACCGCGCGGGGCTTTGGCGGCGAGTGCCACCTGGACGCGAACATGGTGCGCTCGGCGCTGCCGGCGCTGGCGCTGGGGGAGATGGACCTGCTGGTGATCGAGAACGTCGGCAACCTGGTGTGCCCGGCGGAGTTCCGCGTGGGCGAGGACGCGCGCGCGATGATCGCGTCGGTGACGGAGGGCGAGGACAAGCCGTTGAAGTACCCGCTGATGTTCCGTGCGTGCGAGCTGGTGGTGGTGAACAAGCTCGACCTGCTGGCGCACGTGGACTTCAGCGTGGAGGACTTCCTGGCGAACCTCGATCGCGTGAACCCGGGCGTGGCGCACATGCTGGTGAGCGCGCGCACGGGGGAGGGCGTGGGCGCGTTCGCCGAGTGGCTGGCTGGGGTCGCGCGGCGCGAGCCGCTGCCCGCGTGAGCGACCGTCGTGGCGGGCGTGACCGCGGGCGCGCGGGAAGAGGAGTTTAAGGCGCGCACTCGCGTGCGCGTGAGCGTGGACGGCGTGGTGCAGGGCGTGGGCTTCCGTCCGTTCGTCCATCGGCTGGCTGGCGAGCACGGGCTGGCTGGATGGGTGCGAAACGACGCGTGCGGCGTGACGTTGGAGGTGGAGGGCGAGCGAGCGGCGCTGGAGCTGTTCGTGGCGCAGCTGACCGAGCGCGCGCCGCCATTGGCGGTCGTCGAGCGGGTGCGCAGGCGGCCGCTGGCGGCGATGGGCGAGCGCGAGTTCCGGATCGTGGCGAGCGCGGGCGCGGTGGCGAATGGGGCGCCGAGGAGGCAGCGGACGCACGGCGGCGCGCCGGACGTGGCGTCGCGCGATGCGGGCGAGAGCGCGAGCACGGCGCTGGTGGCGCCAGACGTCGCGCCGTGCGCGGCGTGCATTGGCGAGCTGATGGATCCGGGCGACCGTCGCTACCGCTACCCGTTCATCAACTGCACGGACTGCGGCCCGCGCTTTACGATCGTGCGCGCCGTCCCGTATGACCGCGCGCGCACGACGATGTGCGCGTTTGACATGTGCGCGGACTGTCGCGTGGAGTACGAGGACCCGGCGAGCCGTCGCTTTCACGCACAGCCGAACGCGTGCCGGGCGTGTGGCCCGACGGCCCGTGTGATCGACGTGGACGGGCGCGAGCTCTCCCCGGGCGCGGACGCGGTGGCGGCGGCTGCGGCGGTCCTGCGTGGCGGCGGGATCGTGGCGGTGAAGGGCGCGGGCGGCTATCACGTGGCGTGCCGCGCGGATGACGAGCGTGCGGTGGCGGAGCTGCGCCGGCGTAAGCGCCGCGAGGAGAAGCCGTTCGCGGTGATGGCGCCTGACGTCGAGACGTTGCGCGCGTTGGTGGAGCTGCGTGGGGCGGAGCTGGAGTTGGTGACGGCGCGCGAGCGGCCGATCGTGATCGCGCGCCGGCGTGAGGGGGCGCGGGTGGCGGCGGCGGTGGCGCCTGGCCTGCTGGACCTGGGGGTGATGCTGGCGTCGACGCCGCTGCACCACCTGCTGCTGGCGGACGTGGGCACGGCGCTGGTGATGAGCAGCGGCAACGTGAGCGACGAGCCGATCGCGTTTGAGGACGAGGACGCGCTTGCACGGCTGGGGCCGATGGTGGATGCGCTGCTGGTGCACGATCGCGCGATCCACGCGCGCGTTGACGACTCGGTGGTGCGCGCGCTGGGCGCTCGCGCGAGCTCTCCGACTACACCTGCCGGCTGCGCGAGCGCGGGCGTCGAGCCGCTGATGCTGAGACGCGCGCGCGGCTACACGCCGCGGAGCGTGACGCTGCCCGTGCACGCACCGCCGCTGCTGGCGTGCGGGGCGGAGCTGAAGAGCACGTTCTGCGTGGCGCGCGGCGAGCGCGCGTGGGTGGGACCGCACGTGGGCGATCTGCGCGGCTGGGAGACGCTGCGCGCCTACCGCGCTGGGGTGGCGCACTTGGAAGCGCTGCTGTCGCTGACGCCGGAGGTGGTGGCCCACGACCTGCACCCCGACTACCTGTCGAGCGGCTACGCGCTGGAACGCGAGGGCGTGCGGCTGGTGGGCGTGCAGCATCACCACGCGCACTTCGCGGCTGTGCTGGCGGAGCACGGCGAGCGCGGGCGGGCGCTGGGCGCGATCTACGACGGAGCTGGTCTGGGCGAGGACGGAACGATCTGGGGTGGCGAGCTGCTGCTGGGCGGCCTTGCACAGGCACGGCGCGTCGGGCACCTGTTCCCGGTGCGCCTCCCGGGCGGCGACGCGGCGGCACGCGAGCCGTGGCGCATGGCGTGCTCGTGGCTGCTGGCGGCGTCGAGCGAGGGCGACGCCGGCGGCGGCGGCGGCGATGGCAGCGTGGTCCCGCCGCCAGCGCTGGCCGCGTTGGTCGACGGGGGGCGCTGGCAGCAGGTGCTCGAGCTGGTGCGCACGGGGACGGCCTCGCCGTTGACGACGAGCGTGGGCCGGCTATTCGATGCGGTCGCCGCGTTGTGCGCAATGCGCACGACGGTTGGCGACGAGGGCCGCGCGGCGGCGGAGCTGGAAGCTGCGGCCGCGGCGACGGCCGCGACGCGGTCGTCGGGCGACGCCTACGAGCTCACGCTGATGGCGGGCGGGATGCTGCAGCTGGACGCGCGCGTGACGGTGCGAGCGATCGTGGATGACCTGTGCGCGGGCGTGCCGCGGGGGCTGGTGAGCGCGCGCTTCCACGACGCGCTCGCCGGCGCGACGGTGCACGCGCTGGCGCTGCTGGCCGAACGCGAGGGCGTGCGCACGGCGGTGCTGTCGGGTGGCGTGTTCCAAAACCGCCTGCTGCTCGAACGCTGCAGGCAGGGCCTGGAAAGCGCGGGCATGCGCGTGCTCGTGCCGCAACGCGTGCCGCCGAACGACGGCGGCATCGCGTACGGTCAGGCGGCGGTTGCCGCGGCGAGGATGCGCTCCTTACCATGACGGCTCCGGTCAGCCTGTCGGCGTGACTCGCGTAGAACCGTCCGGCGGCGGGCATCGAGCTCGCGATCTCGGTGCCGGACGTGCCCCCAGGGCTCATGGTTAGGAGCCGCAGCCTGTGAGTGCGCTCAGTGGCGACTTGTCACCGACGGACCAGACGTGACCGAAGGGGTCCTTGAAGCCACCTTGCCGGTGTACACCCCAGGGCATGTGGTGCTCGACCACCGCTGACCTGGTCGTGGCTCCCGCGGCGAGCGCCCGCGCGATGAAGCCGTCCGGATCGTCGACGAACACCTCGATTCGGCTGCTCGTCACCCCGGCCTGAGCGGGATCGGTCTCTGCGGGGTTCTCCGGGTTGACCTCGTGTAGAAAGAAAGGGGCGCCGTCGATGTGAAGACCCGCCACGCCACCCAGGTTCCAGAGTTCCTTGGCGTCGAGCGCTTCCTTGTACCAATCGAGGGCTGCGTCCCCATCGGGGACGATCAACATCACTGAGACTAGTGTGCCTAGCACGGGCGTATCGACAGGAAACAAGTGCTCAGCCACACGGAATCGAGTGTAGTCATCCAGCCGGTTTGATCTGCTGACGAGCCGGTCAAGACCTACACGACCGCTCCCAGCGAGCCGACGAGGCGATCCGCCGGCTCATTAACCACGTGGGCCTGGCGAGACGCTAGCCAGCGAGCTGCTTTGCCTCGACGGCCAATGCTCCGGCGAGGCGCTCAGCTGCCGCTCGCACCTCAGCTGACAGGCCGCTGCCGGCGTCGAAGCGCGCGCCCTCCACGCCGTAGACGATCACGCATGGTGGCAGGCGATCGAGCTCGCGGGCGAGCTCGATCG
>DATJRV010000032.1:0-107129 GCA_035504435.1 Solirubrobacteraceae bacterium
TCATCCAGGGCACCCTCGACGACCAGCCACCGCTCACGGATCGCGGACTCATCGACCATCGCCCCCAGCATGACCCATGACTACGCCACAACCCGCCCGAAACCTCCCATCCCCCAACAATTATTTAGAAGGCAACCCTTAGGATCATGCATGTTGCACTCTTTTCATCGTTAGCACAAGGTGGCTATTGCTGGGCAGTCCACCGGGGAAGTTGCTACACGCCTTCCTCCACGCCACCCGAAAGCTCTAGCCGCTTGTCCGCCTGGCTTGGTAGCCCGACATCGAATTCCGGGCGGCGATCTTCCAGCTCCTTAATGCGGTTGGCGTTGATTTCTGTGGAACTCGCACGCACCTCTTTATACGTGTTGAGATAAACATCGACTAGCTCTGTTTTTGCCTCAGCGCGTCTAAGAAACGCCACTACGCGCCGATAAAAGGGTACGGTGTCGCTGTCAAAATCCAGCCGGGTGAATCCAGGTTGTCTTGGCCAGGCACGTAGTGTGTGACAGTCAGGCGGCTGTCGGCCTGGGTGATGCCGCAGGATGGTATGTGTTCGTGCTCCCGCAGCACAAGGCGGTCCTGTGCGGTAGGACCGAGTTCGCTCTTAAGCTCCCAGAAGAAGAGGATGGACTTGCATGTATCAAGTCGAGTTGCCCGCCCCTCCTCCTTCTCTCGGAGCTTTGCGACATCGGCGGTAGGCGAGAGCCAGAGAAACTCGACAACCGCCCCCTTGTTGATGGCCGCAGCGATCAACTGTTTATATCTTTCTCTCTTGGACGCGGTATCGGTGTAGCCGTTATTTGCTACACCGAGGACGCGATACTCCCGTGAGACTGTCTCCAATAGACTTCGCCAATAGTGCTCTTTGCAGCGATCGATGCGGCTGGGGAACACTTCGACAACCCTTGTCGAAAGAGCGCATCAAGAAGGTCGTCACGCGACAGGGAGATCAGCGCGAGCACGAAGGCAGCAACTACCGCACCGCCAACCGCGACAAGGACTGTCCCTCCCCTTGTTCGGGGATCTACGTAGACCCCCGCCGCGAGGAGCACCGTGCCAAGCGCACCGCCAACAAACATGACGTAGCGACGAACGAAGGTAAGAACTGCATCGACGCCACGGTTCATGTAGCGAGGCTTCCTAGTCGTGTTTTTATACCGACCTACGCTGCCAGTGCGGTTCGCTCACCCAGCCAGCCGATAGTGCGTGCGACATGCGCGACGATCTCGGACAGATCGAGTTGCGCTAGTTCTTGGCGTGTGCAAAACCGAAGCTCGGATACATCGCTTGCCGGTCGTAGCTTCCCTCCTACCGGCTCAGCCCAGTTGAATACGATCAGGCGATGCTCGCTCGGCGGACGAATGATCTCGAAGGCTCCGATCTGACCCGTAACCTCGATCTCCAAGCCCGTCTCCTCAAGCAGCTCCCGCGCCGCCGCTTCACAGATCGACTCAAAGGGCTCGACCTTGCCGCCGGGGAAGATCCACTTGCCGCGGTTTGGGTCCTTAGTGCTCCGTTTCGTAAGTAAGGCTACGTATTAGCGTCTGGTCACGGTCGTAGCGTGTCTGGCATCCTGTCCTCTCGTGAAGGGACGCTGATGCCGAGACATAGCCCGTATCGGATCGAGCTGTCTGGCGATGAGCGCGCGGTACTGGAGTCGCTGGCGCGTTCGTATACGTTGCCGTATTGGCAGGTGATGAGGGCGCAGATGGTGCTGATGGCCGCCGACGGCCTGCGTAATGACCAGATCGCAGCCCAGCTGCGCTGCGGACGTGATGTCGTCTCGCAGTGGCGCAAGCGGTTCTTTGAGCAGCGCCTGGCCGGCTTGGAGGACCGGCCCCGGCGCGGTAGACCGCCGGCCTTTCCCCCCTCAGGTGCGCGCTGAGGTGATCCGCTTGGCGTGCGAGCGCCCCTCAGACAGCGAGGTGCCGCTGGCTCGCTGGTCATCGATCGAGCTCGCACGCGAGGTCATCGCGCGCGGGATCTGCGAGCAGATCTCCGGCGTGACGGTCTGGCGCTGGCTCTCAGAGGACGCGATCAAGCCGTGGCAGTACCGCTCTTGGATCTTCCCGCGCGACCCCGAGTTCACCGCCAAGGCCGGCCGCATCCTCGACCTGTACGCGGGCCGCTGGGAGGGTGAGCTGTTGCATCCCGGCGACTACGTCGTCTGCTGTGACGAGAAGCCCTCGATACAAGCGCGACGCCGCAAGCACGCCACACTGGCAGCCAAGCCCGGCGTCAAGCGCGGCCAGCGCGTCGAGCACGAATACGAGCGCGGCGGCGCTCTGTGCTACTTCGCTGCCTGGGACGCCAAACGCGCCAAGTTGTTCGACCGCTGCGACGAGAAGGACGGGATCGTCCCGTTCGACAAGCTCGTCGCACAGTTCATGACCGTCGCGCCCTACAGCAAGGCCCGACGCGTGTTCGTGATCGTCGACAACGGCTCAGCCCATCGCGGTCAGGCATCGATCAAACGCCTCCAAGGCAGATACGAGAATCTGACCCTCGTCCACACTCCCGTCCACGCCAGCTGGCTCAACCAAGCCGAGATCTACTTCTCCGTGATCCAGCGCAAGGTCCTCACCCCCAACGACTTCCACGACCTCGACACGCTCGAAGCGCAGCTACTCGCGTTCGGATGCCGCTACGAGCAGATCGCCGCCCCATTCGAGTGGAAGTTCACCCGCGCCGACCTCAACCGCCTCACCGACAAGCTCAATCAACCCACCGCCCAGGCAGCCTGACCCACAAATACGTCGGCGAACTTCCGAACCAGAGCACTTAGCGCGCCTAGCTAGCAGCAGTCGATCGTCGCGGCACACGACGACGGCACTTCCGACACGCGGCAGGTTGGTGGTCATTGGCTTGGTCAATCCCCGCTCAAATCTGCGATTCTTCTGCTCTGGAAGATTTCGCCACCATACTGCCGCCGTCGGATAGCACGGTGATTCAGGCGCTCGCTGATCCAGAGCGCATCGCTCTTGTCTGGTCGCTTCTCGAACGCGAGGCGACTCAGGCAGACCTTCGCCTAACTCTGGACATCTCATCGGGGACTGCCAGTAAGCAACTCGGCCTCTTGGAAGCCCGCCGACTAATTGCTCGGGCACGAAGCCATGCCCCATATGTGCTGGTGGCTCCAGAGGAGACAGCCGCGCTCCTACAGGCGGCAGCAGACCTCGCAGCGGCGATCTCCCGCACACAGGCATCCGTTGATGAGAGGCGCTCAAAGGAGCTGCGTAAGGCCGGGTTCAGGCGGGCTCATGGCACCCGTAACCTCGACCAAGCCGGCTGATTCGGGCGTACCCCAAACCGCGCCCATAGTTCGGAAGTCCTACGGGTCGGAGCATTCGGCAGTGACTTCCGAGCGGGTCTCAATCCAGACCCTGGCTCCACAAGATAGGGGCCGGTCAGGCGAATAGCGCACAAAGGCCTCTCCGTGTATCACGACCGCGCTGCACGGGATAGAGCCTTTGGACGTCTTCACGCTGATCGGCGGCTCGCGGCTCCCCGTCTTAGCGTTGCGCCGGATCACGTGCTGGTTGACATGGATGCGCTTGATCGTCCCCGCTGGCACTGCATGCCGAACCGCGGTGGATGAGAGCGAGGCTCCAGGAGGCGAACACGCGGACACTCACCAACTGTACGGCCCCTGCCGGCGGGACAGAGGTAGCGTCTGTTTGGGCAGCAATGGGCAGCAGCCGCGCTTTCAGCATTCAGCGGCCGGCAGTCCAGCCACGGAGGAACAGCCACAAATGGGCTTAGTAGGGCCAAATCCGACCGATGGGCGATCCTGGACTCGAACCAGGGACCTCTTCCTTATCAGAGAAGCGCTCTAACCGACTGAGCTAATCGCCCTTGGCATCGATTCTACGCAACCGCGCGCGACCGGACGCGACGGGCAAGCTCGAGCGCCTCCTCGGGCGTCGAGAACGAGAGCTGCGCGCTGTAGCGCCCGTCGCGCGTGGGGCGCACCTGCACATCCGCGCCGAGCGCGGAGCCGAGCGCCTGGGCGATCTCGCGCGCCGCCTCCTCCTGATCGGGGTGCGCGCGGTGGCGAGCGCTGCGCGCCGCGTCCGGGCGATGTGGCGCCTTCGCGTTGCTCTCCCGTGCGCGCTCTTCGGTGAGACGCACCGACCAGCCCGCGGATGCCGCCTCGCGCGCGAGCCTGCGCCGCTCGGCGTGATCCTCCGCCAGCAGAACAGCGCGCCCGTGGCCCTCCGACAGCGCGCCCGCCTGCACCAGCTCGATCGCCTCGTCCGGCAGGTCGAGCAGGCGGACCAGGTTGCTGACCGCCACGCGGCTGCGCCCGACACGCCGCCCGACGTCCTCGCGCGTCAGCCCGAGCTCCTCGACCAGCGCCGCGCACGCGCGCGCCTCCTCGATCGGGTTGAGGTCCTCGCGCGCCATGTTCTCCACCAGCGCCGCCTCCAGCGCCTCCGCGTCCTCGTGCTCGCGGACGATCGCGGGAACGCGCTTCAGCCCCGCGATGCGCGCCGCGCGCCAGCGCCGCTCGCCGGCCACCAGCTCATACCCGCCCGCGGGGCTCGGGCGCACGAGCACCGGCTGCAGCACCCCGCGCTCTCCCAGCGAGGCCGCCAGCGCCTGCAGCGACTCTTCGTCGAAGTGCCGTCGCGGTTGCCTGGGGTTGGGAGCGATCTGCTCCACCGGAAGCTCCCGATACTGCTCGGCGCCCCCCTGCGCGTCCTCCGAGGACACCGACAGGATCGCGCCCAAGCCGCGCCCCATCCCCGGCCGCGGCTTAGCCACGCGCAGCCACCTCCTTGGCCAGCTCGAAGTACGCCGCCGCCCCTGCGCTGTGCGGATCGTGGTGGGTCACCGGCAAACCGTAGCTCGGCGCCTCCCCCACGCGCACGTTGCGCGGGATCACCGTGTCGAACACCAGCTCGGGGAAATGTGCGCGTACCTCCCGCTCGACATCCTGCCCAAGACGCGTGCGACTGTCGTGCATCGTCAGCAACATGCCCGCCACCGTGAGGTCGGGGTTCAGCTGGCTGCGCACCAGCTCGAGCGTCTCCAGCAGCCCCGCCAGGCCCTCGAGTGCCAGGTACTCGGTCTGTACGGGCACGATCACCCGGTCGGCCGCGACCAGCGCCGCCACCGTCAACGGGCCCAGTGACGGCGGACAGTCGAGCAGGATGTAGCGGAAGCTGTCACGGATGGGCGCCAGGCACTCGCGCAAACGCTGCTCGTAGTGCTCGATGCGCGGCAGCTCGATGTTCGCCCCCGCCAGCCCCGGCCCGGCGGGCAGCGCGCGCAAGCCCGCAATCGGCGAGTCGATGATCGCCTCCTGCGCGCTGCTCTCGCCGGAGAGCACCTCATAGAGCCCCGGCGTCTGCGAGCGCGGCATGCCCAGGCCCACGGTCGCGTTTGCCTGGGGATCAACATCCACCAGCAGCGTCTGGAATCCAGCCTCCGCAATGCACGCGGCCACGTTCACCGCCGTCGTCGTCTTGCCGACGCCGCCCTTCTGGTTGGCGATCGCATACACCGTGCCCATGCACGCGCACGCTAGCGACGTTCGCGCGTGCACGACTGCCGGTGACCGGCAACTGGGCGCAAATAATCAGGCGAAAGCGCGCGCGCTCAGCCCGCCAGCGGGCGCTTGTGGGCCATCCCCGCCCTTCTGGGGAAGCGTGCGGGCGTCTCCCCGGCCTTCACGAACACATGCAGATGGCGGTCTCTGGCGCCGGGGAACGGGTGCACCTGGCGCACCTCCATCCTGCGCATGCCAAGCAGCGACGCCGCTCGGCCGCTCGCGCTCTCCACCTCGGGCCCACGGCGCCCGCGCCAATCCACCAGCGTCCCGCCCACGCGCAGCAGCGGCGCCGCGTACTCGAGCACCACAGGCTGGGGCGCCAGCGCCCGCGCGAGCGCCACGTCGTTATTGCAAGCGCCGGCGCTCCACTCCTCAACGCGAGTGCAAGCGACGCGCGCGTTAGCCACCCCACACGTCGTGCACAGCCGCGCCAGGAACTCGCACTTGCGGCGTTGGCTCTCGAGCAGCCACAGCTCCGTCTGCGGCAAAGCTATCGCCAGCGCCACGCCCGGAAAGCCTGCACCGCTGCCGATGTCGACGATCCGCCGCGCCATGCGCACGGCCTCGATCTCCAGTGCCACGAGCGCGTCCAGCACGTGCACGTCCAACGCCTGCTCGGGGTCCCTGACCGTCGTGGGCGCGTGCGCGTCGGCCGCGATCGTCGCCAGCACCCGCTCGATCTGCTCGCGCTGCCCGGCGTCCAGCCAGTCGTGGCCGGCAAGCGCTGCGCGCGACTCGGTGGCGCCCACGTCATCGCCTTCGCCGCTTCGACGAGCGTTTCCCGTGAAACACTCCGGCCTAGCCCATCCTGCCCCGGTCAGCTCGACAGGGGCGTGACGACGAGAAAGCGCTGCGGCTCGTCGCCCTCGCTGTGAGTCTCCACATCGCCGCGCTCGCGTAGGTACTCGTGCACGATCCGCCGCTCGAACGGCGGCAGCGGGTCGAGCTCCACCGGCCTGCCGGTACTGAGCGCCTGGTCGGCGGCATCGTCGGCCTGCGCGCGCAACACCTCTGTGCGACGCTCGCGGTAGCCGTTGGCGTCGATCATCACGCGCACCGCCGACGGCCCGTCGGGAAACACGATCCGCTGCGCCAGATGCTGCACCGCGTCGATCGTCTGGCCGTGGCGGCCGATGAACAGCCCGACGTCCTCGCCCTCGAGGCGGCCGACGAGCACGCCATCGCGCTCCTCCACCTCGATGTCCGCATCCAGCCGCAGCCCGTCCACCACCTCCTCGAGCAGCTCCTCGAGCAGCTCCACCGGCTCGAGGTCCTCCCGGAGGTCCGTGTCGCGCTCGTCGGACTCGCTCATCGGCGTCTTCCTGAGCGTTTCTTCTTCTTGCGCGGGGGACGCGGAGGAGGGGGCGCGGCACCGCCCGAGACGGTCCCGCCGGCGCCGGCCACCTCCGCCTTCGGCGCGCTCGACGCGGCGCTGCCCGCTACCTCCGCGATCGCTTGGCGCAGCGACCGCGTCGGTTTCCCGTTGGCAGAGGAGCTCGGTGGTCGCTCCACCGGTGGCAGGCGGCGCCGGATGAGGTACTGCTGGCCGATCGTCCACGTGTTCGTCGTGATCCAGTACACCAGCAGGCCTGCCGGATAGCGGTAGAGGATCACGACGAACACCACCGGCAGCAGCAAGAACAGCCAGCGCTGGCTGGGGTCGGCGGTGGCGGTCGCGATGAACGTGGAGGCCAGCTGGGAGCCGACATACAGCACGATCAGCACCACCAGCGCGATGCCGGTCGCCTTTTCGGTGATGTCCGGCAGGAACAAGAACTTCGCCGAGTGCAGCGCCACCGTGTGGCACGCCGTCTGTTCGACGAATTTGCTCGGCAGATGACCAACGGTCCCGACGTGCGTGGCCGCCTTGTACTTGGTGGCGAGGCTCGGGTGGGCGTTGTAGTAGGAGACGAGCTGCGAGCCGCAGATGTGCTTCTTGAGGTCCGTGCGCAGCATGTAGAACAGCGAGATGAACACCGGCAGCTGCAGCAGCAGGGGCAGGCACGACGCCAGCGGGTTGATCCCCTTGTCCTTGTAGAATTTCATCAGCTCCTGCTGCTGGCGCTGCTTGTCTTCCTTGTACTTCTCTTTGATCGCCTGCATCTCCGGCGCCAGCCGCTGCATCTCTTGCATCGACTTCAGCTGCCTGTAGGTCAGCGGCACGAGGATCGCCCGGATCAGCACCGTCAGGCCGACGATCGCGAGCCCCCAGCTCCCACCCACCACGTCGTTGTGGATGACGACCATGATTTCTTCGAACACGCTGATCAGGGGCGAAAACGCGTCCTGGATCACGTTGGCGAGGATTGGCATGGTCTAGGGAATCTCGGCGCTCGAAATGGTGGGCAGGTGGATGGAGCCTGATGCGCTCGGCTGGCGCCGGCGCACGGGCCCGCTCAGCCGCCGGTGTGGGGATCGATCCTGAACACTCGCTGGGCCTCCACGGGATCGTATCCGCCAAGGCTCCATGGGTTGCACCTCAAAAGGCGCCATCCCGCGAGCACCAGGCCCCTAAGTATGCCGTACTCCCGAATCGCCTCCACCGCATAGCGCGAGCACGTCGGCTCGTACTTGCAGCGCCTCGGAATCGCCGGCGAGATCACGCGCTGATAGACGGCGATCGGGGCGATCACGACCATGCGCGCGGCGCGTGTCAGCGCGTGCTGCGCGCGGGTGGGCGAACCGGCGGCCGGCTCCGAGCTCACGTGCCGGCCTCGCGCCCGCGCGGCGCTTGCGCGCATAGGCCGGCCTTCATGAGCAGCTCCGTGAGCGTGCCCTCCACCCCCGCCAAACCCTCGCGCTCAGCCAGCTCGCGGGCGGCCGGGCGCGCGACGATCACAATGTCTTGGCCCGCGCGCAGGCCGGCCTCAACGTGGGCGAACGCTTCGCGCAGCAGGCGCTTGAGGTGGTTGCGCTGTACCGCGCCGCCAACCTTGCGCGACACCGACCAGCCCACGCGAGGCCGCCCCGTGGAGGCGTTTGGGAAGCTGTACACGACCAGGTAGCGGTTCGCGCTCGAGCGCCCGTGGCGGTATACGCGCTCGAACTCCGCGCTGCGCGACAGGCGCCCACGCCCGGCTGCCAGCGGGCTCATCCGCGCACCCACGGCCCACGCGACGTCGGCATCACCTCACGCGGAGAGGCGTTTGCGCCCCTTGTCGCGACGACGCTTCAGCGTCAGCCGCCCCGCGCGCGTAGCCATGCGCGCGCGGAACCCGTGCGCGCGAGCTCGCTTGCGCTTCTTCGGCTGGTAGGTGCGCTTCATAGGTGCGTGAGTATAGGGGCCTCCAGCGTGTTCGGCTCAGCCCAACTTCGCCTCTCCGAGGTGCTTCCTTGCGCTGGCCGATTTTTCTCGCCAAATGCGAGCCGCCCAGGCCAGGCGGGCGTAGGGTTGGCTATAGTCGCCCGACCGGGCCTTCGGGCCTCCCTTCGAATATCGCGAACACTGCTTCCACGGGAGGAGCGGATCAACGCTGCCGTGAGTCACGAGCTCGATCACATATGGTCGCGGGTGCAAGCCCAGCTCGCTCTGATCGTCGATGAGCCCACATACCGGATCTGGCTCGAGCCCCTGCAGGCCGTCGAGCTCACCGGCGAGCGGCTGACGGTCGCAGCCCCCGCCCACGCACAGCGATGGGTCGCAGAGCGCTTTTCGCGCGCCATTCAAGCCAGCGCCGAGGCCGCCGTCGGGGGCGCGGTCACCGTCGAGATCCTCCCCGCCGCCGGCCGCCCATCCACCGGCCGCCCATCCGGCCGCCCGGCGAGCACCGCGCAACCGCCGGCCAGCTCGCATCCCGCCACGCCGCCGGCCACCCGTACAGGGCCACTCGGCAACCCCAAGCTCACCTTCGACCAGTTCGTCATCGGCGACTGCAACCGGCTGGCTCACGCTGCAGCCCTATGCGTCGCCGAGCTCCCCGGCCAGGCATACACCCCGCTGTTCATCTGCGGTCCCCCCGGCGTCGGCAAGACACACCTGCTCAGCTCCATCGCCAACCTGCTGCTCACGCACCACCCCGGACTCACGGTGCGCTGCGCCACCGGCGAGTCGTTCACCAACGACTTCCTCGCCGCGCTCGCTTCCGGAAGCACCGACACCTTCAAGCTGCGCTTCCGCGACGTCGACGTGCTGCTGCTCGATGACGTGCAGTTCCTCGAGCGCAAGCTCAAGACCGAGGAGGAGTTCTTCCACACCTTCAACGCCCTGCACGACAGTGGCCGGCAGATCGTGCTCACCTCCGACCGGCCACCGCACGACCTACAGGCGCTCGAGGACCGCCTGCGCGAGCGCTTCCAGTCGGGGCTCGTCGCCGACGTCCAGGCGCCTGACCTCGCCACCCGCCTGGCAATTCTGCGCAAGCGCGTCCAACACGACCACATCGACCTCGCCGACACCCACGCCCTCGCCGAGATCGCCCAGCGAATCATCTCCGACGTACGCACGCTCGAGGGCGCGCTCATCCGCATCGTCGCCTTCAGCTCACTCACCGGCAGGCCCGTCACAGCCGAGCTCGCACGCGAGGTCCTCGACAACCTCTACCCCGCCACCAGGCCGTCAGCAGACCGCACGCGCACAGTCACCGAGATCCAGACCGCCATCTGCGAGCACTTCAGCCTCTCCAGCGAGGAGCTCCTGTCGTCCTCGCGCACGTCGCGGATCGCCTGGCCCCGGCAGCTCGCCATGTATCTCGCGCGTGAGCTCACCGGCCAATCACTGCCGGCAATCGGCCGGCAGTTCGGTGGTCGCGACCACACCACAGTGCTGCACGCGTGGAGACGTACGTCCACCAAGCTCGCCACCGACCCTCACTCCCGCGACGCTGTGGACAAGCTGTGTCATGCGCTCGGCCACACTCCTCCGCCACCCGTAGACGCCGACGACCGGGCATCCTGAGAGACTTCTCTGCCGGCCATCCACAGCACCATCCACCGCTTCACGCCACGCTCCTTCCCTCCAGCACTCAAACCCACATATCCACAACCCCTACTACTGCTCTATCTCCCTCCACAGCGTAGTCATGAAGCTCTCACTTTCCACAGACAACCTGCTCACCCAACTGCAGACGAGCTCGCGGGTTGCCTCGGCGCGTAGCGCGGTGCAGGCGCTCTCCGGCGTCAAGCTCTCTGCCGAGCCAGACACACACCCGGAGCTGCTTGCCACCGACATGGAGATCGGCCTGCGTGTACCGCTCGATGCCGAGGTTGTGCGTCCCGGCTCCGCCGTTCTGCCAGCGCGGCTGCTGTTGGACGTCACGCGTGCGCTGGCAGCGCCAACGCTGACCCTCGAGCTGCGCACTGCAGAGCAGGACGTCGAGCTCATTTGCGGCCCCTCCACCTTCCACCTGCGCACGCTGCGCGCCGAGGACTTCCCTTCCCTTCCCCAGCCGGCGAGCGACACGCGCGTTGCGCTTCCTGCCACCGCGTTCATCGAGACGATCAACCGCGTCGCCCGCTCTGCGTCGCGGGATGAGACACGCCCGGTGCTGACCGGCATTCTGATCACCGCATCGGGACAGGAGTTGCGCATGGTCGCAACCGACTCCTATCGCTTGAGCGTCAAGCAGACCGCGCTCGAGTCGCCGCTACAGGGCAGCCTCGAGGCGAATGTCCCCGCGCGCGCGTTGCAGGAGCTCGTGCGCATCGCACAACAGACGCCCAGCGAGAGCATTGCGGTGAGCGTCGGGCAAAACCAGGCGATCTTCGAGCTCGGCGACGTCACGCTGTCCTCGCGCTTGATCGACGGCCAGTTCCCCAACTACCGCCAGCTGCTGCCCGAGTCGGTCGAGCACGAGCTACGTCTGGCAAGCGCCGAGCTGACGGACGTCGTTCGCCGCATCAGCCTGCTCGCGCAAAAGAACGCGCCACTGCGGCTGAGCTTCAGCGAGGGCTCGCTGGGCGTCTCCGCGCAGACCCCCGACGTCGGCGAGGCGAGCGAGACCCTTCCCGTCCCCTTCCACGGCGAGCCGTTCGAGATCGGCTTCAACCCGGAGTTCCTGCGCGACGGCCTGGAGAGCGTCGAGTCCGACGAGCTCGTGCTCAAGCTGATCAGCCCGCTACGCCCCGGCCTGATCGAAGCCCCCGACACCGGCGATTTCGTTTATCTGATCATGCCTATCAGGCTAAACGTGTGAGGCGATGGTGGACGCACCCGAGGTGCTGGTGCTCAGCGCGCAGATGCGCGACTTTCGCACCTACGAGCGCGCCGAGGCGGGCCTCGGCCGGGGCCTGACGGTCGTCTACGGGCCCAACGGCGCAGGCAAGTCCAACCTGCTGGAGGCGCTCTACTACGGCTGCACAGGGCGCTCGCCGCGCACCCGCAACGAGCGCGAGCTCGTGCGCTTCGGCGCCGGCGCGCTGCGCGTGGTCGTGCGGCTACGCGAGGGTCCGCACGAGCACCAGCTGAGCGTCGGCTTCGGCACGCTCGCACCGGGCGAGCAGCCCGTCAAGCGCATGAGCGCCGACGGCGCGAGCGTTGAGCGCCTACTCGACGTCGAGGCTCGACCACTCGTCAGCGTCTTCCTGCCCGACCGGCTCGAGCTCATAAAAGGACCACCCGCCGCTCGCCGCGGTCATCTCGATCAGGTGCTCGCGGCGATTTGGCCGGCGCGCGCCGATGCACGCAAGCGCTACTCGCGCGTGCTCGCCCAGCGCAACGCGCTACTCGCACGCATGCGTGCCGGCCGCGCCTCCGACGCGACGCTTGCCACCTGGGACCGCGAGCTGGCGAGCGCGGCGCTCGAGCTGCGCGAGCATCGCGCCGCCGCCGTGCAGCTGCTCGCGCCGCCGTTCGTCCACCACGCCGTGCAGCTCGGATGTCACGGAGAGCTCGCCGTCGAGTACCGCCCCCGCTCGCGCGCCCTCGACGTAGACCAGTACGTGAGCGAGCTGCGCGAGCGCCTGCCAGGCGACCTCGAGCGCGGCTTCACAGGCCACGGTCCACACCGCGACGAGCTCGCGATCCTCGGCGACGGGCGTGAGCTGCGCGTCTACGGGTCCCAGGGCGAACAGCGCCTGGCCCTGCTGGCGCTGCTGCTCGCCGAGCGCACCGTGCTCGCCGCCGAGCGCCGCCGCCTGCCGCTGATGCTGCTCGACGACGTCATGAGCGAGCTCGACGCCGAGCGCCGCGAACTGCTCGCGCGCGAGCTGCGCAGCGGCGGGCAGAGCATCATCGCCACCACCGATCTCGCGCACGTCCCCGGCGCCGGCGACGCCTCGGTAACGCGCCTGCGCGTGTCCAACGGGGCGATCCTGCAGGAGGCGATCGCCGCATGAAGGCGGGCACGTGAGACGCACCGCACCGCGACCCCTTGCCGGCGCGCTACACGAGCTCACCAGCACGCTCGCCCCCGCCAGCACGCTCGCCCGCATCCACGAGATCTGGGCGCGCACCGTCGGCGAGGCGATCGCAGCCGAGGCCAGCCCCACGGGGGAGCGCGACGGGGTGCTCACGGTCACCTGCGCCGCCGCTGTGTGGGCGCACGAGCTCGACCTCATGGCCGGCGAGCTGATCAGCGCGCTCAACCGCGCGCTCGGCGCCGAGCGCATTCGCGAGCTGCGCTGCCGCACGCGCTGACGGACAGCGGCGCCAACGCCTCGCCGGCGCTCGTCGAGCTCGTCCACAACCCCTCGTTTGCGGCCATTTTGCAGGCATTTAGCCCGTATGCGCAGCCGGAGAAGACACCCCGAGCTGCTATCCTTGCAAGCACAGCAATTCCGCCCCGGCCGTGGACCTCGCGCCCCGGAATCCGGGGCGTTCTCACGTCATTGGAGGGCCATTGGCAGCAGGCAGCGACAGCGCTCCCAAGCGCGCAGGTCAGAACGGCGCCAGCGATCCGTCGGTAAGCGCCGCGGCGTCCAGCTATGACGCCCAGGACATCACCGTGCTCGAGGGGCTCGAAGCGGTGCGAAAGCGACCCGGAATGTACATCGGCTCGACCGGCGTGCTCGGGCTGCACCACCTCGTCTACGAGGTCGTCGACAACTCCGTCGACGAGGCGCTCGCGGGCTTCTGCACCGAGGTGTCGGTCACCATCCACCCCGACAACTCGATCACCGTCGTGGACAACGGGCGCGGCATCCCCGTGGCGATCATGGAGAAGGAGGGCAAGCCGGCGGTCGAAGTCGTGCTCACCGTCCTGCATTCCGGCGGCAAGTTCGGCGTCGGCGGCGGCTACAAGGTCTCCGGCGGGCTACACGGCGTCGGCGTGTCGGTCGTCAACGCGCTGTCAGAGCGCCTGGCCGTGGAGATCCGCCGTGACGGACACGTCTTCACGCAGGAATACTCGCGCGGCGCGCCGCAGGGACCCCTCGTGCAGGGCGAAAAGCTCGCCAAGGGGGACGGCACGGGCACATCCGTCACGTTCCTGCCCGACGCCGACGTCTTCGAGACGCTCGACTTCGACTTCCACACGCTCGAAGAGCGTCTGCGCGAGACCGCCTTCCTCACGCGCGGCCTGAAGATCTCGATCGTCGACGAGCGCGGCGAGGGCCACTCCGCGCAGTTCCAGTACGACGGTGGCATCGAGGACTTCGTCGCCTACCTCAACGAGAACAAGGACACCATCCACCGCAAGGTCGTGTTCTTCGCCGGCGAGTCCGAGGAGGGCGCCGCGGAGATCGCCATGCAGTGGAACTCCTCCTATCAGGAGTCGATCCACTCGTTCGCCAACAACATCAACACCCGCGAGGGCGGCGCCCACCTGAGCGGCTTTCGCTCCGCGCTCACACGCACGCTCAACAAGTACGCGCGCGACCACGGGCTGCTCAAGGAGAAAGAGGACAATCTCAGTGGCGAGGACGTGCGCGAGGGGCTCACCGCCGTCGTGTCGGTCAAGTTGCGCGACCCGCAGTTCGAGGGGCAGACGAAGACCAAGCTCGGCAACCCCGGCATGGCCGGGTTCGTCGAGTCGATCGTCAACACCGGCCTGGGCGAGTTTCTCGAGGAGAACCCCAGCGAGGCACGCGCGGTCATCATGAAGGCCGTCCAAGCGCAGCGCGCGCGCGAGGCCGCGCGCAAGGCACGTGACCTCACGCGCCGCAAGTCCGCGCTCGAGAACTCCACCCTGCCCGGCAAGCTCGCCGACTGCTCGGTCAAAGACCCGTCGCTCGCCGAGCTGTTCGTGGTCGAGGGCGACTCCGCCGGCGGCTCAGCCAAGCAGGGGCGCGACCGCGAAACCCAGGCCGTGCTGCCGCTGCGCGGCAAGATCCTCAACGTCGAGAAGTCGCGCATCGACAAGGTGCTGCAGAACACCGAGATCCAGGCGCTGATCACCGCCATCGGCACCGGCGTCAGAGACGAGTTCAACATCGAGAACGCGCGCTACCACAAGGTGGTGATCATGTGCGACGCCGACGTCGACGGCGCGCACATCCGCACGCTCGTGCTCACGCTGCTGTTCCGCGAGATGCAGGAGCTGATCGAAGCCGGCTACGTGTATCTCGCCAAGCCGCCGCTGTACAAGCTCAAGCAGGGCGCGCGCGAGCGCTACATCGAGAAGGACTCCGAGCTCGAAGAGATCCTGCTGGCCGACAAGTGGGAGAAGTTCGAGGTCTTCGACCGCCACGGCACGCAGTTCAAGCTGACGGAGACGCGCTGGCAGAAGTTCACGCGCCTGCTCAAGCAGTATGAGGGCTGGTGCTCCTCGCTGCGCGCCGTCCACGGCCACGAGGTCGTCGAGTTCCTCGAGGAGTCCACGCTGCTCGGCGAGCAGGTGCTGAGCGCCGACGCGGCAATCCAGCTGCTGGAGCGTGCCGGCCTCGACGGCGACACGCACGCCACCGAGCTGCTCGCCACCGACCCGCTGGAGCTGCGCATCCGCTCCGTCGAAGCCAAGAGCGGCTTTGCCCGCATCCACACCATCAAGCGCAGCCTGTTCGACTCGCAGGAGTACCGCCAGCTCACGCGCGTGCACGCGCAGCTCGTCGAGCTCGCCGGCACGCCTCCCTTCGATGTGCGACTGGGCGACGCACGCGAAACCGCCGCCTCGTTCGAGGCCCTGCACCCAGCCGTCATGGCCGTCGCCCAGAAAGGCATCAAACTGCAGCGCTTCAAGGGCCTCGGCGAGATGAACGCCGAGCAGCTCGGCGAAACCACCATGGCCCCCGCAACCCGCACGCTCGCGCAGGTCACGCTCGAGGACGCCGCCGCCGCCGACCGCATCTTCTCCATGCTCATGGGCGATCAGGTCGAGCCACGCCGCGCCTTCATCGAGGACAACGCCCGCGCTGTCGTCAATCTCGATGTCTAGGGAGGTGAGACATGGCGTCCGCTGACGTGATCAGCGGCGGCAACATTGAGCCGCGCGCGCTCGAGGACGAGATGCGCACCGCCTACCTCGACTACGCCATGTCCGTCATCGTCGGCCGCGCGCTGCCCGACGTGCGCGACGGCCTCAAGCCCGTACACCGCCGCGTGCTCTACGCGATGAACGAGCTCGGGCTCGGGCCCACCCGCTCCTTCGCCAAGTGCGCCAAGATCGTCGGCGAGGTGATGGGCAACTATCACCCGCACGGCGACTCCGCCATCTACGACACGCTCGTGCGCATGGCCCAAGAGTTCTCCATGCGCTACGAGCTCGTCGACGGCCAGGGCAACTTCGGCTCCATCGATGACGATCCGGCTGCCGCCATGCGCTACTGCGTCACCGGCGACACGCGCGTCCGCACGACCGCGGGCACCGTGCGCATCGACGCCATCGCCCCGGCCGTGCTCGCGAACTCCGACGCTCCCGTTGACATCGAGGTGCTCGATCGGCTGGGCCGCCCCGTCCATGCGTCGGTTCTGTTCCACTCAGGCGCGCACTCCACACTGACGCTACGAACCGCCGAGGGCTACGAACTGACCGGGACCCCCAACCATCCCGTGCTGTGCATCGTGGAGCTCGCCGGCGTTCCGCTTTTGCTCTGGCGACTGCTCGGCGAGATCCAGCCCGGCGAGCGAGTCCTGCTTCATCGACCCACCCAAATGCCGGACGCGGAGCTCGACGAGCGCTCTCGGCTGCTCGCGCTGCTCGCTGGGGCATTCGTCTCGGAGGGCTGGTTCGGGCAGCGGCGTGCAGGCTTCAACAACATCGATCGGGACTTCTTCGACGCTGTGGTCGACGCCTTCGACCGGATCGTCGGAGGAGCGCGTTACGTCACCGCTCGCACCATCAGGTCTGGCAGCCGCTGTCACGAGCTCGACGTGCAGAACCTCGCTGCGCTGCGTCGGAGCCCGTTGGCCGAGTTGGAGGGCCTCTCTAGCGAGTGCAAGCGCGTTCCCGAGTTCGTGTGGTCGGGCGGCGGCGCTTTCAAGCGGGTCTTCTTGCAGGCGCTGTTCGAGGGCGACGGCTCATGTTCGCTGCTGCCACGCAGCACCGTGCAGGTCTCGTACTCCACTCGTAGCGCGCAACTGGCGCGTGACGTCCAGCAGTTGCTCCTGGAGTTCGGGGTGGTTGCGCGGCTCAGCCGCTCGGCGCGCGGTGAGATCAAGGTCGTCATCACCAACCGACGCGACGGACGGCTGTTCGCCGAGCGTATTGGCTTCCTCGGGACAAAGCAGCCCAAGCTCGAAGAGGTCTTGGCCGGCATCCCAGCGACCAGCCGAGCGCTCAGCCACGATCACGTGCCGCACATCGCTCGTTACATCCGGGCCGAGGGTGGATCGAGCTACGCCGAGCGTGACTGGCTAAGGCGGCACAACGTCGACCGGATCGAGCGTTGGGAGCAGGGTGCCACCGCGATCCTCGAGCGAGTCTCCTCTCAGGAGGTGCGGGACGTCATAGCTCCGCTCGTCAGCGGCGACTACTACTACGCCAAGGTCGCCTCGGTGCAGGCGGCGGGCGTCCAGCCTGTCTACTCCCTACGCGTAGACAGCGACGACCACTCGTTCCTCACCAACGGTTTCGTCAGCCACAACACCGAGGCCCGCCTCACGCGCGTCGCCACCGAGATGCTGCGCGACCTGGACATGGACACGGTGGACTTCGCGCCCAACTACGACGGTTCGCGGCGCGAACCGCTGGTGCTCCCCTCGCGCCTGCCCAACCTGCTCGTCAACGGCTCCTCGGGCATTGCGGTGGGGATGGCGACGAACATCCCGCCGCACAACCTGCGCGAGGTGATCGACGCGACGATCGCCTACATCGACGACCCGACGATCGACACGTCCGGGTTGATGCGCCACATCAAGGGCCCGGACTTCCCCACCGGCGGCATCATCCTTGGCAAGGCCGGGATCAAGGACGCCTACGAGACCGGTCGCGGACGCGTGCGCGTGCAGGCGCGCGCGCACATCGAGCCGCTCTCCCACGGCAAAGAGGCGATCGTCGTCACCGAGCTGCCGTTCATGGTCAAGAAGGGCGGCGACGGCAACCTCGTGACGAAGATCGCGGACCTCGCCAACGACAAACGCATCCCCGAGATCGCGGACATCATCGACCAGTCGGACAAGCGCGGCATGCGCCTGGTGATCGAGCTCAAGCGCGACGCCATCCCCAAGGTGGTGCTCAACAAGCTCTACAAGCACACGCCCATGCAGACGACCTTCGGTGTGAACATGGTCGCGCTCGTGGACGGCGTGCCGCGCACGCTCAACCTGCGCGAAGCGATCCACGCGTACGTGAACCACCAGCGCGAGGTGATCGTGCGCCGCACCAAGCACGAGCTCGCCGAGAAGGAGGCGCGGGCGCACATCCTCGAGGGGCTGCTCACCGCGCTCGAGCACCTCGACGAGATCATCGAACTGATCCGCGGCTCGCGCGACCGCGAATCCGCGCGCGAGCAGTTGATCGCCCGCTTCGAGCTCAGTGCGATCCAGGCCAGCGCGATCCTCGATCTGCGCCTCTCCCAGCTCACCGCGCTGGAGGCCGACTCGATCAAACAGGAGCACGCCGACGTCACCGAGCGGATCGCCGAGCTGCGCGCGATCCTCGGCGACGAGACGCGCGTGATGGCCGTGATCAAGGAGGAGCTCACCGAGATCGCCGAGCGCTTCGGCGACGAGCGTCGCACCGAGATCAGCCACTCCGAGGACGAGATCGACATCGAGGACCTGATCGCCGACCAGCAGATGGTGATCACGATCACGCACACCGGCTATGTCAAGTCGCTGCCGCTAGCCACCTACCGCCAGCAGCAGCGCGGCGGGCGCGGCGTCACCGGCATGGACATGAAGGACGGCGACTACATCGAGCACCTGTTCGTGTGCTCCTCCCACGACTACCTGCTGTTCTTCTCCAACCGGGGCAAGGTGTACCGCTCGAAGGTCTACGAGCTGCCCGAGGCGCAGCGCACCGCCAAGGGGCGCGCGCTCGTCAACATCCTGCCGCTGCGCGAAGGCGAGCGCATCCAGGCGGTCGTCTCCACACGCGACTTCGGTGAGACGCAGTATCTCGTGTTCGCCACACGCAACGGCACCGTCAAGAAGACCGAGCTGTCGGCATACAACACGCCGATCAAAGCCGACGGCATCATCGCCATCAACATCCGCGACGACGACGAGCTGCTCGCCGTGCGCGCGGTCGACCCCGGCGAGGAGATCATCATGGTCTCCCGCGCCGGTCTCACCGTGCGCTTCGCCGAGTCCGACGTGCGCTCGATGGGGCGCGACACCACCGGCGTGCGCGGCATGGACGTCGGCGATCGAAATCCCGCCGGGGGTGGGCAGCTCAACAGCGTGATCGCCATGGACGTCGCCCGCGACGACATGGATCTGCTCGTCGTCACCGAGAACGGCTACGGCAAGCGCACCCAGATCGCCCAGTACCGCAAGACCAACCGCGGCGCCAAAGGCGTGAAGACGATCGGCCTGACCGAGCAGAAGGGCGCGCTCGCCGGCGCGCTCGTCGTGCGCGAGCACCAGGAGCTGGTGTTCATCAGCGTCGGCGGCATGGTCCAGCGCACCGGCGTCGCCGGCATCTCCCAGCAGGGCCGCTCAGCCACCGGCGTGCGCGTCATGAACCTCAAGGACGAGGACGTCGTCAGCGCCGTCGCGCTCGTCGTGGACACCGGCGAGGACGACGACTCTGCCGCCAGCAGTCCCTGAGCCGCCGGCGCCGCGTAGCGACGGCACTCCACCACTAGTCCACATCTCGCAATCGGGGGTAAACCGGGCCGCCTTTGCGCAAACCGTGCACTCTCTGGTGCGAACTACTTTCAAGCGTCCAGAATCGTCTAGTCGCGCTCAGAAAGATCTGAGCACCGTCCGACACGCTGAGGGTGTCCTCCCCCCGCAAGCTCTCGGCAACGCTCCTGGTGGGCATCGCATGTGCCGCCCCGGCGCTCGGCGCAACGCCCGCATCCGCTGCCCTTGGCCGCGCCGGCGGCTCCCGTGTCGCAACCGCGTGCACGAGGAGCTCCGCGCGTAGCGCCAGCAGGCGGGCACGTCTCGCCCGCCACTGTCGCCTGCATGCCCTCAAGACGCGGGCGAGCAAGCCCGTGAAGCAGCGCCGCGCACGGTCGCTGAAAGCCGCCCCCGCGGGCCCCGAAGCTCCCGCCCCAGCTCCCGCCGCAAGCACCGCACCGAGCGCGCAGGCCTCCATCACCGCCCACGCCGCCGCCATCGCCGCCGTGCTCGCCACCCCCTGCCAGAACACCGAAGTCACGCCCGAAGCCGGCAACCTCGCGCTCGTCCGCGCCGCCGTGCTCTGCCTGATCAACCGCAAGCGCGCCGAAAACGGCGAGAGCCCGCTGCAGCTCAACGCGCAGCTCGAACAGGCCGCCGAAGGTCACTGCCAGGAACTGATCGCCGACGACTACTTCGCGCACGTGTCTCCCACCGGGGAGACACCCGTGGATCGCATCCGCGAAACCGGCTACATCCCCAACTCCAACGTCGGCTACGTCATCGGCGAGAACCTCGCATGGGGCACCTATCAGCTGTCAACGCCGCAAGCGATCGTCGCCGCCTGGATCGCCTCGCCCGGCCACCTCGCCAACATCCTCGAATCCCAGTACACCGAAACCGGCATCGGCGTCACGCCCGCCGTGCCCGCCTCGCTCGGTGGCGGCGCCCCCGGCGCCACCTACGCCCAGGAGTTCGGCGTCATCATTCCCTAGCAGTCGAGCCGGCGCGTAGCGCCGTCATCGACGAACTCGAATCTCGGAGCCGGCGCGTAGCCGCCGCGCCGCGCGCCCGGCACCGCGCGTCATCTCCGTTCGCTACTCTGGGCGTACCAGAGAAAGGAGGTGGTCCAAACGTTGTCTGACAGTTCTTGCGGGACCCTGGAGGTGACCGGCCGGTAGGTCGGGAAGGCTGGACCGCCTAGCGGAATCCAACCCGGGACACCCCGAGACGACCGCCGGGCCTGGTCCCTCCGGCTGCCGTTCGTCGCTCTCGGTTCTTCCAGTCAAGCGGCTCAGCGAAGGGCGCCTCCGGGCGCCCTTCGTCGTGGTGTGCTCACACGGCAGCCGCTACGCAGCCTGCGGCAGGTACTGCAGCCATGCCGCCGGAATCGTCGGGCTGGCGACGTGGATGAAGATCTCCGCGCGCGGCGTGCGCGGAGCCCGGCGCGGGTGCATGCCCGCCTGGCGCGGCAGGCGGTCGCCCTTGCGCCGGTTGCAGGGGGCGCACGAGGCGACGATGTTCTCCCAGCTCGACGCCCCGCCCTTGGAGCGTGGAATGACGTGGTCGACGGTCAAGTTCGAACGCGATCCGCAGTACTGGCAGGTCCAGCTGTCGCGTGCGAACACAGCGCGGCGGGTGATCTTGCGGCGGTGCGCGTCGCGCGGAACCTTCACGTAAGAAACGAGGCGTATCACCACCGGCCGGGCGAGCGTCGAACTCTCCGAGTGCAGCTCCCAGCTGCTGCGCTCCAGCAGCTCGGCCTTTTCCTTCAGCAGCAGCACCACCGCGCGACGCACCGTGCACACGTTGATCGGCTCGTACGTCGCGTTCAGAACGAGCACCCGGCCACCCATCGCCGTGGTCGGCGACGTGCTGGGTCCGTGCCGCTGGTGCTCTGAGGGCGACACGGACCCCACCGGCTCGGGTGGGACTGTGCACTCCATTTTCAGGCCGCAGTTTAGCGGCGCCGGGCACGCTGCGCGCTGCTGAGGCCTACGGATGGACGCCGCGCACCCCGCTCACGGCCGGCGCGCAGCCGCCGGCCGCGCCGCGGCGTACGTGCCGAGCACACGCACCTCTTCGCACACCGCCCGCACACCCGCGATCGCCGCCGCCACAGGCGCATCGTCCGCCCGCCCGAGCAGATCCGCGAAGAACATGTAGCTCCCCAGCCACTGCCTGCGCGGGCGCGACTCGATCTTCGTCAAGTTGATCTCCCTGCGCGCAAACTCATCCAAGCAGCGCACCAGCCAGCCCGGACGCTCGGCGCCGGCCCCCCAGAACACCACCGACGTCTTCCAAGCGGCCCCGTCCTCCACGCGCAGCGGCGCCACGCCGTCCGCCACGCCCGCCGCCCGCAGCCACACAAAACGCGTTTCGTTGTCGTCGCGATCCTCGATCCGCTCGCGGACGACCGTGCCCCCGTAGATGCTCGCCGCCAGCGCCGTGCCGATTGCCGCCCGCCCCGGCTCGTCCTCGGCGACCACCGCCCGCACCGCCTCCGCCGTCGAGCTGGCCGGCAGGATTCGCGCGTGCTCCAGCTCCGTGCGCAGAAAGCGCGTGCACTGGCCCGGAACCTGGGGATGGGTGATGACCGTGTCGATCTCCCGCAGCGCGCAAGCACGCGCGCAGATCAGCGCGTGGCTCACCCGCAGCAACGTCTCGCCAACGATCTCCAGGTCACCCACCTCTTCAGCGAGCAGATCCAGCGTCACGCTGATCGAGCCCTCCAACGAGTTCTCGATCGGCGCCACCGCCCAGCGCACCTCCCCGCGGCGCAGCGCCATCACCGTGTCGTAGATGCTCGCCAGCGCAACCGGCTCAACGGCACCCTCGCGCGCGCTCGCCAGCAGCGCTTCCTCGGTGAACGTGCCCGCAGGACCCAGGTAGCCGACCTGCTCACGCGCGACGTCAGTGGCGGCCGAGCTATCGCTCGGCGCCTCGGGGTGCTGTTCGCTCATCCCCGTCGCGGCGCGCCATCTCCGGCCTGCACACCCGGAGGGCTCGCGCTGTCCGCCCGCGTGCCCGACGGGGCCCCGCCGCCAGCCAGCGCAATGCGTACCGCCTCGGCCTCCTCGGGGGAGAGCTCCAGCTCGCCCCGGCCTTCGTGCACCTGCTTGCCATACACCCGCGCCTGGTCGCGGTGGTGGATGCACGACAGCACGATGCCGGAGCGTTCGTCGTCGAGCAGCGCGATCGACATCGACTGCTGGCCGGAGAGCTCGTTGTAGGCGTCGTAGCGCACCAGCGCGCGGTGGGCGATCCGTCCACGCAGCGCCACCTCCACGCTCGCCAGGCGCTCGTCCAGCCGCGTGGCCGCATCCTGCACGTACGCGTACAGCTCCCCGAACGCCTCCTGCATCGCCTGCGCGTGTGCCACCACGTCCTGCTCGCCGCGTTCGCCCAGCACCAGCCGCTGGGCGCTGCGCAGGCGTCTGACGCTCACCGACAGCGCTGTGCACGCCACCAGCGCCACCAGCGCCACCGCGCCTGCCGCGATCGCGATGATGCCCTGGGTGTCCGTGATCGACGCGGCCATCGCCACAAGTTAGCCGCTGACGCAGCCGCTGCGCTCTATTCGCCGAAGATCGCCAGGTACGTGCCCTGCGTGCCTTCGTGGTTGGTTTCGCCGGGCACCGGCTGGATCTGGGCTTCTATCTTCGACGGCACCCCAAGCGGAACATTCGTGACCGGGACTTCCGCGTCGATCGTCTTGCCCGGTTCGGTGTTCACAGCGTGCGAGCCCTTGTACTGTTTGCCGCCCGCCGTGATCGTGACGTCCACTTCGACGTTCGTCTCCGAGAATTCACCGTCGTTTTCGACGGCCACCGAGAACGTGGGCGAGCTCCCGGCGCTGATGTGGTTGACCGCCGGTTCGGCTTCCAGCGCCGTCGTTCCCACGCTCACCCCCTTCAGCACGCTGCCGTGATGGCCGGGGGCGACCGCGCTCTGGCTGGTGCTCGACGACTGCCCGGCCAGGCGCGCGAGCAGCGTCGACGTTTCAAGCCAGCCCACGTTGGGCAGCGATCGTGAGCTCGCGATCGTGAGCCCGCCGATCCCGTTAGTGGCCAGCGTCTGCTGGATCAGCGGCACCACGCGCTGGGAGTAGACGACGTCAGACGCCAGGAAGGTCTCCATCGCACCCGCCAGGTTCGGGCCTGTCTGCTTGGCCTTTCCCGCCAGCGCCGTCGGTATCAGCGCCGCCAGCTTGTTCATGCCTTCGACGCGCAGGTCCATCGCCAGCAACAGGTCCTGCTGGGCGCCCGCCATTTCGCTGGGCACGCTCAGCGCCTTCGTGTGCGCGTCGATCGCCTGCGCCTGCGCCTGCAGCTGGTCGACCTGCTGCTCGACGTCGAGCGCCGACTTGCCCGTCGCGCCCGTCAGCGTCACGAACAGCGGGTGGGAGACCTGTGTCACGAATTCCTGCGCCAGCGCGCTCACTTCGTGGTTGTAGGTCTTCAGCGACTGCTGCTTGTCGCTTTTCAAGATGCTGTTTATCACCAGCACGATCACCAGCACCAGCACGATCACCACGGCCGCGGCCACGCCGCGGCGCATCATCAGCGTCTGCTGATCGGGCCCTGCCCCTCCGCCGTGCTGCGGACGACGGGGCCGTACCCCGCGTGGGGTCGCAGGCGACTGGTGCGCGCCGGTCGTCGCCGACCCCGCAGGCGGCCGCCGCGGGGTTCGGGGTGACGGTCGAGGCGCAGTCTCCTCGTCATCGTCGAAGAACGACAAAAGCCAACCGCTCCTTTACAGGGACTTTACGGAGGCCGGAGTATGACTGGCGGCTGCATCTCACGCGAGATTGCAACTTCTCGCTCAGCGGCAGTTTTCCTTCCCTGCGCGGCAGGGACAGCAGGCGTGGGCGGCGAAGGGTCAAAGCCAGGTGGACTCGCCAGACACGCTCGTCCAGCTCCCGCACGAGCACGGGGAGCAGCCCGCCGCCCGGCGCATCGCACCGCGTGCACGCGCCTCACCGGCAGAGCCCACTCCACGTGCACAGGAGCTCGTGCTCGAGCGCTACCGCCTGCTGGAGCGGCTCGGCAAGGGCGGCTTCGGCGTGGTGTGGCGCGCCCACGACGAGCTGCTGCACCGCGAGGTCGCGCTCAAGCGCGTTCTCACGGGAGGAACCTCGATCGACGTCGAGCGCGCGAGCCGCGAGGCGCTTGCAACCGCGCGCCTCACGCACCCCGCGATCGTCGCGTTGCACGAGGCCTGCGCGCACGACGGCGCGTTCTACCTGATCAGCGAGCTGGTCGACGGCGACACCCTCGCCCAGCTGATCGCCGACGACGTGCTCGCCGACGAGGAGATCCTCGAAATCGGCGCCGCGCTCGCGAGCGCCCTCATCCACGCCCACTCACGTGGCGTCATACACCGCGACATCAAGCCGCACAACGTGCTCGTCCCCCATCCGCCCGTGGACGACGCCCGCGCGCAGCAGACGCTGCTCGCCGCCGCCAAGCTCACCGACTTCGGTGGCGCCAGCCTCGCCGGCGAGGACGCGCTCACGCGCACCGGCGACGTGCTCGGCACGCTCGCCTACATGTCGCCCGAGCAGAGCGAGGGGCGCGAGGCTGGGCCGCAGAGCGACCTGTACTCGCTCGCGCTCGTCGTCTACGAGGCGTTCTGCGGGGTCAACCCAGTGCGCGGCGCCACCCCCGCCGCGACCGCCCGGCGGATCGGCCAGCCGCTGCCGGCGCTCGCGCGCGCCCGCCGCGACCTGCCGCCCACGCTCACCGTGGCACTCGACCGCGCGCTCGCGCCGGCACCCGAGCAGCGCGGCACGCTCGAGCAGCTGCACGACGCATTCGAGCACACGCTCACGCGCGGCCTGCGCCAGCCGCGGCGGCTGTTTGCCCGCCCGCCCACGGAACGCCCGCCCCCGGAAGGCCCGCCCGCGGAACGCCTGCCCACAGAACGCCCACCCACAGAACGCCCCCACGTCGAGCACCAGCCGCCGCGCGTCGCGCTTCCGCGCGCGGCCTGGCTGGGGTGTGCGCTTGCGCTGGCCGCGTGGCAGCTCGCCGCCGGACGCCCCGGCGTGGCGCTGCTGACGCTCAGCGCCATCGTGCCGGCGCTGATGCTGTCGGGGCGGCGCAGCGGGGCGGGCTGGCTGTCATGTGGGCTCGCCCCCGCGCTCGGCTACATCGGCCTCGCCGGCGCGTTTCCCGCACTCGCCGGCCAGGCCGCGCGGTGGCGCCAGCGCGCTGTGCTGGGCGCGGTCGGCTACTGGTGGCTGCGCCTGGCCGAGCCCCTGAGCGCCACGAGGCTGTGGCTGACCGCGACCGCCTCCACACCCGCCCGTGCCAGCTGGGAGCCTTCGCTGAGCCTCACCGCCACGCACGTCATCGCCCCGCTGCTCAGCGCCGGCGTGCTGCTGGGCGCGCTGCTGTGGGCAGCGGCAGCCGCCGTGCTGCCCTGGCTCGTGCGCGGTCGCAGCGCCCTGCGCGACCTCCTCGCGGCGGGTGCGTGGGTGGCCGCGCTGGTGCTCGCGCAACCCACGCTGGACGCCGGCCTCAGCGCGCGCGCCGCGCACGTCGAGCCGCGCGCGGCGCTCCTGGGTGCGCTCGTCGGCGGCCTCGTCGCGGTCGCCGCCCGCGCGCTGCGCGGGCCGGTGTAAGGGCATCTGCGCACAGGTTCGTCGGGATCGTGCGTAGCATGGCTAGCGGTAACAGGCCGGCCGACTGCGATCGGCCTGCGCCGTCAGCAAGATGAACCCGCTCAAGAGCGTCGAGACAATGATCGCCAGCCTCGTCGAGGGGACTTTCGGGCGGGTATTTCGCGCGGAGGTCCGCCCAATGGAACTCGCGCGCAAGCTCGCACGGGAGATGGACGCGCATCGCACGGTGTCCGTGTCGCGCACGTACGTCCCCAACGAGTACTCGGTGTGGCTGTCGCCCGCCGACCGTGAGCGCTATGAAGGCGTCGAGCACGAGGTGATCGACGAGCTGTGCGCCTACCTGCTCGAGCACGCACGCCGCGAGGACCTGATCATGGCCTCCCCGCCGCACATCGCCTTCCACACCGACGAGCGCCTGTCGCTCGGTGAATTCGGCATCCAGGCGCGCCTGGTCCGCCCCGAGCAGGAGCCCCAGCCGGCGACGGCGCGCGACGGCGAGCGCGCCCAGCCGCCCCCGCAGCAAAACGGGCAGGACGGCAACACGCTGATCTACAGCGGCGAACCGCCTGCGCCGCCCGCGCCGGCAGTGCAGGTCGCGCCCGCCAGAGTGCAGCGGGCGCTGCTCGCGCTCGGTGGACGGCGCCTGCTGGTACCCCCGGAGGGAGGCACGCTTGGGCGCAGCCGCGACTGCGACGTGGTGCTCGACGACGCCGGTGTCTCGCGCCGGCACGCGGAGATCCGCCCCGGCCCCGGCGGCTGGACACTCGCCGACCTGGGCTCCACCAACGGCGTGCGCGTGAACGGCCAGGAGCTCCGCGGCGTGCACACGCTGCGGCCAGGTGATCGCATGGAGCTCGGCTCGACGGAGATCGTCTTCGAAGTCTCATGAACACGCTGGCGCCTGTGTCGGTCGCCTTGAAGTTCGGCTTCCTGGCAGTCCTCTACCTGTTCCTGCTGTGGATCGCGCGCAGCGCCAGGCGCGACCTGCGCGGTGGCGCCGCAGCGCAGTCCGTCCGCGGCGCGGAGTGGCAACCCGCGCAGGGAGCGGGCGAAGCGATTCCCCCGGATGCAACCGGCATGTACTCCGCCTCAGCGATCGCCAGCGCGGACCTCGCGCACCGCGCACCGCGGCTGGTGATCGATCGTGCGCCTGGGCATGATCCGGGCATGATCTACGATCTCGACGGCGATCTCGTGCTCGGCCGCGGCGACCGCGCGGCGATCCGCCTCGAGGACCCGTTCGCCTCCTCCCGCCACGCGCGCGTGTACGAGCAGGGCAACACGGTTGTGATCGAAGACCTCGGCTCCACCAACGGCACCTATCTCAACGAGGAGCTGCTGGAGAGCCCGCGGCCGCTGTACCCCGGCGACCGGCTGCGCATCGGCGAGAGCGAATTCACCTTCGAGGTCGACTGACGCCCCATGCTGCGTGTTGCCGAACAGTACGCCGCCAGCGACACCGGACGTCAGCGGCGCGCCAACGAGGACTCGCTGCTCGCGCGTGCGCCGCTGTTCGTGGTCGCCGACGGCATGGGCGGCGCGCAGGCCGGCGAGGTCGCCTCGCGCATCGCCGTCGAGTCCTTCCAGACGGGCCTCGCCGACGGCTCGCACCCCGAGCTCGAGCTGTCCTCGCTCGCGCAGGCGGCCAACGCGCGCATCCACGCGCTCTCCCACGCCAACGCCGAACAGGCCGGCATGGGCACGACGCTCACCGCCGTATACGTCGGCGAGCAAGAGGTGGCGATCGCGCACGTCGGCGACAGCCGCGCGTACTGCCTGCGCGACGGGGAGCTCCTGCGCCTCACCGACGACCACTCGCTGGTCGATGAGCTCATGCGCCAGGGCCGGCTCACGCCCGAGGAGGCAGTCGAACACCCGCAGCGATCGGTGATCACGCGCGCGCTCGGGCCCGAGGACGCCGTCGAGGTGGACACGCGCTCCTTCCGCGCCCGCGCAAACGACGTCTACCTGCTGTGCTCGGACGGTCTCACCACGATGCTCTCCGAGCCCGAGATACAGGCGCTGCTGCGCGCGCACGCCAAGCTTCGCGAGGCGGGCGAGGCGCTGATCGCCGCCGCCAACAACGCCGGCGGACGCGACAACATCACGGTGATCCTGCTGCGCTTGGAGGAGGTGCACGTGGCCGACGGTGCTCCCGCGGCGGACGGCGCCACGATCGTCGGCCTGCCGCCGGTCACCGCGGCGGACGCGCTCCCGTCAACCGCCTCCCAACCTGCGCCCTCCGAACCTGCGCCCTCCGAACCTGCGCCCTCCGAACCGGCGTCCGCGAGCGCGCGATCGAGCACCGCGCTGAGCTCGCCGCCTACCACAGCCGCGCGGCGCACACCACGCGCTGCGCCCGCGCGCACGCGCGAGCCAGCCGGCCGGCGCTCGCGCCCGCGCCTCCGGCACAGCGGGGCGCTGGCGTTCGTCACGATCGTGCTCGTGCTGCTGGCCTCGGCCGCCTACCTGGCGCTGCAGTCGGTGTACTTCATCGGCACCAACTCGCGCGGGCTCGTCACGCTGTATCAGGGCCTGCCGTACAAGCTGCCGGGCAACCTCGCGCTGTACAGCAGCCAGTACGTCTCCGGCGTCAGCGCTTCCACGCTCAGCGCGCAGCAGCGGCACACGCTGCTCGACCACTCGCTGCGCTCGGAAGGGGACGCCGGCAACCTGATCCACAACCTCGAACTGGAACAGCTCGAATGAGGCGCGCGTCATGAACCGCCCGATCGTCCGGCTGTACGGGCTGGTCGCGCTGCTGTTCGCGCTGCTGATCGCCTTCACCTCGCGCTGGACGGTGTTCGAAGCGTCGTCGCTGCGTGAAAACCCGCTCAACAAACGCTCGCTGCTACGCGAGGAGCGCACCGAACGCGGGGCGATCCTCGCCGCCGACGGCACCGTGCTCGCGCACAGCGTGCGCGAAGTGGGCGGGGCCTACCAGCGCTTCTACCCCACCGGACGGCTGTTCGCGGCGCCGATCGGCTACGACTTCCTGCAGCCTGAAGATCTCGGCGACGCCGGCCTGGAGCGCTATCGCAACAAAGAACTGAGCGGCGAACAGACCAGCCAAGACCTGCAGAGCGTGCTCAACCAGCTGCAGGGCAAGGAACCGCAGGGCGAGAAGGTGATCACCACGCTCGTGCCGGCCGCGCAGCGCGCCGCGGTCGCCGCACTCGGCGAACACGACGGCGCGGTGGTGGCGATCGAACCGCGCAGCGGCGCCGTGCAGGTGATGGCCTCCACGCCCAGCTACGACCCCAACGCGCTGCGCTCGCGGACGCGCAAGGCCAAGCAGGAACGCGAAATGCGTGCCGACCCGCCGACCAGCTCGGAGGTCAACCGCGCGACCCAGTTCGGCTACGCGCCGGGCTCGACCTTCAAGATCGTGACCGCCACCGCCGCCATCGACACCGGCGCGTACACGCCCGAATCGATCGTCAACGGCGAAAACGGGATCCTCGTCTCGGGGGTGCCGCTGCACAACGACGACGACCTCAGCTGGGGGCCGATCACGCTCACGACGGCGCTCGTGCACTCGGTCAACACCGTGTACGCCCAGGTCGCCGAGCATCTCGGCAAGCGCACGCTCGCGCGCTACATGCAGCGCTTCGGCTTCGACCGCGAGCCGCAACTCGACTACCCGGCGCGGGAAATGTCGGTCAGCGGCGAGCACGAAGGCGAACGCGTGGTCGCGCCCACCAGCCCGCAGGTGGACGTCGGGCGCATGGGCATCGGCCAAGACAAACTCGAGGTCACGCCGCTGCAGATGGCCGAGGTGGCAGCCGCGGTCGCCAACCACGGCACGCTGATGGTCCCGCACCTCACCCAGCGGGTCGTCGACGCCGAAGGCGCGACCGTGCAGCGGATCACCCCGCGCGTGCAATCCGTGGTGATGAAGCGATCGACCGCCGGTGCGGTGCGGACGATGATGGAAGCGGTCGTCAACGAAGGCACGGGCACCGCGGCGCAGATCCCGGGCGTCCAGGTGGCGGGCAAGACCGGCACCGCCCAAACGCAGTTCGGCGACGCCATCAACAACGTGTGGTTCATCGCCTTCGCTCCCGCCGCCAACCCGCGGGTGGCGCTGGCGGTGACGCTGCAGGCGGTCCCCGGCGAAGGCGCGACGTACGCGGCGCCGGTGGCCAGGGCAGTCATCGAAAGCCTGCTCAAATGATCGCTCCCGAGACGATCATCGACGGCCGCTACCGCGTGCTCTCGCGCCTGGGCTCCGGTGGCATGGCCGACGTGTACCTAGCCGAAGACCAGCTGCTGGGCAGGCAGGTGGCGGTGAAGGTGCTCCACCACCACTTCGCCGAAGACCAGGAGTTCGTCGAGCGCTTCCGGCGCGAGGCATCCAGCGCGGCGGGGCTGTCGCACCCGAACATCGTCGCGATCTTCGATCGCGGCGAGTGGGACGGCACGTACTACATCGCGATGGAGTACGTCGCCGGACGTTCGCTGAAGACGATCGTGCGCGAACGCGGCGCGCTCGAGCCGGCGGCGGCGATCGACATCGTCGTACAGATCCTGCGCGCCGCGCGCTTCGCGCACCGCCGCGGTGTCATCCATCGCGACCTGAAGCCCCACAACGTGATCCTCGACGAAGAGGGCCGCGCGCGCGTGACCGACTTCGGGATCGCGCGCGCGGGCGCGTCGGACATGACGCTCACCGGCTCGATCATGGGCACCGCCCAGTACCTGTCGCCCGAGCAGGCGCAGGGGCACATGGTGAGCGCGGCCTCGGACCTGTACTCGGTCGGGGTGATCCTGTACGAGCTGCTCACCGGCGCCGTGCCGTTCGAGGGCGAGACGGCGGTGGCGATCGCCTTCAAGCAGGTCTCCGCCGAGCCGCTCCCGCCGAGCGCGCTGCGGCCGGGCCTGCCCGCCTCGCTGGACGCCGTCGTGCTGCGCGCGCTCGCCAAGGACCCTGCCCAGCGCTACGCCGACGCCGACGAGCTGATCGCCGCGCTCGAACACGAGCGCCAGGCGCTGCCCGCCCTGTCGGGCGCGACCGCAACGACGCTCGCCGACGGCCACATCCACCGCGCCCATCCCCCTGCGCAACCGCCGCCGCGCGTCGGGGCCGGCTCGCTGCTGCTCGCCCAGCCGGACACCGGTCGCTATGAGATCGAGAGCGGCGCGCCGCCCCCCGCCGGCCGCCGCCGGCTCGGGCGCGTGCTCGCGTGGACGCTGCCGGCGCTGCTCGTGATCGCCGCGGCGGCCGTCGCGCTCGTGCTCACCCAGCAGAGCGCCGGCGGGACGGTGAGCGTGCCCTCGGTGGTCAACGAGCGCGAACAGGCGGCACTGAGCGCCCTGCACAGCGCCAACCTCGAGCCCGTCGCCTCGCAGGCAGCCAGCCCCACCGTCCCCTCCGGCTCGGTGATCAGCCAGTCACCGCTCGCCGGCAGCAACGTGAAGAAGGGCAGCCGGGTGCAGGTCGTCGTCTCCAGTGGCCCCGCGAGCGCGCCGTTGCTCGACGTCTCCGGCCAGCAGGCGGCGCAGGCGGTGAAACTGCTGCACAATGCGCACTACCGCACGCAAACCAAGCTGGAAGCGAGCAAGACCGTCCCCGCCGGCGTCGTCATCGGCACCCAGCCGCCGGCGGAAACGGAAGTGCGCGAAGGCCGGCTGATCACGCTGCTCGTCTCCAGTGGCCCGCCACCGGTGCGCGTGCCGGACGTGACAGGGGGCAGCCTCGAAGCAGCCGAAGCGACGCTGGCCAACGCCGAACTGTCGCTCGGCAAGGTCAGCAAGCGCGTCTCCACGACGCAAAGCCCAGGGACGGTGCTCGCACAATCCCTCGCCGCCGGCAGCTCCGCGCGCGCGGGCGAAAAGGTCAACCTGACCGTCGCGCAGGCGCCTAAGCAGGTGACGGTGCCGGAAGTCAAGGGCAAAAGCGAAGCGCAAGCGTCGGCGGCGCTCACCAAAGCCGGCTTCAAGGTCCAGACGCAGTCGCGCCCAAGCACCGAAGCCGCCCAGGTGGGCAGCGTGCTCGAACAGAGCCCCGCGGGCGGGGCGCGCGCGCGCAAGGGGACCACCGTGACGATCGTGCTCGGCGCGGCCGTCACGCCGACCACCAGCACGCCGACCACGAGCACGCCGACCACCACCACCACGACGACCACGACCACCACCACGCCGCCGGCCGCGGCCGGCGAATGATGCTCACGGTCGTGGTGCTCGCCGGCGGGCGCTCGTCCGAGCACGAGGTGTCGCTGTCCTCCGGCGCGGCCGTGCGCGACGGGCTGATCGAAGCGGGCCACGAGGTCGTCTGGGTCGAGATCGGCCGCGACGGCGCGTGGCGCACGGATGGGCGTGAGCTCAGCCTCACACCGGCCGGCGGCCTGTTGGGGGCCGACGTCGCCTTCCCGGTGCTCCACGGCCCGTTCGGGGAGGACGGCACCGTGCAGGGGGTGCTGGAGACGCTGGACGTGGCCTACGTCGGCGCCGGCGTAGCCGCCTCGGCGCTGTGCCTGGACAAGGTGCTGTTCAAGGAGCTGATGTCCGCGCGCGGAATCCCCCAGGTGGACTACCTGGGGGTGCGCCGCGAGCGCTTCCTCCACGAAGCGGGCCAGGTGCTCGCGCGGGCTGCGCAGCTGGGCCTGCCGGTGTTCGTCAAGCCGGCGCACCTCGGCTCCTCCGTCGGCATCGTCAAGGTGCTCGAGGCCGAGTCGCTCGGCGCGGCGCTCGAGCAGGCATTCGCCCACGACGAGCTGGCGATCATCGAGGCGGCGGCGGGCGGGCTGGAGGTCGAGTGCGGCGTGCTGGGGCTGCTGGACGGCGAAGGCGAGCCCGGTGAGCTGGCGTTCGTGTCGGAGGCGGGCGAGATCGTGTTCGCCGGCGACTTCTACGACTACGCGGCCAAGTATGTGCCCGGCGGGATGCAGCTGCAGATCCCCGCGGGGATCTCGCCGCCCGCCCGCGAACGCCTGACGCGCCTGGCTGCCGACGCCTTCCTGGCTGCCGGCTGCGAGGGGCTCGCGCGCGTGGACTTCTTTGTCGACGGGGACAGCGTGCTGGTCAACGAGCTCAACACCATGCCCGGCTTCACGCCCACGAGCGTGTACGCAAAGCTGCTCGATGCCTCCGGCGTGCCCTACCCGCAGCTGCTCGACCGGCTGTGCCGTCTGGGCCTCGAGCGCCACGCGCGCCGCCGCGCGCTCACCGGCTGAGACGCGCCCCGCGGGCGCGCGGCCGGCGGAGCGGCTCGGGCGGCGGAGCCTACTTGAACAGCGTCAGCTCGTTGAGCGTCGCCGATTCCATGCCCGCTGGCAGCGAGGTCAGCCACACCAGGTAGTAGCGATGCGAGTGGCCCGACAGCCTCAGGGCGATGCGTTCGCCGCTGTGGACGTATTCGCTCGCGCCCACCGGTCCCTGCCAGCCGCGCGCGCGCAGCGACGTGGAGTTGCCGTACGGCAGTTCGAGGTCGATGCGGTCGGCGACGTACACCTGCACGGCGAACCCCGGCGTGGGGGTCTGGATTTCCAGCGCCCTGGCGAGCACCGTGGGGGCGGCGTCCAGGTAGATGCCGGTGCCGGGCTTGCCGAGCGCGCGTTCGTAGTACTGCTCGGTGCTCCACGTGGTGTTGGGGTCGCCGTCCACCAGGTTGCCCACCTGGTCACGGTTTTCGGGGCCGGTGCCGAACGGGTTGTAGCTGTTGGCGGCCGAGCTGGAGAGTTGCACGGGCACGAGCCCCGCGTGCGCGACGATCCCCGGCGAGAGCCCAGGGCCGCGGTGGGTGTGCCCGGCGAGCGCCGCGAGCGTGGTCGCCACCACCGCGATCAGCACCGCGATCGAGGCGAGCCAGCGCGCGGGATGGCGCATCCGCCAGGGCAGGCGCCGGCGCGCCGGTCCCGGCAGCGTGCGCAGCACGCTCGTCACCTCGCCCGTCGTCTGCCCGCTGCGCGCGGCCTCCACGGCGAGCACGTCCTCCAGGTCGGCGGCCATGCTGGCGGCGTCGGGATAGCGGCGCGCGAGATCCTTGGAGACGGCGCGATCGAGCACCGCCGCGGTGGCGGCCGAGATTTCGGGGCGCAGCTGCTGCACGTCGGGGATCTGCTCGCGCACGTGCTTCATCGCCACCGCCACCGGCGAATCGCCGTGGAACGGGACCTGCCCGGTGAGCATCTCGAACAGCACCACGCCCAGCGAGTACAGGTCCGACTGGCCGGTGACCGGGTGGCCGAGCGCCTGCTCGGGCGAGACGTAGTCGGTGGTGCCGAGCACGCGTCCGGCCATCGTCAGCCCTTCCTCGGTGAGCGTGCGCGCGATCCCGAAGTCGGTGATCTTGGCGGCGCCTTCGTCGGTGATGAGCACGTTGTGCGGCTTGACGTCGCGGTGCACGATGTGGCGTTCGTGCGCCGCGCCGAGCGCGCGCGCGATCTCGATCGCGTAGGCGATCGCCTCGGGAATGTCCAGCGGCCCCTGCTCGCGGATGACGTCCTTGAGCGTCTGGCCCTGCACGTACTCGAACACGATGTACGGCGCGCCCCCAGCGCCATTGGTGTGCGCGTCGTGCGCCACATAGGCGTCGTGCGCCGGCTCCTCGCCGGCGTCGATGACGGTCACCACGTGCGGATGGCTGAGCTGTGCGACCGAGCGCGCCTCGCGGCGAAAGCGCTCCAGCTGGTCGGAGTCGGCGGCGATCTCACGGTGCATCAGCTTGATCGCCACCGGGCGCTCGAGCACCGTGTCGAACGCGCGGTACACGGTGGACATCCCGCCGCGCCCGATCTCAGCTTCCAGGCGATAGCGCCCGCCGATGACGGTCCCGAGCAAAGTCATGCGCCTCTATTGTGCGCCGCTCGCAGGTCGGCGCTAACTCGCTGTGCGCGTCGTCTCACGCGCTACGCGCGATAGCACGAGCGCGGCGAGCGCACAGCGGTAGAGCGAGCACGCCAGCAGCGACTGGCCGGCGCGCAGGCGGCGGTCGAGCAGCCGCGCGCTCGCCAGCGTGGAGAGCAGCGCGCTCGCGCTGCCGATCACCAGCGCCGCGCGCTCTTCGTGCGCGAGCCCAACCCGGCGCAGGCGTGCCCCCCGCAACACGCCGGCGCCGAGCAGCACCGGCAGCGCCGCGTGCCAGGAGAGCGTCTGCGCGCCGCTGCGATCGAAGCGCCGTGCCCGCGCCGCCGCGAGCGTCGCCCCGTTGCGCGACACGCCGGGGATCAGCGCCGCGGCCTGCGCGAGCCCGAGCGCGAGCCCGTCGCCGGCATGCGCGTCCTCCGCCGCTCGCTCCCCCGCGCGGCGGTCGGCGAGCGCCATCGCCAGGGCGCCCGCCACGAGGCCGGCGGCGATCGAGCGCGGACCACCCAGCCGCCGCTCGATCGGGCGCTCGAGCACATAGCCGGCGAGCGCCGGCGGCGCGATCGACAGCGCGACCACCCCCGCGCGGCGGCGGCTCAGGTGCAGCGCTGCGTGCGCCAGCTCGCCGCGCATGTGGATCGCCAGCGCGAGCGCGGCGCCCACGTGCAGGGCCACCTCGAAGGACTTGCGTCGCTCGCCCTGCAGGTGCGCGTAGGGCCAGCCCGCGAGCCACGCCACGAGCTCGGTGTGCGCGGAGGATGAGATCGGCAGCAGCTCGGTAGGCCCCTGCAAGAGGCCCAGCGCAAGCGCATGGCGACGCGGCAGGGCGCCCTCAGCCAACCGCATCCACCTACGATGACGCCGCGACCGCCGCGCGGCGCCGGCGCACGATCGCGTAGGCGATGCCCACGACGACCAGCACGACGACCGTGTAGTCGACGTACTCGAAGCCCTTGCGCACGCTCGTCCATTCGCTGCCCAACGCTTCGCCGGCGAGCGCCAGCCCGAGGACCCAGGGGACGGCGCCGATCAACGAGTACACGGTGAAGCGCACCAGCGGCATCTTCGACACGCCCGCCGGCAGCGACACGAACGCCCGCAGCAGTGGCACCAGGCGCCCGAACAGCACGGTTATCTCCCCGTAGCGCGCGAACCACCGGTCAGCACGGCCAATCTGGGCGGGACCGATGTGCAGCTTGGCGCCGTGGCGTTCGAGCAACTCCAGGCGCCCGCCGCGGCCGACGGCGTACGCGATCCACGAGCCGACCATCGTCCCCAGCAGCCCCGCGAGCACGATGCCCACCAGCGTCAGGTGGTGGTGGGAGGAGCTCTGACCGGGGTCGGCAACGGCAAAGCCCGCGAACAGCATCACGATCTCCGACGGGATCGGGATGCACGCGCTGGAGATCGCCATCAGCGCGAAGATCCCCGGCAGCCCGGCGTCGCGCACGAAGTGCGAGCTTTCGTTGACCAGCGTTTCGGAGATCGAGGCGAGGACGAGCATCGGCCGAGCAACGATACCGTCCCGCCCATGCGCGTCTGGATCGACCTCACCAACAGCCCGCACGTGCTCGTCATGCGTCCGCTGATCGAGCTCCTGCGGGCCGACGGACACGACGTGCACGTGACCGCGCGCGAGTTCGCGCAGACGATCGAGCTGTGCGAACGCTTCGGGATCGAGCACACGACCATCGGCCAGCACCGCGGCGGGCGCCTCGCCGCCAAGGCAGCGGGCCTGGCCGCGCGCTCCGCCGCGCTCGTGCGCTTCGCGCGCGGCAGGCGCTTCGACATCGCGCTCGGGCACAGCTCCAACGACGTCAACGTCGCCGCGGCGCTGCTGGGAATCCCCAGCGCAACGATGTTCGACTACGAGTGGGCGGCCATACAGCACCACGTCAACTGCCGCCTGGCGCGTGCTGTGGTCGTGCCGGCGGCGATCCCGCCCGAGCGCCTGCATCGCTACGGTGCGCGCGGCAAGGTGCGCGCGTACGAGGGGCTCAAGGAGGAGTACTACCTGGCGGACTTCGAGCCCGAGGAGGCCGTGCTCGCCGAGCTGGCGCTCGACCCCGCACGGCCGATTGTGGTCGTACGCACCCCGCCCATCCTGTCGCTGTACCACCGCTTTGAGAACGACCTGTTCGCGCAGGTGCTAGAGCGCCTGCGCGCGTCGGGCGCCAGTGACGGCGTGCAGACGGTCGTGCTGCCGCGCGTCGACGCCCAACGCGAGCAGCTGGCGCGGATGGGCGGCTTCGTCGTGCCCGAGCGCGCGATCGACGCGCAGTCGTTGATCGCCTACGCCGACCTGGTGATCTCCGCCGGCGGCACGATGAACCGCGAGGCGGTTGCGCTGGGCACGCCCGTCTACACCACCTTCCAAGGCCGCCTGGGCGCAGTCGACGAGCGCCTGATCGCCGAAGGACGCCTGCGCAACCTGCACGCGGCCGGCGAGCTCGAGCTGGCCGCGCGTTCGACAACCGCCGCCAGCGGCAGCGCTCAGGCGCGAGGCGCGCGCGCAGGCGAGCGTGTGCGCCGCGACCCACGCGTGCTCGTCGAGCTGCTGCTCTCGCCGCCACACGGGAGCTGACCGGGGGTTGTAGGTCCACGTTGCGGCATACAATCCTCACAATGCGCCGACGGATCCGCTCGGCGGCCCTGCCCCTGCACCGTCACTCGCTGCCACAGCTCGCTGTGGACGGGGCTCTGGTCGCGGCCGCGTACTACCTCGCCTTCCAGCTGCGCTTCGACAGTGGGCCGCCGCGGGAATACGCGCAGCTGCGCGCCGACACGATCTGGTGGGTGCTGCTCGGCAGCCTGCCGGTGCTGGTGATCGCGCGCGTGTACCAGCGCCGCTGGCGCTACGCCGGCCAGCGCGACTACGAGGCCGTGGTGCGCGCGGTCGTGGCGATCGTGCTGCTGTCGGTCGCCGCCGTCGAGGTGCTGCGGCCGGTGCACCGCTACGTGCCGATCCCCGGCGCCACGCCGATCCACCACCACGTGCGCGAGAGCGCCGTGGCCGTGGCGCTGCCCAACGGCGTGATCGTGCTGTTCGCGCTGCTCGCGCTCGTGTTTCTCGTTGGCGTGCGCGCGCTCGCGCGCTCCCTGTACGAGCGCCGGCCGCTGGCGGCGTTCGGCGCCAACGGCAGGAGCGTGCGCACCGTGCTGATCGCCGGCGCCGGCGAGGGCGGGCGGCTGGTGGCGCGCGAGATCATGCGCAACCGCGAGCTCGGCCTCGCGCCCGTGGGCTACCTCGACGACGATCCCGCCAAGCGCCATCTGCGCATCGAAGGGCTGCGCGTGCGGGGCGACACCGAGGCGGACCTGCCGCGCATCCTCGACGAGGCGGAGCCCGACGAAGTCATCATCGCGATCCCCTCCGCGCCGGGGTCCACGCGCGCGCGCATCGTGCGCGAGTGTCGCGAGCGCGGCATTCCCGTGCGCACCCTGCCAACCGTCTTCGAGCTGCTGCAGACGCGCGGCACGCTCGCCAGGCAGATGCGCGAGGTGCGCGTGGAGGACGTGCTCGGCCGTGAGCCCGTGCACATGGAGCTCGCGCAGGTCGGCGCGTATCTCGCCGGGCAGGTCGTGCTCGTGACCGGCGCCGGCGGCTCCGTCGGCGCCGAGCTGTGCCGCCAGATCGCGCGCGTGGAGCCCTACCGGATCGTGCTGCTCGACCACGCGGAGGACAACCTGTTCGCGATCCAGCGCGAGCTGCAGGACGAGCGCCACGTGCCGGCGTCGATGCTCGCGGCGGTGCTGGCCGACTGCAAGGAGGGCGAGCGCATGCGCGAGGTGTTCGCCGAACACCGGCCCGCGATCGTGTTCCACGCGGCTGCCTACAAGCACGTCGGCCTGATGGAGGAAAACCCGGTCGAGGCGGTGCGCAACAACGCGATCGGCACGCGCGTGGTCGCCCAGGTGGCCGGCGAGAGCGGCGTCGCGCGCTTCGTGCTCGTGTCCACCGACAAGGCGGTCGCGCCCGCCACCGTGATGGGCGCGTCCAAGGCGCTCGCCGAGTTCGCGCTCGAGGCCGCCGGCGCCCGCTTCCCCGACACGTGCTACTCGGCCGTGCGCTTCGGCAACGTGCTCGGCTCCTCCGGCAGCGTGGTGCCGATCTTCCGCCGCCAGATCGAACGCGGCGGCCCGGTGACGGTCACCGACGAGCGCATGACGCGCTACTTCATGACCATCCCCGAGGCCGTGCAACTGATCATCCGCTCCGGCTCGCTCTCCCTCTCCCAAGACGTCGCCGAGGACGACGCGCTCGCCCGCATGCGCCCGCGGCGCAGCGCGCAGGTGTTCGTGCTGGACATGGGCGAGCCCGTGCGCATCGTGGAGCTCGCCCGCGCGATGATCGACCTCTCGGGGCTGGACCCCGACCGCGACATCGACGTCGAGATCATCGGCCGCCGGCCGGGCGAGAAGCTGCACGAGGAGCTGTTCAACGACTACGAGCGGCGTACGCCGACCGCCGCGGAGAAGATCATGCTCGCCGAGCGCGAGCCGCTGGCGGCGGACCAGGTCGAGACGATGTTCGCGGAGATCGGCCTCTTGGTGTTGGAGGGCGACGCGGCGGGACTCGCGGCGAAGGTCTCCGAGCTGGTCGCAGCGCGCAGGACGCCAGGCGCGCCGGCGCACGAGAGCGAGCGCAACGGGACCCCCACGCGCGTGCTGGGCAACGGCACGGCGGAGCGCACCGGCATCGAGTCGAGCATCCCCCTCGTACACTCCCAGCCTTCATGAGCTTGCTGCCGCTCGCGCTGTCGCTTTCGAGCACGTTCACGAAGATCGGCGCGATCGCAGCGTTCGCCGCGCTCGTGGGCATCGCGCTGCTCGCGCTGCTGGTCTTCTCCCAGGCGCGCGAGCTCAAGCGCCTGCGCGAGTGGGCCGGACGCGCACCCGAGCGCGCCGCCGAGCTCGAGCAGCGGGTCACCGCCTCCGCCGCCATGCGCGTCCAGCCGCAGGCGCCGGGCGCCTATCCACAAGGGCACGGGCCGCCGGCGCGCGCGGCGCCAAGCGGCGTGCCGATCCAAGCCCCCGCGGCAGCCGCCGCCGCTGCCGCCGCGCCCGCGACGCGCGTCGCGGGGGTGCCCGGCGCCATGCCCGCGACGCCAGCCGTGCCCGGCGCGATGCCCGCGACGCCAGGCATGCCGTCCCCTGTCCCCGTGGCAGCGTCGGGCGCCCCATCGCCCATCCCTCCGGCGCCGGGCGTGCCGCCCCCGGCCACCGGGACGCCGAGGCCCCCGTCCGGCCTCCCCGGCACGCCGGCGACGCCCATGGCAGTGCCCACGGGCCGGGCGGTGAACGCGGGTGGCGCTCCGGCCACACCGCTCGGCGCCCCGGTGTCGGCGGCCGGCGTCGCACAGAGCCGCCCGCTCACCGCCGGTCCGCCCACGCCCACGGTCGCCGACCCGCGCGCGCCGGTGCCGCCGCCGCCCGCCACGGCAGCGGCCAGCGCGGCGGCGTCCGCTTCCGCGCCCCCCGCTGTGACGCCTGCCAGCGCCGCGTCGGCGCCTCCCAGCGCGGCGCCTCCCAGCGCCGCGCCCCCCAACATGGCGCCTGCCAGCGCCGCGCCCGCCGCGTCGGCGCCTCCCAGCGCGGCGCCCCGAGTGCCGGCAGCCGCCGCAGGCACGCCCGCGCGACTCCCGCCCCCGCCGGCGCCCCCGCCGGGCACCTCGCTACCCAGCTCCACCCAAGCCCGCGCGGCGAGCGCGCCGCCGCTGGGCGAGCGCTCGGTGTACGCCGCCAGGCCGGCGCCGCGGCGAGCGCGCGTGCTCGTGCTGCTGGCGGGCGCGGCAGTCGTGGCGGGCGCTGTGGCGGCAATTGCGATCGGCGCGGTGGGCGGGTCCTCCCACCACGGAACCGCGAGCAACGCGGCGAGCGTGCGCAGCGTGCACGGGCGCTCACGCACGCACGCGCACCACGCCACCGCCGCGCAAACGCCGGCGGTCAGCCCGGCGGAAACGAGCGTGGTGGTGCTCAACGCAACCGAAGTGGAAGGCCTTGCGCACCGCACGGCCAGCGCGCTGCAGCAGAGCGGTTACTCCCAGGCGACGGCCTTGAGCGGGCGTCCGCCAGGCTCCGGGCAGGTGAGCGTGGTCGAGTACGTCAGCGGCCACCAGGCCGAAGCGGGGGCCGTCGCACGCTCGCTGGGAATCGCGCACGTGCTGCCCATCGAAGCGGGCGTGACCGCGCTCGCCGGCTCGGCGAACGTGGTGGTGATCGTCGGCGCCGACCGAGCCGGGCAGAACCCATAGGCGCCTTCCTGGACATCCCGCCGCGGTCGGTCAAGCCGCGCGAGCACGGCATCACGCACGTGCTCGACAGCGGCCTCTCGCTGGCGGAGGTGGAGGGTCTGCTGGAGGTCGCGGGCGAGGTCATCGACATCGTCAAGCTCGGCTGGGGCACGGCGCTGGTGAGCGCCAACCTCAGACCCAAGCTGCGGCTGCTGGCCGACAACGAGATTCCGGTCGTGCTGGGCGGAACGCTCACCGAGCTGGCGATCCGCCAGGGAAGGGTCGACGGCCTGGTCGCGTGGTTGCGCGAGCTGGGCCTGCGCCACGTGGAGGTCTCCGACGGCACCATCCCGCTGCCGGGGGAGCGCAAGCGCGAGCTGATCGAACGGCTGTCGCGCGAGTTCGTCGTGCTCGCCGAGGTGGGCAGCAAGGACACCGACTTCATCATGGCGCCGTACGTGTGGGTCGAGCAGATCGAGCGCGACCTGCAGGCCGGCGCGTGGAAGGTGATCGCCGAGGCGCGCGAGTCGGGGACCGCCGGCATCTACCGGGCGACCGGCGAGGTGCGCACGGGCCTGATCGACGAGATCGTGCACGCGATCGACCCCGACCGCCTGATCTTCGAGGCGCCACTGCGCGCGCAGCAGGTGTGGCTGCTCAAGCGCTTCGGCACGGAGTGCAACCTCGGCAACATCGCGCCCGCCGACGTGCTCTCGCTGGAGACGTTGCGGCTGGGTCTGCGCTCGGACACCGTCGAGCGCTTCGCGCTCGGCGGCGAGGATTGAACGGGGCGACCGCACGCGTGGAGAACGCAGCCCCACCCGCCTCCCCGCCTGCCCCGCCGCACGACGTCGCGCCCGTCCAGCCGAGCACCCGCCCAGGCGCCGATCCCCTGGCGCGGATCGTGTTCGCGGCGCTGGTGCTCGCGTGCTTCGCGGCGTTCCTGATCACGCAACGGCTCAAGCACACGCCGACGGCCGTGCAGGAATTCGACCTCACGCCGTTCTTCTCGCCGTACCCGAGCGGGCATGTCAAAGAAGCGGCGATCGGCTTCAAGCTCGAGCACGCGGAAGCCGTGACCGTGACGATCATCGACTCCGCCGGCAACACGGTCGCGACGCTCGTGCGCGAGCACCCGGTCGCCCGCTACAAGACCTTCTCGCTGCGCTGGAACGGGCGGCGCGGCACCGCGCGGCGCTTCGCGCTCACGCACAGCCCGCACGGGCTGCCGATTATCGAGCCGCTCAACGAAGGCGCGCGCGCCCCCGCCGGTGAATACCGCGTGCGCATCGAGCTCAGCCATCACAGCCCCGTGTACTCGACCGCGAGCATCACGCTGGTGGCGCCGTGAACGTGACGCTCGCCACGCGCCTGCCGAGCACCGGCACGCTCGCGCTGCTGGCGGCGGTCGCGCTGGTGGCGATCGCGGCGCTCGTCCCGGTGATCCGCCGGCACCCTGACGCATTGGCGCCGCTGGCGGTGTTCACGCTGCCGTTCCGGGTGCCGATCGCCACCGACGGGCGCACCGTCAACCTGCTCGTGCCGCTGTACCTGGTGGTGGCTGCAGGCACGCTCGCGCTGCTGTTGCCGCGCCTGCTGGCGCGCTGGCGGCCCGCAGTGGACGGCGCGCGCGTGGAGGACTGGGATCACGCGGGGGAGCGGGCGGGCGGGCCGCGCCCGAGCCTCACGCGCGCATCCTCGTGGCTGACTCCGCGCGGCCTGGAATGCATCCTGCTGGCGACGATCGCGCTGTACGTGCTGCAGGTGAGCTACTCGAGCGACCGCGTGAAGGCGCTCGAGAACATCGTCTTCTTCTACCTGCCGTTCGCGCTGCTGTTCCTGATGCTCCGCGACGCGCGCTGGACGCGCCGGCTGATCGCTCGCTGCCTCGCGGTGGCGGTGACGCTGGCGGTGATCTTCGCGGGCGTGGGCTTCGTCGAGTACGCCCGCAAGTCGCTGCTGTTGAACCCCAAGGTGGTGGCCGCAGATCAATACTCCAACTACTTCCGCGTCAACTCGGTGTTCTTCGACCCGAGCATCTACGGGCGCTTCCTGGCGCTGGTGATGATCGCGGTGATGGTCGTCGTGCTGACGCGCGGCGCGCCAGGCGCCGGCGCTCGCCGCGTCCGCCGCGAGACGCTCGCGGGCGGCGCGGTGCTCGCGTGGCTGCTCGCGGGGATCGTGACGAGCTTCTCGCAGTCGAGCATCGCCGCGCTCTTGCTCGGCCTGGCGGTGCTCGGCGCCTGGTGCTGGGGTGTGCGCCCGGCGGTGTACCTGGCGGCGACGCTGCTCGTGCTGGCGCTCGCGTTCGTGGCGCTCGCCCCCGCCAGCCTGCACTTCGGGCTGAAGGGGCAGAAAGGCTCGGCCGCAAACGCCACCAGCGGGCGCACCACGCTGGTGAGCGGGGGCCTGGAACTGTTCGCCAAACGGCCGCTCGAGGGCTACGGCTCGGGCTCGTTTGAAACCGAGTACAAGCGCAACAGCAAGAGCGACGCGGTGAACGCGACCTCGGCGTCACACACGATCCCGGTGACGGTGGCCGCCGAGCAGGGCGTGCTCGGCCTGGCGATGTACGCGGCGCTGCTGGTGAGCGCGTTCGCGGTGCTGTTCGCCGACGCCCGCCGCTCGCCGCCGCGCATCGCGATCGCGGCGTGCTTCGCGGCGCTGGTGCTGCACACGTGGACCTACGCGGACTTCCTCGAAGACCCGTTCACGTGGACGCTCTTGGCGGTCGGCGTCGCCCTCGCCCGCCAGCACGGCCGCCGGGCGAGCGAGGAACGGCTGGCTGGCGTCCCGGCCAGCGTCTGAGCCGTGCTCGGCCATCTCAAGCGGCTGGTCACGACGGGGGCCGCCTACCAGTTCGGGGAAATCGTCGCCAAGGGCCTGGCGCTGCTGATGCTGCCGCTGTACACGCGCCACCTGAGCACCCAGGCGTACGGCGTCGCCGAAACGCTGCTGACGGCGGTGATCCTCGTGAGCATCCTGCTGCGCGTGGGCGTCGGCGAAGCCTTCATCCGCTTCTACTTCGACGACGAGGACCTCGCGCGGCGCGAGCGGATCGCGCGCACGGCCACGGCCACGGTCGCCTGGACGACCACGCTGGCGTCGCTGCTGGCCGTCGTCTTCGCCGGACCGCTGTCGCTGCTGGTCGTGGGAATCCGCGACCCGCTGCTGTTCGACTGCGCTGTGCTGGGCCTGTGGGCGTTCACCAACCTGGAGATCGCCTACGCGCAGCTGCGTGTGGATGCGCGTGCGCGCGCCTACGTGTACGCGTCGGGGGCGAACGTGGCGATGACGGTGGCGTTCACGGTGGCGCTGGTCGTGTTCGCAAACCAGGGCGCGCGCGGCCTGCTGCTCGGCAACTTCGGCGCCTCCGCGGTCGTGGTGCTCGGCCTCTGGTGGGTGCTGCGCGCGCGCGTGTCGCTGCGCGTGCGCCTGGCCGACCTGCGCGCGATGCTGCGCTTCGGGCTGCCCACCGTGCCCGCCGATGCGAGCGTGTACGCGTTGCAGGTGGCCGACCGCTTCTACCTGTACAGGGTCTTCTCCAAAGGCGCCGCCGGCGAGTACGCGATCGCGATCAAGCTCGCCACCGTCGTGTTCGTGCTGGTGCGCGGCTTCCAGTACGCATGGCCGCCGCTGGCCTACTCGATCGACAGCGACGAGGAAGCCGCGCGCCTTTACTCCGTCGTCACCACCTACTACGCGCTGGCCACCGGCGTGGTCGTGTGCGCGGTGGCGCTGGTGGGACGCTGGATCGTGCGGCTGCTGGCCGCGCACAGGTACTTCGACGCCTACCGCGCGCTGCCGTGGCTGGCGCTTGGGTGGGCGCTGTACGGCTTGTACCTGGTGTTCGTCGCGATCGCCGGGCGCGCGCGTGTGACCTCGCGCAACTACCCCGCGGGCGCCGCCGGGCTCGCGGTGAACATCGTGCTGCTGCTCGTGCTGGTGCCCGCGAGCGGCGCCGCGCTCGGCATCGCCGGCGCCGGCATCGCGTTGTGTGGCGCGTACGCGGCGATGCTGGCGGTCATGTACCTGCTCACGCGCGGCCTCTTCAGGGTCGGCTTCGAATGGCGCCGGCTGGTGCAGCTGACCGCGATCCTCGCCGGCGTGGCGGTGTCGGGCGAGCTGCTGTTGCCGAGCCACGGCCTCGTGGGCCTGCTGGCGCGTGCGGCGTGGCTTGCGCTCGTGCCGATCGCGCTGCTCGCCACGCGCTTCTTCCACGCCCACGAGCTCGCCCAGGCGCGCGCGTTGGCGGCCGACGCCCGCCGGCGGGTGGCTGCCTTCCGCGCCGGTCACGGCGAGGTCGAGGCATACGCGGAGGATCCGCTGAAGGACCTGTGAGCCCAGGGTGGGCCGACCGTGTGGTCGGATGTCTAGACAATCGATTCTTGGCTCAAGAATGCGGCTTTTGTGGCCGATGCGTGCCCTGCTGTGCCGGAGATAGCTGCCAAACACTCCCAGCGGGCGGGCGCCAAGGAGCGCCGGCGCCGCGCTGAGGCGCTGCGTCGCCACCGCGCTGACGCGCGCGTCAAGAGCATGGCCCGCACCGGCGAGGTCGCCTATCTGCGCGAGCAGCTGCAGCTGTCCGCCCGCCTCACCGCCCGCCTGGCGAGCACGAGCGAGATCGACGAGCTCGCGCAGATGGTGGTGGAGGAGCTGCACGAGACGTTCGCCTTCTACCTGGCGGCGATCCAGCGCCTCGACGAGGACGGCGTGCTACGCCTGGTGGCCGGCCGCGGCCCGCTCGCGGAGGTGATGGCCGAGTTCCTGCTCACCGAGCAGCACATCTCGACGGGCGTCAACGGCAAGGTCGCGCGCTCGGGTCACACGCTGCTGATCGCCGACACGCGCACCGACCCCGACTACATCGTGCGCGACCCCAGCACCGACCCGCGCGCGGAGCTGGCGGTGCCGGTGTTCGTGGACGGGGCGGTGTGGGGCGTGCTGAACATCGAGGCCACCGACCCCGGCGCGCTGGCGGAGGCCGACGCGGTGCTCGTGGAGGCGATCGCGTCGAGCTTCGGGGAGGCGGTGCACCGGGCGCGGCTGCTGGCGGACCTCGAAAGCGCGTTCACGACCGCGCTGGCGGTGCTGACGAGCACGGTTGAGGCGAAGGACGACTACACGGCCTGCCACGGCGAGGACGTGGCGGTGCTGGCCGAGCGCATCGCCCGGCGCATGTCGCTGCCGGGCGCGCTCGCGCGCGACGTGCGCTACGCGGCGATGCTGCACGACATCGGCAAGGTGGCAGTGCCCAGCGAGATCCTGCTGAAGCCCGGTCCGCTGACCGACGAGGAGTGGGTGACGATGCGCGGCCACGCCGCCATCGGCGGCGATCTGGTGGCGCGCATCGACGCGTTCGCGCACCTCGCGCCGGCTGTCCGCGCCAGCCACGAGCGCTGGGACGGCGGCGGCTACCCGGACGGCCTGGCCGGCGAGCGCATCCCCCTGGCGGCGCGCATCATCGCCGCGTGCGACACCTACGACGCGATCGTCACCGACCGCCCCTACCGCCCCGCGCGCTCGTCGCGCGAGGCGTGCGCAGAGCTGCGCCGGGTGGCCGGCACGCAGCTCGACCCGGACGTCGTCGGCGCGGTGGTCGACGAGCTGAACGGCTAGCGCGCCTGACCGGCCGCCTGGCGGTTGTACGCCGCGGCCGCCTCGCGCAGGCCCTCGCCGCGATTTGGCCACAGCGCCGCGCTGACGTGGCGCCGGTAGCGGCGGGGGTCGTGCCCTGGGAGCACGAGCGCGGCGAGCGCACGCAGCGCGTAGCTCCACGCGCTTAGCCAGCGCACGGCGCGCGCGGCGCCGGCGGAGTGGTGCTTGCGCATGTACAGGTCGCGTCCGCGCGCGAGTTCGACGATGCGTCGCTCGGGTAGCGCTCCGGTGGCGAGCTGCTCGTGGTGCACGGCGCGCGCCTGCGGCACGTACAGGCTGCGCCAGCCGGCGTCACGCAGGCGCCGGGCAAAGTCCACCTCGTCCGAGTACACGAAGAAGTCGCTGTCGAGGTAGCCGACCTGCACGGCGGCCGTGCGGCGCACGAGCAGCGCGGAGGACTGGCACCAGTCGACCTCGCGCGTGTGCTGCCCCTTGCTCTGCACGACCAACAGCCGGTGCAGCATCAGCGCGCCGGCCAGCGCGGTGGCGACCCTCGGGAAGCGCCACGCGCACGCCTGGGCGCTGCCGTCGGGACGCAGCAGCTTGGCCCCGGCGCAGGCCGCGTCGGGGCGCGCCTGCAGCGCCTGCCACAGCGCGAGCGTCGCCCCGGCGCACAGCTCGGAGTCCTCGTTGAGCAGCAGCGCGTAGCGCCCGCGCGCGCGGCGCAGCAGCTCCGAGTCGTTGGCGGCCTTGCCGCGGCGTTCGTCCAGCGCGAGCGTCTCATCCACCGCCGCGTGCGCGCGCGCCGCCTGCGCGGAGCCGTCGCGCGAACCGTTGTCGAGCACCAGCACCTCGGTCTTGAACGGCAGCGCCGCGCGCTCGCGCGCGATCGCGTCGAGCCCGCGCAGCAGCAGCGCGCGCTGGGAGGTGTTCACGACGCAGTAGCTGAGCTCGAGCTCGTCCACGCGCGAGACCCTACTTTCAAGCTGCGCGCACGTCCGCGCGCCGCGTCGGTGGACGATCGTGCATACCCTCTAGCGCGATGACAGCCTTGGAGCAGCTGCGCGGCCGCCTGGCCGAGCTCGCGGACCTCGCCTCGATCGAGATGCTCACCAGCTGGGACCAGCTCGTGATGATGCCCGCCGACGGCGCCGAGGCGCGGGCACACCAGTTGGGCGCGCTCGCGCGCCTCACGCACGAGCGCGCCACCGCGCCGGAGATCGGCGCCTGGCTGGACGAGCTCGACGCCGGCGCGCGCGCGGGCGAGCGGATCGACGCGCTGGAGCAGGACGTCGTGCGCCTTGCCCGCCGCGACTGGGAGCGCGCCCGCCGCGTGCCCGAAGAGCTCGCCGCCGAGCTCGCGCAGGCGAGCGCCGCCGGCCAGGAGAGCTGGCGCGTGGCGCGCGAGCACGACGACTTCGCCGCCTTCCTGCCGGCGCTCACGCGCAACGTGGAGCTCGCGCGCGCCTACGGAGAGTGTGTGGCCGAGGATGGGCAGAGCACCTACGACGCGCTGCTCGCCGACTACGACTACGGGCTGAGCACGGCGGAGTTGCGCCGCCTGTTCGGCGCGCTCGCGGGGGCGCTGGCGCCGATGGTCGAGGACGCGCGGGCGCACTCGCCGCGTCGCTCGATACACGTGCCGGTGGCCGCACAGCAGGCCGCGGTGGCGGGGACGCTGGCACGCCTCGGCGTCGACGCGCGCGGCTGGCGCGTGGACGTGTCCGCGCACCCCTTCACCGCATGGGTGGGCAGGGGGGACTCGCGCCTGACGACCCGTTACAGCGACGGTGAGGTCGAGTCGCTGCTCAGCTCGCTGCACGAGTACGGCCACGCGCTGTACGAGCGCCAGGTCGATCCGGCGCTCGAGCGCACCAACCTGGGGGGTGGCACGTCGATGTCGATCCACGAGTCCCAGAGCAAGTTGTGGGAGAACCACGTCGCGCGCCACCCCGCCTTCGCCGAGGTGCTCGCGGCGGAGCTCGCCGCCGGCGGCTTCGCGGTCGCGCCCGCCGAGCTGCACGCGGCGCTCGTCGGCGTCGAAGCCACACCGGTGCGGGTGTCCGCCGACCCACTCACCTACCCGCTGCACATCGTCGCGCGCTTCGAGCTCGAGCTCGCGCTGATCGAAGGCGAGCTGCCAACCAGCGAGCTGCCGGGCGCCTGGCGTGAGGCGATGCGCCGGCTGCTCGGGATCGAGGTCCCATCCGACGCGCTCGGCTGCCTGCAAGACGTGCACTGGGGCGCCGGCAGCTTCGGCTACTTCCCCAGCTACGCGCTCGGCTGCCTGATCGCCGCCCAGCTGTGGGAGGCGCTGGAGGCACAGCTCGGGCCGCGCGATCAAGACCTGCGCAAGGGCGAGGTGGGCGCGATCCAGGAGTGGCTGGCCGAGCACGTGCACCGCCACGGGCGGCGGCTGGACACGATCCCGCTGCTCGAGCGCGCGACCGGGCACGCGCTCGAGATCGACCCGTTCCTGCGCTACGTGGGGCCGCTCGCCGGGCGTTAGGCGCCCGCCAGACCACGGCGGTCGCCGACATGCGCGTCCACATCGTCGACCCCTCGGCCTACACGCCGCCCTACGACCACGCCCTCTGCCAGGCGCTCGCCGCGGCGGGTGCGCAGGTCGAGCTGTACACCAGCCACTTCCTCCACGGCATGGTCGCCACGCCGCACAACTATGTGCGCCACGAGCACTTCTACCGCCTGGCGGCCGACATCGCCGACGCGCGCGCCCGGCGCGCGGTGAAGCTCGCGGAGCACGTGCCCGACATGCTGCGCTACCGGCGCGCGGCGCGCACCGCCGACGTCGTGCACTTTCAGTGGCTGGCCGTCCAGTATCTCGACGGCCTGTTGCTGCCCAGCGACCGCTCCGCGGTCGGCGCCCGACGTCCGCTGGTGCTGAGCGCGCACGACATCCTCCCGCGCGAGGCGTGGCCGGGGCAGCGGGCGGCGCAGCGGCGGCTGTACGACCGCTTCGACGCCGTGATCGTGCACTCGCAGCACGGCCGCGCGCGGCTGACGGACGAGCTGGGGGTCGATGAGCGGCGCGTGCACGTGATCCCACACGGCGCCTTCACACACCTCGCCGACGCGATCGAGGGCGGCGCGGACATGCCGCCGCCGTTCGCGACGGACAAGCCGGTGGTGCTGTTCTTCGGCCTGCTGCGCCCGTACAAGGGCCTCGAGGTGCTGCTCGAGGCGTGGCGTGGGATCGAGGACGCGGAGCTGTGGGTGGTGGGCGCGCCGCGCATGGATGTCTCGAGGCTCGAAGCCGAGGCCCCCGCGGGCGTGCGCTTCGTGCCGCGCTTCGTAGCCGACGCACAGCTGCCCGCGTACTTCCGCCGTGCGGACCTGGTCGTGCTGCCCTACCGCGAGATCGACCAGTCCGGCGTGCTGTTCACGGCGCTCGCGTTCGCCAAGCCGCTGCTGCTGAGCGACGTGGGCGGCTTCCCCGAGGTCGCGGCGACAGGCGCCGCGCGCACGTTCCCCGCTGGCGACAGCGCAGCCCTGCACGCTGCGCTGCGTGAGTTGCTGGGCTCCAAGGCTGCGCTCACGGCGATGGCCGCGGCGGCGCGCCACGCGGCCGACGGCCCTTATTCGTGGGAGGTGATCGCGCGGCGCACGCTCGCGCTGTACGCGCAGCTGCGCGCCTAGTCCGTCCAGAAGTCCTTGAGCATTTCGCCGTCGCTCTCGTAGTGCGGGCCGAACACCAGTATCGACATCCCCTCCGGCCCCGCCTCGAACCCCCGCTTGACCGCCGGCGCCACGCGGATCGCATCGAGCTCGCCGACCTCCATGATCTCGTCGTCGAGGCGCATGCGCCCGCCGCCCGAGAGGATCACGTAGACCTCCTCGGCCTGGTTGTGCTTGTGGCCGAACGGGTGGCGCTTGCCGGGCTTGAGCACGTGGTAGGCGAGCCCGGTCGACTTGCAGTCGAGCGCTTCGCGCGGAAAGTGCGCCTCGCCCAGTTCGCCCAGGCCGAACTTCGGCGCGCTGTCGGGCGTCTCGCGCAGATTCTTGAGCGTGTAGTCCATGTCCGCAGCCTAGCGCGGCGGGTGCTCGCCGCCCTGGGCTGTGGTGGTCGCCGCAGCCGCGCGTGGGCCGCGCTGGCCGGCTTGGCCGTGCGGTCGGCGAGAATCCCGCTCGTGCTCGTTGTCGAAGTCGCATTCTGGATCTGTGTTGGGCTGATCGTGTGGACGCAGCTCGGCTACGCCGTCGCGCTGGCGGCGCTCGTACGTGTGCTCCCCCTTCGCCGACGTGACCCGCTGCCCCAAGCGCCCGACGGCGCGACGCTCCCGCAGCTGTCGCTGATCGTCGCGGCGCACGACGAGGAGTCGGTGATCGCGGCGCGGGTGGCGAACGCGCTCGCGCTGGAGTACCCGCGCGAGCGCCTGCAGGTGATCGTCGCGTGCGACGGCTGCACGGACGCGACCGCGACGCTGGCCAGGGAAGCCGGCGCGGATCTCGTGCTGGAGCTGGCGCGCGCGGGCAAGGTCCGCGCGCAGGATGCGGCCGTGCAGCGCGCGAGCGGGGAGATCGTGGCCTTCTCGGACGCCAACGCGCTGTGGCGGGCAGACGCCGCACGCGAGCTGGTGCGCGCGTTCAACGATCCGCGCGTCGGCTACGCCTGCGGCCAGGTGCGCTACGCGGACGGCGACGCGGGCACGGACGACAACCAGGAGGGCCTGTACTGGCGCTACGAGCTGGCCCTCCGCGCGTTCGAGTCGCGCCTGTCATCTGTCACCGGCGGCAACGGGGCGATCTACGCGACGCGCCGCGACAGCTATATCGTCGTGGACGCCGTGATGGGCCACGACCTGTCGCTGCCATTCAACGTCGTCAAGCGCGGCCTGCGCGCCGTGTACGTGCCGACGGCGCTCTCCAGCGAGAAGATGGTCCCGTCGCTCGGCGGCGAGTTCGCGCGCAAGCGGCGCATGGCCAGCCACACCTGGCCGATCGTGCTCCGCGGCGGCATGCTCTCCCCGCGCGGCTACCCGCCTGGGTACGCGCTGATGATCCTCTCCCACCGGTTGCTGCGCTATGCCACGCCCCTGCTGCACGTGCTCGCGCTTGCGCTGAACGTAGCGCTCGTCGTGGGGGATTGGGGACCCGCCCACCCCGCCCACCTCACCCACCCCATCCGCGCGCTGTACGTGGTGACGCTGGGACTGCAGCTCGCGCTCTTGCTCGGCGCCTGGCTCGCCGGGCGCATCCGCTGGCGGGGGCTGCTGGTGGCCCGCTACTACGTGCTCACCACGGCCTCGCTGGCGGCCGGTCTCGGCGACTGGCTGCGCCACGGAACCGAGGCCACGTGGGAGGCGGCGGAGGGGACGCGCTGAGGCCAGGAACTCGCTCGCGTGCGTCTCATGGCGGGCCGCTGCCACAATCCCCGCCGTGACCCGCCGCGCGATCGACATCGCCGTGTCCGCCTGCGCGCTCGTCGTGGCCGCGCCGGTGCTGGCTGCGGCGATGCTGGCGATCCGCCTGGAGAGCCGAGGGCCGGTGATCTTCCGCCAGCGGCGCAGCGGCCTGCACGGCAGCGAGTTCGACGTGCTGAAACTGCGCACGATGGTGCAAGGCGCGGAGCGGCTCGGCGCGGGCCTCGCGGTGAACGAGCACGACGCGCGCATCACCCGCGTGGGCGCGCTGCTGCGCCGCACCTCGCTGGATGAGTTGCCCAACCTGCTGAACGTGTTGCGCGGAGAGATGTCGCTGATCGGCCCGCGCCCGACGCTGCCGGTGCAGGTGGCGCAGTACACCGAACGCCAGCGCGGGCGCCTGGCGATCAAGCCGGGCATCACCGGCTGGGCGCAGGTGCACGGCCGCGCGTCGCTGCCGTGGCCGGAGCGGATCGAGCTGGACCTGTACTACATCGAGCACCGCTCGCTGGCGCTGGACCTGCAGATCGTGTGGCGCACGCTGACGATCGTGCTCGGCGGCGCGGGCCTGTACAAGGGCGAGACGGGTGGCTGGGAGGGACAGCTGTGATTCACAGAAACTGTGAAACACAGCTTCACAGCATGCGAGCGACGGTGCTCAAAGAGGAGCGCACATGAGCACCAAGCCACGCGCCGTGCTGCTCACCGGCGCGGGCAAGCGCTACGACATCGTCTCGTGCTTTGCGGCGCTGACGCACACCGTCGCCGCGGACCCCTCGCCGCTGGCGCCCGCGCAGTACGCGGCGCACGCGCGCGCCGCGGTGCCGCTGGTCGACGATCCCGACTATGTGCCAGCGCTCCAACGCCTGTGCGAGCAGCACGAAGTCGGCGTGGTGCTGCCGCTGACGGACTTGGACATCGAGGTCCTGGCGCGCGCGCTGGAAGCGGGGCGGCTTCCCGCGCTGGTGCCGAGCGCGGCGGTCGCCCGCGCGACCTACGACAAGTACGAGGCGCACCTGCTGCTCCAGCGCCACGGGCTGCCCTCGCCGCCCACCGCCCTCCCCGAGGACGACCTGGACGCCCTGGACTATCCGGTGATGGTCAAGCCCCGCCGGGGCTCGGGGGCGCGTTCGATCCATCTCGCCCACGACCCTGCGCAGGCGCGCTTCTTCGTGGACTACGTGCAGCAGGCCCCGGCCTGCGCGCGCCCGCAGGGCGCGCCGCGGGCGGAGCCGGTGATGATCCAGCGCGCGATGGGCGGCCCAGAGCTGTCGATCGACTGCCTCGGCGATCGCGACGGACGCTGCCTGAACGCGATCCCGCGCACGAGGCTCGAGTCGCGCGGCGGCGAGTCGATCAAGGGCCAGGTGGTCCACGACGAGGAGCTGATCGAGCTCGGCAGGCGGGTGATGGAGGCGCTGCGCGTCGCCGGGCCGGCGACCATCCAGGTGTTCCGCGATCCGGACATCGGGCTGGGCATCACCGACGTGAACACGCGCTTCGGCGGCGCCTTCCCGGCGCCGATGTATGCGGCGCTGCCGGGGCACACCTACCCCGAGCTGATCGTGCGCCTGGCGGCCGGCGAGCGCGTGGCGGCGCACGTGGGCGAGTTCCAGGCGGGCATGACGTTCACGCGCTACTACTGGCAGCTCGAGCTCGACCAGCAGCTGCAGCCGACAGGGCGAAACATCGTACGGGGCTAAAATCATCAACCGTGGCCCTGTCGCCTGTCGATTCCGCGCCCGCCGAGCGCGCGTGCGCCGGCTGCGGCGCGCCGCTGGCGAGCGGCCAAGACTGGTGTGTGCACTGTGGCAAGGGCGCGCCCGGCAGCCTCGCGCTCGTGGGCTCACGTTCAGCGGCCACGGTGCTCGCCGCCGTGCTGGTGCTCGCGCTCGGCGCGGCGGCGGCGGCATATGCCGCTCTGAACAAGGGCGCGCCGAAGGCGCGCGTGGTGACGACGACGGTCGCGCAAGCGACCACGCCGACGGCCACCGCGCCCGGCACCGCGGCAGGTACGCCGGCGCCGACCAAGCCAGGCGCCACGGCGACGACACCGAAAGCGGCCAAAGGCCTGCTCGGCCTGGGCAGGGTGAAACCACCGAAGATCCCGCTGACCGCGCTCACACCCACCCCGAGCGGCACGCGCGGCACCGGAAAAGTCACGAGCACAACGAAAGCCAGCACCCCCACCACCACGAGCACGACGCCGGCCAGCACGACGCCGCCGAGCTCGAAAACGGCCGGCGAAACCAGCGAAGAATCCCAGCAGACGGCCATCCTCCTGGACCCGGACGCGGCCTCCACCTACAACCCCTACGAACTGCCCAAGAGCACCTTCGGCGACCCCAGCCTGGCGATCGACGACGATCCTTCGACCGCGTGGACCGCGCAGGTCGACCCGGCGACGGCGCCGAGCATGGCCGAGGGCCTGTTGATCGACCTCAAGTCCCAGCAGAAGGTGGCGATCGCGCAGCTGATCACCTCGACGCCCGGCATGACCATCCAGTTCTACGGCACCGACGCCCAGACCGCGCCCAGCTCGATCACCAGCCCGGAATGGACGCCCCTGAGCAAGCAGAAGGTGGTGAAAAAGAAGCACCTGCGCATCGCGCTGCGCGAATCGAGCAAGACGTTCACGTTCATCACGCTGTGGATCAGCAAGGCGCCGCAGTCCGCCGTCGGCACCCCGCAGGCGCCGGGGCACGTGGACGTGAACGAACTCGAACTGTTCCCGCCGGCGAGTTAGCGTTTCGCGCGACGTTTGGCCGGCGCCCGGCGCGGCGCGGCTTTGGCGGCCGGTTTCGCCCACGCCTCGTCCACGAACGCGGCGATCTCGCCCGTCAGGCGCTCCGGGCGCAGGCGCAGCTCGACCGCCGAGCTCGCTTCCAGCAGCCGTGCGCCCGGCATCTCGCGCACGAGCATGTCGGCGTCGGAGAACGGGTGCACGGGGTCGCGCGGGTGGCCGAGCACCAGCGTGGGCGTGGTGAACGTGGCGCGTTCGCTGCGCGGCGGGGCGATGCGGCCGAAGAACAGCCCCTGCAGCAGCGCGCCGCTCGGCCCCGGTTCCTGGCGCACGACGTCGAGCACCACGTTGCCGTAGTGCGGCAGCACGCCGCGTGGCACCGCGCGGGTGGCGCGCGCGAGCAGCTTCATCGCCGGCTCGCCGAAGGTGAGCGCCACCAGCAGCGGTGTGAAGGTGAGCGCGCTCCACAACAGGCCGTTGTCGAGCACGGGCATCTCGATCACCAGTCCGCGCAGCCGCCCAGGGTGCTGGGAGGCGACCTCCAGCGCGACGTTGGCGCCCAGCGACGTGCCCATCACCACCGCCTGCTCGATCCCCAGGTGGTCCATCAGCGCGATCACCTGCGCGCCGTACGTGGGCATCGAGTAGCGCCACATGTCGCGCGGACGATCGGAGTGGCCATGACCGAGCAGATCGAGCGTGATCACGCGGTTGCCCCGCGCGGCCAGCGCTTCGGCCAGCGGGCGGTGCATTTCCTGCGAAAGCAGCAGCCCGTGCAGCAGGATCAGCGTGCGGGCGTTGGCCGGTGCGCTGCGGGCCGTACGCCCGCGCACCCCCTCCGCCGTCACCTCGGCGGGCCCGCCGCCGAACTCCGTGTAGGCAAGGCGCTGACCCTCATGCCTGTAGTACGGCATGGACCCACACTACTACCACTTGGCCGTGTGGCCAAACGCGCTAGCGTTGCGTTTGCATTTCCGCCAGCGGCAATCCAGGAGGACATAGATGGCCAAGCAGCCCCGCATTCTCGCCGGCCAGACAGCCGCGATCACCGGCGCCGCGCGCGGCATCGGCCGCGCCACCGCCGCGGCGTTCCTGCGCCAGGGGATGCGCGTGGCGATCGGCGACGTCGACCTCCAGGCCGCCACGCAGACTGCCTCCGAGCTCGGCCCCACCGCGGTGGCGCTGGCGTTGGACGTGACCGACAGGGGCTCGTTCACGGCGTTCCTCGACCAGGCCGAAGCGCAGCTGGGGCCGCTGGATGTGCTCGTGAACAACGCCGGGATCATGCCGATCGGACGCTTCATCGACGAGGACGACATGACGGCGCGACGGATGATCGACATCAACCTCCACGGTGTGATCCTCGGCACCAAGCTGGCGCTCGAGCGCATGCTCCCGCGCGACCGCGGCCACATCGTCAACATCTCCTCGCAGGCCGGCAAGTTCGGCGCGCCCGGCGGCGCCACCTACTCGGCGACCAAGCACGCGGTCGTCGGCCTCAGCGAGGCCGTGCGCGGCGAGCTGCATCTGATGGGCGCGCATGTCGACATCAGCTATGTGATGCCGTTCGTCGTGCAGACCGAGCTCGGGTCGGGCCTCGGCAAAGCACGCGGGATGCACAGCCTGACGCCGGAAGAAGTGGCCGACGCGATCGTGGACGCGCTGCACTACGGCACGGTGGACGTGTGGGTGCCGAAGTCCGCCAAGCGCCAGTTCACGCTCGGCAGCCTGCTGCCGCGGGCGCTCTCCGAGGGCATGGCGCGGGCGATGAAGGCCGACCGCGTGCTCGCCGGCGCCGACCACGAGGCGCGCCGTGGCTATGAATTGCGCGCCGCGCACTCCGAGCCCGCGCTGGAGCCGGCGCCCGAGCGCCAGCGCATCACACAGTCAGCCGGGGAGTGAGCCGTGGCGCCCGCCCGCGCGCACGCCGAGGCCGGCGCACCGACGCGCTGACACGCACGGCTGGCGCACCGATGCGCTGACACGCACGGCCGGTGCACCGATGCGCACGCTGCGCTCAGGTCGCCGTCAGCCAGTCGGCGATCAGCGAGCCGATCAGCGGCCCCTGGTCCTCCTGCAGGAAGTGGCCGGCGTTCTCGATCGGCCGTGGCGGCTCGCGGCCGATCGCCGCCGCAAAGCGCTCGCCGGTGGAGGGCGGCAGCACCGGATCGGAGTCGGCCCACAGCATCAGCGTTGGACGCGCGTCGCCCTTCAGTGCGTCGAGCACCCGCTGTCCGGCGGGCGCGCCTGGGTCCTCGGGCGTGCGGGGTATGAGCAGCGGGAACGCGCGCGCGCCCGCCTTGGAGGGCGCATCGGGATAAGGCGCGTCGTAGGCGGCGATCACCTCGTCGCCGGGGTCGGTCTTACACGCTCCGCGCACGAGAAAGCCCACCGGCAGATCCTCGGTGCGCTCGACGAAGTCGCGAAACAGGGTCCACGCGTCGCTCATCCGCTGATGGCCGGTGAACAGCCCGGTATCGAGGATCACCAGGCGCTCGACCCGCTCGCGCTGCTCGACGGCCAGGCGCAGTCCGATCGGCCCGCCCCAGTCGTGGACCACGACCGTCGCGCCGCGCACGTCGAGCTCCTCGAGCAGCGTGCCGGCGAGCGCACAGTGGCGGTCGTAGGTGTAGAAGCCGATGTCGGTGGGCTTGTCCGAGCGCCCGAAGCCCGCGAGGTCGGGGGCGATGCAGCGAAAACCGCCGTCGCGCACTGGCGGGATCACCTTGCGCCACAGAAACGACCACGTGGGCTCGCCGTGGAAGAACACCACGGGCTGGCCCTCGCCCTCGTCGATGTGCGCGAGGCGTAGCCCGTCCACCTCGCGAAAGTGCGCGGCGAAGGGAAAGTCAGGGAGACCCTCCAGCGCCTCCTGCGGTGTGCGCACCACCTCACTCATGCCGGCAGCCAGCATAACCGTGGCCGGCCTCGATCGGATAGGCTCGCGGCTGTGCACGCGATCGCGCCGGTGTGGCCCAGGTGAAGCTGTACGTCTGCTGGGGGACGTTCCCCACGCCGCGGCCCGGCGGGCACCCGTGCGCGAACGCCTACCACGCGCTGAAGCACGCGGGCCACGACCCGGAGGTGATCAAGTCCTACGGGTTTGCGCCGCTACCGGGGGTGTTCAACCAGACGCGCGGGCGGCGTGAGGTGCAGGAGATGACCGGCAACCGCTGGGTGCCCACGCTGGTGCTGGACGACGGCACGGTGATCGACGACTCGCGCGCGATCGTCGAGTGGGCGCGGGCGAACCCCGCGTAGCTCTGGCGGTAGCCCCTGACGGTGGGCCGCTCGCGGCGCTGGGCAAGCATCCGATCGACCTCTTCGTCGGCGATTGCCGCCGTGCGCCCCAGCGCGAGCACGAACATCAAGGTGAGGCCCATCACACTGAGGGCCGCTGCGATGACGACGATTACGAACACAACCCCTCCTCGTAGGGGTCCACCCCTCGAATCGAGACCCTCGCACAACGTCCGGACGACGGTCCACCCTCTTGGGGACAAAGACTTCGCTAACTCCGTAGGTTTCCGCGTACGCAGCGCATCTCCTGCTCAATTCCCCAAACCCCGCGACAGAAAGGCAGCGCCCAATGGACGTGATCGCCAGGCTGGATCAGGCTCGCGCCGAGATCAACGTGCTCGAGCACCCCTTCTACCAGCGCTGGAGCGCAGGCGAGCTGAGCGCCGCGGAGCTGGCCCGCTACGCCGGCGAGTACCAGCATGCGGTACTCGCGCTTGCGCGTGCCTCCGCGCAGGCAGCAGACAGCGCCGCCGAGCAGGCAGCATCGAGCCCTGTGGCGGCGGCGCATCGCGCGGGGCTGCTCGCGCATGCGCAAGAGGAGGCGGCGCACGTCCAGCTGTGGGGGCAGTTCCAGCAGGCGGCCGCGGCCGCCTGTGCGCCGGCGGACGCGCACGTCCCGGCACACACGCCCACACCGGCGGACACGTGCGCGGTCGCCCCCGCCGGGGGCGAGCCGCTCGCGCAAACGCGGGCGTGCGCGCGCGCGTGGGAGGCTGGGCACGACCTGCTCGAGCGCCTGGCGGTGCTGTACGCGATCGAGGCCAGCCAGCCGGAGATCTCGGCGACGAAGCTCGCGGGGCTGAGCGCGCACTACGGCTACAGCGCGGAAGGGCCGGCGAGCGAGTACTTCCGCGTGCACGAGCAGCGCGACGTCGAGCACGCGCGCGCAGCGCGTGAGCTGATCGCAGCGCTGATGGCCGAGAGCGACGGCGACGACGCGGCCGAGCGCATGCTCGCGTGTGCGCGCGCGGCGCTGCGCGGCAACTGGCTGCTGCTCGACGGGGTCGAAGCGCTCAGCGCAGCTGCGTGACCGCACGTGCGGACAGGCGCCAACCGAACAGCACGGCGGCGACGGCAGTGGCGAGGTTGAGGCTGGAGACGCCGGCGCGCATGGGGATGCTCACGCGCGCGTCCGCGCACGCGAGCAGCTCCTCGCCGATGCCGTGACGCTCGCTGCCGAACGCCAGCAGCGCGCGCGCCGGCAGCTGCGCCGGATCGAGCGGCTCGCCGTCGGGGTCGACGGCGAAGACCGGCCGGTCGAGCCCGTGTAGAGGCTCGCGCCCGTGGAGAGGTTCGCGCCCGTGGAGACGCTCGAGCCCCTCCAGACGCGCGACCGCGAGCGCGAAGTGCAGCCCGGCTGCCCCGCGCAGCGCATCGGGGTGCCAGGGGTTGTGGCTGCCGGTGGTAAGCACGCCCGCCGCGCCGGCGCCCGCGGCCACGCGTACGCACGCGCCCATGTTGCCGAGGTCGCGAGGGTCCTCGAGCAGCACCACCGGCGCGGGTCGCGGGTCGGTGAGCACCGCGTGGACATCGACCGAGGGGCGCTCGGCGAGCGCCATCACCCCGGTTGCAGGCGCGAGCGGAGCAAGGCGCGCGAACACCGCCGCGTCAATCTCCAGCGCGCGCGCACACATGCGCTCGGCGACGTCGGGCGCGAGGGCGGCGGCCAGGCGCTCGAGCTTGGCGAGGTCCGAAGTGACGATCTCCAGCACGACGGCGTCGAAGCGCAGCGCGTGCTTGAGCGGGTGCAGGCCTTCGAGCACCGCCAGCGTAGGATCGCGCCGCGCGCGCCCGAAGCGCGGAATGAGCGACCCATCGTGCACGTCACGATGATCGCATGGGGCCGCGCCGGCTAGAGTGCTGTGCGCACCACGATGCAACTCGAGGGCATCCATCACATCAGTGCGATCACGGGGGACGCGGCTGGGAACGTCGAGTTCTACACCGGCGTGCTCGGCCTGCGGATGGTCAAGCGCACGGTCAACCAGGACGAACCGAGCATGTATCACCTGTTCTACGGCGACGAGCACGGCTCGCCGGGGATGGACCTGACGTTCTTCGAGTATCCAGGCGCCGCCCGCGGGGTGGCCGGCGCGGGGATGGTGCACAGGATCATCTGGCGGGTGGCCGCGAGCGAGTCGCTGGAGTTCTGGGAGGAGCGCCTGTCCGCCAACGGCGTCAGGGCCGAGCTGTCCGGTGGCAGCCTGCTGTTCGCGGACCCCGAGGGCCTGGAGCACGAGTTCGTGCCCACGCACGCCCAGGACGAGCCGCTGACGGCCGACTCGCCGGAGATCCCGCGCGAGCACGCGCTGCAAGGCTTCGAGGGCGTGCGCGCGTACAGCAACGCGCCGGTGCGCAGCGAACGACTGCTCAGCGAGGCGCTAGGCTTTCAGCGGGGAGAGGGAGAGCACTGGGAGGTGCGCGGCGCGCGCAGGGGCGGGTTCTATGCATACGATCCCGCCCCTCCCGAGATCAACCGCAGCCAGGGTGCGGGCACCGTGCACCACGTGGCGTTTGCGTCGCTGCCCGAGGAGCTCGAGCGCTGGCGTGAGCGCGTGGTCGGGGTGGGCGCGCGTCCGACGCCGGTGATCGAACGCTTCTACTTCAAATCCGTGTATTTCGTGGAGCCCAGCGGCGTGCTGTTTGAGATCGCGACGATCGGCCCCGGCTTCGCGGTGGACGAGGAGGAGGCGCACCTCGGCGAGGGGCTGTCGCTGCCGCCGCCGTTCGAGCCGATGCGCGCACAGCTGGAAGGCACGCTCAGCCCGCTGCCCTACCCGCCGGCGTGGCGGGCGGGTGCCTCCGCGTGAGCATGCCGGTCAGCTGCCTTGACGCGCGCTACGCGACGGCCTGACGGCGCGAGCGCGGTGAGCGGCGCGCGAGCACCTCGCCCCAGTCGCCGTCCTCGATGTGCCCAGGGTGGGTCTGCTGCATGAACTCGCGCAGCAGGCCGGCGAGCCCGTCGGGGTCTTCGAGGTGCGGGAAGTGCGCGACGCCCGGCAGCGTGTGGAAGAAGCTGTGGGGAATCGCTTCGTGCGCGCGCCGGCCGTGGGCGAGCGGGATCGTGTTGTCGCGCTCGCCCCACACGATCATCGTGGGCATCGTCTCGAGCAGGTACAGGCGGTCGGTCGCGCTGACGCGCTGGCCGCGCACGTCGATCACCGAGCGCAGCGTGTGCAGGAACGCGCTGCGCGCTTCCGCGTTCTCCAGCGGTCGCAGCGCCCGCGCGATCGCCTGCAGGTACACGCCGCTGGCGCGCGCGCGGTCGCGCAGGCGCTGGCCGGCGCCCGCGAGGGCGCCCAGCAGTCGCGGCTGGATGATCAGCGAGAGCAGCGCCGAGGTGCCGGGCAGCGCGGCGCTGCGCAACAGCGGGCTGACGTCCTGTCCGAGCCCGCCGCTGGAGATCAGCACCAGGCGCTCGACGCGTTGGGGGAACTGGTAGAAGAACTGCATCGCCACGCCACCGCCCAGCGAGTGCCCGACGATGCTCGCGCGGTCGATGCCGATCGCCGCCAGCAGGTCGCGGATGCTGGCGGCGTGCGCGCCGAGCGAGTAGTCGCCGCGCGGCGCCGCCGAGTCGCCGTGCCCGATCAGGTCGGGCGCGATGACCGTGTGCTCGCGCGCCAGGTCCAGCGCCACCGCCTGCCAGTGGCTGGAGGAGTTGAGCATCCCGTGGATCAGCACGATCGGCGGTCCGCTGCCGGCGATCCGGTAGATCACGCGCCGTCCGTGCAACGCGATCTCCCACTCCTCGAACTGGGACACGGGCGTCGGCACGGGCACAGGACGCCCGTGCTCTGCGTGGCCCCCGGCGTGGCTGGCTGTCAGCGCGTCACCTCGTCGATGACCCTAGCGCAACGGGTCATCGGCGACGCTCGTCGAATCAACGCCGCTCATCCCACAGGCGCACGTTGCGCCGGCCGGCTCGCCGTGCCCGGCGCTGCGCGCGCTGGGGGGCGTCGAGAGCCTCGTCGCCGGGCTCGATGTGCTCGTCGATGTCCGCGCGCGCGTCGTCCGGCTCGGCCCACTCGTGTAGGCAGTAGCTCGCCGACGCCAGGCGCCGGCAGGCGTGCTGCAGTTCCTCGCCGAGCTCGAGCCAGCTGTCGGAGTGCGGGCGCTCGCGCGCGTCGAGCAGCTGCGCAGCCCTCTCCAGGCGCCTGCGCAGGTCCGCGCGGAAACGTTCGATCTCCTGTTCGGCGGCGGTGTGCGCGATGCGCCACGTGCGGTGCTGTGGGGACTCGGGCAGCGCCGCCAGGGCACCGCTGTCGCGCGCCCGGCGCAGCTGACGCTCGCCGGCGGCGGTGAGCTCCCAGGTGGGCGCGCCATGGCGGCGCGAGCGCTGCACCCAGCCGCTTGCTTGCATGGCGGCGAGTCGCGCGCTGACGTGGCGCGCGGCGGCGGAGCGTCGCGGGATGGCGAGGTGCTCGAGCAGCGTCCACGCGGGCACGGCAGGCGTCTCGCGTGCCTGGTGGCGCGCGGCGCGCTCGAGCGCCGCGAGCACGAGCTCGTCGGGTGGCCGAGCTGGCGGCGCGGCGCTGGCGGGCGGTGTGTCGGCCGGTGTGGCGCGCGGGTTGGACTCCGAGTCTGGCATCTCGTCTCCTCTGGCTCGGGCGCCGAGTGCGCATGCGCCGATCCCAGCCGCGCCCCACTGTACGTCGCAGATGGCGGCGCTGCGGGACAATCGACGGGCATCGAGGCTGAGCAACTCGGTGCCGGGCCCGGGGTGTTAGCGCACCGCCGGGCCGCTTTTTCAGGACATGCTCACGCTAGTCCGCGCGTGTGCGTCAAGGCAAGGGAAATTCGTAGAAAGGCACAGTGTTGGCGCAGCTCGGACTCACGCCGGACACAAATGTGAGCGTCGTATGACAAACGGGCGCGCGCAGCCGAAGAGCACGGGGGCCGTGGAGCGGGCGCCGCGCGCGCAACCGTGCCCGCTACGGACCGTGCGCGTGCTCAGCGAGCGCTCGGCACGGCGCCGCGCGAGCGCGCGGCCAGGTGGACGTTGGGCTGCGCGCTGCGCGCCAGCACCTGCACAGCGTCCCCCACGCCGATGCTCACGCCAGGGGTGTAGACGTGATTGAGGTTCTGCGCGAAGAACACGCCCTTGTTGGACTCGTCGTAGGCGTTGACTCCCTTGCGCGTGGTGAGCGCGCGGCGCACGGCCTTGCCGGTGACGGCGGTGTCCTGGTTGACGTCGGTGGTGACGCAGCGGTCGGAGGCCTTGACCACATGCGCGTGCAGCGCACCGATCCGCAGCTCCGTCCAGTGGTCCTCTGCGTAGGGCTCCAGCGCGGCGCCGTCAACGACGATGTTGGGGCGGAAGCGGTTCATCGGCACCGGCTCGTCCAGCTCGTCATTGAGCTGCGCGAGCGAGCGCTCGCTGGCCAGCAGCATGGCGCTGCCGTCGGCGAAGCCGACGCGGTTGGACGCGGCGGGTAGCCGGTAGCGCTCGCCGATGTAGCGCGGCAGATCCTCGCGCACGCGCAGCAGTCGATAGCGACGGTGGTGCTTGTAAGCGGGCAGGAAGGCGCTGAACCAGTCGTCGAGGTCCTCGCCGACGAGCTGACCGGCGACGGGCTTTCCGTGCACGGTCGCGCGCACCAGCCTGCCGTCATCTGGCGCGAGTGCCAGCGGGATCTCGGCGGCCGGCATGCCGGGGGCGCTGAGCGTGACCGCGTCCGCGGCGATCGCTGTGCGGATGAGCGCAAGCTCGGGAACCTTGCGCTGGGAGAGGAAGTCATCGTCTTCGTCGACCAGCATGAAGTCGCGGTCGAGCGCAACCCCCCTGGGCGTGATGAGCGCCTGCTGTTGCAATACGCCTGCACAGGACTTCACGGGGTAGGTGTACAGGCCGGTCACCGTCAGCTCGGCCATGGCGTTGGCACAGGCTAGCGTGGGTGCTTGCGCGGGCGGGTCCAACATGCGCCGCTCGATGTTGGCCAGCGGGCCATATGCAAGCGCCGAGCCCGCGCCTAACTTCCGGCTCGCCTCCGCGTGCAGATGACGCGGGTTCACACATACATAACAACAAGGGGGTCCACCCGTTATGAGTACCGGTACCGCCGTACGGCGGTCTTCCAGCGCGAGCCAGTCGGCCGCGGGCGCCAGTTCGCCGCGGCTGCGCCCGCACGCACTTGGCTTCCCACCACTGCTGGCACAGTCGGTCGCGGTCATCTCACCGACGATGACCGCGGTGTTGATCATCGCGCTGGCGTTCGGTGATGCCGGGCAAGGCACGTGGGCTGCGTACCTGTTCGGCACGATCATGCTGCTGTTCGTCGTGCTGGGGCTCAATCAGTTCGCACGGCGTTCGGCGACGGCCGGCTCGATGTACGCATATACCGCGCGCGGCCTTGGCCCGGCGGCAGGCGTGCTGTCCGGCTGGTCGTTGATCTGGTCCTACTGGGGGATCGCCACCGCGGGGCTCGCCGGCTTTGCGATCTTCGCACAGGAATTCCTGTCCGGGATCGGCGTCCACGGAACGGTCTCCCCATTTGTGCTGTTTGCGATCAGCGGCGCGGTGTGCCTGACGATCGCGTGGAAGGACATCCGCGTGTCTTCGCTGCTGACGCTGGCGCTGGAGGCGCTGTCGGTCACCTGCATCCTCGCCCTCGCCGCGGTCATCCTGTTTCGTCACGGGCTCTCGGTGGACACGGCCCAGCTCAAGCTGCAGGGCGTGAGCTTGAAAGGCATGGACTTCGCGATCGTGATCTGCATCTTCAGTCTCGTCGGCTTCGAGAGCGCGACCGCGCTCGGCGGCGAGGCGAAGAACCCGCTGCGCAACGTGCCCCGCGCGGTGATCTGCAGCCTGCTGATCACGGGTGCGTTCATGGTGTTCATGAGCTACATCGAGGTGTTCGCCACACACCACATGGGTGTGTCGCTGGGCTCGCTGTCGACGCCGCTGACAAACATCGCCTCGGCGTACAGCGTCCCCTTCTTCCACGTGCCGGTGGCGCTGGGCGCGATGGTGAGCTTCTTCTCGCTGTCGCTCTCGTGCCTGAACGCGGGCGCCCGCATCATCTTCCCGCTCGCGGGGCACGGGTTCCTGCCGGAGCGCGCGCACGCGGTGCACCACAAGAACATGACCCCCCACGTGGCGCTCGCCTCCTACGGCGCGGTGATCCTGGGGATCGCGTTCGTGCTGCACGCCACGGGCACGAGCCCGCTGACGATCTTCGACGACGCGGGCACGCTGGCGGCGTTCGGCTTCCTGTTCGCGTACTTCATGATCACGGTGGCGGCGCCCATGTACCTGCGCAAGCTGGGCGAGCTGCGCGGCAAGCACGTGCTGATCGCGGTGGCGGCGTTCGCGTGCCTGATGGTGCCGACCGTCGGCAGCTTCTACCCGGCGCCGCCGTGGCCGGTGAACCTGTTCCCGTACCTGTTCCTGGTGTTCATGCTGCTGGGCGGCGCGCGCCTGTACATGATGCATCGCACGCAGCCGGGGACGTTGCCGATGATCCAGCGCGGCCTCGAGCTCGCGCTGGCGGCCTCCGCGCACGAGATCGCGGTCAGCGAGGAGGAGCACGCGCACGCGCACATGCCCGGCGAGCGTGTGCGTCACCCCGCGCCGGCGGCGCCCGCGGCGGGGGTGCCGAGCGGAGTCGGCATGGTCTCGGCGTCGGCGATCAAGCGCACCGAGTGAGCACCGTGCGCTAGTCTGAGCTCAGCTGGACGCGGGTGAAGCGATGAAAAGTAGGGTGGACCCCCTTCTGTCTAGCTTTGTCCGCGTCCGGCGAGCGCGAGCTGGGCCTGCATGGCCTCCGCCAGCGCGTGCGCGCCAGACAGCGGGCGCACCATCACCACGAGCTCGTCGACCCGGCCGTGCTCGTCGAGGTGCAGGAAGTCGCAGCCCTCGATCTGCTTCTCGCCGACGCGCGCACGGAACACGAGCGCGTGGTCGGGCGCGTCCTGCGCGCCGATCTCGCGTATGTAGGCGAAGTCTTCGAACACGCGCGCGACGGCGGCGAGCAGCGTGCCGACGGCGGCGCGCCCGCGGTAGGGCTTGAACACGATCGGGCTGCGGAACTCGACGTCGTCCGCGAGCAGCGCTAGCAGCCCGTCGAGGTCCTGTGCTTCAACTGCGGCGCGAAAGGGATGCATGGCTCGGCCTCCTCAGGGGCACTATCGCTTGGCTTTCTTGAACGTGAAGACGGCCTTAGATGATGGCGCGCTCGTCCCGGTGCCGGTCGTCACGTCCACCGCCACCTTGCCGGGGGCCGCTTCGGGGGACACGGCCGTGATCGAGGTTGCCGAGTTGACCGAGACCTCCGCGGCTGGCGCCGCGCCAAAGTCGACCGATGTGGCTCCAGTGAAGTTGGCGCCGGTGATGGTCACCGAGGTGCCACCGGCTGCGGGGCCTTTTCGCGGCGACAGCTTCTTGATCGTCGGCGCAGGGCCAGCCAGGTTGCGCGAAACGGCCTTGATCACGAACTCGTCGCCGACCTGTTCGTGGTAGTAGAGCGTGCTGCCATCGGCGCTGATCGACGGAGCCTCGGCGAAGCCGGTGATCGCGGCTATTCGTTCCACGTCCCCGAATGGCTGGTTCAGGCCCGTGCGGGTCGCGCGGTAGATCGCCGGAGGGCGCCCCACGGCAGGGCTCGCGGCGGTGAAGAACAGTTCCAGGCCATCGTAGGAGAGGTCGGCCGCATAGTCCAGCGTGCCCGTTTCGTTCACAGACCGCATGATGGCTTCGCTGTCAGGGCTGCGGTCGAAGCCGTTCCCATCGCGTTCGAACATCACGATCCTGGCGCTCGTGGGACCACCGCCTTCGCCGAACTGGCCCACGCTCACATACAGCGTGGAGCCGTCAGGGCTCACGCCGACGTCGAAATCGATTTTGCCGAGGCTTTCGCCGGCGACGCCCGTCACCAGGTGAACGCCCGTCACCACCCCCGCGGAGAAGTGGCCCGTGTAGACGGTCGACAGTGTTTCGAAGTAGCTGCGGGGAGCCGAGACGAAGTACAGCTCGCCGTCTTCATCCAGCGACGGCGTTCCTGACAGGGCGTCCGGTTCGTTGACCGCTTCACCTTCGATCTCGCCCTGATATTCGAACGTCTGCGCGTTGACACGACTTGCGTACTCCAGCGAGAAGTCAGGTTCCGACTCGGCGCTGTTGAACAGCAGATAGCGACCATCGGGCGTGATGAAGGGCTCCTCCGCGCTGCCCGAGTAGCCCACGATGGTCACCGCCTGCGGGTTTGCGAACGAGCCCCAGCCGGCACTCGCCGTCGCGCACCAGTAGCCCGCGGTGGCGAGCACCACCGCCGTGGCGACGGACGCGAACGTCAGGCCAAGCGTTGGTCGAGTGGACGGCATCGTCTGGGTTCTACCAACACGAGCGCTTGCTCACGCCTCCGGCACGGGGCCCCCCTCGCTGGCGCCCGCTTTCGGGTTGCGTCGCACCACGTACCGCGCCACCACGCACGCCACGATCAGCAGCGCAAGCGACAGGTATGGGAAGACGCTGTAGGGCACGGGCTGGCCGGGCGCGAACAGCTCGACGAACGGGATCAGCAGCGCCAGCATGCCGAGTGTGGGCATTCCCACGTGGCGGATGACCGAGAACGACTCGCGGTGGTGGCGCCACATGAAGACGGGCAGCGACACGACCGTGAGCACGTACACGAACAGCACGAGGATGGTCCCCATCGTCGAGCACTCCGCATACAGGTTGACCGGATCGTCGCTGCCGCCGAGCAGGCCGGTGGCGTGACAGAGCCACCAGACCACGACGATCCCCAGGCCGACGCAGGCCATCGCCAGCAGCGCGTTGACCGGCGTCTCGCCGGGGGGCCGGGACTTGCCGAGCGGCGACGGCAGCAGCCCGGAGCGCCCGCCGTCGAAGATCATGCGCGCTTGCGCGTTCACGGCGGCGACCAGCGTGCACAGCACCGAGGCGATGCCGGCGAGCCACGCCAAGGCCGCAGGGCCCCCGAGGTAGCGGTCGGCCATTTCCAGGAACGGCACGGAGGCACGACCGATGGACGAGGTGTCGTAGTGGAAGCCGGTGATCGTCGTGTAGGCGAAGAGGACGAACAGGGCGGTGGTGAACGCGAGGGCTGCGTAGAGCGCTCGGGGGATCGTCCGGCGGGGGTCGCGCGTCTCCTCGGCCAGCGCCGGGGCGTTTTCCCACCCGATGAGCATGTACAGCGCCAGCGGGAATCCGGCGGAGAGTCCGGAGAGACCGTTGTCGAGGTGCGACCAGGAGAACGGGGCGCCGGTCAGGTGATTGCGCTGGTCGACGAGCACGACGGCACACACCGCGACCATGATCAGCACCTGCGCGCTCATCGCGAGGGCGACTGCGGCCGTGGAGAGGCTTGCGCCCCGCAGCGCCAGCCAGATCGCGCCGCAGCTCATCACCACTGCGATCGGCAGCCAGGAGGGATGCCAGGATACGTAGTGTTCGAGGGTGAGCGAGATCATCCCGCCCGCCATCGTGAACACGCCCGCGATGGCCACTGTGAAGCCGACGGCGATGAGCAGCGCAGTCACCACGCCCGCCCTGGGCCCCAGCGACGTCTCGACGTAGGTGATGAAGCTGCCCGCCGAGGGCTCCATCTTGGTGAACTCCGCGGCGATGAACGCCAGGAAGGCGACTGCCACGGCCGCCGCGATGATCGTCAGCGGCGCGGCCACGCCGGCGGTCACCGCGATCACGCCAAACGCGAAGTAGAAGTCGATCCCAGGGCCGATGTTCGCCACCGACGAGGCGGTCACGTCGGCCAGGCCCAGCTGCGCGTCGCGTGCGCTCGCTGTTGCCTCTCGCGATGGGGCGCCGCGGGAGATCACGAGCCGGGCGCGCCCTCGACGCCCGTCAGCGAACTGCCCGCACGCCGTTGGCGAACAGCTCCTGGACGCGCGGCGAATGTGGGGCGCGCTCGGGATGGTTCATCAGCCCGAGCATCAGCCCATCGGGGGTCGTGACGCCGGCGATGCCCTCGCTCGAGCCGTCGGGGTTCTCGCCGTCGGGGTACAGCAGCGCAGGCGACCAGCCGCTGCGGTCGTCGAACACAAAACGGCCCTCGCCGTGCGCGCAGGGAAAGCGAAGCGTCTCGCCGCGCAGGCCCGCGAGCCAGAAGCTCTGGTTCTCTTGCACCACCCGGTGTGCCTGCAGCGGCTCGTTGTGGAATGTTCCACTGCCGTTGGTCGCCAGCGAGACGGCGCCAAAGATGCCCGCGCGCGCGGCGATCTGAAAGCCGTTGCAAATGCAGATCGTGGGCATGGCTTTGATTGCCTGCAGCTGGGCCTGCAGCTGTGTGCGCAGATACCAGGCGGCGACGTTGCCGGCGCCCGAGTGATCGCCAAAAGCGAACCCGCCGGGCAGGCAGACGATGTCGGCGTCCTGCAGGCGTGCCCGTCCGGCGAGCAGGTCGGAGAGCGCCAGGATGCGCGGCTCGGCGCCCACCCGGCGGAACGCGTAGGCCGTCTCGTGCTGGCAGTTCGTGCCTGGGCTGTAGAGGATGTTCACACGCACGCTCACGCCAGCGACGCCTCCCACGCCTGCGCCCAGCCCGCGAGCGCGGCGGGCTCGAGGAGCTCCTGCCGCGCGAGCTGCAGCGATCCCGGCCCGTCGAGCAGGCGGGCGACCGGCCGGGGGGCCAGCGCGGGCGGTAGCGAGCCGAGCAGGCGCTCGGGGACCTCCACGATCGCGCCGCAGCGGTGCTCGTGGAGCAGCTCCTGGATGCCTGCGGTCGTGGGGTCCAGCTCGACGGCGAGATCGGAGGCGATCGCTCCCAGCGCCAGGCACGCGAGGACGCCGCCGGGCCCGATCGGGCGGCCGCTCACGATCGCGGGGCCGGCCCCCGCAAGGGCGCGCAGGTAGTCCAGGTAGCCCTCCGGCGCGACCGCGTCGAGCCGCGGCGCTGCGGCGAAGCCGAGGGCGCGTGCGGCGACGGTGCCCGCAGGCGAGCTGGTGTCGGGGCCGATGCGCACGAGCACGTTGCCCGGCTCGCGCCACTCGTTGCGCCGCAAGAGCGCGTGGTCGGCGAGCTTGCCGACGGCGGACAGGAACACCGCCGGCGGTACGCTGACGAGCCCTTCGGCTGTGAGCACGGAGCCGGCAGAGGAGTCCTTGCCGGACACCAGCGGCGTGCCGAACGCTTCCACCAAGCGCCCCAGCTCCTCGACCATCGCCACCAGCCAGCCGAAGCCGTCGGCCTCCCGATCGGGGGTGTAGAAGTTGTCGCACAGGCAGATGTCCTCGCGCGCGACGCCCGCCAGCACCAGCTTGCCGAGCAGGCTCAGGAACATCTGCCGGGTGGCGAGCACCGGGTCGATCTCAAACAGCCACGGGTTGAAGGCCGTGGCCAAGACGACCGTCCTGGGCGTGCCGGGCAGGGGTGCGCCAGCCCACCAGGAGGTAGCTACATGCATGCGTCCGGCGGTGGGCCCGTAGAATGTGTGGCCTTGGACGGTGCTGTCGTACTGTGAGCTCGCCCAGCGCTGGGAGGCGACCTCCGGGTCGGTGAGGATGGCGGTGAGCGTCTGCGCGGGCGAGCTGGCGGTGAGCCGAGGCCAGGCGGAGGCTTGGCCTGGGGGCGCCGCGACGGGTGACACCGTGATCTGCGGCGGGCGGTAGCTCAACAGCTCATACGGCACGCTGAACCCCGTGCTCGGGTCGCCCGCCAGCTCGCGGTGCGCGCCTGCGACGATGTCGTCCTGCGTGGTCTCGGGCGCGTGGACGACCGTGTAGCGGCCATCGCCTGTGAAGCGGCCGACGACCGTGTTGCGCACGAAGTGGCGGTCGAGGATCGCGCGCGCCGCCTCGATGCGCTCCCGCGGAACTGCCAGGATCATCCGCTCCTGGGACTCGGAGAGCAGGATGACCCATGTCGGCAGCGAGGAGGTCTTCAGCGGGACGAGGGCGGTGTTCAGCCACACGCCGCCTGGGTCGCCCAGCTCCCCGACGCCGCTGTTGAGTCCCGCGCCACCCAGATCGGTGAGGGCGCGCAGGCAATCTGCGTCGCGCAGGTCGAGGATCGCCTGGCGAAACTTCACCTGCTCGAGCGGCGAGCCGATCTGCACGGACGCGTGATCCATCACGCTCCCGGTGGAGCTGGCGGAGGCGCCGTGGATCCCGTCGTTGCCGGTGAGGCCGCCGATCAGCACGAGCAGATCGCCCGGCTCCGGACGGCGCCGTCCCGCGCGCTCCGTCGGGATCAAGCCGACGCTGCCACCGAGCGCAAACGGCTTGGCCCGGTAGTTGGTGTTGAACGTCATGTGGGAGGACATCATGGGCACGCCGAACGTGTTCCCGTACTCCTTCACCGCCCTGATCGTGTCGACGGCGATCTGCGTGGGCGACGGTCGCTCGGGGTCCGGCGCGCGCTCGGTCGGCAGCCCGGTGGCGGTGTACTCGAACACGCCGATCGGGTCGGCGCCCAGGCCCGTGCCGAGGATGTCGCGCAGCACGCCGCCGATCTTGGTGAGCTGCCCGAAGTAGGCCGAGACCGCGGACGGGCCGTTGTGGGTCTCCGCCTTGATCGCCAGTGACCACCCGTCGTAAAAGCGCCACACCCCCGCGTTGTCCTCGAACATGCTCACGATGTTCTCGTTGCCGGTGTTGGCCGACGCGCTACGCAGCCGGCCGAGGAGATTGCCGAGCGAAAGCCACGTGGTGTGCATGCAGTGATCGCTCCAGCGGGAGTCCGCCGCCTCGAGCAGCACGTCGGTGAGGAACGCCAAATCGAGCTCGCGCTGAATGTGGCGCAGCGCGTGCATCTGCGCGAGCGCGAGGTTGCGCCCCCCTTCGCGGCCGACCGCCGCCAGGCCCGCGTCGTCGAGCTCGCGCAGATCGTAGCGAGCCGGTTCGTGCGCTTCCCCGACGGGGCGCAGCCTGGTGTAGCCGGGCTCGGCGAGGTGCAGCTCCTCGATGCTGGGGTTGAGCAGGCGCCCGCGCACCCGCTCGGCGAGCTCGGGGCTCGCGGACGTGTACGTGGTGGCGACCCTGGCGGCCGTCGCAGCGACGCCGACGAGCCGGCAAAGCGTTACCAGCGAGTCGTTCTCGTTGTCGACGATGCCCCGCAGGTATGCCACCTGCACGGCGTGCTCGGCGAGCGGCTGACCGACGACGACGGTCTCGACACGCGCATCCTCCAGCGCGCTCCGCAGCCGCTCGAGCGCGTCGGCCGCCGGTTGCGCCGGCAGCTCGAAGTAGTAGTCACGCCACAGCCGCAGATCCTCCAGCTCGAGCACCTCGCGTGGCCTACGGAGCAGCGCCTCCTCGACGAGCGGCTTTGGGTGGATGCTCAGCTTTAGGATCATGGCGGGCGCCGGCACGCGAGCGCAAGGCTACAGCGTCGCGGTGAGGTGTCGGCCACGTCCCCGCGGCGAGGCAGCACAGCGGGACCAGGGTCGCGAGCGCAGGCAGCACGCCGCTCGCCAGCATCGTGCCCGGCTCCATGCTGAAGACGCGCACGCGGTCCTACCACGTGGCGGGCGTCCCGCTGCCGGTCACCGCCGAACCCTCCTAGCCGTTGAACGTGAAGTCGGCCGCCGCTGTGTTGGGGTTGCTGATGCCGTCGACGGTCGCGCTTATTTCGACCGTGTTTGCATTGTGTTTCGGCGAGGTGATGGTGCATTCGGTGCTCGAAGCGCAGCTGACAGCGGTCGCCCGCGTGCTGCCGAACTCGAACACGGCTCGTTCGCTGCCCGCCACGAACCCCGCTCCGGTGACCTTCACTTCGGTGCCGCCCGCCGCGGGGCCGGAGTCGGGCGTGACGCTCGCGATCCTTGGCCTGTAGGTAAAGAGGTCTTTGCCCGATGTCGCGCTCGTCCCGTAGGGCGTCGTGACGGTCACATGCACTTCGCCGACGACGCCACTGGGGGCGCGCACGACCAGTTCGCCCCCTTCGGGGGGGCTCACGATTTCGGCGGGGGTGCCGCCGAACTCCACCACCGTCGCGCCTTTGAGTTCTTTGCCTGTGATTTCCACCAGCGTGCCGCCGCTCGCGGCGCCGCTCGAGGGACTTATTCCTCCCACGTGCGGAGGCGGACCGTAGGTGAACTTGTCGGCTGCGGCAGCCTCGCTCTGGCCGTACGGCGTCGTCACGGAGATTTCCACGGTGCCCGGTTTTCCGCGCAAGGGAGCCACCGCTTCGATCGCGCTCGCGGACAGCACGTTGAAGCTCCTGGCTTTGGTCGTGCCGAACGTCACTTCGCTTGCTTCCGCGAGGTTTTCGCCGGTGACGATGACCGTGGTCCCGCCTTCTTCGTTGCCGGTGTTGGGAGTCAAGCCGGAGATGACTGGCAAGCCGACGTAGGTGAACCTGTCGTGTTCGCCGGTGGCGCTCGTGCCGCCGTAGCGGGTGGTGACGGTGATGTCCGCGGTGCCCGTCCCCGCGGGAGCCTTGACGACCAGCGAGGTGGCGGAGTAGGACTCGATTTCCGCGCTCTTGCCCGCGAAGCTCACGTTCGTCACTTCGCCCACCCCGCCGAAGCCTTCGCCGGCGATCGTCGTCGTCGTCCCGCCCGCGACCGCGCCCTTGGCCGGTTCGACCTTGCTCACGACCGGCGGGGCGACGTAGGTGAAGCTGTCGTGTCCGCCCGTCGCGCTCGTGCCGTAGGGGGTGGTGACGGTGACGTTCGTGGTGCCGGCGCCACCGGGCGGGGCTTCGGCGGTGATCGTGGTGGCGGAGTCCGCCTTGATCGTGCCGGGCTGCCCGCCGAAGCTCACCGTCGATGCTTCTTCGAGCCATTCGCCGCTGATCGTCACCACCTGGCCCCCGGCGGTCGCGCCCTCGTCCGGTTCGACACGCGTCACCGTCGGCGGCCCCACGTAGGTGTAGCCGTCGTGCGCGCTCCGCGCGCTCGTGCCGGAGGGGGTCGTGACCGACAGTTCGACCGTGCCCGCCGCACCTGCGGGCGCGACGGCTTCGATCGAGCTCGGCGAGAGCACCGTGAAGCTCGTCGCGGGTTCTTGCCCGAACGACACCGTGGTCGCTTCGCCGAGGCCTTCGCCGCTGATCGTCACCGTGCCGCCGCCCGCGGGGGAGCCCTTCGCCGGCTGGACGGCCGTGATGTTGGGTGCGGGAACGTAGCTGAACAGGTCAGCTTCGCTGCTCGCGCTCGCGCCGCCGTGGCGGGTGGTGACCGTCACGCTCACCGTGCCGGTCGTCCCCGGTGGGACCACCGCCGTGATCGAGGTCGGGGTCGATTCGAAGCTGGTCGCCGGCCAGAAGCCGAATTCGACCGCGCTGGCTTCGCCTAGGTTCTGGCCGCTGATCACGACGATCGTGCCGCCGCCCGGAGGGCCGCTGTCGGGCGTGACCCTTTCGATCAGCGGAGATCCAACCGTGACCGGCGCCGTCGATTCCGATTCGGCGCGACCCCCTCCGCCCGCGTTTTCGGCGATCACTCGCACGCGCACGCTGCTGCCAACGTCGGCGTGCTGCAGCTCGTATTCGGGTCCGTTGGCGCCGCCGATATTCGCGCATTCAGAGGATTCGGGCGCGCACCGAAGCCACTGGTAGTGGTAGCTGGTGGGCGAGTACGCCCACGCTCCAGTCGACGCCGTCAGCGGGTGTCCCTGCTGGTCCACGCCGCTGACGGTCGGCGCCGATTCGAGCACCGGTTGGTGCGGGAGGACCGTGGGCGTCGGTTCCGAGCGGGCCGCTTGACTTGGGCCTGTTGCGTTCGAGGCGATTTCTTCGACCGCGAGCGCGAGGCCTATGTCTTCCGCGGTCACGGTATAGGTCTGCTGCGTGGCGCCCGGGATCGTTTCGCATCCGCTGCTGCACCGCAGCCACTGGTAGCTGTACCCGGTCGGTTCGTTTTTCCACTTGCCGTGAATCTCCGTCAGCGTGTCGCCCTGCTTGGCGACACCTTCGATCTTGGGCACGGAGGTGGAGACAGGCACTTCGCCCAGCGCTTCCACCCATTCGCTGCTCGTCGGTTCAGCGGTGCTGCTCGTACCCGGTATCTCCATGGTTTCCCTGACGCGGAGCTTGCTTCCCACGTCTTCGCTCGTGAGCCCATACGTCGTGCCCGGCGTTTCGCCTTTCGTCGCGCATTCGCGTTCGTCGCTGGACCCGCAGGCGCACAGCGCCGGGCCTTCCGATTCGCAGGCGCATTCGACGGACTGCCCGCCGACGATCGCGCAGCGGCTGGTCGTGCCGGTCTTTGCGACCGTCGAACACGTTTCCTCGCCGGCTTCGACCGTGCAGCGCCGCCACTGATCTTCGATCTTCTCCAGATAGGCGTAGCCCGCTGCGGGGAGCGTCCACACCCCCTGGGTCGCGCTCACCCGCGTGCCCTGGTGAGCGGAGAGCGAATGTCCATCAGCGCCCGTGATCGTCGGCGGCGCCTGTTTCGAGGGTTCTCCAGGCGTGGGTGGCACCGTGACGGTTTCGGCGTACGCGGGTTCGCTCGCGCCGGCGCCGTTCTTCGCGGTCACGCTGAGCCTGATCGTGCTTTCTCTGTCTGCCGCGCTGACGGTGTAGTGTTCCTTGGTGGCCGGCTTCTTGTGTTTGCTGGTGCCTTCGGTGATTTCTTTGCACGCGCCCGCCGAGCACCTTTCCCACAGGTAGTCGTAGGAGGTGGGGCTGTTACTCCACTTTCCGGGGCGCGCCGTCAGAACCTGTTCGACCTGTACGTCGTTGAACCGCATCTTCAGCCCTTCGGGTTCGGGAAAGGCGATGCTCGGGCGCGGGGATTCGAGCACGGGAGGGGTGCTCGCTTCGACCTCGACGGGGCTCGTCCGCAGCGACCCGTACCCGCCCGAGTTGCCCGCTCTTTCGGCCGCCTCGATGTAGTAGCCGATGTCGGCGGGCCTTGTCGCATAGGTCAAACCCTCGTGGGCTAGCGCTTCCTGTCCTTCGACTGCGGGTTCGCGGATGAGTTCGCAGCTCGAACCGAGTTCTTCTTCTTCTCCTTCTTCGGTTTCGTCCGTGATCGCGTCGCGGCAGCGGTACCACTTGTCGTTGCTCAACGACGGCACGAGTTCGTCTGACCACACACCTGGTTTGAGCGTCAGTGTTTCCCCCTCGAGGACGGTCGTCGGCCCCCCGATCTCCGGGGCGACTTCGTCTGTCGGCGCTGCCGGCAGAACCGGTGGGTCTTCCCCCGCCGGTTCGGAGTTGTTGCCTTCGTCCGGCTCGGTGCCGCGCACGATCACCGGTTCGCTCTTGGCGACCGTGGGGTAGCCAGCGTCGCTCTTTTCGTTCGCCGCTTTTTCTTCCACGACCAGCGTGTGACCGATGTCTGCTTCCGTCGGTTCGTAGGTGGTGCCGGTTGCCCCTTCGATCGGTTTGCATTCTTCGCCCAGTGCGCCTTCCGCGCCTGCGACTCCGTACCCTTCGCATCTCAACCACTGACGCGTTTGCGTCACTGGGCTTTCGCTGCTCCACGTGCCTTCCTTGACCTTCACCGCGTGGCCGACTTGCGCGAGATATTCTTCCGCCTGTCCTTCCCCTTCGACGGCTGCTTCGATTTCAGGCGCGGTGAGTTCTAGCGGCGCCCCGACTGGGGCTTCCGGCTTGCGGCTCACGCTGTACCTCTTCGAGGCGAGTTTGCTCTTCCAATTGCCATTCTGTTCCTCGGGCCCGGCGTACAGCTGGAAGAGGTATGTCTCGGGCGCGAGGTGCAGCACTTCGTCCTCGCCCCCACACCGGATTCCGCCCGGTTGCCCTGGGTCGCACGTCGTTTCCCGCGATCCTGACTGCTTGCCCCCAGCCGGAGACCAGATCAGGTCGTAGGCTTCGGCGAGCGCTCCCCATTCGATCGCGATGCCGGCCTCTCCGGGGACGAGGTGCGTGCTCACCGCGGGCGCGGGGCCAGAGCCTTCGAGCACAGCTGCCCCGATCGTACGACCGGCGGCGACCGTGGCGACCGAGGGCAGCCCTTCGATCGGGGTGGGCGTAGAGAGCGGCCCTTTGAGCGCTTCTCCCTTGCTGCCGAGGCCTAGCAGTTCGCCGGCTTTCCCGAACGCGTAGATCACGCGCTTTTCTTCTGCGAGTTCTTCTTTGATCACGTACGTGTGCTGGTCTCCGGGCGCGATCTGCACCACGTCTTCCAGCGCGGGGATTTCGATTGGTTTGCGCGTGCATTTTTCCTTGTCCGGACAGACTTCCGGCATCGCTTCCGGCGAGAAGCCGAGCTGGCCGTCCTCGTCGCCGCCCCAGGCGTACACGGTCCCGTTTGCGAGCCGCGCGAACGCGGTGCCGTCGCCGGCGGAGATTTCCACGATCCGAGACGACGGTGTCCACGGCAGCTTGGTCGCGAGCGTGACCTGTTCTTCAGGCAGGTCCATCAGCTGGCCGCCCTTGTTGGAGCCCCAGCCGAGGAGTTCTTTGCCCCCATCGCGCAGCGCGTAGGTGGTACCCTCGCCGACCGCGATCTTTTCGACGCCCGTGAGTTCTTCCAGGCCGCTCGTTTTGACGACGAGCGGCGTCAAAACGCAGGGGACAGACTTTTTCGGCGACGGCAGGCCGTGGCATTCCTTTTCTGCTTCCGGATCGTCGACGCCGAGCTGCCCGCCCGCGTCTTCGCCCCACGCCCACACCTCTTTGCCCGGTCCGCCGAGCGCGTAGTCCTGCTTGCTGCCGGCGCCGATCTGTTCGATTTCGCTCAAGCCGATCTGGGCCGGCTGGTCGCGAGGCTTGGAGATCTCGGGTTCGTCGAGGTGCGCGACCGTGGGCCAGTCTTTTTCACCGTTCCCGCGCTCGCCGAATTCCCCCGCGCCCCAAGTCCAAACCGTGCCGTTGTACTGGAGGGCCATCCCGTGAGGTTCGTCGCCGTTCTCGATCGAGACCTGCTTGACGTCTTCGAGGGCATGCCATTCCTTCTGGCCGATCGGGCCGGTCCAGTAGCCGACCGGCACAGGTTTCGCCTGGATGCCGGGTTTGCCGTCGCCGAGCCCGCCCTGGAAGGGCTTTCCCCAGGACACGAGCGTGCAGTTCTCGAGCAGCGCGACCGTGGACTGGAAGCCGGGCTGGACTTCCTTGACTTCGTCGAGCCCGAGGACGGTGGACGGCGTGCCTTCCGACGAGGTGCGGTAGCCGAGCCCGAGCTCTCCCGTGGAGTTCCCGCCCCAGGCCACCGCGGCACGTGGGGCGCCGCTGTTCGGACAGCTGCCGGCGGTGAAGGCGCCGGCGCTGGGCGGGCGCAAAGCCGCCGCCGCCGCTGCCGCGCAGACGCAGGCGAGCAGCAACATGATCCGTGCCTCGTGTGGCACCCTGCGGCCTGTACCCGACGCGTGCGTCATCTCCCGTCCTTTCCCGTTGGTGGCCCCGCTAGATGACCTTCACCTCGATGGCTGCGGAGTTGGTGCTCGTGGCGCTCAAGAGCTCTTCCGTGGCAGCTTCGCCGGCGGCGCCATCCGCTTCACCCGTCCAGCTCCCAGGGGCGCCGGTTTCAGAGTATTCGGTTACGAGCTGCTGCCCGTAGCCTGCTTCGAACACGGTCTGCAAGCTCGCGCTCATCACGTCGACGGGGGTGAGGCGCCCGGCGAGCGAGCCCTTGGTCCTGAAGTAGCCGATCTGTTCGCAGAAGAACTCGACGCTGTACGGAGCGCCCGCGCCGTGTGCGTTGGCGAGTTCCTCAGCCGCCGTGCCGCCGCGCGGTTCGATCAGTGTGGTTTCGAGCTCGTTGGAGGAGATTTCGCCGGCGGTCGAGGTGTTCTCACACTTCTCACCGCGCATTTCACAGCCGGTCAGCTGCACAAGCTCGGCGCCACTTTTCGGCCCCAAGACCTGGCCTTCGTCGCTGCCGGCGTCGCACGTCGCTTCACCCGCGAGCGGGGGAGCAAAGGTCATGCGCACCGCGCCTGTCACCGAGGTGTAGGTGGGCGTCGGCGCGAGTTCAAAGCCGCCTTTGTGGTCCGGTTTGCCCTTTTTCTCAGCCACCGTCTTGCATTCGCCTTCGGTGTAGTAGCCCTTCTTCATCGCATAGCACGTGCCCGCCGGATGCCATTCGTACAGGCCCCTTTCCTTCCCCTTCTTGCCAACGATCACTTCGCAGCTGGCGACTTCATAGGCGCCTTTCTTCATCGGCACGCACACCCCGTATTCCGGGGCCGACGCCCACGCAGCTGACGCCGCGGCCACGCCGAACGCGGCAACGACGGCAAGGAACACGCTCACACGCTTCATCTCTCCTCCTCGGTCCGGGCTGGCGGACGATGCGCTGCATCGTAAACGCGACTGGACACGATACGCCGATTCGCTCCTGCGTGCGGCGAGCCCGCGCGGCGAGCGCCGGTCGCTGACACGACGCCTCCTACGTGCATCGGACGACAGCCGTGGAGCACCCCGATAGCCCTTTCTTAGCTGCCTCTCAGCAGTTGCGTAGGTAAGCCTCAGTTCGCCATCCGATCCTTCCTGGTACGGGTCCTGAGGGTGGACCACTACAACCACGAAGGGAGCACCAATGAAGGGACCGACCATCATGCGGAGCGTGGCCGTCGGCGCCACGTGCGCGCTCGTCGGCGCCGCCGCCGGCATCGCCGAGAGCTCGGCGTCCACGAATCACACGACGAAGGGGCGCGCGGCGCACGCCGCCAGGGGCGGGGCGATCAAGTCTGGGATGGCGATCGGCCCTGGGTTCGCGATCGGCATCCCCGGCGACGCCGCCGGCCCGCCCGTGCACTCCGAATCGGTCGTGCCGAACGAAAAAGGCGGCTTCGAAACGGTGACGATGGACCGTGGGACGTTCTCCTCGCTATCCGGGGAACAACTCACGATCACCGAGGGCACCAAGAGCGCGACGTACAAGACCGTCACGCTCACGATCCCCAGCGACGCCACCGTGTACCGCAACGGCGAAAAGGCCGTGCTGTCCGACATCAAATCGGGCGACACCGTAACCGTCGTGCAGAGCCCGTCGGGCACGACGGTCAGCGCCTTCGACGCCGAACACGAACCCAAGCTCCAGATCCACAAGGCCGTCGGAGGTTCGGGCCCGGTCATCAAGCAGGCGGGCGAAGGACCGCCCCCACCGGGTGCCCCGGAAGGCCCGCGAGGCGAAGGCTTCGCTGCCTCGCAAGCCACGGAAGGCAACTCGTCGAGCTAGACCGCGCGGAGCTCCGCCTCGGGCACCGCGCCCCGACTGGGGCGCGGTGTCGCGGGAGCGTGCCTGTGCGCGCGACCGGTAGCCTGCGTCGCCGGTGGCCGAGACTTGTTCATCCACTGGCCGTGCGCGATGGCCAAGCACGGATCGCGAGGAGCGGTTGGGCACGACGATCCTTCAACTGGCCGACATTCACCTGCGAGCGGATGGGCGCGAGGTGTACGGACATGACCCGGAGCACAGGCTGACGCGCGTGCTCGAGGCGTGCCGTCGCGAGCTGGCCGGCGTGGATCTGGTGGTGCTCAGCGGCGATCAGTGCGACGATGGTGAGCCTGCGGCGCTGGCGCGAGTGAGACAGCTCCTCGACGGCTTGGGCGCGCCGGTCCTGGCCATCCCCGGCAACCACGACGGCGCGGGCGTGCAGCGGGCGAGCTTCGGCGACTGGACGCCGGTCGAGCTCGGCGGCTGGCGGGTGGTCGGCCTTGACAGCTCGATCGCGGGCGAGATCCAAGGCTCGATTGACGTGGCGGCGCTCGAGTCGCTGCTCGACGCACGCGACAGCCGGCCGACGCTGCTGGCCGTCCACCACCCGCCAGTGGCGCCGACCAGTCACCCGTGGTTCGGACTCGAGCACGCCGCGCGCCTGCTCTCGAGCCTCGCCGCCCGCCCGCACGTGCGGGCGGTCCTCAGCGGACACGTGCACCACGCCTTCTCGCTCGCGTGTGGTTCGCTGCAGCTGCTCGGTGCACCCTCCACGCTCGCGTCGTTCCGCTTCGACGGCGCCGAGCTGACCGTGGACGCCGGCGGGCCGGTCGGCGCACGCGCGATCTTCCTCGGTGCGGACGGATCGCTGCAAAGCCGGCTGATCGAGGCGTGAGCGACCCGCACCGTCAGCGCGCGGCGCCCGCGAATCGCGCCGGCAGCGCCGGGTCGACGAACGCTTCGATGCCGACGATCTGGCCGCCCTCGATCACCAGCACGGAGACGCCGTGAGGGATGAGCTCGCCGGTGGCGGACCGCGTGTAGATCGCCACCGCCGGGCGCCCGTTCGCCCGCGTGGGGGTGTGGTGGAAGTTCGCGAACGTTTCACCCGGCGCCGCCCAGCGGAAGAACCTGGCGATCGCATCCGCGCCGATGACCGCCGGCTGCGGCGGCATGCGCAGGACCGCATCCTCTCGCAGGAGCGCCACGAGCCCGTCGACGTCGTCGTTTGTGAACGCCTGCACGTATCGGTGAAGCAGCTCACGCTCGTCCTCGGCGGCGGGTACCGGACCGGCCGGGGGGAGGCGCTCGTCGATCGTCGCGCGCGCCCGCTGAAGCGTGCTGTTGACCGCTGCGACGCTGGTCTCGAGTAGGTCTGCCACTTCGGGCGAGGTCCAGCCCAGCACGTCGCGCAGGATCAGGACGGCGCGCTGGCGGCCTGGGAGCTGTTGGATCGCCGTGAGCAGCCCGAGCTCCAATCCCTCGCGCAGCGCGTAGCGGGCGGCCGGGTCATGCGTCGGGGCATCCGCGTCCGCGAGTGGCGTGTCCGGGTAGGGCTCAACCGGCTGCGGGCGGCGCGGTCGCCGCTCGATCTCGTCGAGCGAGGCGTTCGTCGCGATCCGATAGAGCCAGCTCGAAAGCGGCGCGCGCGGCTCGTAGCTCGCCAGGTTGCGCCATGCGCGCAGAAGCGTCTCCTGGACGATGTCTTCGGCGTCGTGGGGAGAGCCGAGCATCCGGTAGCTGTGGATCGTGAGCGCCCGACGGTAGGGCTCGACCAGCTGGCCGAAGGCTTGCTGATCGCCCGATTGCGCGGCCTTCAGGAGAGCGCTCTGTTCGCCGGCGGGTGGTCGTGCTTGGCTATCCGTCATGGTCTCTCGACTGGTCCAACGGTCGTGGGCACCGAAACTAATCGGTCCGGTCGGGATCTTCCAGACAAACGCCGGTGGCTAGCCTATAGAGCCAGATCCGCGCCGGCGCATGGGGGTCGACACGGTCGAGCTCGCGCCACCCGCGCAGCAGCGTCTCGTGCACCGCTTGGTGGGCTCTCGCGGGGCAGCCGAGCATCAGCTCGCAGTAGAGCTCGAGCCCTCCTCTGTGGTGCTCGATCAGTCGCCCGAAGGCGTGCTCGTCGCCGCGCCGCGCCGCGGCGAGCAAGCCGCGGTCCTCATCGATCCATCCGGGGTCTCGGTTGGTCGTCATGCCCGGTCAAACGACCGTCGCCGCCTGAACTAATCGCGATCGCAGGCTCCTCGGCGGGCACGTAGATCGCGCGGCACCGATGAGTCTTGGCGCTCGCGGTCGTTTGATCGTGCGACGGGCCATGACCGGCAACCGACTCACGACTGGAGAACGAATGACCACGACATCACCCCATATCAATCGCTGGCGCGCGTTCGCACTGCTCGCGGTGGCGTACTTCATGACGATCGTCGACCTGACGATCGTGAACGTGTCGCTGCCGACGATCGGCCGCGCGCTGCACTTCTCGGAGACCAACCTGCAGTGGGTCGCGACCGCTTACGCGCTCACGTTCGGCGGCTTCCTCTTGCTGGGCGGCCGCGCGGCGGACCTGCTCGGCCGCCGCCGCGTGCTGATGGCCGGCTTGGCGTTGTTCACCGCAGCGTCGCTGGCGTGCGGCCTGGCGAGCAGCGACGTGTTCCTGATCGCAAGCCGGGCGGTGCAGGGGATCGGCGCGGCGATCATGCTGCCCGCTGCCCTGTCGATCGTGATGAACATGTTCGCCGAGGGGGCCGAGCGCAACAAGGCGCTCGGGATCTGGGGCGGGCTCGGTGCGGGCGGGGCGACCGTCGGGTGCATCGTCGGCGGGCTGCTCACCCGCTACGCCGGCTGGCAGTACATCTTCTACCTGAACGTCCCGATCGGGACGGCAGCGCTGCTGTTGGCGCCGCGGATCGTGCCGGAGAGCCGGCTCGCTACTGTCGGTCGGCGGTTTGACGCAGCTGGTGCGCTCGCTGGCACCGGCGGGCTCGTACTCGCAGTCGATGCGATCTCCCAGGCCCCGCAGTACGGCTGGGGCGCGACGAGGACGATCGCGGTGCTGGCGGCGTCTGTGGCGCTGCTGGTGGCGTTCGTCGTGGTCGAGGCGCGGGCGAAGGACCCCATCCTGCCGCTGTCGATCTTCCGCTTGCGGACGCTCGCCGGCGCGAATGTGGCGGGGCTGCTGTTGGGCGGCAGCTTCTTCGCGTTCATCTTCGTCGGCACCCTGTACATGCAGGACGTGCTGCACTACAGCGCGCTGCAGACCGGGGTGGCGTGGTTGGCCGCGTCGCTGACCTCGGTCGCGCTCGCGGGGCTCTCGCAGGCGCTTGTCACCCGCGGCGGGGCGAAGCTCGTGATGGCGGTCGGGATGACGCTGATCGGCGCCGGGGTGCTGTGGGCGACACAGGTGCCCGTCGACGGTCACTTTGCGGCGAACCTGCTCGGGCCGTTCGTGGTCGCCGGCGCGGGGACCGCGTTCGCGTTCATCCCGATCTCGATCGCCGCCCTGGCGGGCGTCGAGGAGCACCGCGCCGGTCTGGCGTCGGGCCTGCTGAACACCAGCCAGCAGCTCGGCGGGGCGATCGGGGTCGCGATCGCCTCGAGCGTCGCCGCCAGCCACACCCACGCGCTGCTTCACGCCGGCCACACATTGCCCGCGTCGCTCACCGGCGGCTTCCAGCAGGCGCTGTGGGTGCTCGGCGCAATCGGGCTGCTCGCGGTCCCAGCCATCTTCGCGCTGGTCCGCCGCAACGAGCTCTCCGCGGCCGTCGCCAAGACCGCGGTCCGTCAGCCACAGCCGGCGCTCGCGCCTGCTGGCTGACACATCCAAACCGGGAGGCTGCCCTCCCCCACAACCCCAACCCAAAGGAGTTAACCATGAAGATCCTGGCAATCGGAAAACTCACAGGCCCCGACGTCACTCCACATGTTCCCGAGGAGCAGCGCGTGGTTGCGCAGTGGCGCGAGGACGGATTCATCCTCGACTCGTTCCTGCGACGGGACCGGTCGGGAGCGATCCTGCTGCTCGAGGACACCGACGCAGCCGCCGCAGAGCAGCGTCTGGGAAAGCTGCCGTTCGTCGAGCGAGACCTCATTGAGTTCGAGCTGGTCGAGCTCGCCGGGTGAGCGGCGCGAACCCGCACCGCGCCCCGAGTGCGCACAAGCAGGGAGAGCCCGGCTCAGGCGGGGCTCTCCTGTGCTCCCCGGCCGTCACCAAGTCACGTCGGAAGCCCGCCGCGAGCCCGTCGCCCATCGCTGCTTCCATCCGAACCGAATGCAAGTCTTAGAGTCATTCGGTTCTCGGGGACTGCGAAGGGGGTCACGATGGGACTCAGAATGCAGGGGAGCGACGGCCCGCAGGGGGTTGGGACCGCGCGCTCGTGGACGAGGGGAGTCCCAGTGCGCTCGAATCGTCACCGTGGCTGGCAGTTCGTCGCGGCAGCGGCCATCCTCTCACTGGCCGGCTGCTCGGGCTCGGGTCCCTCGACCGATACGTCGTTGAACGTTCCGAAGGCCGATGTCGGCGTGATCTCCCTCAAGGGATGCGCTCCCAATCAGACGGCGTCGAAGTATCCCGAAGTCGGCAAAACGCTGAGCATCGCGGTCTCTCCGCTGTCGCCGCCGTATATCTTTGTGAACGCCAACGCTCCGGGCACGATCGTCGGCTTCGATGCCGACTTCGTCGCCGCTTGGACGCGCTGCCTCGGTGTCAAATACCATTGGCAGGTCTACCAGGACTTCGGCGCGATGATCCCCGCCGTGCAGTCGGGTCGCGCCAACCTCGTGAATTCATCAGTCTACGCGACGCCCGAACGCGCACGTGAGATCAACTTCAACGTGTTCATGAGCAGCTTCACCGGCAGCATTGTGCGCAAGGGCAACCCAAAGCACATCACTTCACTGGAAGATCTCTGCGGGAGGGTCGATGCCCAGGTCGTAGGTGCTGTCGAGGTGCCGCTGGTAGAAGCGCAGTCGAAGAGGTGCCGTGCGAGGGGCAGGCCGTCTGTGGACCTCACCATCTACAACGACAACAGCCTTGCCATCCAGGCCGTTCTCACAGGTCGGGCCGACGCGTTCCTTGCCGATTCCGCGTATGCAGAGACGGTCGCCAAGCGCTTTCCCGCCAAGGTGGAGAACGCGTTCGCGATCCCCAACGGGCTGACGATCGGAGTCGGCGTCAACAAGGATGAGCACCAGCTTCTCGCGGCCAACCTCGCGGCGATCAAGGTGCTCGAGGCGAACGGCACGGTCGTGCGCCTGCTGAAGAAGTGGGGGCTTCGCGCCGACCAACAGATCTCTGCGTACTCGCTCCACTGACACCCTATGTCCAATGTGCTGCGGTACGCGACAGATCGCTATCTGCTCGCGGGCGTGCTCATCGCCATCGAGATCACGGCGGTGGCGATGGCTGCAGGGCTCGTGCTCGGCTTCGGTCTCGCGATGGCGCGCCTGTCGCGTCTGCCGCCACTTCGCGTGGCGGCGGCTGCCTACGTCTGGTTCGTCCGCGGTACGCCGCTGCTCTTGCAACTGGTGGTGCTCTACACGGTGCTGCCGACGGACGGCATCACGCTCAGCCCGCTGTACACGGCTTTTGTTGGCTTCTCCCTGAACGAGGCCGCCTTCATGTCGGAGATCATTCGGGGCGGCATCCTGGCCGTGAGCCCGACGCAGACGCTCGCAGCGGAGTCACTCGGCATGAGACGGCTGTCCTCGATGCGGTTCGTCGTCCTGCCGCAGGCGATGCGCGCGATCGTCCCGCCCCTGGGGAACGAAGCGATCAATCTCGTCAAGGCGACCTCGTTGGCGTCCGTCATCGCGGTCAACGAGTTGATGCTGCGCAGCCAGGAGATCGTCGCTGCGAACTTCGAATACTTCGCGGTCTTTGCTGCTGCCGCGCTGCTCTATCTGGTGGTCACTTCGATGATGACGCTTGGCCAGGCATTGCTCGAGCGACACTTCGATCCTGGGCGGTCGGTCGATCCCGAACGGGCACATGCCGGCACACCCGCGAGCAGCGCGTTCATCACCGGGGACGTTCAGTCCGAGCGCATCAAGACCGCGATCGAGCGCGATGGTCTTGACGAGCTTCCGCGTGGCACGCCCTTTGTGCAGTTCACGGAGGTGTGGAAGGCGTACGGCTCGCGTGAGGTTCTGCGCGGCATTGACCTCGAGGTGCGCGCTGGCGAGGTTGTTGTGATCATGGGGCCGAGCGGGTCGGGCAAGAGTACGCTCCTGCGGCTCGTCAACCACCTCGACGCGCTCGACGCGGGCGCAATCCGGGTCGCGGGCAGGCTCATCGGCTACGAGGAGGCCGACGGTGCGGTGCGTCCGACGCGCGATGTCGCACGCGCGAGGTCACACGCGCGCATCGGGATGGTCTTTCAGCATTTCAACTTGTTCGAGCATCTTTCGGCAATCGAGAACGTGATGCTAGGTCCGAGGCGTGTTTACGGGGAGTCAGCTACTTCGTCGCAGAAGCGTGCCGAGCTGCTGCTCAACGCAGTGGGACTCTCGGGCCACATTCACGAGATCCCGTTGCGCCTCTCGGGCGGGCAGCAGCAGCGTGTGGCGATCGCGCGCGCTCTGGCCATCCGGCCGCGGCTGATGCTGTTCGACGAGCCGACCTCCGCGCTCGATCCGGAGATGGTGTCAGGCATCCTCGCCGTCATGCGCGGGCTCGCCGATGCCGGCATGACGATGATCGCAGTGACGCACGAGCTCCGGTTCGCGCGCGAGGTGGCCGACTGGGTGGTCTTCATGGACGATGGACGCGTGGTCGAGCAGGGCACACCCGGCGTTGTGCTCGAGGACCCGAGCGAGGACCGTACGCGCCGCTTCCTCCAGCTTGTAGGCGGCAATCTCTAGGTCATCATCCGCTTCGCGCTCCGTAGGGATCTACACGGCCAAGGCCGCGCCCACGACCCCCAGCCCTTGCCGACAAACCCTCGCCGGCCGATCACGAAGCTCGGCACCACGGCGCGAACGCTCGGCCTCCCCTGGCCGTGACGGGGTCCGAGGCATGTCTCGCAAGGACCGCACCCCAACTGGTCCGACCACTGCATGCCGAACCGAGCCAATCGGTATCGAACCGGCCGCGACGTGGCTGACGGATCCCGCGATCCTCAACGAGGCCTCACGTCGACGCGTGGCCGAGACGGTCGAACGGGTCCGGCGCGAGGGCAAGCTCCCTACGCGAGGCCGGATCGTGGCCGGCTTGTCGTTCGCCTTCTGGCGGGCGCTATTCGACCGCAAGTACGACCGGCTCTGGGTCGCACAGCTACACCGGGCGTTCCCGGAGAGCGTCTCACGCGTCGAGCAGGTTCTCGGTGAACGCAGCGAATGAGCTACTTGAAGCGGCCGGCGTTCAAGGCCCACCGGTACCCGTGGAAGAGCTCATCTCAGACTGTGGTGTCCTCGTTCATCGGAAAGAGCTTCCAGATGCCCTCTCCGGGCTGTTGGTCGAGATGAGCGAGGGAGCACTCATCGCCGTAAACGACGGGCACGTCCCAACGAGACACTTCAGCCTCTGCCACGAGCTGGGGCATCATCTGCTGGGTCACACGGAGCGCTTCCATCTAAGCCTCTCTGACGGCGCGCAGCCCGCTCAGGACTACAGACTCGGGCGCGCAGCAAACGAATTCGCGGCCGACCTCCCAATGCCCCGAAGACTCCTAGCTGAGGCCAACGCGGCCGAGCGCTCAACAGCCGAGCTCGCCTCCCAGTTCGAAGTCTCCGAGATCGCGATGGGTTATCGGCTCCTCAACCTGGGGCTCAGATAGCCCGCTGACTCCCGCCCACACCTCGCGACCCCGCGCCGCGTCAACCGAAACCCGCCTGCCGATTGAGGAAGTGCGTCGCGCCATGTCCGCAAGATGGGCAGTAGAGGCCCCATTCGCCGCTTCCTCATTGCTATGAACTCGTCGTGGCGCAGCGAAAGACGCTCACCGAGAAGCAGGTTGAGATCCTCCGGTGGATCGCCAACGGCTGCCCACACAGCGTGATGCAGGACGACTTCCATCGGATCTCGGCCGCCGCGCTCCGAAACCGCGGCTTCGTACAGACGTCGGGACACGGCGCAAGCTGGACAGCCAAGATCACCGCAGCAGGAAACGAGTACCTGGCAGCCGTAGACGGACCAAATCCCCCGGCCCCACGAGAAGCAAACATCTCGGTGACCGAGCAGCTCGTCACCGACGTGATCGCCGCCGACGGAATCCTCAAAGTTCCGCGGCGCGGCTGGTGCAGCCGAGATGGCATCGACTACGAGAACCGCGCGCGCCTCGCCACGCGTCACGGCAAGGTACCCGACGGAAAGCGCCTCACTGTCGCGGTCGTGGAGCGCGAGCTCGAGATCCGCCTCGAGGACGCGTCCGGCCGCAGCTACAAGCGAGCGGCCCTCCAGGACGTGCAGGTGCCCGAGCGTGTAGCGCGCTACCACTCCGCCGCCCGCCACTTCCGCGGGCAGGTCGACCGTCACGAGATCTCGCGCACGCAACTGCAAAGGGCCGTCCGAATCATCGACACGATCGCGAAGGAGGCCGAGCGCCGCGGCTGGACGGTCGAGGGCTCCTCGACATCCAAGAACGGCTATGGACGCGAAAGCTGGACTGGCACCAAGGACGGCCACCTCATGATCGAGACCGACGAGCACTGGTTTCGGCTCCGTCTGCAAGAGAAGGGCGTCCACACGCGGGGACCATGGGAGGAGGAAGTGCACCGCTACCGCAACGTCTCGCGCGATTCGCTCGTCTACCGCGACAGGCAGATCCCCAGGGGACCCTACGACGCCGACGCCACCGGACAACTCGTCCTCGAGCTCAATCCCGGGGGGCACGTCTACGGCGGACGCCAATCGTGCTTCACCGATCGCCAATCGTGGAGCCTTGAGGACCGGCTCCCCCACCTGTTCCGCGAGATCGAAGACCGGATCGTCGAAGCTCAACACGACGCCGAGGATCGCCGTGCCGCTGCCGAGCGCGCCGCCGAAGTCGCCAAGGGTGAGGCTGAGCAGCGAAAGCGAACATGGCTGGGATTCATGGACCGCGCAGCTGACCAGCTGCTCGAGGATCAGCGCGCTGCCAACCTCAGACGGCAGACCGACGCTTGGCACGAAGCCGAACGCATCCACCAGTACTGCGATGCGGCCGAAGCAACCCACGGTTCTTCGGACGAGACCATCCGATGGCTCGGTTGGGCACGCGAGTTCGCGCTGCGGCTCGATCCCCTCAAAGAGGCTCCGACCGCCCCCGAGCTGCTCGAGGTCACACTCGAGGAGTTGGAGCAATACCTTCCAGCCGGGTGGAGCGCGCTGGGACCAGAGCACCGCGAACGCCGAGGCAATCGCGGCTGGTGAGGCGACCACGCAAGCGGCCCGCTAGCCTGACCGACCGGCGTTTGTGGTCAGGGAAGGAGGCGAATGGGTTCAGGATGTAGAGGGCTTTTGCGCAATCCTCGAGTTCGCTGGTCACAAGTTACTCACGAAGGAGATCCCGATCTCGGCGCCGCGGCTCGGCGATCTCCACGCGGACGCTCGCAGGGAGGTCATCGCCGTATACCGGGACCTTGAGCACTCGTCTATCTGGCGCAAGGAAGCCGAGGGCAAGAGAGCCCGCATCGAGGCGACGAGCTGCCTCAGGCGCTACTCGCACGCCACCCCCATCAGCTCCTGCCACATCACCCCGCATCTCGGGTCTGCTCAGGCCGCCACGCAGCTTGACATAGCCTGCGACGGGCGCAAGAGTGCGTGTGATGAAGTTCCGAGCAATGCACAAGCTGCGGTCGATTGAACGGCCTCTTGATGCGTTCATGCTCGCACTGCTGGCGCTGGCGCTCCCCGTCGCCGGATACGAGCTCCGCGGCTTCATGGGCCTGGCGGTCGGACTAGGGCTTGCCCTGATGGCGCAAGACGCCGTTCCGCACCGCTTCGACGCCGTTCTTGAGCGGCAGCCGCGATGGTGTTGGTACGTCGCGGCCGTTGTCATCGTGTGCGTGGTCGGAGCAGCTACGGGCCATAGCACGGAAGCGACCACCGATAACGCCACGTTCGTCATCGTTCTTCTCGCCATCGAGGACACGATCAAATGGCTCAGCAATCGCCGCCAGCGTCGGCGGCTCGACGCTAGGGGTTGATCGCACAGTCGCGGCATCGCTGGATGCCGCTACGACGATCGTCGTCGGCGCGCGCGGGTGCCTGCGACTCGTGCGTGTGTCGTGTGTAGCGTGGCGGCGGTGGGCGGGAGGGCCGCGAATCCGGCGTCGCGTGTGATGAAGTCGGTGATTTCGCTGTCGAGCAGCGTGGCGGCGTGTACGGCGTCGTAGGACTGCAGACCGTAGTCCTGCATCAGCTTGGGCACGTCCTCGGCGACCTCGTTCATCTCGATCCGCGACCAGGCGAGCGGCGCCAAGACGCCGTCCTGCCACGCCTGCTGGGCCTGTCGCAAGAGGCGCGCAGCGCGTGGTCTGACGCGGTTGTCGTAGCGGACGTGGCGGATGTTCTTGCGAGGGTGGCGCTCGCGTAGAGCGAGATTGAAGACGGCCTCCCACAACTCGATCTCGAGCAGGCGGTTGAACACAACGGCGGTGCCTGCCGTGGCGAATCGCCGCAGAACCGCCCGACAGACGATGTGCTCGGGCTGGTTGGGTAGCAGAGCCTCAGCGACGACGTTGGTGTCGAGCACCACGGCCTCTGGCGGCTCCCACCCGGGAGCATCGAAGGCGAACACGCCGCGCGGCAGCGGCCGACGGCCGGGCACGGCCACGCGTCAGCTATTCCCGGCCGAGAGTGATGGTGTCGATGCGCGCGGTCGTCTTGATGCGTGTAGCCGCGCGTTCGACCGATTCTGCGCGCTTCTTCGGGTCCGTCTCGGTGGGCTTGTGTATGCGCGAGCGCCAATCGATTGGCGGCTGTGCGTTCCCGTTCGGGGATATCGAGCGTTGTGAGGCTGGCTGTCGTTTGGCGGGCATGACAAGCTCATCCTACCGAGATCCCCAGCGTCTCACTGGTGTGGGATGCGGCCTGGGCCTCGGTCCATCGTGTCCCGTCGAGCACGCTGACGAGCCGGGCTCCGGGGCCGCGGCGGCGCTGCTCGCCGATGACCTTGGTGTGGATGCGTAGCGCGAGCTTGGGGTCGGCGTGCCCCATCTGGTGCATGACGTAGACGGGGTTCTCGCCGCGGAGGTAGAGCAGCGACGCGAACGTGCGCCGCAGCGAGTGGGGGAGAGCTCGGCGGGGATCGCGGGGAGCTAGTCGGCGCTCACCAGCGCGAGCACTCTGTCCGGTGGGCGCGCAGCATCAAGGGCTATGATCGCAACGACCTTCGGCCGCTCACCTTCAGCGAGATTGAGCACCGCGCTGCGGCGCCGCCCGCCAGAGAGCATCAGCACCCGCCGCTCGTCAATGAGCGCGGCGTCGAACCCCTTGCCCTCGACGTCAACATCCAGGCACACAGCCATCCACAAGCATGCCGGATGAGCCGCGTAGTCCCTCGTGCGGCCGAGGGGCGCAGAGGTTGCTCGTCATCAGCGCCATTGGGCACAAATGGGCACAAACCATGCGAGACACCCAGCGGACGCCGACGATCGCACCCACCCGCACCGATCAAAACCTCAAAACCTGCCTATTTCCAGGCAGTTTGCCAGTGGGCGAAACTGCTCTGTGCGCAAACCAAGCGCTGATGGCGGAGCCGGCGGTCGGGGTCGTGTGACGCGTAGTAGCGCCCGGCGAGCCGACGTAGCCGGGACGAATGAAACCCCGGCGGTTTGGCCCGTCCCCGAGGGGACTGCACAGGGACCGTTCCAGGGTCTTCGCGCCCCATGGTAGCGCGCACGATCACCGATGGCTAGTGGGTCGTCCATGAACGTTTGACCGGAAACTCGCTGTCGGTGGCGAACTAGGACGCATGTTTTCGAGCCAGGAGGTGGTTATGCGTCCGCCGGAGGTGTTCGTGCGCGATCTCTCGCTGGAGGAGGGTGCTCGTCTGAAGTCGATCTCCAGGCGCGCCAAGTACCAGTCCAAGCGTCAGCGGGCGATGATCGTGCTGGCGTCCTCGACTGGGATGTCGGCGCCGCAGATCGCGGCCGTGGTGCGCAGCGATGAGTCGCATGTGCGCAAGGTGATCCACGCGTTCAACGAGAAAGGGTTCAGTTCGCTGGACCCTGACTATCGGGGCGGGCGCCCGAAGAAGACGACGCCCGCGCAGCGCGACCGGGTGATCTCGCTCGCGCGCGCCCGTCCCGACACGCAGGGCGTCCCGCTGTCGCGCTGGTCGCTTGCCAAGCTGCGCGAGCACCTGGCGACAATGGGCATCTTCCTCTGCGAGGAGGCGCTGCGCCAGACGCTGATCGGCGTGGGGCTCTCCCACCAGCGCACCCGCTCGTGGAAGTGGAGCCCAGACCCGTGCTTCGCTGAGAAGGCCGAGCGTGTTCTATCGCTCTACAGAGCCAAGCCCGAGGACGGAGCGTCGTCTGTTTCGATGAGATGGGCCCGATCGGGCTGATCCCCCACCACGGCTCGGGCTGGGCGCAGGCGAAGCGCCCAGAGCGGCTCAGGGCGACCTACAAGAAGCCCAACGGGGTGCGCTACCTGTTCGGCGACTACGACATCCACGCCGATCGCCTGCACGGACGCCTGCGCGAGCACGAGAACAGCGGCGAGGTGCTCTCCTACTACCGCCAGATCCGGATGCGCTACGACCCCAAACTACGGGTCTACCTGGTCGCCGACAACCTCTCCACCCACAACACCCAGCCGATCCGCGAATGGGCTACCACCAGCAACGTCGAGCTCGTCTTCACGCCCACCTACGCGAGCTTCCTGAACCGCATCGAGTGCCACTTCTGGGGCATCGGCGAGTTCGTCATCAAGAACGCCGACTACCCCGACTGGGCCACGCTCGCCAAGGCGATGGCCGACCACATCCGCTACCGCAACGGACCCCACCGCGACCAACGCCTACTCAAGGCCGAGCGTCACCTGCTGATCTCCGCATGACCAACACGTTTCGGGCGCAACGTTCATGGACGACCCACTAGCGGGCACGGACGGCGAGCTCGTCTCCCTCACGGGATCCCGGGTTCGCGCTGATCTCTCCCCAGCCGGCGGGCACTGACGAGCGCCACGTCGATCGCGTCGATGACCGTGAGCGATTCGGCGGCGACTCTGGGTCGATGCCGAAGTGCGTGTGTACGCCGATGCCGTCACCGCGGCTCAATACGGGTCAACGTACTCCGCCACTGACCGCGGATCGGACGCATCAGCAGCCGGGTGCCGCAGCCGAGCAGGATCATAGGCTCAGCACGAGGATCTCGAGCGCAGGGCGCTCGGGTTTGTACTGTCGGCGTTCGTCCACTTGACGGTGCGACGCACCATAGGCGCGAAATCGCAGCGGGCACGCGCTCCCCGGCGCTCAAGATCGAGTTTTCGGCGCTCACAACGCTCGGCGAGACGTCCACTTAGTGGAAAACCGAGTAGGATTCTTGAGCCAGCTAACAACGACAGGCGGGAGGCGTATGTCAGCTCACGACGGCAGCCGGGCCACAGGCCCCAACTTCGCGGCGGCAGTCGACGGCCCGAACTTCGCGGCGGCAGTCGACGGCCCGAACCTATCGTCCGCCGTTGGCCGTCGGAGCGTTCAGACCGCTGACGAGCCTACAGAGGCTAACATCGAGTCCTACCTCAGACGCGCCTTCAAGTCTGTCGCCAACGTCACCTGAAGGGTGGCGGATACCGGTTTGTAGACGGCTGATCCACCGGTGGACCCGGCGCTGAACTTGGTCGGTCTCGGCCTCCGGCTCGGGCACATGACCCGCGAGGTTGAGGCTGTGCTCGACGGTTGTCGGCACGTCTACTATCTCCATGACGAGCCGGAGACCGTCCGGTTCCTCGCCTACCACGGGGCACCGCTGACCTCACTGTCGAGCTTCTACGCGACAGGGACCTCCCGTCTTGAGACCTACTATCGCATGGCGGCGCGAGTGGTTTCGCATGCCGCTCAAGACCCTCCCGTCGTCGTCGCTCTTTACGGTCACCCGACCATCTTTTCCACGCTGACTAGCATGCTACTCGCGGGCGCTCGACAGTTTGCCGTCACTACAGCTGTGTACCCCGGCATTTCCTCGATCGATGCGATCATCGCTGAACTCGGCCTCGACCCGGGTCCAGTAGCCCTCCAAGTGCACGAGGCCACCGAGCTACTCGTTTACGACCGCGCCTTGGACCCTTCGGCGGCGCTCCTGATCTTCCAGGCAAGCCAGCTTGAAACGCGCCTTCACAGCACCAGGCCAAGCTCGCCGAGGCGGCTTGAGCAGCTCGTCAACCGCCTCGCGGCTACACATGGTCTCTCGCACGTTGTGACGGTGCTCGAAGTGCAAGGTAATCGCACATCCCAGCACTGGACCGGCCCGTTGAACGAACTCGCAGCCGCCGCACCCACGTTTGGGGCGATGGTCACCCTCTACGTGCCACCAAGAACGCAACCGCTGGTGCGCGACGCCGCGATACTTGAGCAGCTCGACGACCCAACGAAGCTCAGCGACCTAGTCCAATAGTGAGGTGATTTCGAGCATGTCTCCTGCAAGCCAGGTGATCGCGATCGCGATGGGAGGAACCATCGACAAGGACTACATAGTCGAGAGCGCCGCGCTCGAGGTCGTCGACCCGTTCGTCAGTTGGATCATGCCGCAACTCCGAATGGCAGAGGAACTCCCGATCGTGCCACTCTTGCGCAAAGACAGCCTCGTGCTCGACGACGCCGACCGCTCTAGGCTTCTCGCCTATATCGTAGAGCACGACCTGAGACGGCTCCTTGTCAGCCACGGCACCGACACGCTGCTTGTCACTGCATCCGCGGTTGCCCAAGCCCGTGTCGATGGCACACTCCCCAACGACGTGACGGCCGTCTTCTTTGGGGCCTTCCGTCCCGGCCGTTTCTCACCTGCGGAGGCCAGTTTCAACTTCGGGTTTGCGTTTGCCGTTGCGCAGTCTGCCCCGCCTGGCGTCTACATAGCAATGGGAGGGCGCTACGACACTATCGAGCACGTGACGCACGCCAACGGGCAGTTCCTCTATGAATGATCTCCACACTCTTGCAACGGCGATTCAGCTCGCCCCGATCACGGCACTACGGCAAGCCGTCGAACATCCCCACACAGCTGACCCGAGCGGACAACCGAGTTGGATCATCGTGCTCGCGCTCGGAGCACTGGCAGGAACCGCCATCGACCAGTACGGCGGGATCCTCCTCTATCCCTTCCGTCTGTTGCGAAAGGACCACTACCTCGGCGTGTGGTGGGAGTACCACCTCAGCTACCGACAAGGACACCGCACCCTCAGGCAGTCAAAGCTCGCCATCCGGCGGGGCTTGCGCAGCGGTGTACGACGCGCCGACTTCTGGCATATACCAGCCGGCGCGACAAGCGACAACCAGAAGGAGATCTCCTACAAGGGGACGTTGCGGATCGAGGGCAACCAGCTCCTGATCGAGCTCGACGCCACTAGCCACAAGGAGTATCTCGTCTACCGCTTCTTCAACCGGATCCCTACAAACGCCGAGGTGATCCCCGGGATCTGGATGTCCTACGACCACGATTCCAACCCCGCCGCAGGCGCCGCGATCCTCACCAACAAACCGATGGATCCCGCTGACGCCGAGCGCGAAATCCTCCGCCACGCAACAAGTGGGGCAATCCGCATCAAATAAGCCACCGTCGGGTCGTACACGTCCCTTCTGGGACGCTCACGCCTGCCTGCCGCTCGCCCGACCCGCATCGCTGCACGAACTGTCCCGCCACCGCCAAGCCGGCTGCCGCGCAGTCGCTGTCAACGTGGGTTTCGATGGTATGTCGCCACAGGCTACAATTGCGACACTAGAGCGACTCGCAGCCGAGCTCGCCACATCAGGCGATAGCGTCGCCAACCTCGCTGCCGCCCCCACAGAGGCCAGCGACGCCACGCCACTCGTCGTTTATTTCGACATAGAGGGAGCCGACGTTCTCTGCGGTGATCTGCACGCCCTCGAGCGCCTCACCGAGCTCGGCATGCGAAGCATGCTGCCCGTCTACAACCGCGAAAACGCTGCAGGAGGCGGCTGCTACGACCCGCCCCACCACGGCCTCTCGCGCTTCGGACGCGAACTAGTAAGACGACAAAACGCGCTCGGCGTCATCGTTGACGCCTCGCACTGCTCGTTGCAGACCTCGCTCGACATGTGCACGCTAAGCAGCCGCCCAGTCGTCTTCTCGCACTCGAACTGTCGCGCACTCACCGACCACCCGCGCAATATCAGCGACGATCAGATCCGCGCCGCCGCCTCGACCGGCGGCGTCGTCGGCATCAGCGGGGTGTCAGCATTCCTTGGGAGCGACGACCTGCCAGCCGCGATCTGTGCCAACATACTTCACGTCGTCGAGATCGCCGGCATCGACCACGTCGGCATCGGCCTCGACTACGTCTACGACCGTAACGATCTCGACCGGCTGATCGCAACCTCCCCAGCTCTGTTTTCCGACCAGACGAGCAAGGCGCGCATCACACCAAGGTTCTGTCCGCCTGAGCAGTGGATGGAGATCGAAGATCGCCTCTCGCGATCCGGTCTCGACCAGGCAGAGCTGGAGAAGGTGCGGTGGAACAACTTCGCTCGCGTAGCCCGCGAAACGTTCCCAGACCGCAGTTCAGCGAGCCGCCATCAATCAGGATAGGCTTAGCCACCCGGTGAGCAGACATGACTGACCGCACCCCCCGTCTCCGTGGCATCGCCTACGGGGACGTCAGAAGCCGCGTCGCACGGCTTAGGGCAACGCTTGAAAAAGAGCACAACGCAGAGGCGATGCTCGTATCTAGCGCGGCCAATATCCGCTATCTCACTGGCTTCACGGGAGTCTCGACCGGCCTGCTCGTACTACCCGACCGGCTCGCTCTCATTGCGGACGGGCGCTATCGCACACGAGCGGTTCACACGATCAGCGCACCGCACCTCGTACAAGAGGGAGCCGAGGTGATCCTGCCACACCTCGCTGCCATGACGATCAAGCAATCCCTGCCGAGCAGCGCTCCCCTCGTGATCGAAGCCGACAACGTTACGATGGCCGAGTACAAACGACTGGCCAGCGAGCTCGCCGGCCATAAGCTGGTACCGGCGGACGACATCGTCTTGGAGCAAAGGCTCATCAAGGACGCGGGCGAGATCGCACGAATCAGCGCTGCGGCAGCGATCACCGACGCCGCCCTTGAGGATCTCATCGCCGCTGAGCCGCTCGGCTGGACCGAGCTGCAGGCAGCCGAGTTCATCTGGCAGCAGATGATCGCCATCGGCGCGGAGCGCGCAGCATTCGAGCCGATCGTCGCGACAGCCGAGAGGACCGCCCTCGCACACTCGCGGCCGAGCAGAGCCCGCATCGAGGAGAATACGCTCGTCGTCATGGACTTCGGCGCCGAGATTGACGGGTATAAGGCAGACCTTACACGGACACTCTGGTGGGGCGAGCTCCCCCCCGAGCTCGAGGACCACTACGAGCACGTGCGGCAGGCCTATGACGCTGCTGTTGCGTCGCTCAACCCTGGCACACCCCGCGAAGTGGTCGACGCGGCTGCACGCGACGTCCTCGCCGCGTACGACCTTGAGCAGTTCATCGTGCATCCGTGCGGCCATAACCTCGGTCTTGAGATACACGAGCGGCCATTCCTCGGACAAGGATGTCACGGAGAGCTCGCGGCCGGCAACGTCGTAACCGTCGAGCCCGGCATCTACATTCCCGACATTGGCGGAATCCGCCTCGAGGACACATTTATTCTCACCGACGACGGCCCCGTTGCCGTCACAGCCCAGCGACATATGGGCGGCATCGAGCGTCGCCGCGGCAGCGCTACCCGGCCGAACGCTCCAACCCTTTCCTCCACGCAAATCCCCGGACCGCACGTCCACTGGGACGAGGACGATTTCAGTGAGCGCTTCGTTGACTTCGAGAAGGTCGACGACCATAAGCGGTTTCTGCTCGGCGACCAAGCTCCATGGCTGCCGGTCGAGAGCAAACCCGACCAAGGCGGGCAACCCCCAGGCGACCGCGAGGAACGATAATCGCGCGTTGAACTGCCGACCGCACGGCGGTCGCGTCCCTCGCGATTACACGGTCGTAAGGCCCGAAGATCCAGCTATGGCCGACAGCTATCCGCGCCAGAAGGCTCGCACACGCAACTACACGCTGGGCGCACCACGCGACTTTCGGGTGGCGGCCAACGGTAACCGGGTCGTGTTCCTGCGCTCGCGCGCAGGCGATGACCCTCTTACAGCCCTCTGGGTCTACGACCCTGCAGACGACCAGGAGCGTCTCGTCGCCGACCCGGCCGCACTACACGCCCACGCCGCCTGGCCCGAGCGGCAACCGCCCGAGGAGCTGGCACGACGCGAGCGAAAGCGTGAGACTGCCCAAGGGATTGTCGCATATTCGATCGATGCCCACGCAAGCATTGCGACGTTCGCACTCGGCGGAGCGCTCTGTGTGACCGACCTTCAAAACGGCGAGAGCCGCCCGCTGGACACCCCGCGGCCGATCCTCGAGCCGCGGCCGAACGCCGCCGGCACTCACGTCGCCTTCGTGCACCAGCGTGCACTCTACGTGGTGTGCATCGCCGACGGTCGCATCCAGCGGCTGGCGGGCGAGGACACTGAGACTGTGACATGGGGGCTCGCCGAGTTCATCGCCGCGGAGGAGATGGGACGCGAACGCGGCTACTGGTGGGCGCCCGACGGCGCCACGCTGCTCGTCGCACGGGTAGACGAGACGCCCGTTCAACGCTGGTGGATCAGCGATGCAGCTACACCACAAGCTCCGCCACGGATGGTCCGCTACCCTCGCGCAGGATCATCCAACGCGGCGGTCAGCTTGCATCTAGTGTCGCTCGACGGCGCAGGACCGGTCAATGTCCACTGGGACCGACGGGCGTTCCCGTACCTCCAGGCCGCCCGGTGGGATGCACATGGTCCGCTCATCGCTGTTCAGACCCGCGACCAGCGGCGACTAGTCATCCTCTCGATAGATCCCGAAACGGGCGCGAGCACCCTGGCCGGAGAACTAAGCGACAATGCATGGGTTGAGCGGGCGCCCGGCACCCCGCGGCGCCTGTCCGGCGGCCGGCTCGTGACCGTTGCGACAGTCGGCGACACCGCCACCTTGCTCGTCGCCGACCGCCCGGTCACACCGCCCGGGCTTGAGGTAAGCGGCGTCCTCGACGCCGACGAGACCGCTGTGCTGTTCACAGCTAGCAGCGATCCAACCGAAGTGCACGTCTGGCGCTGGCAGGAAAACGGCCGACTGACACAGCTCACCGCGACACCCGGCGTGCACACAGCGGCAGCGGGCGCCGAGACCCTTGTCCTCGGCTCAAGCGGACCTGATAACGACGGCGTCCGCTGGATGACCGGAAACCACCTCTTCCTCTCACGCGCGGAGACGCCCGTCGTCAATCCGCACGTCCAGCTGATGACTGTCGGCGAGCGCGACCTGCGCGTCGGGCTCGTCTTGCCTAAAGACCACCAGCCTGGGACACCGCTCCCAGTGCTGCTCGACCCCTACGGCGGCCCCGGACATCAACGCGTGCTCGTCGCCGGAGCAGGCTGGCGGGAGGCACAATGGCTGGCCGACCAAGGCTTCGCTGTGATCGTCACCGACGGGCGCGGAACCCCCGGTCGGGGCCGCGCATGGAGCAGGGCGGTCCACCGTGACCTCGCCGGACCGCCGCTGGAGGATCAGATCACGAGCCTGCAAGAGCTCGCCCGTCAGTTCGATCTCGACTTGGGACGCGTCGCGATCCGCGGCTGGTCGTTCGGAGGCTATCTCGCCGCGCTTGCGGTCTTGCGTCGGCCAGACGTCTTTCACGCCGCCGTTGCAGGCGCCCCCGTCACTGACTGGCGGCTGTACGACACCCACTACACCGAGCGTTATCTCGGCATTGATCCCGACCGCCGGCATCGGTCGGTCTACGATGCGTCGTCGCTGCTCGACGACGCGCCGGCACTGCAGCGGCCGCTGCTGTTGATCCACGGGCTCACCGACGACAATGTCGTCGTCGCCCACACTTTCTCGCTCTCACGTAGGCTGCTTGAAGCAGGCCGGCCACACTCCGTGCTGCCGCTCTCCGGCGTCACCCACATCACGCCCCAGCCTGAAGTGGCGGAGAACCTGCTGCTCCTACAGGTCGACTTCCTACGCAATGCGCTGAGCCGCGTCTGACAGCGCATTGCGTCTCGGCTGAGATCATCGACCTCCGAGCCAGAACCAAAAACCATGCCGGCACGGGCCGCGTCCACTTCGATGGGTTCGTTTTGAGGCAGTCGTTTATCCTAGATGAGGCGCTAGCCCACTGGCACGAGGTACGGTGCCTCCTGCACCGGAGAAGTGATCTCAGGCCCGTTCGCACCCATGTAAACATTGATCTCCAGCCGCACCCCAAATGACGGCAGATATATCCCCGGCTCGACTGTGAATCCGACGCCATCGATGATCGGACGCGAGTCGTGCGTCTCGAGATCATCAAGGTTAGCGGTGAGCCCGTGCAACGAGCCATCAGCCCCCAGCGAATGGCCGGTGCGGTGCACGAACCGGTCGGCCATACCGGCGTCCGCGATATGCCGGCGCGCTACGTCGTCCAGTTCGAACCCCAGCACCGGCGTGCCGGCAGCGAAACGCTCACGCAAAACCCGTACAACCCCGTCGCGTGCACCCGCCACCACGTCGAACACGCCGCGGTGCTCCTCAGGCACTTGGTCGCCGAGGAATCCTACCCAGGTGATATCTGCAAACACCGCCTGCTCGGAGCGCTCGCGACACCACAAGTCGATCAGCACCCAGTCGCGGGCCGCCAACTCTGCACTGCCCGAGGGTGACGGCTCGTAGTGAGGGTCGCCGCTGTGTGCGTTCGCCGCGACAATAGGCGGATCCTCGCTGATCAAGCCGCGCTTCCCGAACTCCCGCAGAATAAACGATTGAACATCGTGCTCGGTGCACACGTGACCACCGTGCACACGGTCGCCAGCGAAGGCAAACGCCAGCTGCATGATCTCCGCTGCATGCCGCATCGCACTGCGGTGCGAGGCCAGGTTGCGCTCACTCCACGCACCGACCGCTAGCTGGAACAGCTCGGCCGACGAGCGCACATCCACGCCGAGATGGTGGACGAGATCAAGGGTCCCGCCATCGACCCGTGACATCGCCGGCAGCGCGCCGTCCGGCGAATACTCCATTGCTACCACCCTCAGCGGTGTCACATGCGCAGCAAGCCAGTCGCCGAGCTCCACCCAGCTCGTGTAGGTCTCCACCACGCACCCGGGCAGTTCCCTGACCTCAGGTACGGCATCGACGCGACTCACGAGCAGACGCGCACCCTCCTCGGAGATCAACAGGAATGCGCGGCGCGTTAGAAACAGACGCCTCCCAAGCAGATACTGCAGCACCGGGTTGCTACCGGCGTAGTCGCTTACAAGCCATCCACCTACGCCGACGCGGGAAAGCTGTCGTACGATTTCGGAGACGTCGTTGATGGCAAGAGTATAGGTCCTGTGGGTGCCGAAAGCACACTCAGTCTGCAAGTGGATAAGGCCGCCGGGCGCATGATGCCCAGCAGGGCTCCTCGCCGACAGCGGGTAAGTGCCTCTCGGCGAGGGCGTGCGCAGGGATATCCGTTGGTGCTTGTGGGGTGTAGCCTGGATTAAAGGTTGATGGGCGCTATCGAGACATCTGGTTCTTGGGTGTTGCTGGCGCGTTCGCGGCGGGCCGGGTCGGTGCGGCGTTTGCGGGCGCCGTGGCGTCGCGGGGCGTGGTCTTCGGGGGAGGTGGCGCTGGCGTTGCAGGCTCAGCGCCCCGGGCTGCTACGGGCCGCGGGTGCGCGTCCGGACACGGGTGGCGTCCCGGATGATGTTCTTGAGGAGCTGGTGAACGAGGCGATCGGGATCGTGGTGCTGATGCGCCGGCCGATCGTGTCCGAGGAGCATCTGATGGGCGCGTTCTGGACGGCGATGCGGCTGCTGCTGCGCCATTACCGCGAGGGTCGGCGGGGCCTGCGGGTTGGGAGCCGTGTCCACTGGCGCGACCAGACCTTTCCCGGTCTGCACGAGCCGCTGATCGGCCAGGACACCTTCGACCGCGCGCAAGCGCTACTGAACAGCGCGGGGAGGATCTGGCGATGCGCGCGGCAAGCCGCGCTGAGTTCCTACTCACAGGACTCGTGTGGTGCGGGCGCTGCCGCCGCGCATACGTCGGCATGTCCGCCAAGGGCAACGGCGGCACCTACCACTACTACGCCTGCTCCGGCCGCCAAAAGCTCGGACGAAAAAGCTGCGACGGCGAACGCATCCCCCGCGAGAAGCTAGAGACCGCGATCCTCACACAGCTCACCAGTATCTACCGCGACGGCGGTCTCATCCGCGACGCCATCGAGCAGGCCGCCGCGAGCGGTGACTCCGACCGCACCGCCCTCGCAGAACAACGCGCCTCGCTCGCCAAGGAGATCAGCCGCTCCGAACGAGCGATCGACCGCTACCAAGACGCCTTCGAGGCCGGCGACCTCAACGCCGCGCACTTCAACGAGCGCCTGACCACGCTCAAGGCACGCCTGGACGCTCTCCACGACCAAGACCAAGCACTCGCCCACGAACTTAGCCACAGACACGCCAGCGACACCAGACGCAGATGCACTCCGCGCCGTCGCTGACCAGCTCGATCACACCATCGCCCACGGCGAGCCCGAGCAAGCCAAGGCACTCCTCGCGATCCTCGTCGCAGAGCTACGCGTCAACAGCCGCAACGAGATCCTGCCCACCTACCGCGTCGGCGCACCCGTGGTTTGCGCGCCGAACAGATCAGTGGGACACTTCGCAATTACGTCGTGGAGCCAGATTCGAGGCGCTTTCCAGTTCGTTTGGACGCTTGCACCCGCCCGGATTGGACGCGCTTCATGCGGGTTTTGCGCGCGCCGCCTCAGACCGCTGGCTCATGCGAGGATGCCGCTATGGCCTCAGCGCCGATACTGCCCGAGTGGGTCTACGTGTTCGTCAGCCCGCACAACCCGATGGCGGTGATGAACTTGCAGATCACTGGTCGATACACATCGCCGGCTCTGGGCGAACTCCAAGACCCCGCGTTCGCGGCCTCGTACGCGAACGGAACCGCAGACTTTCTGCCGTTCGTGCCCAACCCGTCGGCCTCGATCGGCTTCATGTCTCCGTTCGCGGTCGGAACGATCAACGGCTATCGGGTCGAGTACGACGCCGAGCTTACGCGCCGCGCGTTCTTCAAGAATGCGCCGTCGCGTCTGACTGGCATCTATGCGTTCGACTCACTGGAGACGTGCAAGGCGGTCAACGCCGAGTGGGGACAGAGCTGGCCTCTAAACACGGTGCAGCGGTTCAAGGTCGAGAGCGCGTGGCGCACCACACGCGTCAACATGGAAATCGTCTCACTCGCGCGACATGCATACGCGCGAGCGATGCTAGATCAGGAGGGGATCGAGCGCTTGTGGCGAGCCTACTGGTCTGGGGCGGATAACTACTCGATGGATTTGCCGAGTGTTGACGCAAAGCAGCGAGAAGTCGTCTCGGCGGGCACAACGTGGGAGTGGATCATCGACGGTGTGCTCGTGCATGAGAGCCGTGTCGATGGGGCTGCATGAGGCTACGCCGCAACAGGCAGCGATCCAAAGTCTGGGCCGGGGTGTTCATCTTTCCCACGACCTTCGAGTTCGAATACCACTTGTAGCTGCGCATCGGACTTCTCGGTTTCCCCGGACTCAATGGCATACACGAGCTTACGATACGCGGGGAGCACCCTCTCGCGGACGTAAGCCGCATCCGTGAGTTGCGTTGGCATCAGCGACAAGAGCGGGAGAACACTCACCATAGCGCCACCCCTAAAGGGCCGGTTCTCGGTGGCCATGAACAGAGCAGCATAAAACGGCTTCGCGATTTCGCCCCACCCCGCAGCCTGGGTACGCGATGCGTATATGACGTCCATCGTCCCAACAGCTTCCCTCATACGAGTTATCCATCGCAGGCTTCCGCGTAGGGTGGCTTGCTCCGTCGCCTTTTCGACATGCCACGTCCAGCACAGGTCGCTCTCGCGCACAATTGCGTCGTGCTCGTTACCGTCGATTAGGGCTCTCATAACGTCTGGGTGAGCCGTATTCCACTTGTCAGGGGAATTGACGAACGAACCAATGCCGTGCTTGACCCACACTAGGCCACGCTCTTCGAGTGCTTTCACGGTTTCGCGCGCGACGCCACGACTTACGTCGTGTTCCTCCATCAGATCGACCTCTCTTGGCAGCATCTCGCCTGTCTCAATCGAGCCAGCGACGATTGAAGCGATCAACCTGTCCAAGACGTCTCGGTGCCGTCGGGGTCCGCGTCCAGTAGCCATGATTAAAGGCTACGGCGGGGTCCGGACGGAAGTCTGCGAAGGACGCCGATATCTGGCGATAGATGTCCTATCTCGCCCGAATTGTTCTTGTCTGCTCTGGTTTGGACACGCTCGGGTTCCGATTCCAGTGGCACGGCAAACAGAAGGCCGAGAAGCTACGTGACGAACGAGGCTTCCTCGGGCTGACCGGCAGCTACGGTCCAGCAGCCATCGCACTCGGCTTCAAGATCGGCAAGCCACCCTCGGACCTCCCCCCGCCCATCCTCGCTTGAGCGAGGCGGGCGAGCAACAGAGAGCAGCAACCGGAGCGCCCAGGACGACCCCTGGGCGCTTTCGCGTCTCTAAGCCCGCGAACGCCGACCCCGGCACGCACTTCGGGCATGAACCGGCCACCGCGACCCCTGGAAACCTCGATTTCCGGCGGTTACGCGGTAAACCGGCTCAAATTGCGAACTGAAACGCGAACTATCGCAGTGGAGCCAGGCGGGATCGAACCGCCGACCTCCTGCTTGCAAAGCAGGCGCTCTCCCAGCTGAGCTATGGCCCCAGAGCACCATTCTATGGGCTTTTAGCGCCGCTCGCGGGCCGCGCCGGCCGTTTATGGAAACGCTATGGAAACTTCTCGGCGCTGGTGGCTTCACGAAGCGCGACACGAAACCCACGGCGAGCACTGGCAGCATGAACGCAGTCGCCTACCCGCCCGGAGAGCCGAGGAAGGCTTCGATGGCGGTCCACGCGGCGCTGTGGGTCAACGGCCCGAGGCGGAGCGTCCAGTCGTCGCCAAGCTCCTGTCGCACCGACGCACGGAGATTCGCGGCCTGGAGACGCTGCCGCTGCGCTTCCGCTCGCTCGAAGCCGGTCCTACCGTGGTAGGTGGCGTCGAGCCCGTAGCGCCCACCCTCCATCGGCCAAACGGAGAGGCGATCGGGGGCAAGATGCGGCCCGGTCTCCGCGGGAAGTGTCATCGGCGCTCTTTCGATGCCGAATCTCCACCACTGAGCGATTCGCTCATCCCTCCCCGTCGTAGCGCTGGTGGAGCGTAGAGCGCGCTTACGCACTCGGCGATGGCGCGCAGCACCATATAGGCATTGCCTGGCGTGAACACCGACGGCATATCGGGGTTGGAACTGTCGTTGCGAAGCTCCCGGAAGCCTTCCCATTGGGGTGAGCGCTCATCCGCGATCACTCCATGTTCGTGTAGCCATCGGATTCGGGCCTTGAACGCCGGATCACTGCCACGCTTCGTCTTCGGTCGACCGAGATCCCGATAGCGATGAAGCGCTGCGGCGTCGGCGACCCGATACAACTGCTCTGATCCGAGTAGGCATGCTGTGAGCATCGCCCGTTCGCTCAAGCCCCTCAAGCAGGCGATCCCGCCGGCGTACTGTAAGCGCTCGGTGCGCTCTCCTCTTGACGAGACACGAGGTCGAAGTACAGGAGCGCAGTGGCGAGTGCCCCGAACGAGAAGATGATCGTGTCGATTACTATGCCAGCCGCTACTTCGCCCGGACGCGCGCCTGTGCCGGTCGTGAGAGCTAGAGCGCCGAAGGCCACTCCAAGAAAGAGTGTGCCGATAATCAGGTACAGCGATAGTACGTGCCATCCGTGAGTGCGGGTCAACTGCCAGCTTCGTCTCAATGCCGCGCGCACTCCCGGCCGCTCGACGGCCGCTGCTTGCGCGACAACTGAGAAACGGATCGCAAGCAGAATGCCTGGGATCAGCAGCGCCAGAAAACCGATGTCCGTTGCGATGCCTGCAACGAGTGCTGCGACGCCAACGACAGGCAGAACGCGCACTCCGCTTCGCGCCACACTTCCGAGACGGGCGCGCTGCCGCTCCCCGATGACCGCGACCGCGTGGACGTGCATCGCCGATATCAGAGGGCTGATGAGTAGCAAATCGATCACGGTGAGGGACTGTCGCTCCAAGAAGCTCTCGTGATGGATATGCCCGAATGGTCCGCCGCCCGTCACGGCCAGCCGAACCAACTCCCACGGCGCCACCGCTGCCGCCGCGAGGACCAAGAACAACCACGGATAGTCGCCGTATAGCCTCAATGTGGACCGGATGATCTGCCCAGCCGAGCGAGGGCAACTCAGGTCAATGAATGGAACTGAATCCACGTAGCATCCCTGTGAATCGAATGAGCCGATGCCTCCCCGACACGGGGAGCATATACAAGTCCGAGAGATCGAACGCGCGCCCTGCGTGGACAAGGGTACGTTCGCTGTTGCTCGTGGCGGGCTGGCACGGTTCCCTGGGCGCGCGAAAGCTGAACCCGGCGCGCACGCCAGTCGATACGACCCCGGCATGCTAGTGGTTCGTCTGTGAAGTTCGTTGGTGGTTGAAGGGGTGTCGTAGTCTTTGCCGAACTCGTCGCTGGTTGGGTCCAGCGATGATGGAGGTTCGGTATGCCTGCGTTGGCGAAGAGCGTTGAGATCGCAGCGGAC
>DATJRV010000033.1:0-116600 GCA_035504435.1 Solirubrobacteraceae bacterium
TGGCACGCGCGCCGCGAACATCGCGCGCGACGAGGAGGCCTCGGAGGAGGCGCTGGCGCGCCGCCAGCTGGAGACCGCCAAGCAGATCGTCGCGGTGCTGGGCACGATGAAGGGCGCGGCGATGAAGCTTGGCCAGGTGATGTCCTTCCTGGACGTCGGGCTCGTGCCCGAGGAGCATCGCGAGGAGTTCCAGCGCGAGCTCGCGAAGCTGCGCGACGCCGCGCCGACGGTGTCCTTCAAGCAGATGCGCCGGGTGATCGAGGAGGATTTGGAAGCGCCGATCGGGGAGGTGTTCGCGTCCTTTCGGGAGGAGCCGATCGCGGCCGCGTCGATCGGGCAGGTCTACCGCGCGAGCCTGGAGGACGGGCGTGAGGTCGCGGTCAAGGTCCAATACCCGGGGGTCGCCGCGGCGGTGCGGGCGGACATGCAGAACCTGGACATGATCCTGCGCCTGCTCAAGCGCATGACCCCCGCGCTTGACGTCAAGGCGATCGCCGAAGAGATCAAGGAGCGCATCGCCGAGGAGCTCGACTACGAGCTCGAGGCCCAGAACCAGCGCTCGCTCGCACGCATCTTCGCCGGCCACCCGTTCATAGTCGTGCCGGAAGTGATCACGTCGCTCTCGCGCGAGCGGGTGCTCGTCAGCGAGTACGTGCAAGGCGTCGGCTTCGAGGAGCTGAAGGGTCGCCCTCAGGCGCAACGCGACCGCCTCGGTGAGATCGTCTTTCGCTTTTTCCTGGGCTGCCTGTATCGCCACCGGCAGTTCTCCGGCGATCCGCACCCCGGCAACTTCCTGCTGCTCGAGGACGATCGCGTCGCGTTCCTCGACTTCGGCTTGTTCAAGCGCATGGAAAGCGAGCCGGTCGAGCTCGAGCTCGCCGCCCAGCGGGCGGTCACCGAGGGCGACGCCACGACGCTCCACGCGCTGCTGGCGAGCTCGGGCTTCCTGCCCGAACCCGAGCGCGTCGACCCGGAGCATCTGCTCGCGTTCATCCGCGACGCGATCTGGTGGTACACGACGGCGGACGAACCGGTGGCGCTGAGCCCGGAGATCGCGACGCAGGTGATGATCGAGAGCTCGGACCCGCGTTCGAGCCATTTCCGCGAGATGCGCCACCAGACGATCCGCCCCGAGCACCTGTTCGGGCGGCGCATGGAGATGCTCACGCTGGCCGTGCTCGCACAGCTGCGCGCGCGCGCCAACTGGCACCGGATCGCGCGCGAGTGGATGTACGGAGACGAGCCGGTGACCGAGCTAGGCCGCCTGGAGGCCGACTTCTACGGGCGCAGCGGCGTGGCTGCCTAGCCGCCCGCAGACGGTCTCCCGCTACGAACGCCCGCCGGCCGGAGCCCTCATGGGCGGAGGCTCATAAGAGCCTCAGAACCCCGTGTTCGTCTTGACTCTGCGCTTGCGCTCGATCGGCTGCACGGGGCCCTTGACCTTCAGCGTGGCGCACGCCTGCGCGATGTCGCAGCCGAGCTTGTCGATCAGCGTGGCGCCGAACGTGCCCTTGACGAGCACGCGCATGACCTTCACGTGTTCGGCGTTCGGCGGCAGCGTGTACGCGGGCACCATCCAGCCGCGCTCGGCGGCAAGCTGCGCGGCCACGTCGAACTCGTCGTAGGCGTGCCCGTCCTTCAGTTTGAACGCGACCAGCGGCAGCTGCTCCTCGTGCGCGGAGCCGATCAGCTCGAACTCGCCGATCGCGGCGATCTCTTTTGCGAGCGCGTGCGCGTTGTAGCGCAGCATTTCCATCACATAGCGATAGCCGCTGCGACCGAGCCGCACGAAGTTGTAGTACTGCGCGAGCACCATCGACGCGCCCGTGGAGAAGTTGAGTGTGAACGTGGCGTCGCGCTCACCGAGGTAGTTCTCGTAGAACACGAGGTCTTCCGGCAGGTCCTCGCGTTCGCGGAAGATCAGCCAGCCGATTCCCGGATACACGAGCCCGAACTTGTGCCCGGAGGCGTTGATCGAGCGCACCTGCTCGAGGCGGAAGTCCCACTCCGAGTCGGGGTACAGGAACGGCCACACGAAGCCGCCGCTGGCGGCGTCGACGTGCAGCGGCACGTCCACGCCGTGCTCGTGCTTGTGACGCACCAGGCAATCGTTGATCCCGCGGATGTCGTCGGCGTGCCCGGTGAAGGTCGTGCCGAGCACGGCGGCCACGCCGATCGTGTTCTCATCCACGTGCCGCTCGACGTCGTCGGGGCCGATCGTGTACTTGTCGGGCTGCAGCGGCACGATTCGCGGCTCGACGTCGAAGTAGCGGCAGAACTTCTCCCACACCACGTGCACGTCGCCGCCGAACACCAGGTTGGGACGGTCTGTGGGCTTGCCGGCCGCTTGCATGCGCGCCCGCCACTTCCACTTCAGCGACAGCGCCCCCAGCATGATCGCCTCCGAGGAGCCCTGTGTGCGCGTGCCGGTCGTCTCCCCTGGGGCGTGGAAGAGGTCGGCGAGCATGCGGATGCAGCGCTGCTCGATCTCCGCCGACTGCGGGTACTCGGCGTGGTCGATGAAGTTCACGCGCAGCGTCTGCGCGATCAGCTCCTCGGCCTCCGGCTCCATCCAGGTGGTGACGAACGTCGCCAGGTTGCGCTGGGGCAGGCCGTCGAGCAGGATCTCCTCTTCGACCAGGCCTTTCGCTTCCTCCGCCGACATGCCCGACTCCGGCAGCTTGCAGTCGGGGGCGGGCTCGACCAGGTAGCGTTTGCCGTAGATCCCGTGGCGCGACTCCAGCTGCCTGCGCGTCGGTTCGGCGTGCGGGGGCTCGTTCACACGGACCCCGTCCACGGCTCGTGCCACTCGCCGAATCCCGCTATCAGCTTCTCCGCCTCCGGCGGGCCCCACGATCCGGGCGCGTACGCGTGCACCGGCGGCGGCTCGCGCAGCAGCGGTTCGAAGATCCGCCACGTCTCCTCAACGCCGTCCTGCCGGGTGAAGCGTGTGCTGTCGCCCCGCATCGCGTCACATAGAAGCACCTCATACGGCGTCGGCGCCTCCCCGCCCTGCTCGGCGAACTCCACGTCCAGGCGCACCGGCTCGGGGCCGGCGAGGTCCGCGCGGTGGGCGTCCAGCACCACGCGCGTACCCGTGGAGGGATCGAGCTTGACCACGAACTGGTTCGGTTCCGGGCGGCGATGCCCGTGCTCCATGAAGCCCAGGCGCGGGGGGTCGCGGAACACGGCGCGCAGCTCCGTCTGGGTGATCGGCAGGCGCTTGCCCGTGCGGATGAACCACGGCACCCCCGACCAGCGCCAGTTGTCGATGTCCAGGCGCATCGCCGCGTAGGTCTCGGTGGTCGAGTCCTTGGCCACGCCGTCGATGCTCAGGTAGCCGTCGTACTGGCCGCGCACGTAGTGCGCGGGGTTGGCGTCGGCGATCGCGCGGAAGACCGCGAACTTGGCGTCCTTCAACGTTTCCGCGTCACGCCCCGCAGGCGCCTCCATCGCGGCCATCGCCACCAGCTGCATGAGGTGGTTGACGACCACGTCGCGCAGCGCGCCCACCGGGTCATAGAAGTGGCCGCGATCCTCCACGCCAAAGCGCTCCGCCATCGTGATCTGCACGTAGGCGATGTGGTTGCGGTTCCAGATCGGCTCGATCATCGTGTTCGCGAAGCGCAGGTACAGGAGCTCGTCGGTGCCCATCTTGCCGAGGAAGTGGTCGATCCGATACAGCTGGGACTCGTCGATGTACTCGTGGATTTCAGCCGCCAGCGCGCGCGCCGAGGCGAGGTCGTGCCCGAAGGGCTTCTCCACCACCACGCGCGCGCTCTTCGTGAGGCCGGCGCCCGCGAGTTCCTTGATCACCGGCCCGAACAGGAACGGCGGGATCTCCAGGTAGAACACCGGGCTGTGCGCGTCGGCGATCGCGCTCGCCACGCGCTGGTAGGTGGCCTTGTCGGTGAAGTCGCCGCTCACGTACGACAGCCGCGCGGCGAAGCGCGCGAACACCGCCTGATCGAGCTTTTCACCGAGCGCTTCGATCGACGCACGCGCATGCTCGCGCAGCTGCTCGACCGTCCAGTCGTCCGCCGCCACCCCCACGATCGGGCATTTGAGCAAGCCGCGCTGCTCCAGGCGGTAGAGCGAGCGGAAGGTCATCACCTTGGCCAGATCCCCGGTGATGCCGAAGATCACCAGCACGTCCGCCTCGCGCGTCGTCCCAGCCGCCATCACAGCACCTGGATCTGGAACAGGCTGGTGGTGCCCGGCCGCCCGGAGGGCAGGCCGGCGGTGATGCCCACGCGCTGGCCGCGCTTGCACCAGCCGAGCTCGACCACGCGCCGCGCGGAGTCGGCGATCAGCGCCTCGGTGGTCTCGTGGCGGGGCATCGACGCGGCCTGCACGCCCCACATCAGCCCGCAGCGACGGACGGTCTCGCGACCGGGCGAGAGCGCGTAGATCGGCACCGTGGGGCGGTGCGCGGAGACCAGGCGCGCCGAGCGCCCGGACAGCGTGGGGATGACCAGCGCCTCCAGGCGCAGCTCGCGGGCGGCGTCGCACAGGTTGTGGGCGATCGTGTACGCGGGGTCGGAGTGCGTGCGCCGCACGCGCGACTGGTTCCAGCGCTCATACGGGGCGATCGACTCGGCCTGGACTGCCACGGCCGCCATCATCGCAACTGCCTCCACCGGATGCGCCCCCACGGCCGTCTCCTGGCTGAGCATCACCGCGTCGGTGCCGTCGAGGATCGCGTTGGCCACGTCCGCCACCTCCGCGCGCGTGGGCCTTGGGGAATTGACCATCGAGTCGAGCATCTGCGTGGCGGTGATCGACGGGCGCGCCATCCACCCGGCGAGCTCCAGCAGCTGCTTCTGCACGATCGGCACCTGCGCGATCGGCAGCTCGATGCCCAGGTCGCCGCGGGCGACCATCACGCAGTCCGCCGCCTCCAGGATCTCCGCCGCGCGCTTGACCGCCTCGGGCTTCTCCATCTTGGCGATCAGCGGCAGGCGCGTGTGGTCGCGCACCGATTCCACGTCCGCCGGCGTCTGCACGAACGACAGCGCCACCATGTCCACGCCGATCGACTCGCCGTGGGCCAGCAGGTGCAGGTCCTCCTCCGGCACCGCCGGCAGCGAGGCGACCGGTCCGGGGATGTTCAGCCCCTGGCGCGAGGCCACCGCGCCGCCGACCTCGATCTCCACTTCCAGCTCGCACGCCGACGCGCGCACGTCGGTCACCCGCAGGCGCACCGAGCCGTCGGCGAGGTACAGGATCGAGCCCTCCTCCACCGCATCCGGCAGCCCGCGCCAGGAGACGCTCATCTCGCGCGCGTCGCCCGCGCGGTCGCCGTCGCCGCACACGAACGTCAACCGTTCGCCCGGCGTCAGCTCGACGACGTCCTCGCGCAGCGGGCCAATGCGGATCTTCGGTCCGGGCAGGTCCTGCAGGATCGCCACCGGGCGCCCCACGCGACCGGCGGCGTCGCGCACGCGCCGGCAGGTCTCCGCGTGCTCCTCCAGCGTCCCGTGCGAGTAGTTCAGCCGCGCCACGTCCATGCCCGCCTCCACCATCCGCAGCAGCACCTCCGGCTCGCGCGAGGCGGGGCCGATGGTGGCGACGATCTTCGTGCGGCGCATGCTCGGAAGGTATAGATAGCGGCTATAGATAGCGGCGCGGGCGTGCCGCATAGCATGGGCGCGATGCCCACTCCGTCTCGTCCCGTCCCCAGCGTTGGTGCGCAGGCGCGAATCGTGCACTTCGGCGGCAGCGTCGAACGCGCCACGGTGCTGGCCGTGCACGACGGTGGCAGGCGCTTGCAGGTGCGCGACGAGCTGGGGGAGGTGCTCGAGTTCGAGCTCAGCCCCGCGACCGCCAGGTTCGTGGCGGCCGGGGGCGCCCGGCACGGGCCGCGGTTGGAGCTGCTCGGCGCCCGAGTCTATGATTTTCTATCTAGAGGTGAATAGTCCATAGAAAGTCGTAGAATGCGGCTGCGTGCAAAAGCGCGAGAATCCCTACACCCCCGGTGCCGGACGAAAGCCCCCGACCCTCGCGGGCCGTGATGGTGACATGCACAACTTCCAGGCGCTGGTCGAGCGACTAGCGACCGACTCTTCCAGTACGAGGAGCTCGGAAGGCTCAGCCCAGCAGCAGCGCGTACAGCCCTGATCGCGCCCGCGGCCTCACACGATGTCCTCTACGAGGAGCCGGCGGCCCGTCGCGTCGTGCGCGAGTCTGCCGGATATCCGTACTTCATCCAGGAGTACGGACGTGAGCTGTGGAACCACGCCGAAGTCTCACCGATCACCAGCGCCGATGTCCAAGCAGTGCGTGAGATCGTCACCGACTCGCTGGCTCGCAATTTCTTCGGCACTCGCTTCCAGCTGGCCACCGATGCAGAGCAACGGTACCTCGCAGCGATGGCATCGCTCAACGACCCGCCGTACCGCTCCGCCGAGGTTGCCCACGCATACGGCGCCAAGGACCAGCGTGGCGTCTCGATTCATCGCGAGGGCCTCATCCAGAAGGGCCTCATTTGGGCGCCTCGGCGCGGCCAGCTGGACTTTACGGTCCCGCTGTTCGCCGAGTACCTTCGCGAGAGCTACCCGCTTTCCAGCTTCGACGAGGAATGAGGATTCCGGCGCCCGCTCCGCGCGAGCGTGACGTCGGTCCGGCGATCGTCGACCATCGCCTGCAGCGCCCCGCCGATCGTGCGCGCCCACATGCGTCGCGCCATCCCGCCCCTGCCGGAGTGCTCGTCGAAGTGCTTCCACTCCAGCTCCACCAACGGCGTGCGCGCGGGCGGGGCGTCCGCGGGGACGGGCGCTCCCTGCCCATACAGCGTGATCTGCGCCTGCCAGCCACGCGGGCACAGCTCGCCCATCGTGCTCAGCACCTGCCATTGATCGGTCACGCGCTTGGGTCGGCGGGTGCGCTGGCGCAGGTGCAGGAAGATCAGCACGCAGGTCGCCGCCGCCATCGCGGCGATCACCAGCACGAGCACGAGCGTTTCGTGCCACGGCGCGCTGCTGGCGCCCCAGCGGAAGGCTCTCGGGTCGAACGCAGCGAGTATCGCGTCCACGGCAGCTCCGATGGTAGCTCCTGCTTGCCGCCCGTTTCAGGGTGCCTGCACGTCGGGGAAATGCTCGGCGCAGTGCTCGCGCAGCGCGCGGCGCACCCACGCGCGCTCGTCGGCTGAGGCGACGCGAAAGCGCGCCACGAGCTCACGCTGGCGCGCGATCGGCGCCCCGGCGATCACCCACCGCACCGCCAGGCGCTCGAACAGCAGCTCGAGCGCCCGCTGCTCTGAGTCCTCGCGCGTGGCAGCCGGTCGCGCGCCCGCCCCGCTGGCGCCGGCGAGCGTGTGCGCGTACTCGCGCCGCGCCTTCGCGGTGAGCGAGCCGCGCAGCGTGAGCACGTTGCCCGCCCCGTCCTCGTAATCGCTGCTGGGCGCCGCCAGTTGCTCCTCGCCGCCTGGTGCGCTCAGCTGCTCGCGCCGGCGGGAGCGCCTGCCCACCGCAGCCCGCGCCTAGCCCTGCTCGGCGGCGCGCTCGAGCTGGCTGCGCACGTCCCCCGTCAGCGCCTTGCCGTGTCCCGGCCAGGCGGCGGCGGGCTCGAGCGCGGCGAGCTTGCGCACGCTCGCGCGCGCTTGCTCGGTGTCGAAGTTGTACACCGCGGGCGGCACGCAGGCCGCGTGGTTGCGCCCCCACATGTCGATCGTGTCGAAGCAGTCGCTGGTGAGCGCCAGGCGGTCGGACTCGCGCCACAGGCCGATCTGCCCCGGCGCGTGCCCTGGGAGCTCGATGACCTTGAAGCCCGCCACCTCGTTGCCCTCCGTGAGCGTGCCGGAGATCTCCACCGGGCCGCCGTCCCACGCGTAGCGGTGCAGCAGGCGGTGGGCCTGGCGTAGCGGCGTGGGCAGGCCGGCGAGGCCGATCGGCCAGTAGCGAAAGCCGCCGCTGCCTTCGGCGTCGAGCACTTCGTCGGGGTGGCACAGCACGGGCACGCCCAGCGCCGGCGCCGAGCCGCGATGGTCGGTGTGCGCGTGGCCCAGCACGACGCGGCGGATGCCGCCGAGCTTCGCCCCGGCGCCGGCCACCGCGCGCGTCATCGTGCGCGCGCCGGCGTCGAACAGCGTCACCCCGCCTGCGTCCTCGATCAGGTACACGTTGCAGCGCCCCGGCTGCCCCTGCACCGTCCACACGCCTTCGGCGACCATCCCCGCCGCGCCGGCGAGCAGGCCCGCGGTGAGGCGTGTCTTGGCGTTGAACGCCTGCGTCATGCGCGCTTCCATGCTCGATCCCTGCGGGGGCATGAGGCCGATGAGCCGCGCGAAGGTCATCGAGTCGGCAAACGCGTCGTTGTTCTGGATCAGCCCCTCGCTGACGGTCAGCAGATCGAAGCCTTCGAGCTCGATCGGGCTGCCGGTGGGGGCGACGCCGGCGAAGCTGCCAGGCCCCGCGAACGTGCCGCTCATGCGCCAGTGCACCCCGCAGCGCTCGCCCTCGCTGGTGGTGGACAGCACCTGCATGCTCAGGTCGGGCATCGCGTCGAGCAGCTGGCCGATGAACGCGCGCACGCCGTCGGGCGCGAGCACGTCGACCTGGCCGCGCACGTTCTCGCGCCCGCCCTCAGCCCACATGGCGACGGCCGCGTCGAGCTCGCGCGCGTCGATCGCGGCGAAGTAGCGCCGTGCCACCGCCTCGGCCTTGTTGCCGGAGATGCGTTTGCGCGTGGCGGCGGCCTGCTGCATGTTGGCGGCGACCTCCGCCACCTTGGTGCTCGCCTCGGTTGCGCTATCCCGCTCGGCCATCCCGCCTCCCTTACGCCGCTGAACAGGCTTAGTCTAGTGTGCGTGCCATGCCCGATGTTATGAGCAGGCGCGAGCTGGGTCGCGGCGAGCGCGTGATGCACGGCCTGTACCGCCTGCGCCTGCCGCTGCCGTGGCCGGGAGTGCCCCACTGCAACGCGTGGGCGGTGGCGTGCGGCGAGGGCTTCGTGCTGTTCGACACCGGCATGCACCAGCCGGACTCGCTCTCGCACCTGCAGCGCGCGCTGGAGATGTGCCACCTGCGTCTGGAGCAGGCGCAGCTGATCGTGTGCACGCACGCGCACACCGACCACTGCGGGCAGGCGGCGAGCATCGTCGAGCGCGCCGGCTGCGAGGTTTTGATTCACCCCAACCACGCGCATCTGGACCGCATGCTGGCGGACCCCGCGGCGGTGCTGGCCAAACGCGTGGAGATCGCCCGCCAGAGCGGCGTGCCGGAGGCGCCGCTGCGCCGTGCGGCGGAAGCGCGCAGCTCGCAGGGGACGGGGATCTCCGGGCCGCTCGAGCCCCACCGCGACCTCGTGCAGGGCGTGACCGTGCACAGCGACCTGGGCGAGTGGGTCACGTATGAGACGCCCGGCCACGCGCCCTCGCACGTGTGCATGTTCCAGCCCGAGCGGCGCCTGTTGATCTCGGGCGATCATCTGCTGGGACGCATCTCGCTGTACTTCGACTACGGCTACTCGCCCGACCCGGTGGGCGAATTCCTGCACTCGCTGGATGTCGTCGCAGGGCTTGGCGCACGCTTGTGCCTGCCGGGGCACGGACGCACGTTCACCGACGTGCAAGCGCACATCGAGGGCAACCGCACGCTGGTCAACGAACGCCTGCAGGCCGTGCGCGCGGCGCTCGCGGGACGCACGCTGACGGCGTTCGAGATCGTCCCGCACGTGTACGGCGACTCGCTCTCGCAGGAGAACGCGCACTGGCTGCTGTCGAAGATCCTCTGCTACCTCACGCACCTGCAGGCGCGCGGCGAGGTGAGCCAGGTCGCCGACGCAGCTTCCCCCGAGGGGGAGCCGATGCGCTGGGCTGCATAATCAGTCGATGCGCATCGATGAGATCCTGGCGAGGCAGGACCCGCCCACGCCGGTTTTCTCGTTCGAGTTCTTCCCGCCGAAGACCCCCGACGGCGAGCGCAACCTGTACGCGGCGCTCGCCGAGCTGAAGACGCTGGAGCCGTCGTTCGTGTCCGTCACCTACGGCGCCGGCGGCTCGACGCGCGCGAAGACGATCGAGATCGTCAAGCGCATCAAGGACGAGTACGGCCTGGAGGCGATGGCGCATTTCACGTGCGTGGGCGCGACGGTGAATCAGCTGCACGCGACATTGCAGGAGATGCAGGACGCGGGCATCGACAACGTGCTCGCGCTGCGCGGCGACCCACCTGGCGGTGAGGAGGTGTGGACGAAGACCGAGGGCGGGCTGGAGTACTCCTGCGAGCTGGTGGCGCTGATCGCGCGCGACTATCCGTTTGCGATCGGCGCCGCGTGCTTCCCGGAGACGCACATCCACGCGACGAGCCCGCAGGCGGACCTCGAACACCTGGTGGAGAAGGTGAACGCCGGCGTGGACTTCCTGATCACGCAGATGTTCTTCGAGAACGCCAGCTACTTCGACTTCATCGCCCGTGCACGCGCCGCCGGCATCGACGTGCCGATCCTCCCCGGCATCATGCCGATCACGCGGGTGGGCCAGATCGAGCGCATGGCGAAGTTGAGCGGCGCGGCGATCCCCGACCGTCTGCGCGCGGAGCTGCACGCACGCGCGCAGGACGCCGAGGCGGTGCTCGACTTCGGCGTCGCGTACGCGTCGCTGCAGTGCGCGGAGCTGCTCGCGGCGGGCGCGCCGGGCATCCACTTCTACACGCTCAACCGCTCGCCGGCCACGCGCGCGATCGTCAGCGCGCTGAAGCTGGCACGCCCGTGGGAGAAGGCGGTCTACGCCAGCTCGATCGCCAAGCCGTCGGCCGCGCGCGGCGAGCCGTCGGCCGCCTAGCCTGGATCGCGCTGCCCGCGGCGGCGCTGGTGGCGCCCGTAGGTGCGCTGGCGCTCGTGCGCGGCGTCGACGATCGCGCACACCTCGGGCGGACGCTCCACGATGTGCAGCACGTCGAGGTCGGCCGCGTCGATGCGCCCGTCGGCGAGCGCATGCGCGCGCAGCCAGTCCACGAGGCCCCGCCACTCGCCATCGCCGACGAGGATCACCGGGAAGTGGCGGATGGTCTGCGTTTGGATCAGCGTCAGGCACTCGAACAGCTCATCCAGCGTGCCGTAGCCGCCGGGGCAGATGACGAACGCGCTGGCGTAGCGCACGAACATGACCTTGCGCGCGAAGAAGTGGCGAAAGCGCAGGCTGATGTCGAGGTAGCGGTTGGGCGCCTGCTCGTGCGGCAGCTCGATGTTGCAGCCGACCGACAGCGCGCCCACGTCGCGCGCGCCACGGTTGGCGGCCTCCATGATCCCAGGGCCGCCGCCGGTGATCACCGTGTAGCCCGCGCCCCCCAGGCACGCGCCGACCTCGCGCGCGAGCGCGTAGTGCGGATGCTCAGGGGGTGTGCGCGCGGAGCCGAACACGGTCACCGCGCGCCCCACCTCGGCAAGCGCGTCGAAGCCGCCGGCGAGCTCCGCGGCGATGTCGCGGACGCGCTCGGAGTCCGCCGCGCGCACCTCCGGCGGCTCGTCGCCAAGCCATAGCAAGAGCTCCTCGTCGAAGGTTTGGGCGTGCTCGGTGGTGTCGCTCGCACTCACGGCGCGCCAAGCGTACGCGAGACCTCCGCGGCGGCGCGTACCCTGGCGGCATGTCCGACGCCAAGCCGCTGCGCAGCGGCGAGATCCACTACACGGTGCGGCGCTCTTCGCGCGCCCGCCGGGTGCGGGTGAACGTGCACGCGCACACCGGCGTGGAGGTCGTGCTGCCGGCGCGCGCCCCCGAGCGCGCCGCCGCAGCGGCGATCGGCGAGCTGCGCCCGTGGATCGAGCGCCGGCTGCGCGAGGCGCACGAGGTGCGCGCGCGGATCGCCGCACGCGCCGGCACCGTCCCCTACCTGGGCACGCCGCTGGAGCTCGTCCCGCAGGCCGGGCGCACGCGCGTGCACCGCGACGGCCGGCGTCTGCTCGTGCCCGCCGGCGACGCCCGCCCGGCGCTCGAGCGCTTCTACCGGCGCGCCGCCCGCGCGGAGATCGCACCCCGCTTGGACAACGCGACCGCGCTCGCCGGCAGCCGTTACACCGCGCTCGACATCCGCGCCCAGCGCACGCGCTGGGCATCCTGCTCGCCGAGCGGGCGCATGAGCTTCAACTGGCGGCTGCTGCTCGCGCCCGAGCGCGTGCTCGAATACGTCGTCTGGCACGAGGTCTGCCACCTGCAGGTCCTCGACCACTCCCGCCGCTTCTGGTCGCTGCTCGAGCGCCACTGGCCCGGCTACCGCGAAGACCGCGAGTGGCTGCGCCGGCACGGGGCGACGCTGGTGCTGTGAGGTGCTTTTTTTCGGACTGCGGTAGCTATGGTTTATACGTAGCTACTATGGTTGGACGGGAGTTTTTTTCCGTGCCAAGCACCCGGCGTCCTACCCCCGCTGCTCGATCGGCACGTAGTCCAGATCGCGCGCGCCGGTGTAGATCTGGCGCGGGCGGGCGATCTTCTGCTCGGGGTCCTGCACCATCTCCAGCCACTGCGCGATCCAGCCGCTGGTGCGCCCGATGGCGAACATCACCGGGAACATCTCCACCGGCAGCCCCAGCGCCTCGTAGATGAGGCCCGAGTAGAAGTCGACGTTGGGGTAGAGCTTGCGCGAGGTGAAGTAGTCATCGGCGAGCGCCTGCTTCTCGAGCTCCGAGGCGACATCCAACAGCGGGCTCTTGCCGCGCACCTCGAACACGGCGTCCATGTGCTTGCGGATGATCCGCGCGCGCGGATCGTAGTTCTTGTACACGCGGTGGCCGAAGCCCATCAGGCGCTCCTTGCCCTCCTTGACGCCCGCCAGGAAGCCGGGGATGTTCTCGACGCGTTCGATGCGTCCCAGCATCCGCAGCGCCGCCTCGTTGGCGCCGCCGTGCAGCGGCCCGTACAGCGCGGCCACGCCCGCGGCAACCGCCGAGTAGGGGTCCACCTGGGTCGAGCCGACGGAGCGCACGGCGCTGGTGGACGCGTTCTGCTCGTGGTCGGCGTGCAGGATGAACAGCACGTCCAGCGCGCGCGCCAGGCGCGGATCTGGCTGGTACTTGAGCTCGGTCATCTTGTACATCATCGAAAGGAAGTTGCCGGGGTAGTCGAGGTCGTTGTCCGGGTACACGTACGGCTGGCCGCGGTTGTGGCGGAAGGCGAACGCCGCGAGCGTGGGCATCTTCGCGAGCAGGCGGATCATCTGCAGCCGGCGCACCTGCTCGTCGTGGATCGCGTTGGCGTCGGGGTAGAAGGTGGACAGCGCGCCCACCGAGGCCACGAGCATGCCCATCGGGTTGGCGTCGTAGCGAAAGCCCTGCATGAAGTCCTTGACGTTCTCGTGCACGAACGTGTGGATCGTGATCTCCGCCACCCACTCCTCGAGCTGCGCCGCCGTGGGCAGGGCGCCGTTGATCAGCAGGTAGGCGACCTCCAGGTAGGTGGCGTGCTCGCACAGCTGCTCGATCGGGTAGCCGCGGTGCTGCAGGATGCCGGCGTCGCCGTCGATGTAGGTGATCGAGCTGCGGCACGACGCGGTGTTGGTGAACGCCGGGTCGTAGGCCATCAGGCCGAAGTCCTCCGCGCCGGTCTTGATCTGCCGCAGGTCCATCGCCCGCACCGTGCCGTCGGTGATCGGCAGCTCGTAGGTGGCGCCGGTGCGGTTGTCGGTGACCGTCAGCGTGTCGGGCGCGCTCGGCGCGCCGTTGGCGCTCGCCTCCGCGCCGCCTGCAGAGGTGCTCTCGATCGTCGCTCGCTCGCTGCTCATGTGTGTCTCCTGTCCGCGGATGGCGAATGCTCTCACTCGATTATGAGCGACGCGGGGCGTGTACCCGCCGTCACGAGCGAGACACGCTCAGCCGCGGAGCTCCAGTGGCGCGCCGCTGAACTGGGTCATGGCGTGCAGCTCGCGGGTACGCGCTGCGATCTCCTCGCCCGTCAGGCGCTCGACGCGCTCGGTGCCGAACTCCTCGACGTTGAACGATGCGAGCACCGTGGCGTGCGCCATCGCCCGCCGCAGCAACGCGTCGGAGAGCTGCTCGTGCGGGTGCGCGGCGATGTAGCCGACGAGCCCGCCGGCGAACGTGTCGCCGGCGCCGGTGGGGTCGATGACCGTCTCCAGCGGGTAGGCGGGCAGGGCGAAGAAGCCCTCGCGGGTGACCAGCGCGGCGCCGTACTCACCCTGCTTGGCGACCACCACCTGCGGGCCGCCGGACGAGCCGTCGCGGGGCGCTGGGGACCAGCTCAGCACCTCGCGCGCGGCCGACACCAGGTTGGGCTTGCCCGTGAGCTGGCGCAGCTCCGCGTCGTTGAGGATCACGCAGTGGACGCCCTCGATGGCCTGCACGAGCGAGTCGCGCGCGACGTCGATCCACAGGTTCATCGAGTCCAGCGCCACGAAGCGCGCGTGCGGCATCTGTGCGCGCACCTCGCGCTGCAGGTCGGGCTGGATGTTCGCCAGGAACAGCACGTCGCTGGAGCGTGAGCGCTCGGACAGCTTTGGCGAGAAGCCCTCGAACACGCCAAGCTGGGTGTCGATCGTCTCCCGCGAGTTCAGGTCCCAGCCGTACTCGCCGTGCCAGAAGAACGTCTTGCCAGCGCTGATGCGCTCCACGTCGCCGACGTCCACGCCCCGCCCGCGCATCACCTGCAGCTGCTCCTCGCCGAAGTCCTCGCCAACCGGGCCAACCACGCGCACGTCGTCGAAGAACGAGGCCGCCAGCGCGAAGTGCACGGCCGCGCCGCCGAGCATGCGCTCGCGCTCGCCGAACGGCGTCTTGACGGTGTCATAGGCAATCGAGCCGACCACTGTGATGGGCATGGGCGCGCACCTTAGAGCACGCCGCCGGCCACGCGCATTCGTGGCGCGCGGCGCACGGCACCCTCGCCCCTGGGGACCGGCGCCGGCGCCGGCGTCGGATAGCCTCGGCCGCGATGCGCGCGATCCAGATGAGCGAGTTCGGCGGCCCGGAGGTGCTGAAGCTCGTCGAGCTGCCGGTCCCCGAGCCGAGTCCGGGAGAGGTCCTGATCAGGGTCACGCGCGCGGGGGTGAACTTCGCGGACACACACACGCGCACCAACACCTACGTGCAAAGGGCCACGCTGCCGCTGGTCCCCGGCGGCGAGGTCGCCGGCATCCGCGAGGACACCGGCGAGCGTGTGGTGGCGCTGACGGGCAGCGGCGGCTACGCCGAGTACGCGACCGCGGCCGCCGACCGCGTGTTCGCGATCCCCGCGGGCATCGACGACGGCACGGCGCTCGCGCTGATCATCCAGGGGACTACAGCCTGGCACCTGTATCGCACGGCCGCGCACGTCAGCGAGGGGGAGAGCGTGGTCGTGCACGCGGCCGCCGGTGGCGTCGGCTCGCTGGCTGTGCAACTCGGGCGCGCGTTCGGCGCCGGGCGCGTGATCGCCACGGCGACCAGCGAGGACAAGCGCGCGCTGGCGCTCGAGCTCGGCGCCGACGTCGCGCTCGACGCGGCACCCGACGGTCTGACCGAGCGGCTGATCGAGGCCAACGGCGGGCGGGGCGTGGACGCCGTGTTCGACATGTCCGGCGGCGCCGTGTTCGACGCCTCCTACAAAGCGCTCGCGCCGTTCGGGCGCGTCGTCGTGTGCGGCATTGCCAGCAGCGAACCCAACGAGGTGCGCACGGGCTCGCTGCTGCGCCATTCGCGCGCGGTCGTCGGCTTCTACCTGTTCCACAGCCTCGAGCGCCCGGGCATGTTCGCCGACGCGCTCGCCGAGCTGTTCGCGCGCGCCCTCCCGCCACCCCACGGCAGCGGCGAGCTGCGGGCGATCGTCGGGCGGACATACCCCCTGGAGCAAGCCGCCCAAGCGCAGATCGACCTGCACGCGCGGCGCACCACCGGCAAGCTGCTTGTGGACCCAGCCGCCTAAGCTCCCGTCGATGGCCAAGTCATTCGCCGAGCTCGGGCTCTCCCAGTCCACCCTGCAGGCGCTGCGCGACGTCGGCTACGAGGCGCCCAGCCCGATCCAGGAGCAGGCGATCCCGCAGCTGCTCGCCGGGCGCGACGTGATCGGCCAGGCGCAGACGGGAACCGGCAAGACAGCCGCGTTCGGCCTGCCGATCATGGAGTACATCGATCCGTCCGAGCAGAGCGTGCAGGCGCTCGTGCTGACGCCCACGCGCGAGCTGTGCATCCAGGTCACCCAGGCGCTGCGCACGTACGGCGCGCACAGCGGCATCGACGTGGTGGCGGTGTTCGGCGGCGCCCCCATCCGCACCCAGCAGGCGCAGCTGCGGGGGGGCGGGCACGTGGTGGTGGGCACCGTCGGGCGCGTGCTCGACCTGATCTCACGCCACTCGCTGGTGCTGCACGACTGCCGCTTCGTGGTGCTCGACGAGGCCGACGAGATGCTCGACCTGGGCTTCCTGGAGGACGTCGAGAAAATCCTCTCGCTGACCCCCTCCAGCCGCCAGACGGCGCTGTTCAGCGCGACCATGCCGCCGCCGATCCGCGAGCTGGCCGACCGCTACATGTACGACCCGACGATCATCCAGGTGGAGGCGGCGACGCTCACGATCGACACCGTCGCCCAGTTCCAGCTGCCGGTCGAGCCGAAGGAAAAGCCCGACAAGCTCGTGGAGGTGCTGCGCGCGGAGATGCCCGACCGCGACGTCGACGGCCAGCAGGCGATCGTGTTCGTGCGCACGAAGATCCGCTGCGAGCAGCTGTTCCGCACGCTGCGCGACCGTGGCATGAACGTGAGGGCACTGCACGGCGACATGTCCCAGGGCTCGCGCGACGGCGTGATGCTGGCGTTCAAGGGCGGGCGCGTGCCGATCCTCGTCGCCACCGACGTGGCCGCGCGCGGCCTCGACATCTCGACGGTCACGCTCGTCGTCAACTACGACGTGCCCACCAGCCCCGACACCTACGTGCACCGCATCGGGCGCACCGGGCGCGTGGGGCGCTCAGGTCGTGCGATCACGTTCGTGGAGCGCCGTCAAAAGCACGAGCTGGAGGCGATCGAACGCCACATCGGCACGCACATCGCCCAGTGGGAGCGCGGCGCCGTGGTCGCCCCCACGCCCGTGCGCGAGCGCCCGCGCAGGCACTCCAAGCCGCGCATCTCCCGCCGCGATGACCGTGAGCCCTACACCAAGCTGGTGCTCGCCGGCGGGCGCGTGCACGGCCTGAGCGTCGCCGACATCGTCGCCTCCGTGACTTCCGCGGCGGGCCTCGACGGCGAGGCGGTGCGCGACGTGCTCGTGCTCGAGCGCTTCGCCTTCGTGTCGGTCCCCGAGGTGGACGCACAGCGCGTGATCGCGGCGCTCGACGGGCACACCATCGGCACCCACGGGCACGGGCCGGTCGTGAGCCTCGAGCGCGTGGGGTAGACCTACAGCCAGTCCTCGCCGTTCGCCAGGTCGTCGTCTCCGGGGTGCGCCCCGAGCTTCTGCTCGAGGGCGGCGACGATCCTCCCCGTGTCGGCACGGGTGCGCGGGTGACCACCGGGGATGAAGATCATGCCGTGATCGCCCGGACCGCCAGGCGTGATCGCCTCGTAATGCAGGGGCCGCATATCGACGAGGTTGTCGGTGACGATCGCTCGACGCTCATCGCGTGCGAGCTCGACGACGCGACGGTCAGCAAAGGAGCACCACTCGGGGTGCTCTTGGATCGCCTGCACATCGTGACCACGTGCGCGCAGCTCCCGCGCAATGGCGGGAGACAGCATCTCATCGAGCAGCAGTCTCAACCGCCAAGAGCGGCGCGGGCCGCGAGGAACGCGCCGTGGGCGTCGTGAGCCTCACGGCGATTGCGCTCGATACGCTCGTCAACCTCTTGCGGGTAGGCCGCATAGTAAGAGGCGGCAGCCTGCACGAGACCCAGCGAAAGCTCCAGATACGAGGCTGTCTCGGCGAGGTCGCCGTCGTTGTCGCGTGCGACAGTGACCACCTCCCACACGTCCGGGCCGCCGAGGAGCCGTGCACGGCGACCCGACGGGCCATCCGCGAAGTGGATCAGCGGATGCTCGTCCATGCGCAGACCCTCCTCGATGTAGCGCTGCGCGAGCGTGCGCGAGGGCATGTTCGAGCGGTCGGCGCGGTCGGCGAGCCGACCGACGGTCTGTTCGGGGAGGCGGATGCTGATTGGTACGGCGCCCATCAGTATCGGATTGTAACACTGCGCGATACGAAATTTAACGGGAGAGCGTGCCGGCTGTTTCGATCGCCCTGCATGAAGCGGATGCGCGAGAGGGGAGCACGATAAGGTTGCGGTCGTGAGCACCGCCACCATGCAGACCACCGAAGGCCCGATCACCTTCGAGCTGTTCGACGAGGACGCGCCCAAGACGGTCGAGAACTTCCGCAAGCTCGCCGGCGAGGGCTTCTACGACGGGCTCACCTTCCACCGCATCATCAGCGACTTCATGATCCAGGGCGGCTGCCCGCAGGGCACCGGCACCGGTGGCCCCGGTTACACCTTCGCGGACGAGATCAACGATCACAAGGTCGTGCGCGGCGCGCTGGCGATGGCCAACGCCGGCCCCAACACCAACGGCTCGCAGTTCTTCATCGTCACCGCCGACTCGTGTCCGTGGCTGGACGGCAAGCACACGGTCTTCGGCCAGGTCAGCGATGGCATGGACGTGGTCGACAAGCTCGAGGCCGTCCCCACCGACGGCGCCGATCGGCCGACCGAGCCGGTGGGCATCGCCTCGGTCGAGCTCTCCGCCTAGCACGGGCGGCACGAGCGCGCCGGCGCGGCGCGCAGGCGGAGTACTCTTCTACTCAAGGCAAGTACCCCGATGTGGGGACATGCAGGCGAGCAGGGGAGAGTTACATGGCGACTGTCGAGCAGCACCCACTCCAGACGGACGAGAACGTTGCGCGGGAGGGCGACACCGGCGCGGGCGTCGAGGCTGGGATACCCGTCGAGAACCCCGCCACGGGCGAGATCATCGGCACGGTCCCCGACCTCAGCGCCGAGCAGGTCGCGCAGATGGCCGTGCGTGGCCGCGCAGCGCAGCCGGAGTGGGAGGCGTACGGCTTCGACGGACGGGCGCGCGTGCTGCTGCGCGCGCAGAAGTGGGTGATGGACAACGCCGAGCGCGTCGTCGAGACGATCGTCTCGGAGACCGGCAAGACCTACGAGGACGCAGAGCTCGCGGAGATCGGCTACGCCGGCAACGCGTTCGGGTTCTGGGCGAAGGAGGCCCCCAGCTACCTCGCCGATGAGCGCATCAAGACCAGCCAGCTGCTTGTCAAGGGCAAGAAGATCATCCTGCGCTACCGCCCGCTGGGGCTGATCGGGGTGATCGGCCCGTGGAACTACCCGCTGACGAACTCCTTCGGCGACTGCATCCCCGCGCTCGCGGCCGGCAACGCGGTGATCATGAAGCCCTCCGAGGTCACGCCGCTGACCTCGCTGCTGCTCGCCGAGGGGCTGCGCGAGTGCGGCCTGCCCGAGGACGTGCTGCAGATCGCCACCGGGCGCGGTGAGACCGGCGCGGCGCTGATCGAGCAGGTGGACATGATCATGTTCACCGGCTCCACCAAGACCGGCCGCAAGGTCGCGGAAGCGGCCGCCAAACGCCTGATCCCCGCGTCGCTCGAGCTCGGCGGCAAGGACCCGATGATCGTGCTCTCCGACGCCGACCTCGAGCGCGCCGCCAACTTCGCCGTCTACTTCTCCATGCAGAACGCCGGCCAGACGTGTATCTCGATCGAGCGCGCGTACGTCGAGGAGCCCGTGTACGACGAGTTCGTCGCCAAAGTCTCCGAGAAAGTGCGCGCGCTGCGCGTGGGCAAGCCCGAGGGCCCCGGCTCGGTGGAGGTGGGCGCGATCACCTTCCCGCCGCAGCTGGAGATCATCAAGGACCACGTCGCCGACGCGGTGCAGCGCGGCGCGCGCGTGCTCGTCGGTGGCAACGAGGTCTCCGGCGCCGGGCGCTTCTTCGAGCCGACGGTGCTCGTGGACGTGGACCACACGATGAAGTGCATGACCGAGGAGACGTTCGGGCCGACCCTGCCGATCATGAAGGTGGGCGACGTCGAGGAGGCGGTGCGCCTCGCCAACGACTCGCCGTACGGTCTCGGCGCGTCGGTGTTCTCACGCGACGCGCAGCGCGGCGAGGCGATTGCGCGGCGGCTCGAAGCCGGCGCGGCGAACGTCAACGACGCGATGATCAACTACACGGTGCTCGAGCTGCCGATGGGTGGCGCCAAGGCCTCCGGCCTCGGTTCGCGCCACGGCGCCGGCGGCATCCGCAAGTATTGCTCACAGCAGGCGATCGTCGTGACCGACAAACTGGCCATGAAGAAGGAAATCTTCATGTACCCGTACAAGTCGCGCACCTCGCGGCTGCTCGCGCGCTTCTTCAAGTTCTTGTACGGCCGCGGCAAGCGCGCCTAGCGTCCGTGCCGGTCGCGCGCCGGCACCGGGGGCCATGTGCGGCTAGGCCGCGAGCGCGAGCCCGAGCAGGCGCTCGAGCTCGGGGATCGTGGTCTGCGCGCTCGTATGGTGGACGGTCGCCATCCCCAGTTGCTCGGCCGGCGTGAGGTTGAACGGCAGGTCGTCGACGAACACGCACTCCTGCGGTGCCACGCCCGCGCGCTCGGCGCCCAGCTCGTACATGCGCCGCGAGGGCTTGCGGATGCCCTCCTCGCCGGAGATCACCACGCCGTCGAACAGCTCGTCGAACAGCTCGTGCGGGTAGCGGTGCACGCCCCACGAGTTCGACACGAGCGCCGTGCGCACCCCCGCCGCGTGCGCGCTGCGCACCGCCTGGAGCATCGCCTCGTCGGGCTGCACGCCCGCGAACAGGCCGTCGATCAGCCCCTCCGGGCTCACCTCCAAGAGCGCAGCGAAGCGGATCTCGAAGTCACGCTCATCCAGCTGCCCCTTCTCCAACGCGATCAGCAGCTCGCGTGCCTCGGGGTCGGCTTTGAAGCGGTTGGCCAGCAGTTGCGGGTCGATCCCCGCCTGCAGGCAGTGGGCGCGAAAGGAGCCGAACAGGTTGCTCGTGAGCACCCCGCCCCAGTCGATCAGCAGCGCCGAGCGCGGCCCGCCGTCGGCGCCGTCCGCGAGCTCGCCGGCCGCCGCGTCCTGCGCCTCAGCCACCGAAAGCCACCTCTTCCGCGCGCGTTGCCAGCTCGAGCACGCCGTCGCCGAACGCATGCAGGTAGGGGTCGTCGGTGCTGCCGGCGACCGCGCGCTTGTAGTTGCCCTCCATGAACACCACGCTCTTCCACACGGCCAGCGTCGTGTACCAGCGGATGTCGCCCACCGAGCGCCCGGACAGCTGCTCGTAGCGCGCGATCAGCTGCGCCCGCGTCATGAAGCCCTCTGCGCGCGTGACGTCGCCGAGCGCCGCGCGCAGGCCCTCGCTGGGGTCGCCGGGCTCAGACCACATCATGCACAGGTAGCCCACGTCCGCCAGCGGGTCGCCGATCGTGGCCATCTCCCAGTCGAGCACCGCCGTCAGCTGTGCCGGCGCATCGGTCGCGAACATCGTGTTGCCCAGGCGGTAGTCGCCGTGCACGATCGTCGCCGCTCCGGAACTCGGCAGGTGCTCTGCCAACCATCCCCCCACGCGTTCCACCGCCGGGATCTCGCGCGTCCTGTTGAGCTCCCACAGGCCGCCGAAGCGCCGCAGCTGGCGTTCCAGATAGCCGGTCGGCTTGCCGAAGCCCTCGAGGCCGACCGCGCGCCAGTCCACCGCGTGGATCTCCACCAGCGCGTCGATCAGCTGCTCGCCGATCCGCCGCCGCTCGGCGGGCGTGTCCAGCGCGTCCGGCACGCTCGCCACGATCACCTCGCCCTCCACCCGCTCCATCACGTAGAACGGCGCGCCGATCACCTGCTCGTCGGCGCACACCGCCAACACCTCCGGCACGCGCGCGCGGGTGCCCGCCAGCGCGCGCAGCAGGCGCGCCTCGCGCAGCACGTCGTGGGCGCTGGGCGGCAGCGGCGGACGCGGCGGACGGCGCAACACGAACTCGCTGCCCGCACGCTCGACCAGATAGGTGACGTTCGAGTGCCCGTCGCCAATCGGCCGCGCCACGAGCTCGCCCTCGCCGAGCCCGTGCGCGTCGAGAAACGCCAGCAGCGGCTGCACCACGAGCAGCGGCGGGCGACTGTTCGCCTGCGCCTCCGCAGCCGTCTGGACGATGTCGTCTGGTGCGATCGGGATGCTCATGCACCCGAACGCTACAAAGACCGCAACCTTCTCTGCGCCGAGGTGTCTCTAGCGACCATGCCCAGAATCCGAACGCTCCTACTCTCGCTGCTCGCCGGCGCCACGCTCGCCGGCTCCCTCGGCGCCGCCCCGGCGCTCGCCTCGCACACCCAGATCACCTACTTCGAGGCCTCCAACGACCTGCTCGAAGCGAAGACGCGTCCGCACGTGATCGCCCAGCTCGAGCACCTGGGCGTGCACGCCCTGCGCATCGAGCTCTACTGGGCCGAAGTCGCCCCAGGCGCGACCAGCGCCAGAAAGCCAAGCTTCGAAGCCACCAACCCCGCCGCCTACGACTGGGGGGACTACGCCGAAGTGCTGGCCGAAGCCAAGCGGCTGGGCTGGCCGGTGCTGCTGACGGTCACCTCGCCCGTGCCGCGCTGGGCCACCTCCAACGGCAAGGCGCCGTACATCACGCGCCCCGACGACCAGGACTTCGAGGAATTCATGACCGCCGTCGCGCGCGAGTTCGGCTCGGAGGTCTCCATCTACGCGATCTGGAACGAGCCCAACCACCCGGCGTTCCTGATGCCGCAGTGGAACGCCAACGGCTCGCCCGCCTCCGGACGCATCTACCGCGGACTGTACGAGGCCGGCTACCAGGGGCTGCAGGCCGCGGGCCTCGCGCACCCAAGGGTGCTGTTCGGCGAAACGGCGCCGTTCGGCTACGACTCGGTGAAGGGCCTGCTGCGCAGCGAAAAATCCAACGCGCTGCTGCACCCCGTGGCGCCGCTGGCGTTCATGCGCGAAGCGCTGTGCCTGAACGCGCACTACAGGAAAGCCAGCTCGTGCAGCGAGCTGCAGATGACCGGCTACTCCCACCACGCCTACACCGAAGCCTCCGGGCCCTACTACGTGCCCAAGGAAGGCGACAACGTCACCATCGGCGCGCTCTCGCGCCTGTCAAACGCGCTGAACGCCGCCGCGCGGGCGGGCGCGATCCCCGCGAACGTGCCCCTCTACCTGACCGAGTTCGGGATCCAGAGCTACCCCAACAAGCAGGAGGGGGTGTCCGTCGCAAAGCAGGCGGAATACGACGCGATCGCCGAACACATCGCCTACAACAACCCGCGCGTGGCGGCGTTCTCGCAGTACCTGCTCAAAGACGACCCGCTGGGCGGAGCCCCTGGGGCGAGCGTGCACGGCGGCAGGGTTGGCTTCCAGACCGGCCTCGAGTACGTCAACGGCAAGCCCAAGCCGCTGTACTACGGCTGGCCGATCCCGCTGACCGTCACCAAGACAGGCCACGGCGTCGCGCTGTGGGGGCTGGTGCGTCCCGCGAGCGGGCCCACGAGCGCGACCGTGCTGGTCAAAGCCAAGGGCGCCAAGCACTGGCGCACGCTCACCACCGTGCACACCAACAGCCTCGGCTACTGGAGCGTCAACTCCTCGACGCCTGGGGAACTGTGGCGCGTGCGCTGGGTCAGCCCCGAACACGTCACCTACGAAGGCCCGCCGATCCGGGCCTACAAATAACCCGCGCAGGCGCGGGGGCCGTCACCGGCGCTGAGCGGCGCTGAGCGCGCTGGCTGCTGCTGCTGCTGCTGCTGCTGCCGCCGCCGCCGTCGTCGTCGTCGGCGCGGCTGCGGCGGCGGGACCTACGATGAGGGGCGATGCCGGAGCTGCCCGAGGTCGAGGTCACTGCGCGGCTGCTCAACGCCGCGCTTGACGGCGCGCGGATCGCCTACGCGCGGGCGCCGGGGATCAACGCGCTGAAGACGTTCGACCCGCCGCTGTCCGCGCTGGAGGGCGAGCGGGTGCTGGCGGTGCGCAGGCGCGGCAAGCACCTGATCGTGGAGAGCACGGGCGAGCTGGCGCTGCTCATCCACCTGATGTCCGCCGGGCGCCTGCAGCTCTACGACAAGCCCGCCGGCCCGCGCGACAGGACCTCGCGGCTGCTCGTCGGCTTCGACGACGGCCGCGAGCTGCGCCTGCGCGAGTTCGGCTCCAAGCAGGCCGCGTGGGTGAAGCTGCTGCGCGCCGGCGAGCTCGACGGCGACGACGCGCTCGCCACGCTCGGCCCGGAAGCGTGGCCCGAGCCGCCCGGCGCCGAGCAGCTGAAAGCGATCCTCGACGTGCCCCGGCCGCTGCACGCGCTGCTGCGCGACCAGCACGCGATCGCCGGCATCGGGCGCTCGTGGGTCGATGAGATCCTGTGGCAGGCGCAGCTCTCGCCCTACAAGCGCGGCGCCGACCTCGACGCGCAGGAGGTCGAGCGGCTGCGCGCCGCGATCGTGGCGACGCTCGGCGGGGCGATCGCCCACTACGAGCAGGCGGTCAGCCTGCCGATCGCCGACAAGCTGCCGCTGCCGCTGCGCGTGCACGCCCACCAGGGCGAGCCCTGCCCGCGCTGCGCTGGCACGCTGCAGGCGGTCCACTTCGAGGACTACGTCATCGCCTACTGCCCCGCCTGCCAGACCGAGGGGCGCGTGCTCAAGGACCGGCGGCTGTCGCGGCTGCTGCGCTGAAGGCGGCTTCGCGCCGCTGGGCTGGTGGGGCGCCGCTGGGCTGGTGGGGCGCCGCCGGGCGGGTGGGGGGCCGCCTAGCGGGTGGGGCCTGCCAGGCGCGGTCTGCGCATGCGCGTGGCGGCTGCTACTCATCCATGCCAGTTCGCCAGCAGCGCGACGCACACGGCCAGCTCCGTGACGGCGACGGTCGCGCCGAGCGTATCGCCGGTGCGCCCGCCGAACACGCGTCGTGCGCACGGCACCGAGAAGGCGGCGAACAGCAGCGCCGCGCCGATCGCGCTCGCGCCTGCCACCAGACCGCACACGGCGAGCGCGAGCGCCACCGACGTGAGCGTCGCCATCGCAACGGCGGTGCGGCTGACGTGCAGCGCCGCGCCGAGCCCATCGCTGCGCGCCGGCGACGCCGCGGCGGCGTGCAGCAGCGCCGCCCAGCGCGCGAGGGCGCACGCGACGATCAGCGCGCGTAGCGCGCGCTCGCCGTCCAGCGCGGCGATCGTCGTGAACAGCAGCAGCGCCCACGCGATCAGCGCGAGCGCTCCGAACACGCCGGTGGCCGAGTCGCGCATCACCTCCAGGCGCCGCGCGCGCCCGCCGCGTGCGCCGAGCGCGTCGGCCGTGTCCGCCAGCCCGTCCTGATGCAGCGCGCCGGTCACCGTCACGAGCGCGATCATCGCCAGCACCGTCGCGACCGCCGCGCCGAGCGGCGTTGCGAGCAGCAGGCGCACGCCGCCCGCAACCGCGCCGACGGCGGCGCCGACGAGCGGAAACCACGCCGCGGCGCCACGCAGCGGCGTGACGGCGGGGATGCTCGCCTCGGTGGCTGCGCCCGCCACGGGGGAGGGCTTGGCCCCGGCTCCCCAGGCGGCGCGCGGCACCGGCACGATCGTGAGCAGGCCGATTGCGCGCGCGAGACCGTCCCACGGGCGAGCGCGCGCGCCGGCCGGGGCGGCAAGCGCCGGAGCGCGCGCTTCGCGGACCTCAGCGCGCGCGGGCAACGCCCGACTCCTCGAAGGTCCCCATGTCTCGCTGCAGCACGCCGGCGGCCTCGATCAGCGCCAGCGCCAGCAGCGCGCCCGAGGCCTCTCCGAGGCGCAGGCGCAGATCCAGCAGCGGCTCCAAGCCGAGCTCGGCGAGCAGCAGGTCATGTCCGGGCTCGGCCGAGCGGTGCCCCGCGATCAGCGTCTCCGCGACCGTCGCCTGCAGCTGGACGGCGGCGAGTGCCGCGGCGCTCACCGCGTAGCCGTCGAGCAGCACGGGCAGGCGCAGGCGGCTCGCCTCACCGGCCGCGCCCGTCAACGTTGCCAGCTCGAGCCCGCCGACCGTGCGCAGCGCCTCGCGTGCCGCCAGCGGCGCACCGTGGAGCTCGAGCGCCGCAGCGACCGTCGCGCGCTTGCGCTCCAGGCCAGCCGCGTCCACGCCGGTGCCGCGGCCCACCATCGCCTGCGGCGCCGCGCCTGTGAGCGCGCACGCCAGCGCCGCGGCGGTGGTCGTGTTGCCGATCCCGATCTCGCCGAGCACCACACAGTCCACGCCGGCGCTCGCGAGCTCGCGCGTGAGCGCCGCGCCCGTCTCGAGCGCCGCGTCCAGCTGCGCGGATGACAGTGCCGCTCCGCGCGTCATGTCGGCGCTGCCGTGCGCGACCTTCGCGGCGCGCACGCCGGGCGGGGTGGGGCCGGCCAAGCCGACGTCCACCACCAGCAGCTCGTGCCCCGCATGGCGCGCAAGCACCCCGACCGCCGTCTCCCCGCGGGCCGCCGCCGCGGCCACCTGCGCGGAGACGGCGCCATCGAACAGGCTGGTGCCGCGACGGGCGTGGCCGTGGTCGGCCGCGCACACGAGCACGCCCGCGCGCACGCGCGCCGGCGGCGGGCGGCCGGTGATCGCCGCCCAGCGCTCGATCACCACCTCCAGCGCGCCCAGGCTGCCCGCGGGCTTGACCAGCTCGTCCAGCCGGTCGCGCGCGGCGATCGCCGCGCTGCGGTCCGGCCCCGGCGGCGCCGACGACGCCGGATCGTGCAGCCGCGTCGCCGTCGCGCGGTCCTCCGCGGCGTCGGCCGCCTGCTCGCGCCAGCGCTCGTGCATGAGCACCGCGTCCAGCGGCAGGCGGGCGGACCAGCCGGCCGCCTCGAGGCTCGGACGGACGGGTCGCTCGTCGGGCCATCCAAGGCACAGGTAGGCGATCGGGTCGACGCGGTCGGGGACGCCGAGCAGCGCGCGCAGGTCGACCGGCCGGTAGAAGCTGACCCAGCCCACGCCGAGTCCCTCGGCACGCGCGGCGAGCCACAGGTTCTCGATCGCGCAGGCCGCGCTGTAGACGTCGGTGTCGGGGATCGTGCCCCGCCCGAGGATCTCCGCGCCCGCGCGCCCGTGATCGCAGCACACGCAGATGCCCAGCGGCGCCTCGACGACACCCTCGATCTTCTTGTCGAGGAACTCGCGCGCGCGCTCGTCGAAGCGCTCGGCCTGGCGCAGCCGCTCGCGCTGCGCCAGCCGGCGCACCGCCGCGCGCGTGGCGAGATCGCGGATCACGATCAGCCGCCACGGCTGCATCAGGCCGACGGACGGCGCGCGGTGCGCCGCCTCGAGCACGCGCCGCAAGACCTCGTCGGGGACCTCCTCGGGTCGGAAGCGGCGCACGTCGCGGCGCTCGGCGATCACGCGGTGGACGGCCGCGCGCTGCTCCTCGGGGTAGCGCCAGCCGGCCGGGTCGGCCGCCCGCTGGCTGGCACGCGAGGAGTCGAAGCCCGCGGGCGTCGGCGGTCGTGCGAAGCGGTTGGCGTCGTTCATGGGCGTCGCAGGAGCCGGCTGGGATCGCGCACCCGCTCGCCGTCGTCGAGGCGCTCGCGCGCTCGCGCGATGGCGGCGGCGAGCACGGCGTGCTGCGCGGGCGTGCGCACGGCGAGGCGGATGTGGTCGGCGTCGAGACCGGGAAACGACTGGCAGGGACGCACCGCGATCCCCTCGCCCGCGAGGCGCGCGACGAGCTCTGCCCCGTTTCGTACCTGCAGCAGCACGAAGTTCGCCTGCGCGGGCCAGCACCTCACCCCGTCGAGCTGCGCGAGCCGGCGGCACAGGTCCTCGCGCGCGGCGGCCACCTCGGCGGCGACGCGGGCGGGCGTGTGCAGGTCGGGCGCGCACGCTCCGATCGCGGCGAGCGCGGGCGAGCTCACGCTCCACGGCTGGCGGTGCTCCCGCAGCCGTGCGACGAGCTCGGCCGGGCCGAGCAGGTAGCCGGCGCGCACGCCGGCGAGGTTCCACAGCTTGGTCAGGCTGCGGAGCACCACCAGTCCGGGTAGATCGCGCCGCTGCGCGAGGCTCGCGCGCTCGCCGGGCACGAAGTCGATGAACGACTCGTCGACCACCAGCGTGCGCCCGGCCCGCGCGAGCTGCGCGATGCGTGCGGGCGGGTCGAGGTTGCCGGTGGGGTTGTTGGGGTTGGCGAGCACGACGAGCTCAGCGTCCGCGGGCACCTGTTGCGGATCGAGCGCCCAGTCGCCGCTTGGGCGCATGACGTGGGTGACGCTCCCCGCGCTCTGGCGCAGCGCCGCCTCGGCCTCGGTGAAAGAGGGGTGCACGCACGCGGCGCGACGTCCCGGCAGCGCGTGGGCGAGCAGCCAGAACGCCTCGCACGCCCCATTCAGCGTCAGCACTTCCGCGGGGTCTCGCCGGTGCCGGCGGGCGAGCGCGAGGCGGGCTGCCGATTCGTCGGGGTAGCCGCTGTCCTGCACAGCGTCGATCAGGGCGCTGCGCAGGGCGCGGGGGTGCGGCGTGGGCCAGATGTTCACCGCGAAGTCCAACATCCCCGGCCGTACGAAACGGTCGCCGTGCACACGCAGTGGTTGCACGCGGCGCTCGCTCATCGTGCGTGCTCCGCTCGTGCCGGTGGGCGGCGAAGGAGCGCGATCAGCGAGCAGGCGATCACGCTCGCCCACCCGACGCTTCGCGACAGCTGCACGGCGCGCGCGAGGTCCTCCACGCCCGGCGGGCGCCCGTCGCCGAGCGGCGGGCGCCGCTCGGTGTGAGCGCGGTAGCGGTTGGTGCCCCCCAGGCGCACGCCGAGCGCGCCGGCGAACGCGGCCTCGACGAGACCCGCGTTGGGGCTCGGGTGACGAGCTCCGTCGCGCCGCGCGGCGCGCAGCGCCCCAGCGCGCTCGCCCCCCGCGAGCGGGGCGAGCAGCACGGCGAGCAGCGCGGTCAGCCGCGCCGCCGGCCACGTCAGCAGGTCGTCCAGGCGTGCGGCCGCCCAGCCGAAGCGCTCGTAGCGGGGGTCGCGGTGTCCGATCATCGCGTCGAGCGTGTTGGCGGCGCGGTACACCGCCGTCCCCGGCGCGCCGGCGAGCGCGCCCCACAGCAGCGCCCCGACGAGCGCGTCGGCGGTGTTCTCGGCGACCGACTCGATCGTCGCCCGGCACAGCTCGCGCTCGTCCAGCTGCGACGGGTCGCGGCCCACGAGCACCGGCGCGTGCGCTCGCGCGGCCTGCAGGTCTCCTTTCACGAGCAGCTCGCTCATCGTCAGCGCCGCGCGCTCCAGCGAACGCCCGCCGAGCGCTGCCCACACCACCACGGTGGAGGCGAGCAGCCCGCGGCTGGCGCGACGGCCGATCCAGCCGGCCGCGGCGAGCAGCAGCGCGACGTGCGCGATCCCGGCACCGCGATTCGCGCGCCAAGTGCGGCGCTCGAGGGCGAGCGCGAGGGCGCCGAAGCCGGCGACCGGATGCCCGCGCGCGGGGTCGCCGAACGCGCGGTCCAGCGCGAAGCCGGCGAGCAGTGCGCTCGCATCGCGCGCGGCGGCTCTCATCGCGTCTCTCCGGCCTGGACGGGCTGCGGTTTGGCGAGCGCCAAGAGCGCACCTGCGACCACGAGGCTCGCCTGCGCGGCGTGGGCGACCCAGGTGGCGTTCACGCGGCCGTGGACGTCACGGAAGCGACGCGAGAGCGCATCCGCGGGGACGATGCCCATGCCCACCTCGTTGCTCACCGCGACGACCGGCGCGTCGCGGTGCGCGGCACGCCGGGCGGCCCTGTCGGCGTGCTCGACGATGTCGTGCTCGCGCGCGCCCGCGGCGAGCTGGTTGTTGACCCACAGCGTCAGGCAGTCGACGATCACCAGCGCGTCCGCGCGCGCCGCGGCGAGCGCCACGTCGAGCTCGAGCGGCTCCTCGAGCGTCTCCCACGCACGCGGGCGCTCGGCGCGGTGGCGCGCGATCCGTGCGGCCATCTCCGCGTCGCCTGCGGTGGCCGTGGCGAGGAAGCAGACCGGTCCGTCGAAGGCGCGGCCGCGGCCGACGGCGAGCGTCGACTTGCCGCTGCGCGCGCCTCCCAGCAGGACCGCGAGCGCCATCAGAAGTCGAGCCCCCGCTTGGCGCGCACGCCGCGGTCGTACGCGTGGCGCACCTTGACCATCTCGGTGACGGTGTCCGCGACGTCGATCAGCGCGGCAGGGGCGTCGCGCCCGGTGAGGATCACGTTCACGTGCTCGGGCCGCTCGCGCAGCGCGTTCACGACCGCCGCGGTGTCGATCCAGCTCCAGTTGAGCGGGTAGGTGATCTCGTCGAGGACCACCAGCTGGTGCTCGCCGGCGGCGATCGTGGTGGCTGCGAGCTCCCACGCGGCGCACGCGCGGGCGCGGCTGCGCTCGAGGTCGTCGCTGAGCCAGGTGAAGCCGTCGCCCGTCTTGGCCCAGTCCACGCCGAGCTGCAGGGCGACCTTCTCCTCGCCGACCTTCCACTTGCCGGACTTGATGAACTGGATCACGCTGACGCGCCAGCCGCGTGCGACGCCGCGCATCACCACGCCGAACGCCGCCGTGGACTTGCCCTTGCCGTCGCCGGTGTTGACGAGCACGAGCGAGCGCTGGCGCGTGAGCGCCGGCCGCTCCGCGGGGGCGCGTCCTGGATCGCCTGCGCGGCAGCTCATGCCGCGCCCGCCAGTGCGTTGATCGCGCCGACGTCGAGGTGCGCGAGCACCGTATCCGTGAGCGCGTCGATCGCCTGCTCGACGCTCTGCTCGGGCGCGGCGCCCAGCAGCGCGCGCACGATCGCCGGGTCCTCCAGCAGCCCGTGCGGGTAGACGCCGAGCACGGGGCCGTCCACGAAGCCCAGCCCGCTGGGCAGCGCCTCGCCCAGCTCGCCGAGGGCGCTGCTCGACCCGTGGCGGATCTCGTACCCGCGCGCCGGCAGCAGCGAGAGCGCCTGCCAGGGCGCGGGCAGCTCGCCGAAGCGCGTGCTCACCTGACCGACGCGCTTGGCGGGCGCAAAGCTCGTCTCCAGCGCCAGCAGGTCGAGTCCGGGCGCGTCGCGCTCGCCCGCCCCGGCGTCGCGCAGCCGCCGGCCGGCGATCTGCAGCCCGCCGCAGATCGCGAGCACGCGGCCGCCCGCGGCCGCCCGCCGGCGCAGCGCGTCGGCGAGGCCCTGCTCGCGCACCCATTCCAGGTCGGCGCTGACGTGCTTGGATCCGGGCAGCACGACGAGCTCGGCGGACTCGATCGCGGCGGCCGAGGTGCTCCATTCGAGCGTCGCCACCTGCTCGATCAGGCTGAGCTCGTCGAGGTTCGACGCCGTCGGGTAGCGAACCACCGCCACCCGTGGCGAACCGCTCGCCGCTCGCGCCGGCGCGCGGGCAGCGCCGTCCTCCTCGGGCAGGCCGTGGCTGATCTGCGGCACGACGCCGAGCGTCGGCACGCCGGTGAGCTCGTGCAGACGCTCTGGCGCCGGGGCCAGCAGCTCGCGATCCCCGCGGAAGCGGTTGAGGATCCAGCCGGCGATCCGCTGGCGGTCGCCCGGCCCCAGCAGGCTCCACGTCCCGTACAGGTGCGCGAACGCGCCGCCGCGGTCGATGTCGGCGACGAGCAGCACCTGCGCGTGCGCATGCCGCGCGACCGCGAGGTTCGCGAGGTCGCAGTCGGCGAGGTTCATCTCGGCCGGGCTGCCCGCCCCCTCGAGCAGCAGCAGCTCGTACTCCTGCGCGAGCGAGTCGAGCGCGCCGAGCACCGCGCCGCGCAGGCGTGCGGCGCGCTCGCGCCACGGCAGCCTGCTGAGCGCCGCATCCGCGCGGCCCAGCAGCACGACCTGGCTGCGACGCTCCCCCTCCGGCTTGACGAGCACCGGGTTCATGCGCACGTCCGGCGCGACCCCCGCGGCGAGCGCCTGGAAGTACTGCGCGGCCCCCATCTCGCCGCCGTGCCCGACGCGGGCGTGGTTTGACATGTTCTGGCCCTTGAACGGCGCCACCCGCACGCCCAGCCGCGCGAAGTGCCGGCACAGCACGGTCGCGATCAGGCTCTTGCCCGCCGAGCTCGTGCAGCCCTGGACCATCAGCGCCCTCATGCGCCGCCCGCCGGGGGACGTGGGGTGACGATCAGGCCGTGGTCGGCCGGTGCGCCGACGCGCAGCCGCGCGCGATAGTGGCGGTTCAGCAGCGGCTCGCACAGCACCGTCGCGGCCGCTCCCGCCGCCGCCGTCTGGCCGTGGTCGAGCAGCAGCAGGTGCTCGGCGTACTGGCCGGCGAGCGTCAGATCGTGCAGGGCGCCCACGACGGTGATCGAGCGGTGGCGACGCAGCTCAGCGACGAGGTTCAGGACGTCCTGCTGGCGGCCCACGTCGAGCGCGCTCGTCGGCTCGTCCAGCAAAAGGACGCGCGCCTGCTGGCAGAGCGCCCGCGCGAGCACCACGCGCTGGCGCTCGCCCCCGCTCAGGGTCCCGAGCCGGCGCTCGGCCAGCCCCGTCAGCTCGAGCCGCGCGAGCGCCGAGCGCGCCGTGCGCTCGTCCTCAGCGCCGGCGCGGCCGAGATAGCCGAGGTGCGGCGTGCGTCCCAGCGCGGTGTACTCGTACACGCTCATCTCGCTCGGCAGCTGCGGGTTCTGTGGCACGTAGGCCACACAGCGGGCGAGCTCGCGCCTGCTGACGCCATCCAGCGCACGCCCCTCCAGCGACACCGTGCCACGGTAGGCGAGCAGGCCGCACAGCGCGCGCAGGACCGTGCTCTTGCCCGCGCCGTTCGGCCCGATCAGCATCAGCCAGCCGCCCTGGCGCACGCTGAAGGACACGCGGTCGACCACCACGCGCTCGCCGAGCGCCACGGTCAGCTCGCGCGCCTCGATCACAGCGCCTCCGGGCGGGTGGCGCGCAGCACGAGCGCGAAGCACGGCGCCCCGATGAAGGCCGTCATCACCCCGACCGGCACTTCCGCGGGGGACAGGGCGGTGCGCGAGACGACGTCCGCGAGCACCAGGAACGCCGCGCCGAAGGCCGCCGAGAGCGGGATGATGACGCGGTAGCTCGCGTTGATGAGCAGGCGGACGGTATGCGGCAGCACGACGCCCACGAAGCCGATCAGCCCGCTCACCGCCACCACCGCGGCGGTCCCCAGCGTGGATGCGAGCACCACCAGCAGCCGCACCCGCGCGACGTTCACGCCGAGCGCTTCCGCCTCCTCGTCGCCGAGTCGCAGGACGTCGAGCACGCGCCGGTGCGCGCTCAGCACGACGAGGCTGAACGCCACGTACGGGAGCACCAGCAGGACGTCGCTCCAGCCGGACGTGTTCAAGCTGCCGAGCAGCCAGGAGTAGACAGCCGCCGTGCTCTGCGTGTGCTCCTGCAGCAGGAACGTCTGCACGGCCGTCAGGAACAGGCTGACCGCGATCCCCGCGAGGATCAGCGTGGAGACGTCGCGTCCGCTCAGCGAGCGCCCCAGCGCGTACGCCGCCGCGACCGCCAACAGCGCCCCCGCGAAGGCCGCGGCGATCAGCAGGCTCCTTGCGCCGGGGGGGCCGTAGACGATCTCCGCAGTCGCGCCCAGGCCGGCTCCCGCGGCCACGCCGAGCAGGTACGGTTCGGCGAGCGGGTTGCGAAACACCGCCTGGTAGCCCGCGCCCGCGCTGGCCAGCGTGCCGCCGACGAGCGCGCCGAGGATCACACGCGGGGCGCGGATCTGCCACAGCACGGCTGCGTCGAGCGGGTCCAGGCGGCGGCCGATGTGCAGGCCGGGCAGCCGGCTGGCGATGTCGGCGAGGATCGCGCCGACGCTCAGCGACGCCGGCCCGATCGCCAGCCCGGCCAGCAGCGAGGCGCCGAGCACAGCCGCCCCGAGCAGGCCCCAGCGCAGGCGCAGCCCCACGCCCAGCTGCAGCGTGCGCGCCCGCGCCCTGCCGCGGACGCCGCTCGCCGGCGCCGAGGACGACGCGCTCACGCTCGCGCGCCCATCTACACGCCCGCCGCGCGGGCGGCCTGGATGGCGCGCGCGATTTCCGCGGCCAGGGCAGGTGTGCGCGGGCCCCACCGCGAGGCGATGTCTTCGCTGAGCGCGACGATCGTGTGCTTGCGCACGGCGGTCATGTGCGACCAGCCCGCCCTGTGGGCCACCGACGCGGCTGTCTGGTCGCAGCACACGGTGTCGGTCAACAGCACGATGTCGGGGTCTGCGGAGACGATGTACTCGTCGGACAGCTGCGGGTAGCCGAGGCCCTGCGGGTCGGGCGCCCGGTCTGCGATGTCGCGCAGCCCGAACAGCGTGAACAGCTGCCCGATGACCGTCCCCGATGCCGCGGCATAGTATTCCTGGCTGATCTCGTCGTACACGCTCAGCCCGCGGCCGCGACCGGCGGCCGCCCGCACGCTCGCGGCGATCTGCGACTTCATGCGCCCCACCAGCGCGCGCGCCTGCGCGTCGTGTCCGGTGGCGACACCGAGCTGTTCGATCTCCGCGTAAGCCTCGCCCAGCGAGCGGGCGGCCGGGTTGATGAGCACGGGGATGCCCAGCTTGCGCAGGGCGGGAGCAAGCGAGGTGGGGCTCTCGTCGGAGATCACCACCAGGTCTGGGCGGTAGCCCGCGATCGCTTCCACGTTGGGCTGAAAGCCCGACAGCTTCGTGCGTGGCGCGTTGGCCGGGTAGTCGGACTCGTCGTCCACTGCCACCACCTGCGGGCCGGCGCCGAGCGCAAACAGGTCTTCCGTGGAGGTGGGCGACAGCGAGACGATGCGATGCGGGGCGCGCGCGATCACCGTCACGCCGCCGGCGCCGTGCACTGACACGGGAAAGCCGGCGTGCGCGCTCGTCGTGGTCGGGCTCGCATTGGAGCTCGAGCCGCAGCCGGCCACCGCCACGGCGCTCGCTGCGAGCAGCCCCGCTAGCCAGGGAGCTGAACGTCTGAACATAAAAAAACCTCCGCACTAGGCGGAGGAAGTCAGCCCGCCAGGCCACGCTGGCCTGGAGGAACCACCCTTCCTCCGAGGGTCGATCCACAGACACGGGTCAGGCGGCCTGGCTAGGCCCACTGGGAGCCATCACAGTTGCGGGACAGCGCCGGAATCGCACCGGCTTCGCTGAGCACCGTGTCAGCCGGAGGGATATGTGCCCCGGCCGCTCGTCAGCATACGGCATCCGGGGTTGGGCGTGAGATCGTCAGCTCGGCGCGAGGCCATCTCGGACTGGAGCGGGCCCTCCGGGCAATGATGAGTGAGATCACGGCGAAGTAACCCGCGCGAGTGCCCCCAGCACCAGCTCGTCGTGCTCGCCCGGCTTGACCTTGCGCAGAACCTCGGCGACCATCCCAGCGGGGTCGACCACGAACGTCGTGCGCTCGTTGCCGAAGTACGTTTTGCCGTACATCGACTTCTGCGCCCACACGCCGTAGGCGTCAGCGACGGCGTGGTCCTCGTCGGCGAGCAGCGGGAAGTTCAGGTCGTACTTGTCATGGAACTTCTTGACCTTGGCAACAGGGTCCGGTGAGACGCCCAGCACCACCGCGCCGGCGTCGGCGTAGTCGCGCTGACGGTCGCGCACGCCGCACGCCTGGGTTGTGCACCCCGGCGTGTCGGCCTTCGGATAGAAGTACACGACGACCGGCCGGCCGCGTAGGTCCGACAGCGTGACGATCTGGCCGTCCTGGTCGGGCAGCGCGAAGCCGGGTGCGATGTCCCCCTGACCAATCACGCATGCAAGCGTAGCGACGAGCCGGCGCGAGTTGAGTCGGCGCCTATGGCGACCGGCGGTGAGGCACGGTGCGGGCGGGAGGCGATGTGCGCGTGTCGCCCGCGGGACTCGCGAGCTGTCGCTCGAGATCCGCGAACGCTTCGATGACCTCGGGTGCCTCGTATGCGCGATTGCGGCGGCCGATCGTGATCTGGCGGAGGATTCCCGCTTGGACGAGGCGCTGGATCGCGTCGTTGGCCGGCTTGAATGTGCGGCCGATGAGAGTTGCTGCGCTCTCGGCTGTGAGCACCGGCGCGCCTGGGAGGCGGTGAAGCAGGAGGTCGGTCGCTGAGTTGGCCCGGACTCGTTCAAGACGTTCGCGCCATTCCCGCTCGAGGGCGACGGCACGGGACTCGAAGGTGGCGGCGTCAGCCACTGAGCGGACGCAGGCGCCGGCAAAGGTCGCCAACCAGGCATTCACGCCCGCGATGGCATCGGATGAGGCTGGCGAGCCTACGTGCCGGGACGCCGTGAGTCCGCCGACATAGTCGCGTGCGAGCGTGGCGAGGACGAGCGAGACCGGTGGCAGGACGCGTGGGGCGAGCCCTCTGCGACGCAGCACGAGGTGAATGATCACGCGGCCCGTGCGACCGTTGCCGTCCACGAACGGGTGGATGGTCTCGAACTGCGCATGGGCGACCGCGGCTTGTGCGACCGCGGGTAGGTCCTCGGTGTTGCAGAACGCGCAAAGGTCTTCCATGAGATCCGGGACGAGCTCGTGGGGCGGCGGCACGTAGTCCGCCGAGCATGGGTTGTAGTCGCTGCCGCCGATCCAGTTCTGGACCTGCCTGAAGCTGCCTCCATAGGCCTCCAGACGCGTGCCGGCGAGCAGGCGTCGGTGGAGCTCGAGGAGCAGATCCACCGTGATCTCGTCGCCCGACCCGATCTGCTCGATGCCGTAGAGCATCGCGTCGACATTGCCCAGCACCTCAATAGCCGCTACGTCGGACGACGGCTCGTGCAGCGAACGGACAGCCTCAGCGCGCAGGAGCCGCCGCGCCCCGATCTCGAGCCCCTCGATGCGCGATGAGGCTACGGACTCGGCACGCAGCAGAATCCGCGCGAGGGCCTCCGTGTCAACGAGGGCCATCGCCTCAGCGTTCAACCGGGTGATTGCGGCCTCGGCGTCGGCGATGTCGGCGGCAACGTCACCGTCGAGCACGAAACGGCGGTCGACCAGCGGATCGGGGAGGTAGGCGGCGTAATCGCAGGAGCGACGGTCGCGACGCGACACTCCGCTGCCCGCGGCCTCGCTCTGCCAGTGACGATCCAAAAGCTCCGACATGCATGCCCTTATTGGAGCTCAATATACAACCTCCAATAGCAATCGCCTGTATCGGAGGCTAGCTTGGCAGTGCGGGAGGCCACCTTGGCAGTGCGCCTTCGCCCGACGGTCGTGCAGCGCGCGCCCAGGGCGCGAACTCACGCCCGGCGCATCAGCGGTTCCAGCCGCTCGAGCACGTCGTAGTAGCGCACGGGCGCGACCCGCGAGAGCAGCGACAGGAAGGCGGCGTCCGGCCCGATCAGGATGCGGTCCTTGCCGCTCTGGATGCCCGTGTGGATGGTCTCGGCGGCGCGCTCGGGCGAGGTGCGCGCCAGCGCGGCGAACTCCTTGACGAGCGCCGCGTGGTCGGTGCCGCCTTCGCGGTCGACGTGAAAGCGCGCGTGCTCGACGATCTTCGTGGCGATGCCGCCTGGGTGCACGGCGATCGCGCTGACCGGCGTTCCGCGCAGCTCGTGGCGCAGCGACTCGGTGTAGCCGCGCACGGCGAACTTGGACGCGCAGTAGGCGCTCTGCGTGGGGAACCCGATCAGGCCGAACACGCTGGAGATGTTCACCACCACGCCGCTGCCCGCTTCTTTGAGGATCGGCAGATACGCGCGCGTGCCGTGCACGACGCCCCAGAAGTTGACGTCGATCACCCACTCGTCGTCCTCCGGCGAGCCCTCGGCGGCCGTCTGGCTGACGGTCACGCCCGCGTTGTTGACCACCAGGCCCACGGGCACGGGCGCCCACTCACGCACCTGTGCGGCCCACGCCATCTGGCCCTGGCGGTCGCGCACGTCGAGCTTGTGCGTCAACACAGGACCGCTGATCGTGGCGGCGGTCTCGGCCAGTCCGGCCTCGTCCCAGTCGCAGATCGCAACCGGCGAGCCGTAGCGCGACAGCCGCTGCGCGAGCGCGCGGCCGATGCCGCTGCCGGCGCCGGTGACGACTGCCGTACGGCCGTCGAGGCTGCGAGCGCGGCGCCTGGGCATCGCGGCAAGCATACGCGACCGGTGCGGGCGGGAAGCGTCTCCTCGACGCGTTCGGCGCGCTCCGGGCAACGCAGTCCATGGCCGGCTGGACGCGCGTTCGAGGATCAGACTATAGGACTACATTATGTTTTTATCTAGCTGGTTAACTGCAACGTTTGGAACGAACGGTACGATTGCGCATAGACCAAACGAGCTACACACGGTCGTGAGGAGTCGAGGTGGCGGCATCTGCTAATCGGGGCTTGCAAGAGCGGGGAACGGGTTCCGCTGGCCACGCCACGGCTGGCGTAGTGCTGCGCTCGCAGGTCGCGAGCGCGGTGCTCGGCCTGGTGATCGAAAAGCCAAGCCACGGCTACGAGATCGGGCAGCGCTTCGAGCGACGCTTCGGCGACTTCCTGAGCGTGGGCAGATCCGCCATCTACGCCGCCTTGGGCAGCCTGATGGACGCCGAGCTGGTCGAAAAGATGCCCCCGGACTCCACCACCGGCGTCCGTCGCGGCGCAAAAGCCGGGGCCTCGTATCGAGCCACCGCGGAAGGCGCGCGCGCGTACATGAGCTGGCTGGCCGATCGCGTGCGCAACGACCCCCAGCGCGTTGCCATGCTCGGGCGCATGGCGCTCGCGTGCTTGCACAACGTCGAGGCGGCAATGGACTTCATCGGTCGCTACGAGCAGGAATGCGTGCGCGAAGCACAGGAGCTCGCGCGCCCGACCGGCGCTCCGTCGGGGGCGAACGGACTGTCCGCGGTGCTCGAAAGGCTGCTCGTGGAGGAGCGCAGGCGGGTGATCGACGCCCAACTGGCGTGGATCACCTATGCCCGCGCCGAGCTGCGCGCCGTGCCCGCGCGCTCGCCCGGTGTGGATCCATTGCGATGAGCCTGCTCTCGATCGAGCACGTCACCAAGCGCTACCGGCGCGGGCGGCTCGAACGGGTGGCAGTTAGAGACGTCTCGCTTGATGTAGAGCGGGGCGAGCTGGTCGCCGTGTGGGGCGCGCGCTTCTCCGGTCGCAGCACGCTGCTGCGCATCGCCGCCGGGATCGAGCCGCCCGAAGAGGGCAGCGTGAGCTTCGAGGGGTGCGACCTGCAGCGCGCTCGCAACGTCTTGCTCGGACGCCGCATCGGCTACTGCCAGATGAGCTCGTGGGCGACCCAGCGCGGTCACGTGATCGAGCATGTCGCCGCCGGGCTGCTCGCTCAGCGCACGCTGCCCAAGCAGGCCCGCCGGCGCGGGCAGGAGCTGCTGTTCCGCGTCGGAGCCGAGCACTGCGCGCGGCTGGAATGCCGTGAGCTGGCCGGCGCGGAGATCGTGCGTGTGGCGATCGCCAGCGCGCTGGCCACGGCGCCGGCGCTGCTGGTGATCGACGAGCCGACCAGCGGCGTGGACCTGCTCGAACGCGATCCGCTGCTCGCCCTGCTGCGCTCGCTCGCCAACGAAGGCACCGCGGTGCTGATGAGCACCGGCGACGCCCAGGGACTGTCGGAGGTCGATCGCGCGCTGTCGATCGACAACGGCGAGCTGCGCGGGGCGCTGAAGCCGATGCACGCGCGGGTGCTGCCGCTGCGACGCGCGGAGCTTGGAGCGCGCGGGCCGTGAGCAGACCGCGCGACGGCGTCGTCCTCGAATTGGACGGCGTCGTGAAGCACTTCCCGAGCTCCGGGGGCGAGGTGGTGCGCGCGGTGGACGGCGTGAGCCTCGCCGTGAGTGCTGGGGAACTGGTGGCTCTCTACGGTCCTAGCGGCTCCGGCAAGAGCACGCTGCTGTTGCTGGCTGCCGCGCTGTTGTCACCGGATGCGGGGGTCGTGCGCTTTGAAGGCAGGGACCTCGCGGCGCTGTCGGCCGGGCGAGCCGCCGACTATCAGCGTCGCGAGGTCGGCTTCGTCCACCAGTCGTTTCATCTCATGGCCGGGGTGCCCGCAATCGAGAACGCGGCGATCAAGCTGCTGGCCGACCGTGTCCCGCTTGGCCAGGCGCGCAGCGCCGCGATCCCATGGCTCGAGCGCGTGGGCTTGAAGTCGCGCCTGAACCACACTCCCGACCGGCTCTCCGGCGGCGAGCGTCAGCGCGTGGCCATCGCACGCGCGCTCGTGAACGAGCCGCGCCTGATCCTCGCGGACGAGCCCACCGGAAATCTCGACACGCGCAGGGGCGGCGAGATCCTCGCGCTGCTGTCGGAGCTCGCCCGCCAGCAGTGGGCGGCGGTGCTCCTGGTCACTCACGATCCTCAGGCAGCGGCGATCGCCGACCGCGTGTGCACCCTGCGCGACGGCACGCTTCTCGACAACGCACCTGCGCTCGCCGCAGTTGCGCTGCAGCGGCAGGCCTGGGAATAGACGGACGCCGATGCGACTCTCGGGGTTGCTCTACTTCTACGCGCGGCGGCTGCGCACGCGACCGATCCAAGAGCTGCTCGCCGGCGTCGGGATCGCGATCGGCGTAGCGCTCGTGTTCTCCGTCCAGGTAGCCAACAGCAGCATCACCGAGGCTTCCAGCGCGATCGTCCGCGGCATCGCCGGGCAGGCCAGCCTACAGCTGCGCGCACGCGCGTCCGGTGGCTTTGACGAACGCCTGCTCGAGCAGGTGCGCGCACTGCGCGGCGTGACGCAGGCGGCGCCAATCCTCGAGCAGGACGCCTCGCTGGTTGGCCCTCGCGCGCGTCGCGTGCCCATCGACCTCGCCAGCGCCGCTCCCAGCCTGGTGGGGCTCGACGGGAGCATCACGCGTGGCATCTCGCTGCACAACCTGTCGATGCCCGGCGTGATCCTGTCATCGGCAACCGCGCGCGCCCTCGGGTTGTCGTCCTCTTCGCCCAGCGAGTCGCTCGGCGGCGCCGCGCCGACCATCTCGCTCGACGTCCGCGGCCGCGCGCATCGCGTCGCCGTGCTCGCCGTGCTCGGCCCGGAAACCATCGGCGCCCTCTCGGGCGCGCTCACGGCGATGGCGCCGATCGGCTATGTGCAGGAGCTCACCGGCCTCGCGCGCAGGGTCACGAGCATTCTGATCACCACCGCCCAGGGGCAGCGTGAGGTGGTCGAAGGCGAGTTGAGAGGGCTGGCCGGCGGGCGCCTGACGGTGGCCAGCGCCGACCACGATGTCGTGCTGCTCAATCAGGCCGTCGGCCCCAGTACGAAGGCGACGGGCTTCTTCGTGCTCGTGAGCGCAGTGGTGGGCTTTCTGCTCGCGTTCAACGCGATGCTGTTGACGGTGCCCGAGCGCAGGCGCATGATCGCCGACCTGCGCATGCAGGGCGTCCGGCCGTGGCAGCTCGTGACGATGCTCATGTTCCAGGCCACGGTGCTCGGCACGGTGGCATCGGGCGTCGGCCTGTTCGCAGGCGACGTGCTCTCGCGCACGCTCTTTCATAGCACGCCCAGCTACCTCACCACCGCGTTCTTTCTGGGCACGCAGACGGTCATCTCGCTCCGGCCACTGCTGGTGTCGTTCGTCGGAGGCGTCATCGCGACATGCCTGGCCGCCGCTCCCCCGCTGCTGGACCTGCGTCGCAGTCGAGCGGTCGACGCCGTGTACTTCGAGGACGGTGAACCGGGACAGGCGCTGGGGGGCCACGCGCCGCTATGGCTGTTCCTGGCAAGTGCGAGCTTGATCGCCGCGAGCAGCGCACCGCTGATCCTGTGGCCGAACGCGATCATCATCGGCATCGTCGGCCTGGCGGTCGCGACGGTGCTCGCGATCCCATTTGCCTTTCACTGGCTGGTGTGGCTCTCCGAGCGTCTGGCTGCGCGCTCGTCGCGGCTGAACATGCTGACGGTCGCCGTCCGCGCGCTGCGTGGAACGACGATCCGGTCGCTCGCGCTCGCTGCCACCGGTGCGGTCGCGGTGTTCGGCTGCGTGGTGGCCGAAGACTCACACAACGACCTGCTGCACGGGCTGTATCGCGACTACGCCGAATACGTCTCCACAGCAGACCTGTGGGTGGTGAGCCACGACGACGATCTCGCTACCGCCGGCTTCTCGCCCGGGGTGCTCCCGGCCCGCCTTGCGGCCATCCGCGGCGTGGCAACGGTGCGCACCTACCAGGGCGGCTTCCTGGACGTCGGCGGACGGCGTGTGTGGGTCATCGCGAAGAGTCCGCGTACGCGTGCTCCGATCCCCGTCTCTCAGATTCAGGAAGGAGATGCAGCTGTGGCCGAGGCGCGCCTGCGCCGGGGAGGGTGGATCACCGTCTCACGGCAGATCGCCGAAGCCGATCACGTACACGTGGGCGATGCCTTGACGCTGCCGACGCCCAGCGGGCCGGTCGCCTATCGGATCGCCGCCACCACCACCAACTTGGGCTGGACCGCCGGCGCGGTCATCCTCGACAGCTCCGACTACACGCGGGCGTGGGCGACCACCGAAGCCACGGCACTGGAACTCGACACGCGTCACGGCGCCGACCTGACGACCGTGAAGCAGGCAGTGCAGCGTGCGCTCGGCCCCGGCAGCGCACTGACGGTGCAGACCAGCGGCGAACGAGCGAGCGATGCCGACGCCCTTGCCCGCCAGGGGCTCAGCCGCATGAGTCAGATAACCCTGCTGCTGATGGTCTCGGCGGCGCTCGCCCTCGCGGCGGCGATAGGCGCGAGCATCTGGCAGCGACGCCCGGCGCTCGCGTCGCTGCGCCTGCACAGCTTCGGCCCATGGCAGCTGCGCGGCGTACTCGCATGCGAGTCGTTGCTCGTGCTGGGGACCGGCGCGCTAACTGGGGCGCTGGCGGGAATGTACGGGCACCTGCTGTGCGATCGCTACCTGCGGCTCACCACCGGGTTCCCGGCGCCTTTCGCGATCGAGGGGACACGTACCGTTCAAGTCATCCTTCTAATCGTGATAGGCGCCCTGGCAGCGCTCGCCTTTCCCGGCTATGCGGCCTCACTCGTGCCTCCGCAGCTGGCTCTGCAGGACTAGAACATTGATTTGCTCTAGCAGAAAGCGCCGCTGTTTCGGACCAAGATGGTCATATGAAATGGGCAAGCATGTCCAGCGCCCGAGAGCTGTGCGCGCTGTTCTTCAGCGGTGTGTGTTACTGGCTGACGATCTATCCTCGGGCGTGTCGGGAGATTCGCCGCTGCCGGCGACGCGCAAGTGAAATCCGCGACCCCACGCTGCGAGCGCATGCGCTGGACAAGCTCACGCGAGAGCGTCTGAACCCTGAGGCGGCGGCGTTCTTCGCTGTGCTCGCTCCACGTCGCGGACGGGGCGTGCTCATACGGCTGATAGTGGACTTCCAGATCGCCTACGACTACCTGGACGCGATCAACGAGCAGCCCACGACGGCATCGTTGCGCAACGGATTGCAGCTGCACCACGCACTCAGCGACGCGGTGCGCGCCCAGCCGTCGGGCGTCAATTACTACCTGCACCATCCACAACGCGACGACAGCGGCTACCTCGCCGGTCTCGTCGACGCCTGTCATCGAGCGCTGCAGGAGCTTCCGTCGAGCGCGGCCCTCGAGCCGGTGCTCGTTGGTGCCGCGGAACGTTGCGGCGAGGGGCAGAGCCACAACCACGCAGTGCTGGTGGAAGGCGATCAGCAGTTGATCGCCTGGACGGCGTCGCTGAACGGCACCGACGGCTACCTATGGTGGGAGCTTGCCGCGGCCGGCATCTCCTCGCTGGTGCTGCACGCCCTGTTCGCGCTTGCCGCCAGTCCATGCACGCGCGCCGACGCCGAGCGCGTGGACGCTGCGTACTTTCCGTCAGTGTGTGCGATCAGCGCGCTGCTCGACAGCCTGATCGACCGCTCCGGAGACGCCGAGAGCGCGAACCACAGCTTCGTTGCCCACTATCCGTCGCAGGCGCTGGCCGCCCAGCGCTTTGGTGCCATCGCCGGCGAAGCACGCACGCTAGGGCGCCAGCTGCGCCGTCACGCGCGCCACGCGGTCATCCTCGCCGGCATCGCCAGCTTCTACCTCTCAGCCCCCGCGGCGTACAGCGACTACGCTCGTCCTGTCGCCGCGCGCACGCTCGCGCGTCTCGGTCCGACTGCACGACCCATCCGTGCTGTGATGCGCTGGAAGCGAAGAACCAGCTGACGGCCGCCAAGCAGCGGCGGGGAGCTCCGCAGGTGCGAGGGATGTGCGGGGAATCGTTCACAGCGACAACCGATACTTGCGCGTTGCCGGGTCCTGCTCCAGCAGCCCGAAGGCGACCAAGGTGCTCATGTAGCGATGCGTGGTGCTCGGGCTGAGGTCCAGCTCGCGCGCGACTTCCACCACGCCGCGACCGTCGCCTCCCGCGATGAACAGCGCCAGGATCAGCAGTCCGCGAAACAGCGAGTGCGACAGGCGGCCGCTCTCCAGCTCAGCGCCATAGCGATCTTCCAGCGAGCCGTCCGCGATCGCCTCGTCGGTGATCAGCCCCGACAGCAGCAGGCTGAGGCTCGGGCCGCGAGCCTCGCGCGTCGCGCGGATCACGTCCTCCACCTGGGCGTCGGTGAGCTCCAGGCACACCAGATCCTCATTGACCCGCGAACCCGCCACGTCTGCGTGTCTGTCCGCAGCGCCCAATCCCGCCATCGGCTTGGCTATATCTTCGACGATCATCGCGCACTCAGATCATGCCTATTTTCCAAGTGTTCGATAAGGCGCGCTTTGAATATTCACATTCCAGACTATTGGAATATTCACTGAGTTGACTATTCGATGGTCGTGGGCGCCGCCCGCGACGGGCGCCGCGGCGACCACGGGTGCCGCTCCCGCGCCCCGCGCGACGGCGCTCGACGCCCGGCGGCGTGGCTGGACGTATATGGTCTCAGCCATGCAAGGCGACACGAGCAAAGACCAGGATTGGCGCCTGCGGGTCGAGCTGGACGCCGCCGATGCCGGCGCGTTGGACGCTGCTGGCGGCGGCGGGCTGGACGCCGCCGGCACCGGCGGTGCGCTGCACACGATCCTCGCTCGCCTGCGCGGCTCGGAGGGGGGCATGCTCAAAGAGATCGAGGCCACGGTGCCGCACGACGTGGTGGTGACCCACGACGGCAAGCGCCTGTTCGCGTATGCCGCCGACGAGGCCACGCTGGCGCAGGCGCGCAGCGCGATCGAAGCGGTGCTCGCGCACGAGGCGATCACCGCGCGCGTGAGCGTGGGCTGCTGGGATGAGGAGCTCGATGAGTGGCGTCAGACCGACCCGCCGCTGAGCGCCGCCCTGCAGGCCCACGCAGAGACCGCCAGGCGTGACGCGGAGACAGCCGAAACACGGACGCTGGTAGCCAGCTCGGGCAAGCTGATACGCGGCGAATTCGAGGAAACGATGCACGCATGGGCTGACAAGCTCGGTGTCGAGTGCCAGGTGATCGAGCACCCGCACCTGCTGAGTACGCAGGTCGCGTTCACGGTCAGCGGCCCGCGCTACAAGCTCGACGAGTTCGCCCGCGGTCTGAAGGCGGAGGAGTGGGCGACGATTCGCACCGAGACGGGAATCATGACCAGCCCGCTGTAGCGACCAGCCCGCCGTAGCGTCGCAAAGATGGGCCGAATGTCCCATGTTCGCCGCAGCTGAGCGCCTCTAGGCTTCCTCGTCCGTTGGGAGACCAGCCGAGGCTTCCCCGCCTCCCCGGGTGGGCCTCGGCTGTCTTACCTACCTAGCGAATCAGCCGCTCCATGCGCGTCGCGGTGATGGTTTCGCGCAGCGTCTGCAGGGCATCGTGCTTGGGGCGCCAGGCGAGCTCGCGGCGCGCCTTGGCGGTGGACATGATCACCGGCTCGCGCAGCGCCGCGATCCACTGCGCCTGCGCCGGCAGGAAGCCGAGCCGCGCGACCATGTCGGCCACCGCGTCCACCGCCAGCTCGGGCACGGGAATCGCGTACCAGCCGAGCTCGCCGGCCAGTTGGGTGATCGTCATCTGGCCGGGGCCCGCGATGTTGTACGCGCCGGGCGCGCCGCGGCCGAGCACGGCGGCGCGCATCGCGCTAGCGACGTCGTCGTGGTGCACGAGCTGGAACGGCACGCCTGGGTCGGGCAGCACGGGCTTGAGGATCGACACGCCCTCCAACAGCCCCAGCACGCCCGCTGGCAGGCGCTCGGAGATCTGCGTGTAGGGCAGGCTGTCGATCAGCAGCGGCGCCTGCGGCCCGGCGACGATGCACGGGCGCAGGACGTAGGCGGCGGTGGGCGAGCCGGCGAGCGTGCGCGCGAGCAGCGCCTCGACCTCTGCCTTCTGGGCCGAGTAGTAGTGCCCGGCGCTACCGCGCGCGGGCACGTCCTCGGTCAGCGGCCGCGGGTTGTGGCGGTGAAAGCCGTACGCCGCCGCCGACGAGGCGTACACGAGCCGCTTCGCGCCCGCGGCGGCGGTGGCCTCGAAAACGTTGCGCGAGCCGTCGAGGTTTACCCTGCGGCTGTCGGCGGCGCTGCCCATGATCATGAACGCGAGGTGCACGACCACGTCCGCGCCCTTCACCAGCTCGCGCACGGCGTCGCGGTCGAGCACGTCGCCGCGCCGGTAGGCGACCTTCTTCCACCCGTGCGCGTGCGGGTCGAACGGACCGCGCGCCATGCCGACGATGCGCCCCACGTCGCGTGAGCGCTCCAGCGCGGCCACCACCGCCTGGCCGATCTCGCCGGTCGGGCCGGTGATCGCCACCGTCAGGTCCTGCGCGCCCGTGCGCGTTGCCATCACGGTGTTGTAGCGCAGCGACGTACGCTTGAGCGGTGCCCCTGCAGCTCGCCGCGACGTCGATCGGCCACAGCGTCAGCTCGTTCCTGCACGCGGCCGGCCAGTTCTTCTCCGACCTCACCGCCGTGCACTGGGGGGTGCTCGCGCTGGGGCTGGCCTTCTTCGCGGGCAACCTCACGCTGCGCTCGCGCGCGTTCTTCAACAGCCTGCGCGCCGCCTATCCGGCGGCCAGCTTCCAGTGGCGGCGGGTGTGGGGCGCGTACTTCGCGGCCGTCGGCTTCAACAACGTGGTGCCGGCGCGCGGTGGGGACGTGATCAAGCTGTTCCTCACGCGCTCCTCGATCCCCGGCGCCCGCTACCCGACGGTGGCGGCGGCCTTCTTCGTGGAGTCGGTCTTCGACGTCTGCGCGGGCCTGTTGATCCTGATCTTCGCCTTCACGCAGGGCGTCTTTCCCAAGCCGCCGGACTTCGCCAAGCTGAGCTCGTTCGACATCTCCTACCTGGCCGAGCACTTCCACCTGACGCTGTTCCTGCTCACCGCCGTGGGCGTGGCCGCGGTGGTCGCCTTCGCGCTGCTGGCCGAGCGGGCGAAGGCGTTCTGGGTGCGCGTGCGCCAGGGGCTCACGATCCTCAGCGACCGGCGCCGCTATCTACGCGAAGTGGCATCGCTACAGGCGCTCGCGTGGCTGTGCCGCTTCGCGGCGTTCTGGTTCCTGCTCGAAGCGTTCCGCATCGGCGGGTCGGTGGAGAACGTGCTGCTGGTGTTCGCCGTCAACCAGGTGGCGGGGGCGGTGCCGTTCACGCCGGGCGGGGCGGGCGTGCAGCAGGCCTTGCTCGTGAAGGTGTTCGCCAGCAGCGGCGCAACGGTCGCCGCCGCGTACTCCGTCGGCCAGCAGATCGCGATCGCCACGTTCACCGCGCTCGTGGGGCTCGGCGCGATCGTGTTCATCTTCCGCTTTCGCTCGTTCAAAGAGGTGCTGCACGCCGGGCGCGCCTCGCGCGAGGCCGAGCGGGCAGCGGAGCGCGCCGCCGAGCGCGCGAGCGTGGCGCTACGTCCGCTGGACTATTGAAGCCCCTCGCGCGCCTCGCGCACCAAGGTGACGGCCTCGGGGAACACGCGGGCGATGACGGTGCGGATCTGCTCGGCCTGCGCCTCGGCGTTGCCCTGGACGTTGATCCGGGCGACGGCGGCGACGGTCATGTCGACGGCGAGCTTGATCGCGTTGTCGGCCCACACCAGCCGCTGGTTGCCCTGCATCTGTTCCGCGAACTCCGCCAGGCGGCGCTGCAGCTCCTCGGGGTCGCCGAACAGATCTCCGAGGCCGCCGCTCTCCATGCCCGCATCATAGACTGCCGTAGCTCATGCCCAGCTCAGGCGAGATCCGCGAACAGGTGGCACGCGAGAAACGGCGTCGGGAAAAGCTGGCCGTGCCGGCGTTCGGCGGCGGCTTCCTGTACCTGCTGAGCGCGATCATCATCACGGAGACGCTGGACGGCGCGCCGACGGTCGGCTTGCTGCAAGGGCTGCGGCCGGCGCTCTCGGGGGTGGCCAACCCGGCCAGGAGCGCGCGCACGGCGGAGGTGAAATTCGTCAGCCACCACGCTTTCACGCTGATCGCGGGCGGCGTGCTGGCGGCGATCGCGTTCGGCGTGCTGACGCTGATCCTGCTGCTGTTGCTCGACGCGACGCGCTTTCGCCGCCCGGAGACGTCGCCCCGCTGGCGCAGCGTTGTGCTCGGCGCGGGCATCGCTGTGGCGGTGGTGAGCGTGGGCCGCGAGGTGGCGAGCGCGATCGAGGCGCACAGCTTTGCGGTGGGCCACAACTTCTCGATCCACGCGGCCGAACGCGCGCTGTCCACGGGGACGGCGGACGTGCTCGCCGACTACCTCGGCCTGCTTGCCACGCTGGCGCTGATGGTGGGCATGATCGCGACGGTGCTGAACGCGCTGCGCGTGGGGCTGCTGGTGCGCTGGATGGCGATCGTGGGGATGTTCGCGGCGGTGCTGATCTTCGTGCCCATCGGCGGTGGCGAGCTCGAGGTGGTGCAGGCCTTCTGGATGATCATGATGGGCTTGCTGTACATCGGCAAATGGCCCAACGGCGAGCCGCCCGCGTGGGCCGCCGGCGAAGCCCTGCCGTGGCCCGCGGGAGGGGCGCGCGCGGGGCGTCTGGCCGGCGGCGCGAGCTCGACGCCGGGCAGCGCGGGCGCCGCCGCGGTGCCCGCGCCGGTGCTGCCTGCCGGCGGCGGCTCCGCGCGCAAGCGCCGGCGCAAGCGCGGCGCGCAGGGCTGAGCGATGGCCGACGAGCTCGACGCCGAGCTGGCGGCGCTGCTGGAGGTGGAGCGCTTCCCGCCACCGGCGCAGTTTCGCGCGCACGCGCTGCTGAAAGACCCGGCGATCTACGCGCAGGCGGCGGCGGACCCGCAGGCGTGGTGGGCGGCGCAGGCGGAGACGCTGGACTGGTTTGAGAAGTGGACGCGCGTGCTGGACGACGACGATCCACCGTTCTACAGGTGGTTCACGGGCGGCACGCTGAACGCCTCCTACAACTGCCTGGACCGGCACGTGATCGCCGGCCGCGGCGAGCGCGTGGCGTTGCACTGGCGCGGCGAGGATGGGCAGGAGCGCGCGATCACCTACGCGCAGTTGCTGGCGGAGGTGGAAGGCTTTGCGAGCGCGCTGAAGGACCTGGGGGTGCGCGAGGGCGACGTGGTGGGCGTCTATCTGCCGATGATCCCCGAGGTGGTGGTGGCGATGCTCGCGTGCGCGCGCATCGGCGCGCCGCACAACGTGGTGTTCGGCGGCTTCTCCGCGGAGGCGGTGCGCGAGCGGATGGAGTTCTCGCAGGCGAAGGTGCTGATCACCGTGGACGGCGCGGCGCGCAAGGGCAGGACCGCGCCGGTGAAGGACCGCGTGGATGAGGTGATGGGCGACCTGGAGAGCATGGAGAAGATCGTGGTGGTGCGCAGCAAGGGCACGCCGTGCGCGATGCGGGAGGGGCGCGACGTGTTCTACGACGAGATCGTGGCGGTGGCCGATCCGGCGTGCCCGGCGGTGCCGCTGGACGCGGAGCACCCACTGTACATCCTGTACACGTCCGGCTCGACGGCCAAGCCGAAGGGCATCCTGCACACGACCGGCGGCTATCTGACGGGCGTTTCGTGCACCCACCGCTACGTGTTCGACCTGAAGCCGGACGAGGACGTGTACTGGTGCGCGGCGGACGTGGGCTGGGTGACGGGCCACTCGTACATCGTGTACGGCCCGCTGTGCAACGGCGCGACGTCGGTGATGTGGGAGGGGGCGCCGGACTACCCGCACAAGGGCATCTGGTGGGAGCTGGTGGAGCGCTACGGGGTGAGCATCTTCTACTGCGCGCCGACGGCGATCCGCGCGTGCATCAAGTGGGGCGCGGAGCACCCGAACGCGCACGACCTGAGCAGCCTGCGCCTGCTGGGCTCGGTGGGCGAGCCGATCAACCCGAAGGCGTGGCTGTGGTACCACAAGGTGATCGGCGGCGAGCGCTGCCCGATCGTGGACACGTGGTGGCAGACGGAGACGGGCGCGATCATGATCACGCCGCTGCCGGGCATCACGGCGACGAAGCCCGGCTCGGCGACGCAGCCGTTCCCCGGCGTGTTCGCGCAGGTGCTGGACGAGTCCTCGGGCGAGCCGATCGAGGAAGGCCAGGGGCTGCTGGTGCTGACCGAGCCGTGGCCGTCGATGCTGCGCACCCTGTACCGCGAGCGCGACCGCTTCGTGGACACGTACTTCCGGCGCTTCGGGCGCGAGACCTACCTGGTGGGCGACGCCGCGCGCGTGGACAGGGACGGCTACTTCTGGGTGATCGGGCGCATAGACGACGTGGTGAACGTGTCTGGGCATCGCCTGTCGACGGCGGAGGTGGAGTCGGCGATCGTGGCGCACGTGGACGTGGCGGAGGCGGCGGTGATCGGCCAGTTCGACGAGGACACGGGGCAGGCGATCGTGGCGTTCGTGACGCTGCAGGGCGAGCTCGACGGCGACGAACTGACGGTGGAGGGCATCCGCGCGACGGTGGCCGAGCGGATCGGCAAGTTTGCGCGCCCGAAGCGCATCATCTGGACGGATGATCTGCCGAAGACGCGTTCGGGGAAGATCATGCGCCGGCTGCTGCGCGACATCGCGGAGGGCCGCGCGCTCGGCGACGTGACCACCTTGCGCGACCCCACGGTGATGGAGCAGCTGCAGGAGCGCATCAACGAGCTGCGCGCGCAGGAGGACTGAAAAAAGGACTAATAAGCGGCCTGACGGCCGCGTGGAGGTTCGCGCAGTGCGCACCGGCGGGTTGGGCAATCCTTATGTGCGCTTGGGGTGATGCTGGCATGATGACCGCGAAGATGCCGCCGCAGGAATGGTCATAGTGGGCGCATGACGGACGCAGCCACGGCCGGTCTGGCGATCGAGACCCACGGCCTGACCAAGCGCTTCGGCGAGCGGACGGCGCTCGACGGCATCGACCTGCAGGTGCCGCGCGGCTGCGCGTTCGGCTTCCTCGGTCCCAACGGCGCGGGCAAGACGACGATCATCCGCACGCTGCTCGGCCTCACGCACGCGAGCGCTGGGACGATGCAGATCCTCGGTCACCCCGTGCCCGCCGAGCGCGCGCAGGCGCTGCAGCGGGTGGGGGCGATCGTCGAGGAGCCGCGCTTTCACATGCACCTGAGCGGGCGCGAGAACCTGCGCATCGTGTCCGCGGTGCGCGGACCGGAGACGGCCGAGCGGATCGAGCCGGCGCTCGCGCGAGTCGGCCTGCACGAGCGCGCCGACGAGAAGGTGAAGAGCTACTCGATGGGCATGCGCCAGCGGCTGGGCGTCGCGCGCTGCCTGCTGGCCGATCCGCTGCTGCTGATCCTCGACGAGCCGACCAACGGGCTCGATCCGGGCGGCATCCAGGAGTTCCGCGAAATGATCCGCGCGATGGTCGAGCAGGAGGGGCGCACGGTGTTCGTCTCCTCGCACCTGCTGGACGAGGTCGAAAAGACGTGCGACGCGGCGGCGATCGTGGACCGCGGCAAGATCGTGACGCAGGGGGCGATCGCGGACCTCGCCGCCGGCGGCGGCGCGCGCCACGAACTGATCCTCGGCGTCGACGACCCCGAGCGGGCGCTGGGCATCTTGCGGGCCAGCGAGCTGGTGGCCGAGGCGCGCCCGGACGACGAAGGCCTGCGCGTGGTGCTGAGCGGGGAGCCGCAGAGCGCCGCACAGCTCAACGCGGAGCTGGTGCGCGCGGGCGTGGGCGTGACGCGCCTCGAGCCCGTGCGCCACAGCCTGGAGCAGCGCTTCCTGGCGGTCACCTCCAGGCTCGACGCCGACCTGGTGCCGGCGGAGGTGAGGGGATGAACCCGACGATCGCCGTGCAGATGGTGGGAGCGGATTTCCTGAAGCTGCACAAGAAGCGCAGCATCGTGGTGTGGGCGCTCGTGCTGGCCTTCCTGCCGATCGTCATCTTCCTGATCATCAACGGTGTCGAAGGCGACTCGCCCCATTTCAACGACGGACTCAACGCCCTTGCGCGTCTGTTCGGCCCGCTGGCGGCGATCCTGATCGGTGTGGAGGCCGGCACAACCGACTCCTCCAACGGTGTCTTCCGCGACCTGGTCGTCACCGGGCGCTCGCGCCTGGCACTGTTCGCGACACGGGTCCCGGCCGCGCTCGCGCTGTGCTGGCTTGTGACGCTGAGCGCTTATGTGCTGCTCGTGGTGGGCGTCTCGGCGCTCGCTGTGGACGGCTACCCCACACCGAACGCGGCGCTGATCCTCAACGCGCTCGCCTACACCGCGCTCGCGACGGGCGTCGTGTGCGTGGTCGCGGTCGGCTTCGGCTCGCTGACGACCTCCAAGCCCGGCGCGATCATCGCGTTGATTGCCTGGCAGATAGTCGCCAGCCCGGTGATCGTTGCGATCGAAACGCTGGGCAGCGCGCGCGATGGCGTCCTTACTCAGGCGCTCACCCACTTCAGTCCCGTCGGCTTCGAAGGCGGCCACCACGGCGGTACGATCCTGACGATGTCCACGGGCACCGCATCGGTGGTGGTGGCGGTGTGGCTGGTGGTGTTCCTCGCGCTCGGCGCCTGGCGCACGCGCACGATGGACGCCTGACGGCGCGTCCGCCGGGTGTGCGCGAACGAGCTGCGCGGAGAGCGCGGCTCAGACCTTGCGGTGCTCGGGCACCCAGGAGCCGTCGTCGTGGCGGGTGAAGTCCTGGAAGAGCAGGGGGGCCTCGTGGCGCATGATCTCTGCCACTTTGTCGAACACCAGCCGCAGCTCCTCCTCGGCGCCCTCCGCCGTGCGCATCTCGATCACGTGGCGCAGCGTGCGTGCGTTGGCGGTCCACATGATCTCCGTGCTCAGGCCGATGGGGGCGAGGCGGCGCAGCGCTGAGGTGACCTCCTTCTTGACGTGGAAGGGAACTCCCTCGGCGTCGATGCCCAGCTCCTTGGCGGCGCTCACCTGAAACTCCTCCAGCTGCTCCACGATCGCGAGCACCTGCTCGCGCACCGGCTCGAGCGCGGGCGCCACGCGGAAGCCGATGTCGGTCAGGCGCACGTAGCGCAGGCTCTCCTGGCTGAACGCAGAGCCGGCGCGATGGCGCACCAGCTCGTGGGTGAACGTCCTGCTCACGTTGTGGAGCGCGAACGAATAGTTGGCGTGCTCGAGCACGCTGCCGTGGCCGGAGCGCAGGATGTTGGCGAAGTACTCGCGCTGGTCGGTGCGCACCCTGGTCACGTTCGGGTTCAGGCCGGGCTCCCAGCTGCGATAGCAGGCGCGTCCGCCGAACTCGACCAGCAGCTCGCCGTGATTGAGATGCCCACCCGCCCCGTCGCCGGTCTCCTGCAGCCGGCGCTCGAGCCACGACTGGCCACCGACGTCGGCGAGGTAGTCGCGCATGCCCGCGAAGTCGATCGCGGGTCTGGCGAGTAGGAACACGGATGGCTCGGTGGCGTGCATGGGTGGGCGCGCGATCCTACAACCAGCGTCGGGCGTCTCCGGGGGGCGCACTAGACTCGTCGAGGATGAGCTTGCCGGACGGCGACGCGGCCGCAGGCGCGGCGGGTGGAGACCCGCCGCAGCAGCCTCCAACCACGGGTGGAGCGTCAGGTTCGACCCGTGCGCCGATGACGGACGGCAGGCCGGCGCGTAGCGTGTCGGCCATGAACACCAACCTCCCAGACACGAGCCCGCCGGCGCTCGCGAGCAGCTCGCAGACGATCGTCGAGGCCGTCGACCTCTACCGCCGCTACGGCGAGGGTGAAGCCGCCGTCGACGCTCTGGCCGGCGTCAGCGTCAGCTTCCCCTCCGGGCGCTTCGCCGCGATCATGGGGCCCTCGGGCTCCGGCAAGTCGACGCTCATGCACCTGCTGGCAGGCCTCGACCGCCCGACCGCGGGAACAGTGCGCCTGGCCGGCGTCGAGCTGACGACGCTCGATGACCGTGCGCTGACGCAGCTGCGTCGCGACCGCGTGGGCTTCATCTTTCAGACGTTCAACCTGTTGCCGGTGCTGAACGCGGAAGAGAACATCCTGCTGCCGCTGTCGATCGCCGGGCGCCGCGTTGACCGCGCGTGGTTCGAGCAGCTGATCGACACGGTCGGCATCCGCGACCGTCTCAGCCACCGCCCGGCGGAGCTGTCGGGCGGCCAGCAGCAGCGGGTGGCGGTGGCGCGGGCGCTGATCTCGCGCCCGGCGGTCGTGTTCGCGGACGAGCCCTCGGGCAACCTCGACTCGAAAGCATCCAACGACGTGCTGCAGCTGCTGCGCCACGCCGTCGACGACTTCCAGCAGACGGTTGTGATGGTCACCCACGACGCGCACGCCGCCTCGTTCGCCGACCGGCTGCTGCTGCTCGCCGACGGGCGGATCGTCCACGACGGAGTGGGACCCGACAGCGCCGAGCAGGCGCTCGACCTGATGAAGGCCGTGGGCTGATGGGCAAGCTGGTGCTGCGCGGCTTCGCCCAGCGCAAGGTGCGCGTGCTGCTCACGGCCATCGCGATCGCGCTGGGCGTGGCGCTGATGGCCGGCACGTACATCCTCACCGACACGATCAACCACGCCTTCGCGGAAGTGTTCTCGACCTCTTACAAGAACAAGGCGGTGGTCGTCACCGAGAAGGAAGCGCTCGGCCGCGGGACACGCTCGCAGGCGTCCGCGATCGATGGAGCGACGCTCGCGAAGGTGCGCTCGGTGCCCGGCGTGGCCGCGGCGTCGGGCGGCATCGAGACGCAGGCGACGCTGCTGACGACATCCGACAAGCGGATCAGCAGCAAAGCCTCTCCTTCGCTCGTCTCGGCGCTGCAGCCACCGCGCTTCGAGTCGTTCACGGCGGCCAAAGGGCATCTGCCGTATGGGGCGAGTGAAGTGGCGATCGACCAGTCGACCGCCAACCGCGAGCACCTGAGGCTCGGCGAGCAGCTCGTGATCGCGGGCCGCGCGCCCGCGCGCACGTACACGATCTCCGGCATCGCCAAGTTCGCTGGCAGCGAATCCTTCGGCGGCACGAGCGTCGCGCTGCTGGTCACCTCGCAGGCGCAGTACGTCGCCAACAAGCAGGGCCAGTACGACAGCATCAACGTCGCTGCGAGCCCCGGCGTGACGCCCACCGAACTCGCTGCGCGTGTGCGCGCCGTGCTCCCGCACACGCTGACCGTGCGCACCGGCGCCGAGGAAGCGGCGAACGAGACGGCCGAACTGGAAGAAGACCTCGGCTTCCTGCGCACGTTCCTGCTCGTGTTCGCGTACGTGGCGCTGGTCGTGGGGGCGTTCATCATCTTCAACACCTTCTCGATCACCGTCGCCCAGCGCACCCGCGAGTTCGCCCTGCTGCGCACGCTCGGCGCCTCGCGCGCCCAGCTGATGCGCTCGGTCGTCGAGGAAGGGCTGCTGCTGGGCGTCGGCGGGTCGGTCCTCGGGCTGCTCGGCGGCATCGGGCTGGCGCCCGCGCTCGACGGGCTGTTCAAGGCCTTTGGCGCGGATCTGCCCGACAACGGCACGGTGCTCGAGCCGCGCACGGTGATCGTGTCGCTGGCCGTCGGCATCGGGATCACCGTGCTCGCGGGCCTCTTCCCGGCGCTGCGCTCGATGCGCGTGCCGCCGATCGCGGCGATGCGCGAGGGTGTAACGATCCCGCCGCGAGCGCTCACAGAGGGGGTCGTGCTGCGGCGCGCTGGGGTCGTGGCAGTCGTCTTCTTGCTCGTCGGCCTGCTGCTCGGCAAGGGGGCCGCCCCGATTCTGTTCGTGTTGTTCGCGGTGTACGTGGGCGTCCTGGTCGTGCGCATGGCCCGCGGCGGCAGGCCCGGGCGCCACCGCGTGATCCTCGCGCTCGGCCGAACGCTCGGCTTGATCGTGAGCTGGCGCGGAATCACCGGTGTTCTCGCGCGCGAGAACACCGTGCGCCAGCCGGGGCGCACGCTCGTGACCGCGCTGGCGCTGACCGTCGGCCTCGGTCTCGTGGCGTTCATCTCGGTGCTGGCGGCGGGCACGAAGGCGACGATCGACAACGCCGTCCACCGCTCGTTCGCGGGCAGCCTGATCATCGACAACTCGCAGACGCAGCAGGGGATCCCGGGGGTGATCGCGCCCGCGGTGCGGACGGTGCGCGGCGTGGGCACGGTCACGGCCGTCGCGTTCACCAAAGGCACCGTGCGCGACCTCGCGCGGCCGGGCTCCCCGGTGATCGAAGAAGCCGGACGCCTGACGGCGATCGAACCCGAATCGTTCGAGAAGATGTACAAAGTCGAATGGGAACACGGCTCCGCGGCGACGCTCACCGCGCTCGGGCAGAGCGGCACCGTGATCTCGAAGAAGTTCGCGAAGGCGCACAAACTGCAGGTCGGCCAGCGCCTGTCGGTGCTCACGCCCGCCAGCCGGGTGGTGACGCTGACGGTCCTGGGCATCGTCAAAGAAGAAGTGCTGGGCCTGCTGTCCAACCTCACGATCTCGCGCACGCTGGCACGCACGGCGTTCGGGCAGCGCGAAGACGGGGTCGACTTCATCACGTACGCGCCGGGAGCGAACGAGACTCAGGTGCGCAGCAGCATCGACGCGCTGCTGCGCCGCAGCTTCCCGCAGACGCGCTCGCAGACGGCGGCGGAGTACACCAAGGAACAGGGCGAAAAAGTCAACCAGTTCCTGCTGCTCGTGTACGTGCTGCTGGCGCTGTCGGTGATCGTGTCGCTGTTCGGGATCGTGAACACGCTGATCCTGTCGATCTACGAGCGCACGCACGAGCTGGGCATGATGCGCGCGATCGGCACCTCCCGCCGGCAGGTCCGTCAGATGATCCGCTACGAGTCGCTGATCACGGCGCTGATCGGCGGGGTCCTCGGGTTGGTGGTGGGAGTGGTCGGCGCAATCCTCGTCACCGAACTCGCGCTGTCCGGCTCGGGGTACGTGCTGTCGATCCCCGTGGGCACGCTGATCCTGCTGCTGATCGCCGCCGCCATCGCCGGCCTGCTCGCCGCGCAGCTGCCAGCGCGGCGCGCCGCACGGCTGGACGTGCTGGGGGCGCTGGCGAGCGAGTAGAGCGTCGCGGCGGCTAAGCTGCGAGGCCATGGCCGCCACCGCGCCCGCAGGACCCAGCGACCCCGAGCTCGAGCGAACCGCCTGGGACCTGGAGTCGCTGGTCGCGGGCGAGGGCACGGAGGGCGTCGAGCGCAGGCTGAGCGAGGCGCTGGAGCGCGCCAAGGCGTTCGCCGACCGCCACGCGGGCAAGCTCGGCGAGCTCGACGGCGCGGGCTTGCGCGCGGCGATGGAGGAGCTCGCGGGGATCAGCGAGCTGGTCGCCCGCGCCGGCTACTACGCCGCCCTGCGCTTCTCCACCGACACGGCCGATCCGGCCAACGGCGCGTTGCTGCAGAAGGTGCAGGAGCAGGAGACGGCTGTCCAGACCACGCTGCTGTTCTTCGAGCTTCAATGGGCCGCGCTGGACGACGAGCGTGCGGATGCGCTGCTCGCGGGGGAGGGCCTGGACTTCTGCGCTCATCACCTGCGCAACGTGCGCCGCTACCGCGAGCACCTGCTGAGCGAGCCGGAGGAGAAGATCCTCACCGAGAAGTCCCTCACCGGCGCAAGCGCCTGGCAGCGGCTGTTCGAGGAGCTGACCTCGGCGATCGAGGTCGAGCTGCCGGCCACGCCAGCGCCGGGTTTCGTCGCGCTGACCGTCGAGAGCGCCACCGCGCAGGACGCCTCGGAGAAGGTCGCGTTGGACGTGGCGCTCAGCCGTCTGGCGCTGGCCGACCGCGACGTGCGCCGTGCGGCCGCGGAGTCCGTCACCGCGGCACTGGCTCCCGGCCTGCGCACGCGCGCGTTCCTGTTCAACACGCTGCTCGCCGACAAGGCCACCGACGATCGTCTGCGCCGCTACCCGCACTGGCTGGCGGCGCGAAACCTGTCCAACGAGGCCAGCGACGAGTCCGTGCAGGCGCTGATCGAAGCGGTGCGCGCGCGCTATGAGATCCCGCGCCGCTGGTATCGGCTGAAGGCGAAGCTGCTCGGCATCGAGCGCCTGGCCGACTACGACCGCATGGCTGCGGTCACCGAGGACGAGGTCAGCTTCCCGTTCGCGCAGGCGAAGGAGATCGTGCTCGAATGCTACGACTCCTTCTCTCCGGAGCTGGGCACGCTGGTCAAGCGCTTCTTCGAGGAGCGTCACATCGACGCCCCTGTGCGCCCGGCCAAGCGCGGCGGCGCGTTCTGCGCGGCGGCGGCGCCGTCGGTGTTCCCGTACGTGCTGCTCAATTACACCGCGCGCCGGCGCGACGTGCTCACGCTCGCGCACGAGCTCGGCCACGGCGTGCACTTCGCGCTGGCCGCCCCCCAGGGGATCTTCCACCAGAGCACCCCGCTCACGCTCGCGGAGACCGCGTCGGTGTTCGGCGAGACGATCGTCTTCGGACGCCTGCTCGAGGAGGACACGACGCCCGCGTCGCGCCTGGCGCTGCTGGCGGAGAACCTCGAGGACACGATCGCCACCGTCTTCCGTCAGATCGCCATGAACCGCTTCGAGGAGCTCGTGCACACCGTCAGGCGCGAGCAGGGCGAGCTGTCGGTCGAGCGCTTCGGCGAGCTGTGGGCGGAGAGCCAAGAGGAGCTGTTCGGCGACTCGGTGGAAGTCACCGAAGGCTACCGCACATGGTGGTCCTACATCCCGCACTTCATCAACAGCCCCGGCTACGTGTACGCCTACGCCTACGGGCAGCTGCTCGCGCTGTCGGTGTACGAGCGCTATGAGCAGACCGGCCCCGAGCTGGTGCCCCGCTACCTGCAGATGCTCGCCGCCGGCGGCTCGAAAAGCCCCGAGGAGATCGGCGCGATCGTCGGCGTGGACCTCGCCGACCCGGAGTTCTGGACCGCCGGGCTGGACCTCGTCGAGCGCCAGCTGCAGGAAGCGGAAGCGGCGGCTGAGGCCTCCGGGCGGCTGTAGCGCCGCGCGCTCAGAACAGCCCGCTGATGGCGCCGCCCGCGTGGTGCACGAGATCGAACAGCGGCTGGGGGATGACGCCGAAGAAGAGCGTCGCGGCGCCGGCGACGACGGCCACCAGCACGACCTCGAACTGAATGCCGGCGCTTGCGGCAGGCGGCGCGGCGGAGATCCCGCCGCCGTTCGGTGCCAGTCCCTCGGCGTCGAGCTCGGGTGAGCCGCCCGCCAATGCCGGCAGCGGTCCCGCAGCTGGGCCGCTCGACGGGCTTGTCGAAGTTGAAGCGCGCGCCTCTCCCCCGGCGGGCGCTTCGCGCATCCACATGGCGGCGATCACCGGCAGGTAGTAGCCGAGCGAGATCATCGAGCCGATCACGATCGCCACCGCCAGCCACGTGTAGCCGCCGGCGACGGCGGCGTCGATCAGGTAGAACTTGCCGATGAAGCCCGCCGTGGCGGGGATGCCGGCCAGGGCGAGCATCGAGAGCGTCATCGGCCAGGCGAGCCACGGGCGCGTGCGTCCAAGCCCGGCGAGCGCGTCGATCGAGTCGCCGAGGCCGCTTTCGCGTTCGCGCGCGACGATCACGGCGAATGCGCCCATGTTCATGAACAGGTAGACGGCCAGGTAGAAGACGGTCGCGGAGATGCCGAGCTGGGTGGCGACCACGACGCCCGCGAGCATGTAGCCGGCCTGGCCGACCGAGGAGTAGGCGAGCATGCGCTTGAGCGAGGACTGCCCCAGCGCGCCGACGTTGCCGGCGATGATCGTGATCGTCGCGAGCACCGCCACCGCCGGGCCCCAGCTCTGCTGGGTGTCGATCAGCGCGACGTCGAAGAAGCGCAGGAACACGCCCAGCGCGGCGACCTTGGTGGTGACTGCCATGAACGCCGTCACCGGCGTCGGCGCGCCCTCGTACACGTCCGGCGTCCACTGGTGGAAGGGGGCGACCGACGCCTTGAAGCACAGGCCCGCCACGCACAGCGCGATGCCCGTCAGCGTCAGCGGGTCGGTGGCCAGGCTGCCGCTGCTCAGTGCGCTGGCGATCGCGCTGAAGTCGGTGGAGCCGGTCGCGCCGTAGATCAGCGCCAGGCCGTACAGCAGCGTCGCCGAGCCGACCGAGCCGACGATCAGGTACTTCAGCCCCGACTCCAGCGAGTGCTCGCGTTTCAGTTCGGTCGCGCACAGCACGTACAGCGGGATCGACAGGAGCTCCAGGCCGACGAACAGCGTCACCGTGTTCTGCGCGGCGGCCAGCACCGACATGCCGCCGATCGAGGTCAACAGCAGGGCGTGAAACTCGCCGTGCGCGGCTTCGTGCGCGGCCTGTGAGCGCCACGCGAGCAGCACCGCGCACGCGCCGCCCGCGATCAGGATCAGGTTCAGCGCGAGCGACAGATCGTCGATGCGCAGCGCTCCCGAGACGATCGACTTCTGTGCGTTCCACTGCCAGATCGTCAGGCCGAGCGCCGCGCCGAGCGCCACCAGGCTGAGCAGCGGGACGAGCTGCGTGCGCACCCAGCGCGCGCCGAGCATGCCGACCAGCAGCACGATCACCGCGCCGCCCAGCAGGGCGATCAGCGGCGAGAGGCCCGCGAAGTCCACGTGCGGGCCTTTCAGGTGCGTCGTCGCGAGCTGGGGGGAGTACAGCGGCACGTAGCTCATGGTTCTTCGACGCTCGCGGAGGCAGTTTCAACCGGGTGGGATTTGGCTGCGCTCACGGACGCGACCGACGTCTTCACCGCTCCTTCGCTGCGGTGCAGCGCCAGCTGCGGGTAGACCGCGAAGAACACGATCACGGCCACGAGTGGCACGAGCACGAGGCCGTCGCGCAGCGAGATCTCGCGCGAGCCGACCTTGGCGCCGACGCGGTTGTGAAACGCGCGGATGAACAGCCGCAGCGCGTACACGCTCGCCATCACCACGCCGCTGAAGGCGATGATCGCGATCACCAGCTTGGCTTTGAAGACGCCGAGCAGGATCAAAAACTCGCCCACGAAGTTCGACGAGCCGGGCATCGCCAACGTCGCCAGCGTGACGATCAGCGCGAGCGAGGCGAGCACCGGCGCGCGGAAGGCGATGCCGCCCATGTCGCGGATGTCTTCCGAGCCGCCCGCGCGGTGGGCGAGCAGGGCGACGATGAACAGGATCGGCCCCATCACCAACCCGTGGTTGACCATCTGCAGGAGCGCGCCCTGGGCGCCCTGGGGGTTCAGCGCGAAGATGCCGATTGTGATGAAGCCGAGCTGCGCGACCGAGGAGTATCCGAGGATCAGCCGCGCGTTGGTCTGGCTGAACGCCTGCAGCGAGCCGTAGATGATCGACAGCAGGCCGATCAGCAGCATCAGCGTCTGGAAGTGCACGGCCGCCTGCGGGAACAGCGGCAGCACGATCGCCAGAAAGCCGTACGCGCCGACCTTCGAGAGCACGCCCGAGAACACCATCAGCACCTCGATCGGCATCGCGCGGTAGCCGTCCGGCATCCAACCGTGCAGCGGGAAGGCGGGCATCTTCACCAGGAACGCGGCGGCGAAGAACAGGAAGATCCACTCCTGCGAGCCGGTGCTCAGGGGCAGCTTCTGCAGTTCTGAGAGCACGAACGTGATGTGCCCGCCGCCCTGCTGCGCCGCGAGCACACCCGTGGCGATCGCCGCCGCGAGCATCAACAGCGAGCCGACGAGCGTGTAGATCACGAGCTTGATCGTCGCTTTCACGCGGTCCGGCCCCTGCCCCCAGCCGCCGATGAGGAAGTAGAAGGGGATCAACATCAGGTCGAAGAACGCCACGAACAGCGCGAGGTCCTGGGCGAGGAACGCGCCGAGCACCGCCGACTCGGCGAGCATGAAGAAGAAGTAGTAGAGGCGCGGGCGCTCCGGCGGGGGCGTCTCGCGGCGCAGGTTCGACGCCAACACCGCGGCGGCGAACAGCAGCGTGGTCAAGCCCACGAGGAAAACGTTCAAGCCGGTGACGGCGAGCTTGTAGTGGATGCCCAGTTCGGCGATCCACACCACGTCGGTCACGTGCTGCAGCCCGCCCCCAGGTTTGTAGTCGGCGATGTAGCCGATCGCCAGGCCGAGCGCGCCCAGCGAGCCGAGCGCCGCGACCACGCCCGCCGCGCGCTGGCTGCGCAGCGAGGCGAGCACGCCGATCAGACCGCAGGCGAGCGGCAGCCAGATGAGGATCGAGAGCGCGGGCATCAGGTCTGGAGCAGGAAGTAGAAGCCCACGCCCGCGACGCCGATCACGAGCAGCGCCGCGTAGTAGCGCACGAAGCCGCTCTGCGCTGCGCGCACCGCCGCCGAGCCGGCGCGCACGATGCCCGTGGCGCCGCCGATCAGCGTCTCATCGACGAACACGCGCTCGAACGTGTCGCGCGCGAAGCGTCCGGTGGCCGCCACCGGCGCCACCACCAGCAGGTTGATCGCCTCGTCGAAGTACCACTTGTTGACGAACAGCTCATACAACGGCCGCGTGCGCGCCTGGATCGCCGCCGCCACCCTGTAGCGGCCGTCGGCGTCGCGAGCGCCCACGCCCCAGATGCGGTAGGCCAGGGCGATGCCCGCCAGGCCGAGCAGCGTGCCGAGCGTCAGCCCGATCACCAGCACGCTCGTTTTCCCAGCCGGTTCGTACGCTTTCGCGGTCGCGAACGTCGGCTTCAGGAAGTCGTCGATCACGAAGTCCGTTTTCGGGATCTGCACCAGCCCCGCGCCGACCGCCCCGAGCGCGAGCAGGCTCATCGCGATGCGCATCGGCCACGCACGCTCGGCGATCGCGTGCTCCGGGCCGGGGAAGCCCACGTCGGTGTCCTCTTCTTCGCCCGTCGCCGGGTTGCGCGGCACCTCCGCGTGTGCCAGGTGGCCGCCTTCCAGCTCGCGCGCCTCGGCCACCGGCTCGCCGTGGAAGGCGCGGAAGATCATCCGGAAGGTGTAGATCGCCGTCAGCACCGCGCCCGCATAGCCGATCACATACAGCGCCCAGTGCCAGCCGCCGCGTTCGCCCGCCTGCAGCAGGATCTCGTCCTTGGAGAAGAAGCCCGAGAACGGCGGAATCCCCGACAGCGCGAGGCCGCCGACGATGAAGCAGGCGTAGGTGAACGGCAGCGCCTTGCGAAAGCCGCCCATCTTCTCCAGCGACTGCTCGCCCGCCATCGCCCCGATCAGCGAGCCGGCGGCCATGAACAGCAGCGCCTTGAAGAACGCGTGCGTCATCAGGTGGAAGAGGCCGGCCGCGTATGCGCCCACCGACACGCCCATGATCATGTAGCCGATCTGCGACATCGTCGAATAGGCGATCACGCGCTTGATGTCCGTCTGCGCGAGGCCGATCGTGCCGGCGATGAACAGCGTCAGCGCGCCCACCACCGCGCCGACGTCCTGGGCGGCGGGCGCGCGTTCGAACAGCGGGTGCATGCGCGCGATCAGATACACGCCCGCCGTCACCATCGTCGCGGCGTGGATCAGCGAGCTGACCGGCGTGGGGCCCTCCATCGCGTCCGGCAGCCACGTGTGCAGCGGGATCTGCGCGGACTTGGCGAACGCGCCCACCAGCAGCAGCACGCAGCCGGCGACCAGGTCGCCGTTGTTGGGGGAGTGTCCGAAAGCGCCGGCTTCCGCCGCGTGGAAGCTCTTCAGCAGGTCCAGCGTGCCGGTGTGCTTGAAGATGAAGAACGTCCCCAGCACCAGCCCCGCGTCGCCGACGACGTTGATCACGAACGCCTTGATGCCCGCGGTCGTCGCGGTCGTGCGCCGGTACCAGAAGGAGATCAGCAGGTAGGAGGCCGCGCCCACGAACGCCCAGCCGACGATCAGCAGCAGGAAGTTGCCGGCCAGCACCAGCAGCAGCATCGAGAAGACGAAGAAGTTCAGGTAGGAGAAGTACCGGACGAACCCTCGGTCTTTGTCCATGTAGGAGATCGAGTACAGGTGGATCAGCGTGGACACGCCGCTGACCACGAGGATCATGAACACCGACAGCGGGTCCACCAGGATCGACATCTGCGCGTCGACCCCCACCGTGGACGCGTAGTTCCACAGCGAGGACACGAGCTCGCGGTGGCTGGCGGTGTGTCCCTGCAGCGAGATCAGCGCGCCAATCGCGCACACGAAAGCCAGGAAGATCGCACCCGTGCCGATCCAACCGGCGACGTGATTTGAATCCCGCCCACCCCAGCGTCTGAAGCCCAGCGCCGTCACCAGCATGCCCGCGAGCGGGAACGCCAGCACCAGCCACCCCCACGTGGTCGTCGCCACTAGCTGCGTGTCCTTTCGCTACGCGGCCATGGGCACGCAGGGCAAGTCGGGCAAGGACGCAGCGAGCGTGGCGTGCTGAGCACGCGAGCGAGCGAGGACGCAGATCCGGCGCAGCCATGCGTGCCCATGGTCATCCTTGGAGCTCCCGCAGCTCGTCCACATCGATCGGCAGCCGCCGGCGGTAGATCGCGACGATCATGCCCAGCCCGATGCACACCTCGCACGCGGCCACCGTCATCACGACGATCGCCAGGATCTGCCCGTCGCCGTTGCCCCACATGCGCGAGAACGCGATCAGCGCGAGGTTGCCGCCGTTGAGCATCAGCTCCAGGCACAGCAGCACGACCAACGGGTTGCGTCGCGTCATCACGCCGAGCGCGCCCAGCGCGAACACGATCGCCGACACCGCCAGATACCAGTCGATGCTCACGCCCCGTACCTCGATCCGCCGTCATGCACCGTGGCGGTGCCGACCGCCTCAGCGGTCGTCCCGGTGGCGCGCGGGCGCAGGAGGTTGAGCGGCGTGATCGCCTGGCGCCCGGAGAACTCGTCGATGCCACCACGCCGACGCGCCAGCACGACCCCGCCGATCGCGCCGACCAGCAGCAAGAACGACGCAAGCTCGAACGCCAGCAGGAAGCGCGTGAGCAGCAGCTTGCCGATGTACGCCGGCGTCCCGTACGCCTGCGGACCCGGCACATACCCCGCGCCGTAACCGCTCGTCGCCTCCAACCCCGTACCGAGCAGCGCAATGAACAGCTCCACCAGCAGTGCGCCGCCGAGGATCGCCCCCCCGACGCGCATGCCCGAGGTGCTCGTGCCGCGGCGCAGCCGCTCGCCGATGCTCTCGCCCTCGCCGCCTACGTACGCGACCACGAACACGTACAGCACCATCACCGCCCCCGCGTACACCACGACCTGCACGGCCGCCACGAACTCCGCGCGCAACAGCAGGAACAGCACCGCCAGCGAAACCAGGTGGCAGACGAGCGCGAGCACTGCGAAGAACGGATTGCGCAGCACCACCACGCCCACGGCGCCCGTGATGACCCCGATCGCGGCGATGAAGAAGAGGACCGCGCTCACTCGCCCTCGTTCCTGAGCGGAGTGCGCTCCAACGGCTCGGCCAGCAGCATCTCCTTGGTGAAGATCAAATCCGCGCGGTCGTAGTCGGAGAGCTCATAGTCGTGCCCCATCGTGATCGCATCGAACGGACACGCGACCTCGCAGTAGCCGCAGAAGATGCAGCGCGACATGTTGATCTCGTACACGGCGGCGTAGCGCTCGCCGGCGGACACGCGGTTCTCCGGCGTGTTCTCCGCCGCCACCACGCGGATGCAGTCGGCGGGACACGCGGCCGCGCACAACGAGCAGCCGACGCACTTCTCCAGGCTGGGGTGGGTGGGGTCCGAGTCATCGAAGCGGTGCAGCTTGTGCCGGCCGCGGAAACGCGGGTACACCGGGGTCTTCTCCTCCGGGTACTGGATCGTGGTGGGCGCTTCGATCATGCGCCCGAACGTCGTCTTCAGGCCGCGCAGGGTCTCGCGGAAGGTGCGCCACGTCTCGCGCGCCGCGCCCGGCGGGGGGGTGCGCGTGACCTCGATCACGTCTTCGCCGGGGCTCCAGCGCTCGACCGTCAGCGGCGAGGAGCGCCCGACCGGCGCGCTGTCGGGGACGGCGGCCATCAGTGCGTCACCACCACGACTACCGCGGTCACCAGCGCGTTCAGTGTCGCCAGCGGCAGCAGCACCTTCCAGCCGAAGCTCATCAGCTGGTCGTAGCGCAGGCGCGGCAGCGTCGCGCGCACCCAGATGAACAGGAAGGTGATCAGCGTCATCTTGAACAGCACCACGAACGGGTCGACCCAGCCCGGCGGGTGGATGCCGAACGGCAACAGCCAGCCGCCGAGGAACACGGTCGTGACGATGCCCGAGACGACCAGCACATTGAGGTACTCGGCGAAGTAGTAGGAGGCGAAGCGCCCGCCGCCGTACTCGGTGTTGTAGCCGCCGACCAGCTCCGCGTCCGCCTCCGTCAAGTCGAACGGCGCGCGGTTGGTCTCGGCGAAGCTCGCCGTCAGGAAGATCAGGAAGCCGGCCAGCTGGGGGATGAAGTACCACATGCCTTTCTGGGCGTCCACGATGCCGGTCAGCGACAGCGTCTGCGCGGTGATGATCACGCCCACCAGCGCGAGCCCCTGCGAGACCTCGTAGGAGATCAGCTGCGCCGCGCCGCGCATCGCCCCCAGGAACGAGTACTTCGAGCCCGAGGACCAGCCGCCGAGCATGATCCCGTAGAAGGCGATCGCGCCGAACGCGAACAGGTACAGCGGCCCGATCGACACGTCCACGCCGTACAGCCCCACGCGTTCGCCGAAGATGTGCTGGACGTTCCCGAAGGGGATGATCGAGAACGCCGCCACGGCGGTGAGGATCGAGATGATCGGCGCCACGGCGAACAGCACGCCCACGGAGGTGGTCGGGCGGAACTGCTCCTTGGTGAGCAGCTTCACGATGTCCGCCAGCGGCTGCAGCGCGCCGTACGGGCCGACGCGGTTGGGGCCGTAGCGCGCCTGAAAGCGCCCGAGCAGCTTGCGCTCGGCGAGCAGCACCAGCGGCACGAGTTGCAGGCCCACCGCGAAGATCACGATCGCCTTCAGGATCTGCACCCACCACGCTTCGTAGAAGCCCACCAGCGCGAGCGTGGTCATGTCCCCTCGTTGCCGACGTAGGTCAACGGCAGCGTCACGCGCTCGCGCGGGAACACCCCAGAACGGGGCGCAAGCAGGAACTCGAGCGCCGGCGAGAACTCCACCTCCGGCGCGTCCCAGATCGAGCGGTAGCCCGCGAGCTCCGCGGCGCCGTCGCCCGCCTGGGCGAGCGAGCCCGTCCGCCCGCTCAGGTCGGGCGTCGCAGTCGGGTAGGCAGAGGCGGCGTCGCGCTCCTGCCAGCGCACGCCCCGCCCGCCGATCTCCTCGAGCGTCAACCCGGCGTAGAAGGGCACGGCCTCGAACAGCCGCCGCGAGGCCATCGCTCCGCTGAGCACGTCGGTGTCCAGGCCCAGGCGCAGCGCGAGCTCCGCGATCACCTGCCACTCCGCACGCACGCTGCCCGCGCGCGCGATCGCCGGGCGCAGGCGCTGCACGCGCCCGTCGGGGTGCACGATCGTGCCCTCCTTCTCCGCGTACACCTCCGCCGGGAAGACCACGTCCGCGTGCTCGCGCAGGCCGTCGGTGAGGAAGGAGGAGTGTGCGATCACCGTGCTCGCGCGCGCGAGCGCCCGCTCCCACAGCTCGCCGTCGGGCAGCTCGCGCAGCGGTTCGCAGTGCAGCAGGTACAGCGCGCTCAGCTCGCCGTCGGCGAGGCCCGCGGCGATCGCGTGCGCGTCGCGGGGGGCGAGGCCCGCTCCGTTCGCGGCGCCCGCGCCGGTGCTGGCTCCGCTCCCGGCGTCCGTGCTGGCCTGGACGCCCGCTCCGTTCGCGCCGCGCGTGCCGGTCCCGGCCTGCGAGAGCCCTGGGCCGATGCCGGGGAGCACGCCCGCCTCACGCAGGCCGCGCCCGTTGGCGAAGGCCGGGATTTCCAACAGGCCCGCGCCCTCGACGCCGGCCATGCCCAGCGCCTGGGCGATGCGCAGCAGCGCCTTGGCGCCCGCCGCGCCGTTTGCGCCGGCGGTCAGCCGCTCGCCCCACAGCACCACGATGTCCTCGCCCGCCGCGCGCAGCAGCTTCGCCAGCTCGCCCGCCTGGCCGTCGGGCTCCGCGCCCGGCCCCGCGGCGAGCGCGTCGGCGAGCGCGCTCGCAAACGCCGCCCCTTCGCCCAGCGGGTAGCGCACGGACAGCGCGGCGTTCGCGTCGAGCAGGCTCGGGTTGGGGGAGGCGACGGCGAGCTTCAGCCCGTTGCGCCGCACGCCCTTGCGCAGGCGCAGGTCGAGGATCGGCGCGTCGTTGACCGGCTCCGCGTCCAGCACCAGCACCGCGTGGGCGAACTCCAGGTCGGATGTCCGCGCCTGCAGGCTTGGCTCGCCCAGCGCGCGGTGCAACTCCAGCGGCAACGCGCCGGCGCGGCGCGAGTCGATGTGCGGCGAGCCGAGCGCCTCGCGCACCAGGCGCGCGAGCAACAGGCCCTCCTCGTTGGTGCTCGCGCCGGCGGCGATCGCACCCGTGTGCGCATTCGCGCGCGCAAGACCCGCGGCGGCCTCCTCCAGCGCGCGCTCCCACGACACCGCCCGCAGCTGGCCGCCGTCGCGCACCAGTGGCTCGGTCACGCGCTCGTCGACGTGGAAGGACTGGTAGGCGAAGCGGCCCTTGTCGCACAGCCAGCCGTCGTCCACCTCCGTGTTGTCGCGGGCCAGCACGCGCATCGCGCGCTCGTCGCGCACGGTCAGCGTCACGTTGCACTGTGCCGGGCACAGCGTGCACACCGAGCCCGCGTCCTCCACGTCCCAGGGACGCGCGCGGAAGCGGTAGGCGCGCGAGGTCAGCGCGCCGACGGGGCACAGCTCGACGATGTTGCCGCTGAACGGCGCCACGTACGGGTGCCCGTCGAAGGTCGAGACATAGGAGTGTGCGCCGCGCTCCAGCAGCACCAGCTGGTAGTCCTCCGAGAGCTCCTGGGAGAAGCGCACGCAGCGGTAGCACAGGATGCAGCGCTCGCGGTCGATCGCGATCAGCGGCGAGAGCTCCAGCGGCTTGACGAAGTGGCGCTTGGGGTCGACGAAGCGCGAGATGCCCCCACCCCAGCCAAAGGTGATGTCCTGCAGCGGACACTCGCCGCCCTTGTCGCACACCGGGCAGTCGAGCGGGTGGTTGATCAGCAGGAACTCCACCACCGCCCGCTGCGCGGTCTTCACGCGCGGGCTTTCCGTGTACACGACCATGCCGTCCTTCACCTGTGTCGAGCAGCCGGTCTGCAGCTTGGGGATGCCCTCGATCTCCACCAGGCACATGCGGCACGCGCCCACCGGCTGGCCGAGCTTCGGTTCGTAGCAGAACACCGGGATTTCGACGTCGCCCAGCTGGGCGGCGTCCGCCAGCATCATGTTTTCCGGCGCCTTGACCTCCCTCCCGTCGACCGTGAACGTGATCGTGTGCGGCTGCGGTCTAGGCATCGAGCGCCCCATGCGCGGCAAGCACGCCCTCCGACGCCGGTGAAGCGCCGCGGCCGCGACGCATGCGCGCCGCCTCGTTGTGCGCTTCGAACTCCTCTCTAAACTTCTCGATCATCGAGCCGATCGGCATCGCCATCGCGTCGCCCAGCACGCACAGGCAGTTGCCGATGATGTGGTCCTGCACGGAGGCCATGATGTCGAGGTCCATCGGCGTCGCCTCGCCCGCGTCGATGCGCTCGAGCATCTTCACCGTCCAGTTGGTGCCCTCGCGGCACGGCGTGCACTTGCCGCACGACTCGTGGCGGTAGAACTTGGCGACCTTCATCGCCACCTCCAGGATCGGCGTCGAGTCGTCGACGACGATCACCGCGCCGGAGCCGAGCATCGAGCCGGCCTGCGCCATCGAGTTGAAGTCGTAGGGGACGTCCAGGTCCTCGGCCTTCAGCACCGGCGAGGAGGAGCCGCCGGGGAACCAGCACTTGACCTGCCGGCCCTCCGGCGGGCCGCCGGCGAGACCGTAGATCAGCTCGCGCGAGGGGATGCCGAGTTCGACCTCGTAGTTGCCGGGGCGCTGCACGTGGCCGGAGATCGACACCACCTTCGTGCCGGTGGAGGTTTCCACGCCCAGCTTCGCGTACTCGTCGCCGCCGAGCGCGACGATCGACGGCACCGTGGCGAGCGTCTCCACGTTGTTGATCAGCGTCGGCCCCTGGTAGAGGCCCTGGATCGCCGGGAACGGCGGCTTCAGCCGCGGGTTGCCGCGCTTGCCCTCCAGCGAGTCGAGCAGGCCCGTCTCCTCGCCGCAGATGTACGCGCCCGCGCCGCGGTGCACGACCAGCGACACCGAGTGCTCCGAGCCGAGCACGTGCTCGCCCACGTAGCCCGCGGCGCGCGCTTCGCGCAGCGCGGCGTCGAGGATGTCCGCCTGCAGCACGTACTCGCCGCGGATGTAGATGTACGCGCGCCCGGTGCCCGCCGCGTAGGAGGCGATCACGATCCCCTCGATCAGCGAGTGCGGCGTCTTCTGCATCAGTTCGCGGTCCTTGAACGTGCCCGGCTCGGACTCGTCGGCGTTGCACACCAGGAACTTGTCCATCGAGCCCTTCGGCAGGAACGAGACCTTCGTGCCCATCGCAAAGCCCGCGCCGCCGCGACCGCGCAGCCCCGAGGTTTTCAGCTGTTCGAGCAGCTCCTCAGGCGTCATCGCCAGCGCCTTGCGCAGCGACTGGTAGCCGCCGCGGCGTTCGTACACCTCCAGCGTGTTCAGGCCCGGCTCATCGATGCCCTTGAGCAGCAGTTTCATGCGCCTGCCTCCGGATCTGCGCAGGGCCGGAGCGCCAGCTGCTTCTCCGGCAGCACCGGGCGCCCGGCGCGGGCGTCGTCGAGCAGCTGCGGCACGTCCGCGGTGCTCAGCGGGCCGACGTACACGCCGTCCACCGAGGCCATCGGCGCGATGTCGCACGCCCCCAGGCACTCGAAGCCACGCACGTTGAACTCGGCCGCGCCGTCGGGGGCGGCGTCGGCCGCGCGCTGCATCGCCTCCAGCAGCGCGTCCGCGCCGCGCAGCGAGCAGGAGATGTTCGTGCACACGTACACGCTGTGGCGGCCCACCGGCTGGGTCTCGAGCATGTCGTAGAACGTCGCCACCGACTCCAGGTAGGCGGGCGTCACGCGCATCACGCACGCCACCTGCTCGAGCGCCTCCGGCGAGCACCAGCCGTGCAGGCGCTGCGCGGCCGCGAGCGCCGGCAGCGCCGCCGAGTGGCGGTCGGGGTACAGCGCCAGGTGCCCTTCGATCTCCGCGCGCAGCTCCGCCGGCACCTCCGGGGCTGGGGACCCGCCCACCCCAGGGATCTCCGCGGGGTCCTTCTCCAGGTCCACCGCCGCGTCCCAGCCGGGCACGCGCGAGCCATGTTCGAACCGTCGCACCGCGGTCATCGGTCGATCCCTCCGAGGATCGGATCGAGCATGGCGACGGTGGCGATCATGTCAGCGATGTAGTTGCCCTCCACCATGTGCGAGAGCGCCTGCAGGTTGACGAAGCTCGGGTCGCGCATGTGCACGCGAGCGGGCTTCGAGGAGCCGTCCGAGCGCACGTAGCAGGCGAGCTCGCCGCGCGGCGACTCTATCGGGTTGTACACCTCGCCCGGCGGCACCCTGAAGCCCTCGGTGACGAGCTTGAAGTGGTGGATCAGCGCCTCCATCGACGTCGCCAGCTCGTGGCGCGGCGGCAGCGCGACCTTGCGGTCCGCTGTGATGTGCGGGCCTTCCGGCAGCCCATCGAGCGCCTGCTCGACGATCTTCACCGACTCGTAGATCTCGGCCAGGCGCACGGCAAAGCGGTCGTAGTTGTCGCCGACCGTGCCCACCGGGATCTTGAACTGGAAGTCCTCGTAGGAGCTGTACGGGTCGGCCTTGCGCAGATCCCACGGGTTGCCCGCCGAGCGCAGCAGCGGGCCGGTCACGCCGAGCGACAGCAGCGTGTCCGCGTCCAGCGGGCAGGTGCCACGCAGGCGCCGCAGCACGATCTCATTCGAGTTCAGGATCGCGCCGTACTCGTCGGCGCGCGCGGGCATGATCTTCAAGAACTCCCGCACCTTGCGCTCCCATCCCTTGGGGATGTCCTCCATCACCCCGCCCACCTGGAAGTAGCGCGTGTGCATGCGCTGCCCGGAGGACATCTCGAACAGGTCGAGGATCAGCTCGCGCTCGCGCAAGCAGTACAGGAAGATCGACACCGCGCCCAGGTCCAGCGCGCTCGTGCCCAGCCAGATCAGGTGCGAGGCGATGCGGTTGAGCTCCAGGTGGATCACGCGCAGGTACTGGGCGCGCTTGGGCACCTCCACCTCCACCAGCTTCTCCACCGCGCCCACGTAGGCCATCGCGTTGAAGTAGTAGGACAGGTAGTCCATGCGCTCCACCACCGGGATCACCTTCCAGTAGGCCTTGTCCTCGGCGGTCTTCTCGATCCCCGTGTGCACGTAGCCGATCACCGGTTTGACGTCGCGCACGATCTCGCCCGTGAGCGTCACCAGCAGCCGCAGCACCCCGTGCGTGGCGGGGTGGTGGGGGCCGAAGTTCAGCGTCAGCAGCTCTTCGGTGGTGTCGGCGGCGTCGCGCTCCACGGTCGGGGTCGCTGGGGTCATCACATCGGCCCGAGCATGTCGCGCTCGTTGAACGTGAAGGCCACCGGCTCGCCGCCGACCGGGAAGTCGCGCCGCTGAGGGTGGCCCTCGTAGTCCTCGGGCATCAGGATCCGCCGCAGGTCGCGGTGGCCGTGGAAGACCACGCCGAACATGTCGTAGATCTCGCGCTCCTGGTGGTCGGCGGTGGGCCAGTCCGCTGTCACCGACTCCACCTCCGGCGTGTCGGTCGACACGCGCAGCTTGACCGTGATGCGGTCCACCCGGCGCATGTCCAGCAGCTCGTAGTGCACCCCCAGGCGCGGCTCGTGCGGGTAGTAATCCACGCCGTGCACGCTCGCCAGGAAGTCGTAGCCCTGCTCGCGCAGGTACGCGAGCACCGAGCGCACGCGCGCGGGATCGATCTCCACGGTGCCCCGGCCGCGGAAGAACACCGTGTCCACCACCGCGCTCTCGCCTGCGGCCTCGCGTAGCTGCTGTGCGATCAGCTCCAGGCCTGTGGCGTCAAGCACCGGCCGTGTCCATCTCTCGATCCTCACCCACCTCGTGCGTGGCGGCAGCCGCAGCGGCCCCCTGCACGAGGCCGGCGGGGGCCTCCTCGGCGTCCGGAGCGAACGTCTCATCCGCCCCGATGATCTCCTCCGTGCCGTACGCGTCGTAGCGCTCGCGCCAGCCCATGTCGGGGTCGTCCTGGACCATCTTGCGCAGCTTGAGGATGCCGTGCATCAACGACTCCGGGCGCGGCGGGCAGCCGGGGACGTGCACGTCGATCGGCATGAACTTGTCGGCCGGCACCAGCGCGTAGTTGTTGAACACGCCCATCGACGAGCAGCACGCGCCCATCGAGATCGCCCACTTGGGCTCGAGCATCTGGTCGTACAGCCGGCGGATGATGGGTGCCATCTTGATCGACACGCGCCCGGCGAGGATGATCAGGTCGGCCTGGCGCGGCGAGGCGCGAAACGCCTCGAAGCCGAAGCGCGCGATGTCCATGCGCGGGCCGGCCGTGTGGAACTGCTCCATCGCGCAGCACGCCAGCCCGAAGGCGAGCGGGAAGAACGAGTTCGAGCGGCCCCACGCGACCGTCGCCTCGAGCGTCGTCATCAGCACGCGTTCCTGCACGTACTCCTCCAGCTCGGTTCCCTGCAGGTGCGCCGGCTGGTTGGCGCCCTCCAGGTCGGCGCCGCGCAGCAACTGGTGCGCGTTCAGCGAGCGCACGCGCAGCGCGTCCGCGTCCACCGGTTGTCGTGTCACCTCCACTCCAGGGCTCCTCGGCGCCAAACGTATACGAACGCCACGAACAGCAGCACGATGAACACGATCGTCTCGAACAGCGCAAAGCTGCCATACGCGCGCAGCTCGACCGCGATCGGGTACAGGAAGACGACCTCGATGTCGAACAGGATGAACAGCATCGCGATCAGGTAGAAGCTGATGCCGAAGCGCAGGTCGCGCTTGACCTCCGAGGGCAGGCCGCACTCGTACGGGTCCTGCTTGTGCGGGGCCACGCGGCGCGGCCCGATGGCCGAGTTCAACGCTGCGAACGCGCCGCCTACGCCGCCACCGAGAACGAGGAAGACGATCGCCGGGAGATAGCTGCGGAGCACCGGCCGCTGTTATATCACTGCTTGTGTCAGCCTGTTACATAGTGGCAATCGGCGCGAAATCGAGGCTGTGACGGCGCTGGTGGTGGCGGGCGCCCTGGCGCTCGCAGCGGTCAACGCGCTGTCCGGCGTGCTGGGTGCGACGATTTGGTATCGCACCGGCACATCTGGCGTCACCGCTGCGCATCCACGCGGCGCGCGCGCCTTCTGGCTGGCACTGCGCGTCGGCCAGGCCGCCGGGCTCCTATTCGCGGTCTTCGTCGGCGTGCTGGCGGCGGCGGGCAAGTACTCGAGCGAACATCTTTTCTATCTATACGCGCTGCTGCCGCTGGCGGTGGCGTTCGTGGCCGAGCAGTTGCGCGTTGTCTCCGCGCAGACGATCCTCGACCACCACGGGCTCGAGAACGCCGCCGCGGTGGGCGAGCTGGCCGAGTCCGAGCAGCACGCGCTGGTCGGCGCGATCGTCCGCCGCGAGATCGGCGTGATGGCGCTGTCCGCGCTGGTGGTCGTGTTCCTGGCGCTGCGCGCCGCCGGCACCGCGCACGGATTCTGAGCGCAGCGCCGTCGCCTCACGGCGACCAGCGTCGCCTGCCGGGGCGCACGGTGTGGCGCGGCTGCCCGGCGGGGCTATATATTCCCCGCGCATGAGGCTCGCCGCCAGGATCTTGGTGCTGCTCGGCTGTGCTGCGCTGCTCGGCGCGTGCGGCTCGCAGGGGATCAGCGTCCCCAAGAGCAGTCCCTACCGCGAGGGCGCGGAACTGTTCCTCGAGCACTGCTCCGGCTGCCACACGTTGGCCGTGGTGGGCGCCGAGGGCTCGGCCACGGCGATCACCAACCGCGTGAAGACCAACGGGCCGAACTTCAACATCCGCAAGGAGAACGAACAGCAGGTCCTGTACGCGATCCGCAACGGTGGGTTCTCGGGGGCGATCATGCCCGAGAATGTGCTCGTCGGCGAACAGGCCGAAGCGGTGGCTCGGTTCCTGGCTAAGTACTCGGGGCTGAAATCGGTCAAGGTGCCTTCGACCAACATCACGTTGTCGACCAAGTAGCGCAGGTCACGACCTGCTTGGCGGAGCGGACTTCGTACGGGGGCCAGGCGCGCTTCTTCTGACGGATAGGCTCCTGGCGTGCTTGATCTCAAGCTCATCCGTGAAGACCCGGACGTTGTTCGGGCTGCGCTGGCGCGGCGCGGGGAGGAGGCTGCTGGCGGGCTTGACACTGTGATCGAGCTTGACCGGCGGCGGCGGGAGTTGTTGCCGGCGCTCGAGGGGCTACGTGCCGAGCAGAACGCGGCCAATGGGCGCATCAAGGCAGCGGCTGACGCCGGTGAGCGCGAGCGCGAGATTGTGGCGATGCGCGCGGTGGCGGCGCGGGCTAAGGAGCTCGAGCAGGAGGTCAACGAGGTCGAGCAGGATCTGCAGGATGCGCTTGCGCCGCTGCCCAATCTGCCCGACCCGACCGCCGCGCCGGGGCCGGAGGATGAGCTGGTGCGCGAGGTGGGGGAGGTGCCTGCGTTCGACTTCCCGCCGCGCGACCATCTGGAGCTGGCGGGGGAGATGATCGACACCGAGCGTGGTGCCAGGCTGTCGGGTGCGCGTTTTGCGTATTTGAAAGGGGCGCTGGTATTGGTTGAGCTGGCGCTTGTGCGGTGGGCGCTCGAGCAGGTGGGGGCGGCGGGGTTCGAGCCGGTGATACCGCCGGTGCTGGTGCGCGAACGTGCGTTGTATGGCACCGGGTTTCTGCCCGACACCGAGCAGCAGATTTACAGCTTGCCGGCTGACGAGCTGTTTCTGGTGGGGACCTCGGAGGTGGCGTTGGCATCCCTGCACGACGGCGAGATCGTCGAGGCCGAGCGGCTGCCGCTGCGTTACGCGGGGTTTTCGCCGTGCTTCAGGCGCGAGGCCGGGGCGGCCGGGAAGGACACCCGCGGGATCTTCCGCGTACACCAGTTCGACAAGGTCGAGATGTTCAGCTTCGTCGCGCCCGAGGACTCCGCGCGCGAGCACGAGGCGATTCTCGCGCTCGAGGAGCAGATCCTTACGGGGCTCGAGCTGCCCTACCGGGTCGTCAACGTCGCTGTCGGCGAGCTTGGGAACTCGGCGGCCAAGAAGTACGACTGCGAGGCGTGGATGCCGAGCCAGGGGCGTTACCGGGAGCTGACCTCGTGCTCGAACACGACCGATTACCAGGCCCGGCGGCTGAACATCCGTGTCCGCCGCGACAAGCGCACGCGTGTGCTGCACACGCTCAACGGCACCGCTGTGGCGGTGGGGCGTACGATCGTCGCGTTGCTCGAGAACGGCCAACGCCAGGACGGCAGCGTGCGCCTGCCGGCGTGCCTGCAGGCGCACGGTGCGCCCGCCGAGTTGCCGCCGGCGCCGCGCGACTAGACGGCAGCCCGCTGCGCGCGGCTAGACAACAACTAGATAGGCTCTTGGACCGATTGTCAAGTGGGGAGCAGCGTGGACGAGGTTCAGCGGACGAGGATCTTGGAGGCGATGGCCGAGACCCTGGCCGAACGCGGCGCCGACAGCGCGTCGATCGGCGAGGTGCTCGCGCGCACAGGCGTCCCCGCCGGCGTCTTTGATGAGGCGTTTGCGGACCGTGAAGCATGCTTGCTGGCGGCGTTGGATCTCGCCGCTGAGCGCGCGCGTACACGCATGGCGCCCGGCTACTATGCGCACTCACGCTGGCTCGACGCGATCAAGGCGGCGCTCGTCGCCTTCCTTGCATTCGTCGAGGACGAGCCTGCGCTGGGACGGCTGCTGGTGGTCTACTCGACGAGTGGCGGTGAGCAGGTGATGCGCCGTCGGGTGCAGTTTCTGGCAGAACTGGCCGACGTGATCGATCGCGGTCGCCTGGAGGGGCCGGGCGGTCGCCAGCAGCCGCCGCTGGTGATCGCCGAAGGCGTCGTGGGCGCCGTGCTCGCGGTATTGGGCAACCGGCTGCTGGTAGACGCATCGTCGCGGGAGCACCAGCATCCGCAGGTGATGGACCTGTTCGGGTCGTTGGTCAGCATCATCGTGCTGCCCTACCTCGGGGCGGGAGTGGCGCGGCGTGAGCTCGAGCGTCCGGCCCCCAGCAGGACCGCCGGCGCCAGGATGCTCGCGGCACAGAGCGCTCTCAGTCCGCGCGCCTACGGCACGAGCGCGCGGCTCACCTACCGTACGGCGCGCGTCCTGAGCGCGATTGGCGACTACCCCGGTGCGAGCAACCGCGAGATCGCCGACCGCGCCGGCATCATCGACCAGGGCCAGATATCGAAGTTGCTGGGCCGCCTGCGCGAGCGCGGACTGATCGCGAAGATGGGGACCGCCCGTTCGCGCGGGGCGCCGAACTCCTGGCGGCTGACCGAGCGCGGCGAGCTCGTGCTGCAAGAGATCAGCGCCATGGCCGGCGCGGGCGAGGCTAGCCGATCCTGAAGACGAGCGAGCGTGCCGCGCCGTTGGCCGGCTTGACCGTCAGGCGGTATGTGCCCCTGCCCAGCAACGCATGCCCGCCAAAGCTCTGCGTGTTGCGGCCATAGGTGGCAGCGAGCTCCAGTCCTCCGACGCCCTGCCAGCGCCTGTGTCGGTGCTTGGTGACGAGTCGCTGGAGCGCCGCGCGCACGATTGTCTGCTGACTGCTCGTGAACGAGAACGCGAGCTGCTTGAGCCGTGGATGGTCGGTGTTCAGCGCGGCGATCGCCTTGAGCGTCAGCTCGAGGTTGGACAGCTTCTCCGGCGACTGCGGCGCGATCGTCGGGCCCGGCGTGGTGACGACCGGCGCGGGCGGCGTGCTGCTGCTAGGAGGTGGCGGGGGGCTCGCGCTGGACCTGGACGCGCTTTCCGATTCCTTGTTCTTCGCGCTGCCGGCTTCTTCTTCTGCGCCAGTCGGTTCCGTGCCGTCCCCACCCGCGGGCGGCACGAAGGCGGCCAGGCCGTCCGGCGTGCCCACGCCGCTCGGACCGTCGTAACCGGGGCCGGCCAAGCAGCTGAGGTGCGAGGAACAGCCGGCGGCGGCCTCTTGAGCTGTCGTGCACCCCGACGTGCCGGTTTTACTTTCGAACGGGAGGTCGCATTCGCCGTTGGAGCCTTCGGTGACGTCGTGCAGCGAGCTCGGCTGCAGGGTCTCGTTCCTGTACAGCGTGTGCGACGGGAAGTTGACGCCGCCTGAGCCGCCGGCGAGCGCGAACACCGACGCGATCAGCGGCGAGGCGAGGCTCGTGCCACCAATCGTGCACCAGTGCGCGCCTTCTTCGTCTTCGCATTTCGTGCTCGAGGAGTCGTACACCGCGATACCGGTATATGGGTCGGCGTCCGCGGAGACATCCGCGACCGCACGGTGCTTGCCGCAGCCGACCGACGACCAGTCGCTCACTTCCGTCTGCCAGAGCTCCGCGTCGAACTGCTTGCTGCAGCCGCCGCCGCCGGCGCCGTCCCCGTCGTAGCTCGTGCCTTCCTTGCCGCCGTCGTTCCAGACCGTCTCGTCTTCCCAGGTGCCGGCTTCGGAGAGCTTAAGGCGCGTGCCGCCCACAGCCACCACGTCCGGCAGGGATGCGGGGTAGTCGGCGAAGCCCTTTTCGGCGCCGTCCCAGTTCTCGTAGCCCGAGTCGCCGGCGGCGACGGTGATGACCGTGCCGGGATGGTCGAACGCGGAGCTGCGCGGGATGCATTCGACGAGGTCTTTTTCTTCGACGCATTCGGGGCTGCCCCAGGAGTTCGAGACCTCGTTCGCGCCCAGCGAAACAGCCGTGTCCTCGGCTGTTTCGAGGTTGGAGAGGGTCGGGTTGGTGGCCTCGACCAGGACGATCTTGCAGCTTTCGCAGACCGCGTGCGCGGTCTCGATGTCGAGCGACATCTCGACCGTCCAGCCTTCGGCTGCTTCGGCTTCTGCTCGCTCGGATCTCGTGCCGCTCGCGTGTTCTTCCAGTTCGACGGTGCTTTTGGGGAATGGCAGGTCGCTTTCCCGCCCGCTTTGGTTGATCTGCGCGAAGCACCGGTTGGCGGTAGTGCATTCTTCCAGGTCGAATTCTTTGTCGTAGGCTTTCAGGTCGGCTTGGGCGGTCGGGTCGTTGTAGGCGTCGACCAGCGCGATCGTCTGCGTGCCGGTGGGCGCGTCGGGCAGCGCGTAGGCTTCGTGCAGGTCTTCGGGGCGCAGGCCGAAGCAGCCTTCCACCGCGGTGGGCGTTTCGCACGGTTTCGTCGCCTGTTCGGCGCCGGCTTTGATCGTCATGCCCAGCGGATGGCTGTGCGCGCGCGCCGCCGCCGTTTCGGGCACCAGCTCCATCGCCAGGCAGGCTGCCTGTCCGCGGGCCGGTTCCCCGCACACCGAGCGCACGGAGTAGTCGGAGGCCGGCAACGGCGAAAGCGTCTGCGCGCCGGCCGGCGCGCAGAGCAGCGCGAACGCGGCCAGCACAGCAGCCGGACTCAGCGTGACGGTGTGGCGCATGCGTGTGCTCATGGTTCTCGCCAATGGCCTCCCCAACCGTGTCGGCCGATACGTGCGCTGGCTTTAGAGATGAGCGGCAACCCAGACACACGCATCGATCACCGGATCGTCACAGCCTGATTACCGGAGCGTCACGTCGCGCTGCCGGCGCTCATCCAAGCTTTGCCTCCGGGACGGTGGGTATGGCAACGAGCGGGTCCGTCGAGGGCGGACACCGCACAAGCGCACCGAACCGCGCAGGGCGCACCGAACGGGGCGGGAGGCGAGACCCGCCCCGTTCATTACGCTGATGGCGTGTCGCTGCTCGGCTTCCTGCTCGCCGCAAACCCGCCGCCGCGGCGCGTCGGCGCGCTGGTGGCGCTCGCGGCGGTGGCCCTGTGCACGCTGATCGTCTATCCGCTCGCGCACGTCGCGCCGGTGGTGTCGCTGAGCGTCGTCTACCTGCCGGCGGTGCTGATCGTGTCGCTCAGCTGGGGCGCGTGGCTGGGCGTCGCGACGGCGGTCGTGAGCGCGGCGGCGTTCAACTTCTTCCACCTGCCGCCGGTCGGGCGCTTCACGATCCAGAACTCCAGCAACTGGGTCGCACTGGGCGCGTTCCTCGTGGTTGCGGTGCTCGCGAGCTCGGTCGCCGAGATCACACGCGCGCGCACCCGCGACGCGGACGAGCGCCGGCGCGAGGCCGACCTGGCGGCCGAGATGGCGCGGCTTCTGCTGCGCGGCGAGAGCCTCGCGGAGGCGCTGCCGACGGCCGCCGCGCGTCTGGCCCAAGCGCTCGAGCTCACCTCGGCGGCGATCCAGATGGACGCCGTGGACGCCGACGAGCGCACGGTGGTCTTCCCGCTGCGCGAGGGGACGCGGCGCCTGGGAACGTTGATCGTCGGCGCCGACACCTCGGAGGCGAGCCTGCGCCGTCTGCAGGAGCGGGTCGTGCCGGCACTGGAGGCCGTGTTGAGCGCGGCGCTCGAGCGCGAAGCGCTGCTCAGCGGGGTGGTGGAGACGGCGGCGCTGCGCCGCGCGGACACGGTCAAGACGGCGCTCCTGCGGGCGGTCTCGCACGATCTGCGCTCGCCGCTGACGGCGATCTCCGCGGCGGGCGCCGCGGTGGGCTCGCCGTCACTAAGCGCGGAGGAACGCGCAGAGATGGCCGCCGTCATCCAGGAGGAGGCGCGGCGGCTCTCGCGGCTGGTGGACAACCTGCTCGACCTCTCGCGCCTGCAGGCCGGCGCCGCCGAGCCGCACCGGCAGTGGACCTCCGTGGAGGAGTTGATCCGCGCCGCGGTCGGCGAGCTGGTGGCGCGCCCGCAGGACTTCACGCTGTCGATCGACCGCGACCTGCCGCTGGTGAAGCTCGACGCCGTGCAGATGGAGCGTGCATTCGTCAACGTGCTGGAGAACGCGCGCCGGCACTCCGGCGGGCACCCGGTGTCCGTGCGCGCCCGCGCTGTGCGCAGCCTGGCGGGCGCCCGCCAGCAGGCGCCGGCGAGCGACGATGGCAGCGGCGAGCGCGGCGGCGCGCAGCGCGCGCGGGGCGACCGCGTGATCGTGCGCATCGTCGATCGTGGGCCGGGGATCCCACCGGCACAGCTCGAGCGCGTGTTCGAGCCGTTCTACCGTGCCGGCACGGCCGGCAGCGGACACCGTGGCTCAGGGCTGGGCTTGTCGATCGCCCGCGGTTTCACGGAGGCCAACTCGGGGACGTTGCACGTCGAGTCGCTGCCGGGGCAGGGCGCCACGTTCGTGTTCGAGCTGCCGCTGTCTGAGGAGGCCAAGGAGGACCAGGAGCAGCATGACGCGCACGCGTCGAACGGGACCGTAATCGGCGTCACGCACGAGCCGCCCGCGCAGGCACGCGGACGAGAGCCGGCCGCGTGAGCGCCCCCGAGCGCTCCGCGCCGGCGCACCAGCCGCGCGTGCTGGTGGTCGACGACGAGCCGCAGATCGTGCGCGCGCTGAAGGTCGTGCTGCGCGAGGCCGGATTCGAGGCGGTGGCCGCCGAGAGCGCCTCGGAGGCGCTGGACATCGCCGCGGTGCGCCCGCCGGAGGCGGCGATCGTCGATCTCGTGCTGCCCGACAGTGACGGCGTGGAGGTCACACGCAGGCTGCGCGAGTGGAGCGAGATGCCGATCCTCGTGCTCTCGGCGATGGGCGAGGAGGAGCAGAAGGTCAGGGCGCTGGAGGCGGGAGCCGACGACTACATCACCAAGCCGTTCGGCACGCGCGAGCTGGTCGCGCGACTGCAGGCCGCGCTACGCCGCGCGGGGCGCAGCGAGGGCGAGCCGAGCATCACCGTGGACGGCCTGGAGATCGACCTGGCGGCGCGGATCGTGCGCCGTGACGGGACGCCGATTCACCTGACCCCGATCGAGTTCGACCTGCTGCGGGCGCTCGTGCGCAACCGCGGACGGTTGATGACCCACCGCAAGCTGCTCGCCGAGGTGTGGGGACCGGAGTACGTCGACGACATCCAGCCGCTGCGCACGCACATCGCGCGCCTGCGCGCGAAGATCGAGCCCGAAGGGGCGCACGTCGGCGGCGAGAGCGGGGCCGCGGGGCCGCGCTTCATCGTCACCGACCCAGGCGTCGGCTACCGCTTCGCGGTCTGAGCGCTCTCGGCGGAGCCGTCCGTCACGAAATCGTTATGCGCCGAGCGCGATTCGTCACGCGAGCGTCACACATCGCCGGCCATATTGAGCGCATGGATGTCGTGGCAGTGATTCTCGGGATCGCGATGTTCGCGATCCTGCTCATGATCATCGAGGGGATCGATCGCGTATGAGCATCCCCCTCGTACCGGCGTACTTCATTGCGCATATGAGCGGCGCCGACTTCTTTGGTCTCGTCGTGTCGGTACTGGTGATTGCTTACCTGTTTTACGCGCTGATTCGCGGCGAGAAGCTGTGACCTTCGACGGCTGGCTCACGATTGTGCTGTTCGCGGTCATCCTGACCGTGCTGGCGTTTCCGCTGGGCAGCTACATGGCGAAGGTGTACACCGGTGAGCGAGTCTTTCTCACGCCGCTGTTCGCTGGGCCGGAGCGCTTTCTCTACCGCGTCCTGCGCGTGAATCCGGAGCAAGGACAGGACTGGAAGCAGTATGCGAAAAGCCTGATCATCTTCTCGCTCGCCGGCTGGCTGCTGCTTTACCTGATCCTGCGCACACAGACGCTGTGGGACTTCACTGGACTGAATCCGGCCGGTTACCATTCTGCACCGTGGAACGTCACGTTCAACACGACGTCGTCGTTCATGACGAACACGAACTGGCAGTATTACGGCGGCGAGACGACCATGAGCTACTTCAGCCAGATGGCCGGGCTGACGGTCCAGAACTGGCTGTCGGCGGGCGTCGGCATCGTCGTGGCCGTCGCGCTGGTGCGGGGCATCATCTCGCGCAGCGGCAAGAGCCTCGGCAACTTCTGGCAGGACCTGATTCGCACGATCCTGTATGTGCTCTCGCCGATCTGCATCGTCGGCGCGATCGTGTTGCTCTCGCAGGGCGTGATCCAGGACTTCTCCAGTTATCTGACGGCACACACGATCACCGGTCTCCCACAGACCATCGCGATGGGCCCGGTCGCCTCCCAGGAGGTGATCAAGGAGCTCGGCACCAACGGCGGTGGCTTCTTCAACACCAACTCCGCGCACCCGTTCGAGAACCCGACCCAGTTCAGCAACTTCTTCGAGATGCTGCTGGTGCTGGTCATCCCCGCGGGACTGGTGTTCATGTATGGGCGCATGACCGGCAACCGTCGCCAAGGCTACGCGGTGTATGGCGTGATGATGTTCATGTTCCTCGGCGCCGTCAGTGTGGCCTACATCGCCGAGGCGCACGGCTCGCCCGCGCAGCACGCGGCCGGCCTGCACACGCACGTGATCTCCGGCTCCGGCGGCGGCAACATGGAAGGCAAGGAGCAACGCTTCGGCATCGCCGGCTCGGCGCTGTTCGACACGATCACCACCGTCACATCCTGCGGCGCCGTCAACAGCGCGATCGAGTCCTACACGGGCATCGGCGGAGCGGTGCCGTTCGCCAACCTGTCGGCCAGCGAGGTGATCTTCGGCGGCGTCGGCACCGGGTTGTACTCGATCTTGCTGTACGTGCTGCTGGCCGTGTTCATCGGTGGATTGATGGTCGGGCGCACGCCCGAGTGGCTGGGCAAGAAGCTCGAGGCGAGGGAGATCAAGCTCGCCGGGCTGGGCATCCTGATCACACCGTTGGCGGCCCTGTTCTGCACGGCCTTGGCGACCGCCAGCAAGTCTGGGCGCGCCTCGATCTCCGACGCGGCGCTGTCGAAGACGGGCGGACTCACGCCGCAGGGCTTCTCCGAGACCTTCTATGCGTATCTCTCGCAGGCCAACAACAACGGCTCGGCGTTCGCCGGCTACACGGGCTTCATCCAGCCGAACGCCGGCAGCCTCGGATCGCACGGCGTCACCTTCGCCGACGTCCTGGGCGGCTTCGACATGATGTTCGCGCGCTATGCGCCGATCCTGTTCGCGCTGGCGGTCGCCGGTGCGCTGGCCGGCAAGCGCGTCACGCCTGCGGGTCTCGGCACGATGCGCACCGACAATCCGACCTTCGCGGTGCTGCTGATCGGCGTGATCGTGCTCGTCGGCGCGCTCACCTTCTTCCCCGCACTGCTGCTGGGACCGATCGTGCAGGGCTTGACGGGACATTTGTACTGACATGAAACGCGACATCGTCACATCTGCGATCGGCATCCTCGTGCTCACGCTGCTGCTGGGGATCGTCTATCCGCTGTTCATCACCGGCGTGGGCCAGGTGGCCTTTCCCGGCAACGCCAACGGCCAGCAGATAAAGCTGAACGGTAAGCTCGTGGGCTCGAAGATCATCGGCCAGAACTTCGGCACGCCGGTGCGCGAAAAGAACGGCAAGGTCAAGGAAGTGGAAGGCGCGGTGGTGACAGAAGCCGACCCGCGCTATTTCCAAACGCGCCCGTCGGCCACGGAAGGCGGTGCGGACAACGCCGCCGCAAGCACGTTCTCCAATCACGGTCCCAACAGCGTGAAGACCAAGGAAGCCGACGAAGAAAACATCAAGGCCTATCTCGAACTGAACATGGGGCCGGGCAAAAAGGAATATGACCAGGGGCTGACCGTGGCGAAGATCCCGGTCGACGCGATCAACAGCTCCGCCTCCGGGCTCGACCCGGAAATCTCAGAAGCCAACGCGCACATCCAGGCCTACCGCGTGGCGGCCGTGCGCCATCTTCCCCTGGCGACGGTCGATGGCCTGATCTCCAACTACACCTCCGGCCGCGGGCTCGGCTTCTCCGGCGAACCCGGCGTGAACGTGCTCGAGCTGAACCTCGCGCTCGACCGTCTTACAGAAGGAAAGAGCTGATGTCCGCGCAGATGCCCGCCACCGCCGATCGACAGCCTACGGCGCCGCACGAACGCAAGGCCGTCTCGCTGTTCCAGCGCGACATCGTCGGCCGCGCGCTGATCGACAGCTTCAAGAAGCTCGATCCGCGCGTGCAGATCCACAACCCGGTGATGTTCGTGGTGGAGATCGGCTCGGTGATCACCACCGTCACCTGGTTCATCCAGGTCTTCGGCGGCAAGCCGCTCGGCGGCGGTCACGATCCCGCGTGGTTCACCTTCACGATCGCCGTGTGGCTGTGGCTGACGGTCGTGTTCGCGAACATGGCCGAGGCGTTCGCCGAGGGACGCGGGCGCGCGCAGGCGGACACGCTGCGCGCGATGCGCAAGGAGACCGTCGCGAAACTGCGCGACGGCTCGACGAAGGCCGCCTCGGAGCTGACGCGCGGCGACGTCGTGGTCGTGCCCGCCGGCGAGCTGATCCCCGGCGACGGCACCGTGATCGAGGGCATCGCCACGGTCGACGAGTCGGCGATCACCGGCGAGTCCGCGCCCGTGATCCGCGAGTCCGGCGGTGACCGCAGCGCGGTCACGGGCGGCACGCGCGTGACCTCGGATGAAATCGTCGTGGAAATCACCCAGGAGCCGGGCAAATCGTTCCTCGACCGCATGATCGCGCTCGTCGAGGGGGCGGAGCGGCGCAAGACGCCCAACGAGATCGCGCTGAACATCCTGCTGGCGGCGCTCACCCTCATCTTCATGATCGTCGTCGCCACGCTGCGCCCGTTCGGGCTGTTCGCTGGCACGGCGATCTCCGAGACGACGCTGATCGCGCTGCTCGTCGCGCTGATCCCGACGACGATCGGCGCGCTGCTGTCGGCGATCGGCATCGCCGGCATGGATCGGTTGGTCAGGCGCAACGTGCTTGCGCTCTCCGGCCGCGCGGTCGAGGCCTCCGGTGACGTGGACGTGCTGCTGCTCGACAAGACGGGCACGATCACGATCGGCAACCGGCTCGCCTCCGAGTTCATCCCGATGCCGGGCGTGCCCGAGTCGGAGCTCGCCGAGGTCGCCCAATTGTCTTCGCTCGCCGACGAGACGCCCGAGGGCCGTTCGATCGTGGTGCTCGCCAAGCAGTACGGCATTCGCGAGCACGACATGTCCACGCTGAACGCCGAGTTCGTGCCGTTCACCGCGCAGACGCGCATGAGCGGCGTGGACCTCGACGGCCGGCGCATGCGCAAGGGCGCGGGCGACGCGATCATCGCTTTGGTCAAGAGCGAAGGCGGCTCGCCGCCGCCCGAGCTGCAGGCGACGCTCGACCGCATCGGCAACGAAGGCGGCACGCCGCTGGCGGTCGCGCGCGACAACCAGGTGCTGGGCGTGATCTACCTCAAGGACACGATCAAGGAGGGCATGAAGGCGCGCTTTGACCAGCTGCGCGCGATGGGCATCAAAACGATCATGGTCACCGGCGACAACCGCCTGACGGCGGCCAAGATCGCCGAGGAGTCCGGCGTCGATGACTTCCTCGCGGAAGCCACCCCCGAGCGCAAGCTCGCGCTGATCCGCGAGCAGCAGGAGGATGGCCGCCTGGTGGCGATGACCGGCGACGGCACCAACGACGCGCCCGCGCTCGCCCAAGCGGACGTGGGCGTGGCGATGAACACCGGCACCCAGGCCGCGCGCGAGGCCGGCAACATGGTCGACCTGGACTCCAACCCGACGAAGCTGATCGAGATCGTCGAGGTCGGCAAGCAGCTGCTGATCACGCGCGGCGCGCTCACCACCTTCTCGATCGCCAACGACGTCGCCAAGTACTTCGCGATCCTGCCCGCGGTCTTCATCTCCACCTACGCCGCCGCCGGGCAATCCAAGGGGCCGCTGCACGTCCTGAACATCATGGACCTCGGCGACCCGCACTCGGCGATCGTCTCGGCGATCATCTTCAACGCGATCGTCATCCCGCTGCTGATCCCGCTGTCGCTGAAGGGCGTGCGCTACCGCCCGATCGGCGCGAGCGCGCTGTTGCGGCGCAACCTGTGGATCTACGGGCTCGGCGGGATCATCGCCCCGTTCATCGGCATCAAGCTGATCGACCTGCTCGTGCACAACCTGCTCGGGGGGTAGGGGGCCGTCATCGGATGTGGCGGATGAGCGGCAGGTATCGTGTAGCGCGGTGAGCCGGGAAGCCTGGTCGGCACCCGTTTGTGCTGGCCAGTTGCATGCGCGCTCCCACCGACCCATACATCAGCTTCGTTCCCTCCGCCTGGCGCCGCGAGGCGCTGCGCACGAACCTGTGGCTGGTGCCCACGATCGAGATCGTGCTCGCGGTGGCGCTGTTCGCCGGCACCTACGTGCTCGATCGGGCCGCCGCCGACGGCTCGATCCAGCTGCCCGCGTGGATCGCCAACGGCAGCGTCGACTCGGCGCGCACGATCCTCACGGCGATCGCCGCGGCGGTGATCACGGTCGTGACGCTCGTGTTCTCGATCACGATCGTCACGCTCACGCTCGCCTCGACCCAGTTCGGCCCGCGGATGCTGCGCAACTTCATCCGCGACCGCATCACCCAGCTCACGCTGGGCACGTTCGTGGCCACGTTCGTGTACGCGGTGCTCGCGCTCGCGGCGGTCGGCTCCGCCGAGCATGGGGCGTTCGTGCCGCACCTTTCGATCATGGTCACGATGGCGCTGGTGATCGTCGACGTGGCGGTGCTGGTCGTGTTCATCGACCACATCGCCAAGTCGATCCAGCTGCCACAGGTGATCGCGTCGATCGCCAACGACCTCTCGCGCGCGATCGACGCCGACGGCGGCCTGCCCGCCACCGGCGAGCTGAAGACCGGGCCGTCGCTCGCGGAGCTGTTGAAGCGGCTGGACGAGGACAGCGGCGTGGTGCGCGCCCCCAGCGCGGGCTACCTGCAGTTCGTGCGCATGGACACGCTGATCGAGATCTCCTGCCGCAGCAACGCGGTCATCCAGCTGCTGCACCGGCCCGGCCACTTCGTCGCCGAGGGACAGCCGCTGGCGCACGTGTGGCCCGCGGCGGCCACGCCGGGCGTCGCGCGCGCGCTCGGCGGGGCGCACGCCACCGGCCCGCACCGCACGCTCACCCAGGATCTCTCCTTCGCCGTCGACCAGCTGGTGGAGATCGCCATCCGCGCGCTCTCGCCGGCGGTCAACGACACCTTCACGGCGCTCGCGTGCATCGACTGGCTCGGCGACGGGCTGAGCAAGATCGCCGCGCGCTGGCGTCCGGAGGCGGTGCACCGCGACCTCACCGGCCGGGTGCGCGTGATCACGCTCACGGTCGGCTTTCGCCGCCTGGTCGAGCGCGCGCACGACAAGGTCCGTCAGGCCTCGCGCGCGATGCCCGCGGTGATGATCCGCCAGCTCGACGGCCTTGCCCGCGTGATGAGCAACGCGCAGTCGCCCGAGCAGCGCGAGGTGCTGCTGACGCAGGCGCGGCTGATCCTGCAGGGGTGCGAGGAGTCGGTGCCCGAGGCCGCCGACCGCGCTGACGTGCGGCGCCACTACGACGCGGTGCTCGCCGTCAGCTCCACCAGCCCGCACCTCGAGCGCTGAAGGACGTTCGCCGGGGGCCGGCCCGCGCCGGCACGCCGTGCGTCGCCGCGCGGTGCACGAAAATGGCGCCATGCCCGACGAACGCGGACACCTGAAGGTCTTCATCGGCATGGCGCCGGGCGTGGGCAAGACGTATCGCATGTTGCAGGAGGGAGTGGCCGAAGCGGAGAGCGGCCGCGACGTGATCGTCGGCTACCTGGAGCCGCACGGGCGCGCCGAGACGGTCGCGCAGGCGCAGGACCTGGAGATCCTCCCGCGGCGGCACATCGCCTATCGCGGCACGCCGCTGGAGGAGATGGACCTGCCGGCGGTGCTCGCGCGCAAACCGGAGCTGTGCCTGATCGACGAGCTCGCGCACACCAACGCGCCGGGCGTCGAGCACGAGAAGCGCTACGAGGACGTGCGCGACGTGATCGCAGCGGGGATCGACGTGTACTCGACCGTCAACGTCCAGCACCTGGAGAGCCTCAACGATCAGGTCACGCAGCTGACCGGCTCGCGCACCCGCGAGACGATCCCCGACGCGGTGCTCTCCGCCGCCGACGAGGTGGTGCTGATCGACCTCACGCCCGAGGCGCTGATCGCACGCCTGCGGGCGGGCAAGGTCTACCGGCCGGAGCGCGTGCAGGCTGCGCTGAACAACTTCTTCAAGATCGAGAACCTGGCGGCACTGCGCGAGACCGCGCTGCGTCAGGTGGCGGAGGACGTGGAGGTCAAGCGCCTGGTGCGCGAGCCGGTGGCGCTGCCGCGCCGCGACGAGGAGGGTCTCGCGGTCACCACGGCGGAAGGGCCGCAGACGATCGCCGAGCGGCTGCTCGCGCTGGTGACGTTGGCGCCGCACTCCGAGCGCATCGTGCGCCGCGCGTGGCGCTCGGCCCAACGCCTGGACGCCGAGCTCGACGTGCTGGTCGTGCGCCCGCCGGGGCGCCCACCGAGCGCCGATGACCGCACGCGCCTGGAGGAGCTGCGGCGTCTGACCTCGATGCTCGGGGCGCGCCTGCGCGTCGAGGAGGGCGAAGACGTGGCGACGGTCGCAATCCAGGTGGCGCGCTCGGTCGGCGCGACGTACGTGCTGATGGGAACGCCCACGGAGCGTCGCGGGCTGGCCCGCCTGAGCGGCGGCCCCGAGCGCTCGCTGCTGATGCGCCTGCTGCGTGGCCTGCCGGGCGTGGACGTGCGGATCGTCGCCGACCCCGCGTTGCGCGTGCACGCCGCTGGCACCAGCCCAGCCGATGCGGACGCAGACTAAACGCCGACTAAAACTCGCCCTCCGCGGCAGGACGCAGCACAAACGGAGCGTAAGAATGTTGGGCACGGCGCACCGCTTGCTGCCTGTCCGCCGTAACTCCGAGCGCGCGACGCTGTTGCGCATGCATATGAGAGCACCACGCCGTCCACTGTCACTACTCGCCCTGACCCTGCTGTCAGGTGTCCTGGTGCTCGCGCTCGACGGGGCCGGCGCGGCCGGCGCGGCGCCCCGCGATGCATCCCACAAGCACGTCGCGCGCACGACGCGCACCGCGCACGCCGCCAACCGCTATCTCACCGGACTCGGCGACCAGCAGGCACAGATGTTCGCCAACCCGCTGTGGAAGCAGCTGCACACCGGCATCGTGCGCTACGTGGCGCCCTACGACGCCGTTGCCCACCCGTACTCGCTCGACCAGGCGATCACGTTCATCCGCGCCGCCGAAGCCGCCCACCAGCAGGTGCTCGTCGCCTTCTACCACTCCGAATACACGCCGACGAAGCTGCCCAACCTGAAGAGCTACCAGCGCGACGTCAAGAAGTTCATCGAACTGTTCCCGCACGTGCGCGAGTACGAGGCCTGGGACGAGTCCAACCGCGGCAACGAACCGCCCCTCTTCTCGAGCCCCTCGGCGGTCCGGACCGCCCAGTACTACCAGCAGCTGCTGCGCGTGTGCAGGGGTTGCACGGTGATCGGGCTGGACGTGCTCGACCAGTACTACATCCAGCCGACGCTGCAGTACATCGCAGAATTCAAGCGCGAGATCTACCGGCTGGAGACGATCATGCCGAAGATCTGGGGGCTGCACAACTACTCGGACGTCAATCGCCTGGAAGGCTGGCGCACGCGCGAGCTCGTCAAGGCGCTCGGCGGCCAGGTGTGGCTGACCGAGACCGGCGGGATCGTCAAATTCGGCAATGCCTTCCCGAACAAGCACGGCTCCGGCCTGACGCGCGCGGCGAAGGTGCTCAAATTCATGTTCGCCGTCGCCGCCACGGAATCGCACGTCAGGCGCATGTACATCTACGACTGGAACGGCGGCACTCCCTCCACGCGCTTCGACGCCGGGCTGACGAACGCGCACGAACAGCCGCGCGAGGGCTACGTGGTCGTCTGCAAGCAGCTCCACGCCGCGAAATGCAACGTGAAGGTCGCCGACAACTGACGGCGCGCGCCGCGCGCTGGGCGTCCGCCGGCGTGGTGCTACGCGCTGAGCGCCGGCTGGCGCTGGGCGTCCGCGCCACCGGGGTTGCGCCGCTCGTGCCGCTCGGGCGGCTGGTTGCGCAGCAGGCGCATCGCGCCCAACGCGAGCAGGCCGATGGCCGCGGCGAACGGGGCGAGCGTCTTCAGCGGGTAGGTGGCGCCCGAGTGCAGCTCGAGGTTGAACGCCGTGTGGTCGCCGGCTTCGTAGATGCTCCGCAGGCCCGCATGGTCGATTCCCAGGACGGTAGGCGCGAGCGCCGCGAACAGCGCCCACACGACGAGCGCGAGCACGCCGCCGCGCAGCGCTGGCGCCGACAGGGGCAGGCGGGGGGTGAGGTAGGCGGCCAGCACGATCGCCGCGCCGGCGGCGAGGAAGAACGGCCAGATCCCGCCCCAGCTGCGCCCGAGGCCGTAGGCGGAGGCGATCGTCGGCTGGAAGAAGCCCTCGCTCAGGAAGCGCATCCAGGTGACGGTCTCGTTCTCGTAGCCCACCAGCGGATGGGTGATGGTGGCGATCACCGTCGCGGTGATGGAGACCGCCGCGAGCGCGATCGTCGGCCCGGGGAAGCGCTTCAGCGTGAGCGCGATCGGGAAGGCGAGGAACGGGAGCAGCGTGTCGAGGAAGCGCGGGCCCATGAAGCCGCCCCCGAACGGCAGGTAGTAGCCGGAGTTGTAGAGCAGGTAGCACAGGCAGATGGCGCCGATCGTGAGCGCCTCCGCGCGCTTGGCGCGCCGGTAGAGCATCACCGTGCCGGCCGCGCCCATGATCAGCACGGGGGAGATGGTCAACAGGCCGCGCGAATCGAACAGCAGCGTGATCAGCACCCTCACGCTGGGGGCGTCGATCCCGAAGAAGCCTTTCTGCTGGCGCGGCACGTCCGAGTAGGCGAGGTGCGTCCAGGAGTGAAAGGCGTAGTGGTTGTAGAGCAGCAGCGGCACGATCCCCACGAGCCCGCCGGCCACGTAGGCGCCGCCGCGGCGCAGGACCCCGCGCGGCGTCAGCGAGTCCTTGCGCGAGAGCAGAAAGCCGCCGAGCACGACCGCGGCGAAGAACGTGGGGTACTCCGAGGAGAACGCGTAGCCCATCGCCAGGCCGGCGAGCGCGAGCAGCAGCGGGCTGGGCGGTCCGTCGCGCTCGCTGAGCATCAGCCAGAAGGCGGCGAACGCGAGGAAGGTCGTGAAGATGTGCGAGAACAGCAGCTGCGAGAGCGGGAGCGCCATCGTGCCCAGGCCGAACACCACCGCCGTCGCCACGCCGTAGCCCGGCTGGTAGCGCTCGGCCACGCGCCACACGAGCAGCGCCAGCAGCAGCCCCGGCAGCACGTTGCCCCACAGGCCGAGCAGGTAGATCATCTCGTCGCCCGGATGGTCCGGCGGGGCCACGTGCGCGTCGGTCCACGATTCGGCGTGCACGAGGTTGAGCGTGTCGTAGAAGGGCATCAAGAACAGCGCCAAGCCGGGGGCGCGCGCCGAGTAGTAGTGGCCCTTGTAGAACACCTTGTCGCCCGTGTTCGCCTGGTAGCGGTCGATCGTCGTTTGTTCGTCGTTGAGCGCGCGCAGCAGGTCGTAGTGGGAGGTCTGGTTCCACGAGAAGCTCTGGATCATCACCGCCGAGGCGAGGCCCACGAGCAGCACTGCCGCCAGCGCCAAGCGCCCGCGCGTCATCCGTCGGTGCCGTGCAGGGCCTTGGGCCCAGGGCCGATCTCGTAGATCACGACCGAGCCGACCTGCCGGCGGGTGATGCCGAGGCCGGCGATCGGCTTCCTGGCGTTGGCGGCCGGATCGTCGGGCTCGGGGACCACCTGGCCCTCCTCTGGCGGCAGGTCTTTGGGCAGGACGGTGTGCAACACGACGGTCTTGATCCCGTAGTAGCGCAGCTTCTCCACGCTCGCCCTGTCCGGGAAGCCCGCCATGCCGCCCCGCAGGTCGTCCTCGGCGGGGATGTCGAAGGTGCTCTCCCCGTTGGCGATCTTGGGGAAGCCGTCGGTGGAGAAGTACTGCCAGATGCGGTCCAGGGCGCCGTCGGTCGGCAGATCCAGGATCGGGCCGGGCAGGCCGATCTCCGCGCGCGCCGGTTGGGGCACGAGCGGGTGGCCGAGGTGCCCGGCGCCTTCGCCGAGGATGCCGACCAGCAGGACGGCGCCCACGAGCGCGGGCAGGCCGATCGCCGGCAGCGCGAGCCCCAGGCGTCGCGGCGCGCGCTTCGCGCGCGCGTCAGCGAGCGGTTGCTCGCCGACGCGGGGTCGCTCGCCGCTGCGACGGCTGCTCGCCCAGGTGCTCAGGCGCTTGACGAGCAGCTGCGCGCCGGCGCCGGCGAGCAGCGCATAGCACAGCGTCGCCAGCGTGAAGATCCTGCCGGGCACGCGCACGCCGTCCCAGCCGGGGGCGTAGTCGTAGAGCAGGCGGTAGGGGTAGCCGGCGCCGGTCAGGCTGAGACCGAGCGCGAGGATCGAGCACACCACGATCCCGGCCACCAGCCCGATCCGCAATCGCTTCGTGTACACCCCGGCGCCGAGCCCCAGCAGCGCCAGCACGAGGATCAACCCGCCGGGGAAGAACACGCTCTCGTTCTTGGAGTTGACTTTCGCGCGCATCCCGGACGTGAGCGAGCCGTACACGCGGTTCTCCGAGGAGGCGGCCAGGAAGGCGGCGGGGCCGGCGGAGTACGTTTCGACTTCCTTGAGCGTGCGCTTGGCGGTGGGGTAGAGGGCCGCCACGCGCAGGTACGGACGCGCCTGGTAGACGGTGACCGCGCCGAGCACGGCGACGCCGATCAGCGTCACGGCGAGCAGCTGACGGGGGATCAGCGGCCCTCGCCGCGCGCGCGAACGCCGGTGGGCGCCGGGCGGCGCGGCGGCCTGCGCCGGGTGCTCGCGCGCGACGATGCGCCCGCCGGGGCGGGGCTGTGGCTGCGCTCCCGCGCGCTCGCCTGCCGGCAGCCACGCCGCTCCCGGCGTCAGGCGTCCGCGCCACCAGTAGAACAGCACGATCAGCGCGAGGACCGCGAGCATGTAGGCGTACTGCAGGCCGAGCGTGAAGCCGAGGCTGATCTGCCACGCGGACAGCAGCCAGCCCGCCAGCACCAGCTTGCGTGAGCCGCGGCGGTAGCCGCGCAGCAAGAGGAACAGGCCCATCGCGAGCCCGCCGGAGGAGATCACGTGCAGGTGCCCGGCCTCGGTGACGCGGTACGGGGCGTAGGCGAAGGCCAGACCGGCGGCGGCGGCGCCCAGGCGCGCGAGCCCGAGCTCGCGCGCGAGCATGTAGGCGCCGAAGAAGCAGAACGACCACGCCCACAGGAACAGCAGGTTGTAGCGGACGAGCGCGGCGACCGTGCCGGAGCCGAAGAACGCCGCCGGACCGTAGCCGAGCAGCGAGTCCGAGAAGGCGAGGCTGAGCGGGCGCGGGTAGAAGGCGTTGGAGTTGAAGATGCTCAGCGGGTCGTGGAGCATCGCGTGCCCCACCCACGCCACCTCCCACGCGGTGCGCACGGGGTCGCCGAGGTCGGGCGCGATGCGGCTGGGCATGTGCAGCACCAGCGGCCAGCTGGTGAGCACCGCCAGCAGCACCGACGCGAGCGCCGCCAGCGCGATCTCGGCACGCGTGAACGTCGGCGAGGGCGCCCAGTGGATCGCGCTGCCGCGTGGTCCGCGAGCAGCTCGCGCTCGCTCCCGCCGGGCGGCTGGGGCGGTGGCTGGCGATGCGAACGGGGTGCGCGGAGGGCTGGGCAGGCCGGTGCTCATCCGGTGGCTGATGGTCTGGTGTTGGCGACCGCGCGGATTTCCGCAGCATAGGGCAGGCACCTGCTGCATTGCGTCGCACGAACGGAGCGCACTTGTGACATCTCGAACTTGCGCGTTGCGTCAGACTGCGTTCATGAAGGTCCTCGTCATCGGCGCCGGCGGCGTGGGCGCGGCGTTTGCCGCGATCGCGCAGCGCAGGAGCGCCTTCGAGCAGGTGGTGCTGGCGGATGTCGCGCTCGCGCGCGCGCAGGCGGCCGGCGCGCGCCTGGGCGAGCCCGACCGCTTCACGGCCGAGCGCGTGGACGCGTCCAACCGCGAGGAGCTCGTGCAGCTGATCGCCCGCGTCTCGCCGGACGCGGTGCTGAACGCGTGCGACCCGCGCTTCAACGAGCCGATCTTCGCGGCGGCGTTCGACGCGCGCGTCACCTACCTGGACATGGCGATGACGCTGTCCCATCCACATCCCCAGCGCCCGTACGAGCTGCCTGGAGAGATGCTCGGCGACCGCCAGCTCGCCGAGCACGAGCGTTGGGAGCAGGCCGGGCTGCTCGCGCTGGTGGGGATCGGCGTCGAGCCGGGGCTGTCGGACATCTTCGCTCGCCATGCGGCCGATGAGCTGTTCTCGAGCATCGCGGAGGTGGGGGTGCGCGACGGCGCCGACCTGGTGGTTGAGGGCTACGACTTCGCGCCCACGTTCTCCATCTGGACGACGATCGAGGAGTGCCTGAACCCGCCGCTGATCTGGGAGCGCGAGCGCGGCTTCTACACCACCGCCCCGTTCTCCGAGCCCGAGGTGTTCGAGTTCCCGGAGGGGATCGGGCGGGTGCAGTGCGTGAACGTCGAGCACGAGGAGGTCGTGCTGATACCGCGCTGGGTGCAGTGCGAGCGCGTGACGTTCAAGTACGGGCTGGGGCAGGAGTTCATCGATGTGCTCCAGACGCTGCACAAGCTCGGCTTGGACTCCACCGAGCCGGTGTCCGTGCGCGGCACGCAGGTGGCGCCGCGTGACGTCGTCGCGGCCACGCTGCCTGACCCGGCGACGCTCGGCGAGCGCATGCGCGGTCGCACGTGCGCCGGCACCTGGGTCACGGGCACCGGCAAGGACGGACAGCCGCGTTCGACCTACCTGTATCACGTGGTGGACAACGAGACCACGATGCGCGAGTACGGCAGTCAGGCGGTCGTGTGGCAGACGGCGGTCAACCCCGCGGTCGCCCTGGAGCTGCTCGACCGCGGAGATTGGAACGGCGCCGGCGTGCTCGGACCCGAGGCGTTCCCACCGCTGCCGTTCCTGGACCTGCTGGCGGAGCACCGCGCGCCGCACGGGCAGGTGGAGCTGCCGAGCTGACGGCGCGCTGGTCGTTGTCCCGGCACGAGCGTCCCAGCTGCGTCCATCCGTGCGGCAGCGACGCGTAGACTTCGGTGCAAGGAGGTGCGCAAGCCCAATCCCGACATGACGGGCCTGCTGGAGCGCGACGCCGCGCTGCACGCAATCGGCGCCGCGCTCGAGGCCGCCGCGAGGGGAAGCGGCGCGGCGCTGTTCCTGCTGGGAGGGGCCGGCATCGGCAAGACCTCGCTGGTCGAGCGGTGCGCGCGCGCAGCCCGTGACGCAGGCTTCACGGTGGGAGCGGCGGTGGGCAGCCCGATGGAGGCGGAGCTGCCGTTCGGCCTGCTCGGCCAGGCGATCGTCGCGCTCGGCGGCAGCGACGTGGAGGATGTGGTTCAGCTCGAGCGGCTCGGCGGGCAGCCGGCGCGCTTCTACCGCACGTTCCGCTGGCTGTCGGAGCTCGCCGCCGAGACGCCGCTGCTGCTGGCCCTCGATGACCTGCACTGGGCCGATCGCGACTCGCTCGCGCTGCTCGGCTTCATCTCGCGCCGCCTGGGCGGGTCCCGCATCTTCGTGCTGGGCGCGCTGCGCCCGCAGCCGGACCCAGCCAACGAGCTGGCCGGCGAGCTCGCCGGCTCCGGCCACGCAGATGTGATGACACTCGCACCGCTCAGCCTCCCTGGGTCGACGAGCCTGCTTGCAAGGCTCGTGCCGACGGGCCTCGACGACGCGGAGAACGAGCGCATCTGGGGCGCCTGCGCAGGCACGCCGCTGCTGCTCGAGCTGGTCGCGCGGAGCATGGCGAGCGGCGGCTCGCCGGTGCTGGCGAAGGCGATCATGGCGGCCCTGCCGCCCGGCGGCGAGGATGGGCCGCCAGCCGGCCCGCCGGGCAGCGGCGTGGCGGGCTCGCTGCTGCTCCAGCGCTTCGTCGGGCTGGGGGCGGACACCTTTGCCTACGTGCGGGCGGCGTCGATCTTCGGCGTGCGCTTCAGCCCCGCGCTGGCCGGCGCGCTCGCCGGCCTCGCCGACGCCGAGGCCGGCGCGGCGCACGTGCGACTCGTGCGCGCCGGACTGCTCGAGGACCTCGGCCACGCACGCGGGGCGTTCGTGCATCCGCTGTTTGCGCAGGCGCTGCTCGACAGCCAGACCGTCTCCGAACGCGAGCGCCTGCACGGCGAGGCGTTTCGGCTGCTCGTCGCCGACGGCGCCCCCGACGCGCTGGCCACCGAACATGCCGTCGCCGCCGGCCTGGTGGGTGACCGGCTGGCCGTGGAGGTGGCAGCACGGGCGGGCCGGGCGGCGCTCGGGCAGGGCGCCCTGCAGAGCGCCGGGGCGCTGCTCGCGAACGCCGTCGAGCTCGCGGGCGATGCGCCGGACAGCGAGCTGTTGCTCGACTACGCCTCGGCGCTCGCCGCGCGCGCTCGCGTGGAGGAGGCAGAGCGCGTGTGCGACAGGCTGCTCGGACGCTCGGACCTGCATCCCGCGCTGCGCGCTCGCGCGCTGTCGGTGCTCGCGCAGGCGGAGATCCTCGTCAGCCGTCCGGCCCAGGCCGAGCGACGCTACGAGGAGGCGGCCGCCGCCGCAGCGCTGGCAGGGCCCGAGGTCGAGGCGGCGACGCTGGCGCAGGCGGCGATCACCTGCCAGGTCTCCTCGCCGGTCTCCTGGGTGATCGACACGGCTTCGAGCGCGCTCGCGCTGCTCTCGCCGCAGCAGCCACAGCACAACCGCATGTGCTCGCTGAAGGCATACGCCGCGCTGCTCGGGGGGGACCCTTCGGGGGCCGCGCTGCTGAGCACGGAAATACGCCGCTTCGTTGCGCGGGCGCCTGGCAGCGAGGGCGGCTGGGGATGGACGATGGCCGTCCACTCGCTCAACACCTGCAAGCTGCTCGAGGATCTTCCGCGCGCGACCGAGCTGTTCGAGCGTGAGTTCGCGCGGGCGGTCGACGAAGGCGCGCCGATCCTGATGAACGCGCTGGCGATCGCCTATGCCGACGCCGTCCACCGCCTGGGGCGGCCCCGCGAGGCGCTGGAGCTCGTGCGGCGCGCCATCGCGCTGAGCGACCTGAAGATGGCGCCGTGGTCTGAACTGGCCCAGGCGGTGCTGCTGAGCGACCTCGGCGAGGACGCGGAAGCGCAGGCGCAGCTGGAGGCGTTGCGCAGCTTCAGGGCTGGCGTGCCGGCGCAGTATCACGCGCCGGTGTCGCTGTGGCTCGACCTGCTCGAAAGCAGGCGGCTGCTCGCCGCGGGCGAGCCCGATGAGGCGTCGCGCATGGCGCTCGACGCCGCGCACGTGGCGCGCCTGACCGGCTGGCGCGAGCCATGCATCGTGCCGTGGGCCGGCGTGGGGATCGAGGCGCACATCGCCGCCGGCAGGCTCGATCGCGCCCGCGCGCTGATCGGCGAGCTGGAGCAGCTCTCGCAGCCGCTGCCGTGCCGCTGGCCGAGGGCCGTGCTCGAGCTCGGCCGCGCGCGGCTCGCGGCGAGCACCGGCGCCGGCGAGGAGGCGGACCGCCGCTTCGCCCGTGCGCTGTCGCTGTTCGCCGAGCTGCCGATGCCGATCGCGCGCGCCGAAGCGCTGATCGGCCACGGCGCGCACCTGCGCCACAGCGGCCGGCCCCGCCAGGCGCGCGAGCCGCTCGCGAGCGCGCTCGCCATCGCTGAGCAGTGCGAGGCGCAGCGCGTGGTGAGGCTTGCGCGCGCCGAGCTCGCGGCCTGCGGCGGCAGGCGCCGCCGGCGCAACGACGATCCGCGCGCGTTGACCGCGCAGGAGCAGCGCGTCAGCGAGCTTGCCGCGAGCGGCATGACCAACGCGCAGATCGGCGCCGCGCTGCACCTCTCGCCGAAGACGGTCGGCCACCACCTCCAGCACGTCTACGCCAAGCTCGGCATCGGCTCCCGCCGCGAGCTGATCCGCCGCGCACCGCAGCAGCGCCCTTGAGCTCGTAAAGATAGGGCGCTCGCCCGATGCTAACCCCAGCGCGGTGCCCTAGCTTGCCCAGGCGCAAGGCAGGGGGGACTTGCGCATGGAGGCGCACTGCGAAGAACTGGATCGTGCGCATTGGGAATGATCGACAAGCTCAAGGCGGGCGCGGAGCAGGCTACGAGCCGCGCCCGTCAGAGCGTTCACATGACGGAGCTCGAGCACGACCTCGCGCAGGCGTACGGCGACCTCGGCCGGATCGCCTACGAGCTCGTCGAGCAGGGCCGTATCGAGGACCGACGGCTGGGCGCGTCAGCGCAGCGGGTGCACGAGCTGCACGCCCAGCTGGCCGTGAGCCGGCACGCCATGTGCCCCTGAGGCCCCTCAGCTGCGCCGTCTCAGAAGTCCACGCGCGCGGGAACCGGCGCCACCGGGGGTGGCTGTTTGAGCACGCCAGGTGGCGCGGTTTCGGTCTTGCGCGAGAAGTACTCGCGGAAGATGGGCCGCGAGACGAGCATGATGATGAAGCCGAGGACCATGCCGCCGATGCCCATCCACAGCGGCAGCGTGATGCCGAGAATGGGCTTGGCGGACACGTTTTCCGCGTGGCCGTAGTAGATGGCGGCCTTGACCCCCACCGCGAACAGGATCAGGCCGCCGATCAACGGAGCGAGACCCAGCATGATGAAGTTGCGCGCGCTTTCAAGCAGGTCGCGGCGGTAGTACCAGCCGCAGGCCACTCCGGTGAAGCCGTAGTAGAAGCAGATCGGGAAGCCGATCGAGGTGATCGAGTCTTCCAGCACGCTGCCATGCGCGAGCAGCAGCGGCACCGTGATCAACACCGACAGCACGCCAAAGCCGAGCGTGGAGACCGTGGGGGTCAGGTAGCGCTTGTGCACGCGTGAGAGCAGGCTGGTGACGGCTTTCCAATGCGCCATCGACAGCGTCGTGCGCGCGGTCGGCAGGATCGTCGTCTGCGTGGAGGCCGACGCCGAGGTGAGCACGGCGATGATCAGCAGCTTGTCGAGGCCGCTGCCGAGCACGCCCGTGCCGAGCGCGTTCAGCACGTCTTCCTGGTTTGCTTCGTTGGTCAGGAAGCCGGTGCCGTGGAAGGACTGGGCCGCCGCGGTGACGACCACGTAGATCGCGACGAGCAGGAACGTCGAGACGACCGCCGCCTTGCCGGGGCCTTCCGCGGGGTTCTCCGACTCCTCGTTGACCGCCACGCCCGAATCCCAGCCCCAGTAGATGAACACCGCGAGCAGCAGCGCGACCACCAGGTCGCCGAAGTTCATCGCGAACGGGTTGATCCACGCCCACGACGGCTTGATCGCGCCCGCCGGCGGATGGCTGCCGTAGACCTTCACGAAGGCGACCACCGAGAAGACGCCGAGGATGACCACCTCGGCGCCGAGCAGGAACTGCTGGATGCGGGCCGAGAGCTCGATCCCGCGGTAGCAGATCCAGGTCATGATCGCGATCCACAGGACCGCGGCGACGATGATCGCGGCTTTCGAGCTCCCGAGTTCGCTGAAGCCGAACAGCTTGTACGTGTAGATCGCCGCGATGTCCGACAGCGAGGCCATCACGACGACGTCGGCGAGGAAGATCGCCCAGCCGTTCATCCAGCCGGTCACCGGGCCGAACGCGCGCGTCACCCACGCGAACGTGGTGCCCGCGTCGGGGTCCGCGCGGTTGAAGTATTTGTAGGCCGCGGCGACGAGCAGCATCGGCAGGAACGCAACCAGCATCACCGCCGGGGCGTGCACGCCGACGCCTTTGACGGCGACGATGAAGCCGAGCGTCGTCGCCAGCGAGTACGCCGGCGCGGTGGAGGCCACGCCGATGACGATGTTCGAGAGGTAGCCGATGGCGCCCCTCTTCAGCCCCTTGTCCATGACCCCCGACGACGCTGACGCTGCTGGTACGGCGGCACTCTCGGTGGCCATCTCCTGCTCCTCTCACACAGATGCTGCGGACATGCGGGCCTTGTGACAAAACGTACGGTCATTGGCCGGAACGCACAATGGGCGCGATTCCCAAAACGCGGGCGCTCGCTTGGACATCGCGTACAATGACCATCGAACATGTTGACCACGCGGCGCATTGAGTCGCTGATGGAGAGTCGTTAGCGTTGTCCTCGGTGTCTAGTTGACGACCGGGAGGGCGGTCTTGAAGATGTCCGGCGATCTACAGCAGCAGGCCAAGCAGCACCTGTGGATGCACTTCACGCGCATGGGCTCCTACGCCGAGCACGAGGTGCCGGTGATCGTCCGCGGGGAGGGTTGCTACGTGTACGACGAGCACGGCAAGCGCCACCTGGACGGCCTCTCTGCCCTGTACTGCGTGAACGTCGGCCACGGCCGCGCCGAGCTGGCGCAGGCGGCGGCCGCACAAATGGAGGAGCTCGCGTTCTACACCAACTGGAGCTACGCGCACCCGCGCGCGATCGAGCTCGCCACGCGCATCGCGCAGCTCGCGCCGGGCAACCTCAACCGCGTGTTCTTCACCTCCGGCGGCTCGGAGGCCGTCGAGTCGGCGTGGAAGCTCGCCAAGGCCTACCACGCCGCGCGCGGCGAAGGGCGCCGGCACAAGCTCGTCGCGCGCAAGCTCGCCTACCACGGCACCTCCATGGGCGCGCTCACCGCCACCGGCCTCACGCCCCTGCGCGTGCCCTTCGAACCGCTCACCCCCGGCGGGGTGCACGTCGCGAACACGAACTCCTACCGTTGGCAGGAAGACCGCGATCCGCTGTGGGCGGCCGACGCGATCGAGGAGGCGATCGAGTTCCAGGGCCCGGAGACGGTCGCCGCGGTGATCCTCGAGCCGGTGCAGAACGGCGGCGGCTGCTTCGTCCCCCAGGACGGCTACTTCCAGCGCGTGCGCGAGATCTGCGACCGCCACGGCGTGCTGCTGATCTCAGACGAGGTGATCTGCGCGTGGGGGCGGCTCGGCCACTGGTTCGGGTGCGAGCGCTACGACTACCTGCCCGACATGATCACCACCGCCAAGGGCATCAGCTCCGCGTACGTGCCGCTCGGCGCGCTGATCGCCGGCGACCACCTCGCCGAGCCCTTCCTGCACGGCAAGGCCACGTTCAACCACGGCTTCACCTTCGGCGGGCACCCGGTCGCGTGCGCGGTCGGCCTGGCGAACATCGAGATCATGGAGCGCGAGCAGCTGAACGAGCACGTGCGCGAGCACGAGGGCGCCTTCCGCGAGATGCTGGAGAGCCTGCGCGACATCCCGATCGTCGGCGACGTGCGCGGCGCCGGGTACTTCCAAGCGATCGAGCTCGTCAAAGACAGGGACACGAAGGAGACCTTCGACCACGCGGAAGCCGAGGAGCTGTTGCGCGGCTACTTGTCAGGCGAGCTCTACCGGCGCGGGCTGATCTGCCGCACCGACGACCGCGGCGACCCGATCCTGCAGCTCTCGCCGCCGCTGATCGCCGGCCCGGAGCAGTTCGCGGAGATCGAGGCCATCCTGCGCCCGGTGCTCAGCGAGGCCTCAGCGCGGATGGAGCGGTGGAGCTCACTGTCGAGAGCCTGATCGGCGAGCTCGGCCTGGAGCTCGTCAGCGGGCAGGAGTCCGCCCGCACGCACGTGCGCTGGGTGCACAGCACGGAGCTCACCGACCCCACGCCGTGGCTGAAAGGCGGCGAGCTGCTGCTCACCACCGGCATGCAGCTCACCGCGGCGAAGGCCCAGCGCGAGCTGATCGAGCGCCTCGCCGACCATCACATCGCGGGCCTTGGCTTCGGCACCGGCTTCGCCCACAAGCGCCTGCCGGCGGCGCTCGTGGCAGCCGCGGGCGCCCGCGCCTTCCCGCTGTTCGAGGTGCCCTACGAGCTGCCGTTCATCGCCATCACCGAGCGCGCGTTCGCGCGGCTGCTCGACGAGCGCTACGAGCTCTTGCAGCGCAACCTCGCCGGCGACGTGCTCAGCGAGCTGCTCACCGGGCACCTGTACCCGGAGGACCTGCAGGCGCGCCTGCGCCCGTTTGGGATCGACGAGCAGGTGGCGGTGCTCGCCTTTGCGCTGGCCGAGCCGAGCAGCGCCGCCGCGCTCGTCGAGGCAAGCCTGCAGCGCGAGCGCGTGCCGAGCCTCGTCGCGATCCGCTCCGGCCTGCTGTGCGCCGTGATCGATCCGGGCGCCGCGGGCGGGTGCGACCCGATCGAGCTCGCGCGCAAGCTCCGCGGCGAGCTGGCCGCCCGCTTCGGCGCGTCATCGCCGGACGGGGAGGTGCGCGCGGCGGCCTCGCGCGCGACCGCCACGCACTCGCTGCGCATGGCCTTCCACGAGGCGCGCTGCGCGCTGGAGGCGGTGCGCCTGCGCAACGGCAGCGCCCCGGAGGTCGCCACGTACGCCGACCTCGGCGCCTTCCAGCTGCTGCTCTCGCTGCAGGACGACGACGCGCTGAGCTCCTACTGTCGCGGCGTGCTCGGCCCGATCGAACAGGGCGAGGGGGAGTACGGGGAAGAGCTGGTGCGCTCGCTGGACGTGTTCATCGAGCACAACGGGCACTGGGAGAAGGCCGCGGGCGCGCTGTTCTGCCACCGGCACACGCTGCGCTACCGCATCCGCCGCATCGAGCAGCTGACCGGGCGCGACTTCTCCAACGCGCGCGACCGCATCGAGTTCTGGCTGGCCCTGCGCGGCAGGGAGCTGGCGCGATGAGGATCGGCGTCCCCACGGAGATCAAGGGCGACGAGTACCGCGTCGCCATCACCCCCGCCGGCGTGCGCGAGCTGAGCGCGCGCGGGCACGAGATATTGGTGCAACGGGGGGCGGGAGAAGGCAGCGCGATGAGCGACGAGCAGTTCCGCGCGCAGGGGGCGCGGATCGTCGCCGACGCCGACGGCGTGTTCGCGCAGGCGGAGCTCGTGCTGAAGGTCAAGGAGCCCCAGCCGATCGAGGTCGCGCGGCTGCGCGAAGGGCAGACGCTGTTCACCTACCTGCACCTCGCCGCCGAGCCCGAGCTCGCCCGGGGGCTGATGGCCTCGGGCGCCACGTGCATCGCGTATGAGACGGTCGAGGACGCCGAGGGGCGCCTGCCGCTGCTCGCGCCGATGAGCGAGGTGGCGGGCAAGATCGCGACCCAGGCCGGCGCGTTCATGCTCGAGAAGCCGCTCGGCGGGCGCGGCATCCTGCTCGGGGGCGTGCCCGGCGTGGCCGCGGCGACCGTGCTGGTGATCGGCGGCGGCGTGGTGGGGATGAACGCCGCGATCATCGCCATCGGCATGCAGGCCGACGTGTTCGTGTTCGACCGCTCGATCGACCGCCTGCGCGAGCTCGAAGTCGCGTTCGCCGGACGCGCCTCCACCGTCCACTCCTCGACGCTCGCGATCGAGGAGATGCTGCCGGCCGCCGACCTCGTGATCGGCGCGGTGCTCGTGCACGGCGGGCGCGCGCCGCACGTCGTCACGCGCGAGCAGCTCGGCGTGATGAAGCGCCACGCGGTGCTCGTCGACGTGTCGATCGACCAGGGCGGCTGCTTTCAGACATCGCGGCCCACCACCCACTCGCACCCCACCTTCGAGGTCGACGGCATCACCCACTACTGCGTCACCAACATGCCCGGCGCGGTGCCCATCACCTCCACGTACGCGCTCACCAACGCCACGCTGCCGTACGTGCTCGAGCTGGCTGAGCGCGGCGTCGCCGACGCGCTCGAACACAGCCCCGGCCTGCGCATGGGGCTGAACGTGCAAGGCGGCGAGATCACCCACCCGGCGGTCGCCGAGGCCCTGGGCTTGGCGCCGGTGTAACGACCACGACACCCCGCAACGAGGAGACACCAACATGGCGAGCGCCGCGGCAAGGACACTCAACAACTTCATCGACGGCGAGCCCGTTGCCGCCACCGGCGAGACCGAAGCGGTGCTCAACCCGGCCACGGGCGAGGAGCTGGCACGGGCGCCGATCTCCACGCCCGAGGACGTCGATCGCGCGGTGCAGGCCGCGCGCCGCGCGTTCGCCGGCTGGTCGACCACGACGCCCGCCCAGCGCGCACAGGCGCTGCTGGCGATCGCCGATCTGCTCGAGGAGCACGCCGAGGAGATCGCGCGCGCGGAGGCGCTCAACGCCGGCAAGCCGATCGAGGCGGTGACCAGCGACGAGCTCCCCGTGATGGCCGACAACCTGCGCTTCTTCGCCGGCGCCGCCCGTTGCCTGGAGGGCCGCGCGGCCGGCGAGTACATGGAGGGCCACACCTCCTTCACCCGCCGCGAGCCCGTCGGCGTGATCGGGCAGGTGACGCCGTGGAACTACCCGTTGATGATGGCGATCTGGAAATTCGCCCCGGCGCTGGCGGCAGGCAACACGGTGGTGCTCAAGCCGGCAGAGACCACCCCCATCACCACCGTGCGCTTGGCCGAGCTCACGGCCGATGTTCTGCCCCCTGGGGTGCTCAACATCGTCACCGGTCCCGGACGACCGACCGGCGAGGCGCTGATCGGCCATCCCGACGTGGACATGATCGCGCTGACCGGCTCGGTGGACACCGGCAAGCACTTCGCGCGCACGGCCGCCGAGACCCTCAAGCGCGTGCATCTGGAGCTCGGCGGCAAGGCCCCGGTGGTGGTGTTCGACGACGTTTCGCTGGCGAGCGCCCTGGAGACGATCGCCGGCACCGGCTACTACAACGCCGGGCAGGACTGCACCGCGGCCACGCGCGTGCTCGCCTCGAGCGACGTCTACGACGAGGTTGTCGCGGGCCTGGCGGAGCAGGCGCAGGGCCTGGTGATCGGCGACACGCTCGCGGCGGGCACGACGCTCGGGCCGGTCAACTCAGAGCGTCAGCGTGAGCGCATCGAGGGCTTCCTCGCGCGGGCTCCCGAGCGTGCTGAGATCGTCACCGGCGGCAAGGCGCCCGCGCGGCCGGGCTTCTTCATGGAACCCACGGTCGTCGCGGGGCTCGAGCAGGACGACGAGATGATCCAGCGCGAGATCTTCGGCCCGGTGATCACCGTGCAGCGCTTCACCGACGAGCAGCAGGCGGTCGCCTGGGCCAACGCCACCCGCTACGGGCTGGCAGCATCGGTGTGGACGCGCGACATCGGCCGCGCGCTGCGCGTCTCGCGTGCGTTGCGCTTTGGCTGCGTGTGGATAAACGATCACATTCCACTCGTCTCCGAGATGCCGCACGGCGGATTCAAGGAGTCCGGATACGGCAAGGATTTGAGCATCTATAGTGTCGAGGACTACACGGTCGTCAAGCATGTCATGGCCAACCTCCTGTGAGCGCGCGGCAGCTCGGCTGGGCTTACGCACCGCGAGCAGTCATTCCGCTCGCAGGGTCAGTAACGTCGCTGGCGCATGACGGAGTCGCATGCCGACAACCCTCAGCCTGGAGCCGGCGCGAACGGTGACTCGGCGGAGGCTGGGTCGGACGCCGACCTCCTCACTCACTACGACATCCTGCGTGTGCGTGCGCCCAATCCAGGGCCGCTCACGCTGTCGGGCACGAACACCTGGCTGGTGGGGCGTGCGCCCACGTGGATCGTCGATCCGGGCCCGCTCGTCGAGGAGCACCTGCAGCGCCTGTGCGCTGCCATCGACGCGCGCGGCGGGTTGGGGGGCGTGGCGCTCACCCACGACCACCACGACCACAGCGAAGCGGTCGCGGCGCTGCTCGAGCGTCACCCCGCGCCGCTCGCCGGGGGCCGCGGCGCGGTGGACGTGCTGCTCGGCGAAGACGTGCGCTTCGGCCCCTTCGAGGCCGTCGCCACGCCCGGCCATTCCGTCGACCACTACGCGCTCATCGGCGACGGGGCATGCTTCACCGGCGATGCGGTGCTGGGCGAAGGCAGCGTGTTCATCAGCCCCTACCGGGGCGCGATGGCCAACTACATGCTGGCGCTCACGCGCCTGCGCTTGCGCGAAGACTTCAACGTGCTGTGCCCCGGGCATGGACCGCCCGTGTGGGACCCCCACAGCAAGCTCGAGCAGTACCTCGCGCACCGCGTCGATCGCGAAAACCGCCTGATCGTCGCGCTGGGCGAGGGGCGTCGCACGATCGAGGAACTGCTCGACGCCGTCTGGTACGACGTGCCCGAGGAGCTGCTGCCGCTCGCCGAATCGACGCTCGCGGCACACCTGGACAAGCTCGAAGAAGAGCAGATCCTGCCGGCCGGCGTGGAGCGCCCGAAGTTCGAGCGGAGGGAATGGTGAGCGCGCGCGAGGTCTCCACGCGAACGTTCACCGGCGGCCCAGACCCCGTCGTCGAGAACTCGCCGTTCCCACCGATCGCCGACTACGCCTTCCTCTCCGACTGCCACACCTGCGCGCTGGTCGCCTCCGACGGCTCGATCGAGTGGATGTGCCTGCCGCACTTCGACTCGCCGTCCGTGTTCGGCGCCCTGCTCGACCGCGGCGCCGGCAGTTGGCGCGTGGGCCCCTACGGGGTGTACGTGCCGATCGGTCGGCGCTACATCCCCGGCACCAACATCCTCGAGACCACCTGGATGACGCCGCAGGGCTGGTTGCGCGTGGTCGAGGCGCTCACGATCGGCCCCTGGCACGACAACAAGGAGGGCTCCAGCCACACGCGACCGCCGACCGACTACGACGGCGAGCACCTGCTGGTGCGCTTGATCGAATGCATCCAAGGCCAGGTGCAGGTCGAGATCGTGTGCGAGCCGATGCTCGAGTACGGCTCCACGCCGTCAACGTGGAGCCTCGTGCAATCCGGCCAGGACGGCGCGTGCCTGGTGGACGCGGTGCAGGAGATGGACGCCGACGAGCCCGAGCAGGACGGCGCGCGAGCGCAGACGGCCGGCTTCAGGCTGTTCAGCGACATCCGCATGGGCATCGAGGGCAACCGCACCCACGGCCGGCACACGATGAACGAAGGCGAGCAGTGCTACTGCGCGCTGTCGTGGACGGAGGAGCGGGGCGGCCCGCACACGGTCGAGCAGGCACAGGAGCACATCGACAGGACGGCCCACTTCTGGCGCACGTGGCTGGCCGAAGGCAGCTACCCCGATCACCCCTGGCGCGGGCACCTGCAGCGCTCGGCGCTGACCCTCAAGGGCCTCACGTTCATGCCCACGGGCGCGTTGGTGGCGGCTGCCACCACCTCGCTGCCGGAGACGCCCCACGGCGAGCGCAACTGGGACTACCGCTTCTGCTGGATGCGCGATGCGTCGTTCACGCTGTGGGGCCTGCACGCGCTCGGCCTCGACTGGGAGGCCGACGACTTCGTCCAGTACGTCGCCGACATGCAGCGCAACGACGACGGCTCGCTGCAGATCATGTACGGGATCAAGGGACAGAAGGACCTGGCCGAGTCCACGCTCGATTACCTCAAGGGCTACGAGGGGGCGCGCCCGGTGCGCATCGGCAACGGCGCTTACAACCAGCGCCAGAACGACGTGTTCGGGGCGGTGCTCGACTCGGTGTACCTGCACTCCAAGAAGCGCGACCACATCCCCGAGCGGCTGTGGCCGGTGCTCGCCGACCAGGTGCAGTGCGCGGCGGCCGTGTGGAAGCAGCCCGACCAGGGGATCTGGGAGGCGCGCGGCGAGCCGCGCCACTACGTCTCCTCCAAGCTCATGTGCTGGGTGGCGATGGACCGCGGCGCGCGACTGGCCGAACGGCGCGGCGAGCAGGAGCACGCGAAAAGCTGGCAGTCGCTCGCGGACGAGATCCGCGATGACATCCTCAAGCGCGGCGTCGATCAGCGCGGCGTGTTTCGCCAGCACTACGAAACGGACGCGCTCGACGCCTCCAACCTGCTGGTGCCGCTCGTGCGCTTCCTGCCGCCCGAGGACGAGCGCGTGCGCGCCACCGTGACCGCGATCCGCGACGAGCTCACCGAGGGAGGGTTGGTGCTGCGCTACCGCACCGACGAGACCGACGACGGCCTGCACGGCGAGGAGGGCACGTTCCTGATCTGCTCCTTCTGGCTCGTCTCCGCGCTGTCTGAGATCGGCGAGCACCGCGAGGCCGAACACATGTGCGAGCGCCTGCTGTCCTACGCCTCGCCGCTCGGGCTGTACGCCGAGGAGCTGGAGGCCTCCTCTGGACGCCACCTCGGCAACTACCCGCAGGCCTTCACGCACCTCGCGCTGATCAACGCCGTAACGCACGTGATCGAGGCCCAGCAGCGGGGGTGAATCAAGCGCATCGCGCCGTCGTTGCCCCTGTCGCCAAGCCGGAGCCGGCGCATCGCGCCGTCCTCGATGCCCCGTCAGTACCCTGGCTCGCCCGGCAGCACGATCCGCGCCACCTCGCCCTCGAGCACCACCCGTGGCTGCACCGGCTGCACCTCGCGCCCGCGCGCGTAGGCCAGCAGCGCCGCCACGGAGGCGAACTCGCGCAGCTGTTCCAGGTGCTTGATCGTTGGGAAGACGAGCTCGATCCGCCCGGCGCCGTGCGCCTCCAGCGCGGCCTGCGGCGAGAACCAGCCCAGGTCCACGCACTCCTCGCCGTCGATGCGCGGCTGCTGGCCGGATGGCAGCTCGGCGAGGAAGAAGTGCGTGTCGAAGCGGATCTGCACCTCTGCGGGGGTGATCCAGCGCGAGAACTTCACCAGCGCCGCCGGATCGTCGAGCTCGATCCCCGCCTCCTCGCGCAGCTCGCGCAGCGCCGCCGCGCGGTGCGCCTCCTCGCCATCGCCCTCGCCCGCATCCACCGCCCCACCTGGAAACACCCACACGCCGCCCATGAAGCGTGCCTTCGGGGTGCGCCTGACGAGCAGCAGCTCGAGCGCGTCAGCGCCGCCGCGCAGCAGGATCACGCTTGCGGCCTGGCGTGGGCGGGTGGGTGGACCGGGGTTGTACGCAGCGCCGGGCTCTCCCTGCGGGGGGGACGCCGGACGCACGCTCTCCTCAGGCGGGCGCATCCATCGACCCTACCGGTCGCTAACCTTTCGCGCATGACAAGCACCACATTCACAGCGCGTACATGAGCGCGCCGACGGAGACGCTCCAGCGCTGGATCTGCGAGTCCTGCGGCTTCATCTACGACCCCGAGGAAGGGGACCCGGACGGCGGCATCCCCGCCGGGACGGCCTTCGAGGACATCCCCGAGACGTGGTTCTGCCCGGTGTGCGGCGCGCGCAAGCGCGACTTCACGCTGTACGAAGAGTGAGAAGCCGCTGAGCTGACTCCCTGGTGGCGAGGTCCGCAGCCGACTGGGACACGCTGCTCGCGGTCGACCGTGAGCGCGTGTGGCACCCGTATGGCGCGCTGCCCGCGCCACTGACGCCGCTGCCGGTGGTCTCGGCGGAGGGGGTGCGGCTGCGCTTGGCGGACGGGCGCGAGCTGATCGACGGGATGGCCTCGTGGTGGTGCGCGATCCACGGGTATCGCAACCCGGTGCTCGACGAGGCGCTGCGCGCGCAGCTGGAGAACATGGCGCACGTGATGTTCGGTGGGCTCACGCACGAGCCCGGCGTGCGCCTCGCGCGGCGGCTCACCGAGCTGGCTCCGCAAGGTCTCGAGCGGGTGTTCCTCGCCGACTCGGGGTCCGTGTCGGTGGAGGTGGCGATCAAGCTGTGCCTGCAGTACCAGCGGGCGCTCGGACGCGCAGGGCGCACGCGACTGCTGACCGTCAGGGGCGGCTACCACGGCGACACGCTGGGCGCGATGGCCGTGTGCGACCCCGTCGGCGGGATGCACAGCCTGTTCACCGGCGTGCTCGCCGAGCACGTGTTCGCCGAGCGTCCACCCGATGGCTTTCACGCCGCTCTCGACGAGCGTTGGGCGCGGCATGTGGACGCGCTGGCGACGGCGCACGCAGACGAGCTGGCGGGCGTGATCGTCGAGCCGGTCGTGCAGGGAGCGGGCGGCATGCGCTTTCACTCGCCGGCGTGCGTGGCGCTGCTGCGACGCGTGTGCGACGAGCACGGCCTGCTGCTGGTGCTCGACGAGATCGCCACCGGCTTCGGGCGCACCGGCGCGCTGTTCGCCTGCGAGCACGCCGGCGTGACGCCGGATGTGATGTGTGTGGGCAAGGCGCTGAGCGGCGGCTACATGACGCTCGCCGCCACGCTGTGCACGGCCGCTGTCGCCGACGCCGTCTCAGCGGGGGAGGGGGGAGGGCTGATGCACGGCCCGACGTTCATGGGCAACCCGCTGGCGTGCGCGGTCGCGCTGGCGTCGCTGGGGCTGCTGGCCGACGGGTCGTGGCGGGGGCGCGTGGCGGCGATCGAGGCTGGGCTGCGCGCCGGCCTCGAGCCCGCGCGCGAGCTCCCGGGTGTCGCGGACGTGCGGGCGCTGGGCGCGATCGGCGTGGTGCAGATGGAGCGCGAGGTCGATGTGGCGGCGGCCACCGCGGCGGCCGTCGAGCGTGGCGTGTGGCTGCGCCCGTTTCGCGATCTGATCTACACGATGCCGCCGTACGTGATCGACGAGCAAGATCTGGCGAGTGTGTGCGACGCGGTCGTCGCGGCCGCTAGATCCGCCGGCCGCGGCTAGGCCCAGGCGGGGCTCGTAGGATGACCGGCGGTGGAGCCTTTGGGCGTCACGATGCCCTTGCCTTGCTTTGACAGCGGCAGGAATGAGCGGCCTAGCGTCATTGCTTGCCATAAGTCTTGACTTCTACAAGTTTTGGTTTATACTCGCTGGGTGTGGGACGTCGAGTACACCGATACGTTCGGATCGTGGTGGGACGAGCTTACAGCCGAGGAGCAAGAGCGCGTCACCGCGGCCGTCGAGCTGCTGGAGCAGGGCGGCCCTGCCCTTGGACGCCCGCTGGTGGACACGCTCAAAGGCTCTCGGCATCCAAACATGAAGGAGCTACGCCCCCGCGGTGGGCACATACGCGTGCTCTTCGCCTTCGACCCTCGTCGCATGGCGATCCTGCTCGTGGGCGGAGACAAGGCTCGCCGCTGGAGCAGCTGGTATGCCGAAGCAATCCAGGTTGCCGACAGCCTCTACGACGAACATCTGCAAACACTTCGCGATGAAGGAGCAATCCCGTGACCTCCGCCAAAACCACAAACAGGCCCAAGAGCTTCGATCAGCTGCGCAAGCAGATCGATGCCGACCCTGCGCGTCGCGCGAACGTCGAGAAGCATAAGGCAGCCATGCTCGGAGACCTGCGCCGCCGGCTCGACCTTACCCAGGCCATCGTCGCTGACCGACTCGACGTTACCCAGGAGAACATCTCACAGATCGAGCGCGGAGAGGCCGACGTTCGGATCTCCACGCTAAGCCGCTATATCGAGGCCCTCGGCGGACGCCTGGAGATCCGAGCCGCGTTCCCCGCCGAGAGCGTCACGCTCAGCGTTGGGACCACCTCAACACTGCGTCGCCGACGCACCCGAGCACTCCCCGCCGGCACAACCAAGGGACCCCACAACTCCAAGACCAAGAAGGCAAGAAATACGGCTGCTGCAAACGACGCCTGACAAGCCAGCAGCCGACGCCGGGGCTCGCTCTCCACGCTAAGCACCGGCCCGCCGGCCGTGGTTCCGCCCGTCAGTCGCCGGTATCGCACTGAGTCCGCCTGTCAACGTGCGCGCCGACGCCAACCCACTCCCGCCAAGGCAACCCCGCGCCGGCACTTGCAAGGCCGGCGATCGTTGGGTCCGCACTCGCCAGCGTGTGCACCGGCACGGCGCCAAGAGCCGCGATGGTCGCACGGTTGGAGCGTTCGAGGACCGTCGGCTCTTTCCCCCAAGGCGTGAGCACCACTGCGCGCACGTCCAAACCGAGCCCGCGTGCCACAGCCAGTGTGAGCAGCGTGTGGTTGATCGTGCCGAGACCAGGACGGGCGGCCACCAGCACGGGCAGCGCCAGCGCGGACGCCAGCTCGCGCACGCTGAAGTCGTCGGCCAGCGGGGTGAGCAGGCCGCCGACGCCCTCCACGACGAGCGTGCCTTCGGCGCCGCGCGCTTGCGCGCCTGCGAGCAGCTGCGTCGGGTCGATGCTGCGGCCCGCGAGCTGCGCTGCGAGATGCGGCGAGACGGCGGGGCCGAAGCGCAGTGGCGAGACCTCCGCGGGGTCCATGCCGGCGGCCATCGCCAGCAGCTCGTGATCGGCGGGCCAGGGGCCGCGCGCCGCTATTTCCGCGGGGTCATCGAGGCCGGTGACGACCGGCTTGTACGCGCGCACTGTCTCGCCGTCGGCGACCATCGCCGCGAGCAGCGCGGCGCTGAGAACGCTCTTGCCGACGCCCGTGTCGGTCGCGGTGACGAACAGCCCGCGCACGTGGCGACCCGTCGGGCGCTAAGCGGCGCGCACGTCTTGGAGATCGCGCTCGAGGTCAAACGGCGTCGCCGCGGCGGCGCCGGCCGACACCCGCGCGTCCCCCGCGATCGCCTCGCCATCGCGCTCGAGGTCGAACGGGGCGCTCATCGGGCCCGTCTCGTCAAGCTCGGGCGCGCGTTCGTAGGCGTGCGCACCCCTCTCGGCATACGCGAGCTCCCGCTCGGAGGCCGGCTCGAGCACCTCCTCGTGGCGCTCGTTGAGCGCCGGCATGAACGCCTCGGGCTGCACGCCTGCCGCCCGTGCGGCGTCGCCGAGCACGCCCGCGGCCATCTCCAGCTCGCTGGCCGTGTGCGAGGCCATTGCCGTCAGGCGCAGGCGCGAGAAGCCCTCGGGCACGCTCGGCGGCCTGATCGCCTGCGCGAACACGCCCCGCTCGAGCGCCTCCTGGCACAGCCGCATGGTGGCGCGCGGCTCGCCCACGATCAGCGGCACGATGTGCATGTCCGTGTCCGCGACCGGGAAGCCCTCGCCGGCGAGCGCTCGCCGCAGCAGCCGCGCGTTGGAGCGTAGGCGCTGCACGCGGTGCGGGCGCTCGCGCAGCAGCGACAGCGCCGCCAGCGCGCCCGCCACGGCGGGGGGAGAGGGGGCCGTCGAGTAGATCAGCGGGCGGGCGCAGTTGATCAGGTAGCGGACGATCTCCTCGCTTGCGCACGCGTACGCCCCGTAGGAGCCGAGCGCCTTGCCGAGCGTTCCCACGACCACGTCGATCTCGTCCTCCAGCCCCGCCTCCGCCACCGCGCCGCGCCCGCCGGGGCCGAGATTGCCCGTGGCGTGCGCCTCGTCCACGAGCACGCGCGCGCCGTGCATGTCGGCCAGTTCGGCGATCGCGCTCAGCGGCGCGACGTCGCCGTCCATCGAGAACACCGAGTCGGTCACGATCAGCCGCCTGCACTCGCGCCGTGCGTGCTTGCGCAAGCTCCAATCCAGGTGTTCGACGTCGCGGTGGCGATACACGATCACCTCCGCGCGCGAGAGCCGGCAGCCGTCGATGATCGACGCGTGGTTGAGCTCGTCGGAGAACACCGTGTCGCCGCTGGCGGCGAGCGCGTCGATCACGCCGATGTTCGCCAGATAGCCCGAGCCGAACAGCACGCACGCCTCGCTGCCCTTGAACTCCGCGAGCTGTTCCTCCAGGCGCCCGTGGATCGTCATCGTCCCCGACACCAGGCGCGAGGAGCCGGCGCCCACGCCCCAGCGCATCGCCGCGTCGGCCGCCGCCTCGCGCACGCGCGGATGGTCGGCGAGCCCCAGGTAGTTGTTCGAGCACAACAGCAGCACCGGCTTGCCGTCCACCAGCACGGTCGCCCCCTGCGGTCCGCTCACCAGCCGCAGGCGCCGGGTGAGACCGAGCTGCTCCAGTTCCGCCAGGCGCTGTTCGATCTCGTTCATATTTCTGCTCTTGCGCTAGGCCGCTCGAACGGTGTCGATGGCGCCGTCCGCTCGCGGCGGCACCTTTCGCTTGGCCCGGTAGCGCAGCTGCGTGGAGGGGTCCCACAGGCGCACGTTCAGCTCGACGCACTCCGGCGTGCCGCCCTCCGGCGTGCGGGCGTCGGGCGCCGGCGCGGTGGGTGCGTCCCCGGCGAGCCATCCCGAGCGGTTGTCCGGACGCGGGTTCGCGGCGTTGTCCGGCTGGCGCGCCACGTTCAGCCCGAGCGCTTCGAACATCTCCCGGTCGGCCTCCGGGGGGTTGCCGAGCGTGGTCAGGAAGTTGCCCATCATCACCCCGTTGATGCCCGCCTTGACCGCCAGTCCCTGCAGCTCCGCGAGGTTCTCCACGCGCCCGCCGCACAGGCGAAAGAGCGCCTCCGGCAGGATCAGCCGGAAGATCGCGATCCACTTCACGGCCTCCCACGGGTCCATGAACTCGCGCTCGCCGAACTTCGTCCCCGGTCGCGGGTTGAGCATGTTGATGGGCACGCTCGTGGGGTTGATGTCCGCCAGCTCGAACGCCATCTCCACGCGCTGCTCGCGCGTCTCGCCGAGGTTGAGGATGCCGCCCACGCACGTCTCCAACCCCGCCTCGCGGACGGCGGCGATGGTGCGCAGCCGGCCCTCGTAGCGGACCGTGCTCGTGACCTCGTCGTAGTAGCTGCGCGCGGTCTCCACGTTGTGGTGCACGCGCTGGACGCCCGCGTCGCGCAACGCCTTCGCCCGCTCCGGTGAGAGATGGCCGACCGAAGCGCAGCGCTTCAAGTTCGTGTGCTCTGTGACGAGACGAACTCCTTCTATATATTTATTAAAGTCGCGGCGCGAGAGCCCCTGCCCCTGGGTGACCATGCAGAAGCGGTGGGCACCGGCAGCCTCCGCCGCGCGCGCGTGTTCAAGGACCTGCTCGGGCTCCATCATCGCGTGCATCGGCGTCTCGGCCTGCGCGAAGCGCGACTGGGCGCAAAAGCCGCAGTCCTCGGCACAGCCGCCCGACTTGGCGTTGACCAGCGAGCACATGTCGGTGGAGTCGGCGAAGCGCTCCACGCGTGCCTCCCACGCTCGCCCGACCAGCGCTTCGATCTGCTCGTGGTCTTCGATCTCGCCGAGGCGCAGCGCCTCCTCGCGGGTGATCAGCGGCGGCACGCACACAACGGTATGCGCAGCGGCGGACGGCATCGACGGTGTTTGCGGCTATTCGCCGCGCCAGCGCGGCCCGCGCCGCTCGGCGAACGCGCGCATCCCCTCGCGCAGGTCCCGCGAGGCGAACGACGCGCGGCGCAGCTCGATCAGCTCGTCCTCCACCGCGGCCGGCAGCTCGCCCTCCGCCGCCAGCAGCGCGGCGATCACGCGCTTGTTGCCCACCTGCGACAGCGGCGCGTTGCCCGCCAGCTCGCTCGCCAACGCGAGCGCGACGGCCTCCAGCTCGGCACCTGAAGCCACGCGGTTGACCAACCCCCACGCGAGCGCGGTGGCAGCGTCGATGTAGGCGCCGAGCAGGAACAGCTCGCGCGTGCGCGCCGCGCCGATCGCGTCGATGAAGCGGCGCAGCCCCGTGTGCGAGTACACCAGCCCGAGCTTCGCCGGGGGCATGCCCAGCTTGATGTCCGCCTGCGCCACGCGCAGGTCGCACGCCAGCGCCAGCTCCAGGCCGCCGCCGATCGTGTGCCCCGGCAGCGCCGCGAGCGTGGGGTAGGGGAACGCTTCCAGCGCTTCGATCGCCTGCGTGAACGGGTGCGCCACCAGGCGCTCGGCCTGCGCTTCGAAGTCCTCCTCGGGGATCTCGCCGATGTCGTAGCCGGCGGAGAACATCCCGTGCGCGCCGGTCACGATCACGCAGCGCGCACCCGCGCCCGCCTGCGAGAGCCCGGTGAGCGTGTCGCTGATCGCGTCCAGGATCGGATGATCGAGCGCGTTGCGCTTCGCGGGGTTGGAGATCGTCAGCCGCACGAGCCCCGCCGCCGGCTCGTCGATCAGCAGCTCGCCGTCCGGCACAGCTAGATGACTGATTCCGAATTGGCGGCGGGGGTGGCTGCGGCGCAGGGGGAGATGGGCCGGCTGTCGAAGGTCGGCGTTGCAATCGCAACGTCGACCACGGAGGTGGCCTCGTGCTCGCCGACCTTGACAGCCTGCTCA
>DATJRV010000034.1:0-1536 GCA_035504435.1 Solirubrobacteraceae bacterium
GACAGCACGAGCAGGCACGGCGGCGCGGGTGCGCTGCGCGCTGCGCAGCGCGCTTCGCGGTAGGCGCGCGATGATCGCGTAGGCGACGCACGCCGCGAGCGCGAGATCCGGATCGCGCCTGGCCCGGCGCGAGCTGCGCGCCGCATCGCGGCTGATCGCCCACAGCGATCGCCGCGCGACCGCTCCAACCTCGACGATCCGACCCCCCTGAAGCGCCCGCTCGAGCTCCTGCCGCTCCGCGTCCCAGGCCCTGGCGGCCGGGTGGGCCAGCGCGGCGAGCGCATCCGCGACGCACGCGAGCTCGCCCGACCGCGCGATCCGCTCCCGCGCCTCCGCCCGCGCCTCGTCCGCCGCCCGCCGGCGCCGCTCCCGGAACACCGCGATGTCGCGCTCACGCCGCGACGCGCGCTCATTGCTCCCAGCCGCGGACGACGTCTCGGTCATCACGCGCTGTCCCGCGGATGCCCTCACAGTCTGTGAGCCCGCCGGTAGTTGCCCAACGTGCCGCTCGCCAGTCGGTCGCACGTCGATTGTCCGCGGTGCCAGCGCGACGCTGACGGCGCGGTCCAAGTTCGCGGTCGCGGCGTCCCGGTCGTGGCGCTGCAGCGCCTCGGTCACGATCCGGTCAAGCTCCGCGTCGACCTGCTCCTGCGCCGCGCGCCGAATCGGCGACACCGCCGCCGGCGGCGCGCTCATCTGCGCCCGCTTGTGCTCGCGAGCGTCCCGGCGCTCCTGCTTGCGCGCCATCCTCGCCTGCCGGCGCTCACGCACCAGCTCCCGCCGATCCGAATCGGCCTTCACCATCGAACCCATAAGGGCCTCCTGTAGGTATGTGATTTGAGCGAGCCCGCTGAGCGGGCTCCGGTTTGTTGAGCCGGCTCGCGTCACCCCACGCGAGCCGCAGAAACGTTCATCGCCGGACGTGTGCCTCAGCCCCTGCGTCGTCCCGACAGGCGTTGCGCATCCGACCCGTCCCTCCGGTCCCCTCCTGACAGACGCGTCCTGTCGGTCAGCCCATGTCCGCGGCTCAGCGGGTCGAGTCGACCGGGCGCGTGGCGAGCATCCGGCGCCGAGGATCTCTCGAACTCTCGCTGCGGGTCTGAGCTCAGCTCACAGACACGCCACGACGGTCGGACACCTTGGTCTTATGTGGCCCCTGCACGTGTCAGGTGACGTCGACGCCGACTGCGTAACCCTTGGCGTGGTAGCGCCCGACGCCGGCGACTGACCGTTCGAGCGGGTCTATCGACCAGCCGCCGAAATGACTCCGCTCCGCGTCGCGGGCAGCAGGATTCCTCGGCCCCCATCCGAACTAACATTGCTGGCGAATAGCAGTTCGTTAGCTGCGCCAGATGACCCGCACGGAGCAGCTCGACACCGACCCAGCCAGACCAGCCGGATTCGCCCGGCTCCTAATTCACATCTACACACGAGAGGTCACACCGTGCCTGACTTTGTCCAGACCGCCGTCAAGGAGATCGATGAGCAGCTTCGCGTCTTGAAGGACGAGGCTGCGCGTCTGGAGGCCGCCCGCGC
>DATJRV010000035.1:0-1360 GCA_035504435.1 Solirubrobacteraceae bacterium
GCGATTGATCACCGGCAGCATGCCCGGCATCGCCGCATCGACGAGCGAAACATGCGAGTTCGGCTCGCCGCCGAACGCGGTCGAAGCGCCGGAGAACAGCTTCGAGCGCGAGGTCACCTGGGCGTGGACCTCGAGCCCGACGATCACCTCCCAATCGCCGGTCGCGCCTTTGATGAGCTTCGCGCTCGCTTTCTCTGTCGCCATGTCAGGGACTCTGCTTTTGATCCAAACCTCGCAGGCGCCTCATGCCCACCACGGCTCCGGCAGCGTCATTCGCCCTGCCGACTGCTCGATCGTCTCGCCGAGTGTGAACAGCGTCTCCTCGTCGAACGGCCGGCCGATAAGCTGCAGCCCAAGCGGCAGGCCCTTGTTCGACAGGCCCGCGGGCGCGACAAGCCCCGGCAGGCCGGCCATGTTGACGGTCACGGTGAAGATGTCGTTCAAGTACATTTCGACCGGGTTGTCCGAACCCACCTCGCCGATCCCGAAGGCGGCGGATGGCGTGGCGGGGGTGAGAACCGCATCGACGCCAGCGGCGAAGACGCGCTCGAAGTCGCGCTTGATCAGGGTGCGGATTTTCTGCGCCCGGAGGTAGTAGGCGTCGTAATAGCCGGCGGAGAGCACGTAGGTGCCGATCATGAGGCGGCGACGCACTTCCGCCCCGAAGCCGCTTGCGCGCGTCTTCTCGTAAAGCTCGATGACGTCGGGCGCCGGCTCGCGCAGGCCGTAGCGCACACCGTCGTAGCGGGCGAGATTGCTCGAGGCCTCCGCGGGCGCCACTATATAATAAGCAGGCAGCGCGTAAGGCGTATGGGACAAGCTGACGTCGACCACGCTCGCGCCCGCGGCGCGAAGCCACTCGGCGCCGCGCGCCCATAAGCGCTCGATCTCATCGCTCATGCCCTCGAGGCGATATTCCCTCGGCACGCCGATCGTCATGCCCTTCACCGAACGCCCGACGGCGGCTTCATAGTCGGGAACAGAGGCCGGCGAACAGGTGGAATCCTTGGGATCAGGCCCGGCCATCGAGCGCAGCATGATCGCTGCGTCGCGCACGGTGCGCGCGAGCGGTCCCGCCTGATCGAGCGACGAGGCGAAGGCGACCATGCCGTAGCGCGAGCAGCGGCCATAGGTCGGCTTGATCCCGACGACGCCGGTGAAGGCCGCAGGCTGGCGGATGGAGCCGCCCGTGTCGCTCGCGGTCGCGGCGAGACAGAGGCGCGCGGCGACAGCGGAGGCGGAGCCGCCGGACGAGCCGCCCGGCGTCAAGAGGCCGCGCTTGCCCGAACCCAGCGCCTCGCGCCCGCGCGCGGTGCTCCAGTTGGGCGGCAGCCAGGGCGACGCGACAGGCCCGTAATAG
>DATJRV010000036.1:0-56713 GCA_035504435.1 Solirubrobacteraceae bacterium
TGCTCCCTCCAAAGAGGCACTTGACGCCCCGCTCAGCCCGCCGCCTCTCGACAACGAACCGGGGCCTGCTACCGGGCACTCCGGCGTCTACCCGGACCGGACTCCCACCGGCCGGCCTGATCCAGCTTCCAAGGCGCACCATGAGCGAGCCAGTCTAGGCTAGGGTGAGTGCGCCGATGACGAAACGCTTCTCAGCGCTGGCGCTCGCCTGCTGCGCCGTCGCGTTCCTCGCCGCATGCGGCTCCTCGAGCAGCAGCCCCACATCCAGCGGCACGACCAGCAGCTCGACTACCAGCTCCACCGCTTCGCAGCCGGGCAGGACAACGACCTCGGCGAGCACGCCCAGCGCGAGCATCAAACCCGACACCACGCCGAAGTTCGCCACCCCCTCGAGGAGCGAGCCGGTGCAGAGCGGGGTCGTGCAAATCGCCTATCGCAACATCGCCATCGACCCGGACACCGTCAGGGTGAAGCTGGGCGCCACGATCAAGTGGACCAACTACGACGCAACCCAGGCGAACGTGGTGAGCGAGGGCGGCCCGATGCACTTCGCCTCCAAGAGCTTCGGCGAAGGCGGCTCGTTTGAACTGAAGGTGACAAAGCCAGGAGTCATCCACTATGTGTGCACGTTCTACCCGGTGACGATGAACGGCTCGATCGAAGTCGTCAGCTGACACGGCCAAGCTGGCACGAAGACCGCCCGGCGCCGGCGCGTGCTCAGTCGCAACTGAAGTCGGCGAGGCCCTCGTCGGGCGTGGAGGCGGTCGCGTAGCGCCGGCGCGGGATGCGGCCCGCGCCGCGCGCGAGGCGCCCGGCGTGCACCGCCGCGCGCATCGCGTGCGCCATCGCCACCGGGTCCTGCGCGCGCGAGATCGCCGAGGCGACCATCACCGCGTCGCAGCCGAGCTCCATCGCGAGCGCCGCGTCCGAGGCCGTGCCGACGCCCGCGTCGAGCACCACCGGCACGTCCACCGCCTCGCGGATCAAGGCGATGTTGTACGGGTTGCGGATGCCCATGCCGCTGCCGATCGGCGCTCCGAGCGGCATCACCGCCGCGCAGCCGAGGTCGGCCAGGCGGCGTGCGAGCACAGGGTCGTCGGTGGTGTACGGGAGCACCACGAAGCCGTCGTCGAGCAGCTGCTCGGCTGCGCGCAGCAGCTCCGGCGCGTCCGGCAGCAGCGTGTCCTCGTCGCCGATCACCTCCAGCTTCACCCAGTCGGTGGCAAACGCCTCGCGCGCCATGCGCGCCGTGATCACCGCGTCGCGCGCGGTGTGACAGCCGGCGGTGTTCGGCAGCACGTCCACGCCCGCCCGCGCCAGCACGTCCAGCAGCGAGCCGCGGTGCGTGTGGGCGGGGTCGAGCCGCCGCAGCGCCACCGTCACGAGCTCGCAGCCGCTCGCGGCGATCGCGTCCTCCACCAGCTCCAGCGATGCGAAGCCGCCGGTCCCCAGCAGCAGGCGCGAGCGCAGCTGCCGGCCGGCGATCGTCAGCGGCGCGTCAGCGGCGCCCGGCACGCCTGCGGCTTGCGCTCTGGCGGCCTGCGCTCTAGCGGCGGGCGTCCCAGCGGCGGGCGTCGTGGCGTCCCGTGCGTCGCCGGCTGGTGCGCTCAGCGTGTCGGCCATCGCCACATCATCCTCCCTGCATCGCCGTCAGCACCTCCACGCGCGCGTCCGCCGGCACCGGACACGAGTCCCAGCGCCCGCGGGGGATGACCTCGCCGTCGACCGCGACGGCCACGCCGCGCGCGTCCGCGTCGAGCCCCAGGCGCGCGAGCAGCTCGGCGACCGTCGCGCCGGGACGCACGTCGGAGCGCTCGCCGTTGAGGACGATCATCGCACCGGCTCCACAGGCGCGGCGAAGAAGCGCTCGGGCGAGCACACCGACAGCAACGGGTCTGCGTCCTCGCCGGCGAGCAGCGAGGCGACGAGCTGGGCGGTGAGCGGCGCGAGCAGGATGCCGTTGCGGTAGTGGCCGGTGGCCCACACGAGGCCGTCGATCCCGCCCAGGCCGATCGCCGGCGCGTTGTCGGGCGTGCCCGGCCGCAACCCCACGGACAGCTCGTCGATCCGCAGCTCGCTGATGCCCGGCACGAGCTCGTGCGCGTCGCGCAGCAGCTCGTACACCCCGCCGGCCGTCGGCCGGAGCTCGAAGCCGCGCTCCTCGACGGTGCCGCCGAGCACGTACCCGCCGTCCTCGCGCGGCACGAGATAGCCGCCGCGGAAGCGCAGCACGCGCTGCAGCAGCCCCGGTCCGGCGGGGTCGCGCAGGCGCAGGATCTGGCCCTTCACCGGCCGCACCGGCACGCGCATGCCGGGCGGAAGACCGTCGATCTGCTCGCTCCACGGACCCGCCGCCAGCACCACCTGCCGCGCGGGCAGCAGCTCGCCGCCTGCGAGCGTCACGCCGGTGACGCGCGACGCGGCGGAGTCGAGCTCCACGCGCGCGACCGGCGCATGCGCGCGCACCTCGACGCCGCTGGACGCGCACGCGCGCGTCAGCGCCGCCAGCACCAGCCGCGGGTCCACGGAGTGGTCGTCGCGCGCCTCCAGCGCCAGGCGTATGGTGGGCGCGAGCGCCGGCTCCAGCTCGCGCGCCTCGCTCGGCAGCAGCCGCGCGACGTCCAGGCCGAGCGAGCGCCGGAACTCCAGCTGGCGCTCGAGCTCGCGGGCGTCGTCCTCGTCGCGCGCGGCGAGCAGCGTGCCCGTGCGCAGCAGGCCCACGGACACGCCGCTCGCCGTCTCCAGCTCGAGCGCAAAGTCGCTCCACATCTCCGCCGAGCGCAGCCCCAGCTCCAGCAGCCGCCGTCCGCCCGCCCCGAACTCGACCTCGGCCACCGGCGCGAGCATGCCCGCCGCCACGCGCGAGGTGGCCTCGCCGACGACGTCGCGCTCCAGCACGAGGACCGACATCCCAGCCTGGCGCGCACGCCAGGCGACGGCCAGGCCGATGATGCCGCCGCCGACCACCACCACGTCGCTCTGCTGCTGCACGGGCATTGCCGATGATGCTAGCCCTGCGGCCGCCGCCCGGATGCGGCGCCCGGCTGCGAGACTTGCTGTCGATGAGCATCCTCGATCTGGGCTCCCAGCGCCGCGCGCGACTGGCGGCAGCGCGGCTGTACCTCGTGTGCGGCGCGAGCCCCGGCGGACGCGGGCTGCCCGCGCTGCTGCAGGCGGCGATCGCGGGCGGGGTGGACATCGTGCAGCTGCGCGAGAAGCAGCTCCCCGACGAGGAGCTCACGGCACTCGCCGGCGCCGCCCGTGAACTGTGCGAGCGCCACGGCGCGCTGTTCATCGTCAACGACCGGCCTGACATCGCGCTCCAGGCGGGCGCGGACGGGGTGCACGTCGGCCAGGACGACATGCCGGCGAGCGCCGTGCGCGAGCTGGTGGGCGCGAACATGCTGCTCGGCGTGTCCACGCACTCGCCGGCGGAAATCGACGCGATCGACGCGTCCGTGGTGGACTACATCGGCGTGGGCCCGATCCACGAGACGCCCACCAAGCCGGGGCGGGCGGCGGTGGGCGTGGAGCTGATCCGCTACGCCGCCGCGCACGCGCCGGTGCCGTTCTTCGCGATCGGCGGCCTGGACGCTGACAATCTGGACGGCGCGCTCGCGGCGGGCGCGGCGCGCGCGTGCGTGCTGCGCGCGGTCGCGGACGCCGAGGACCCCGCGCTGGCCGCGCGCGAGCTGCACGCGCGCCTGGCGGCGCGCGCTGTCGAGGCGTAGCGCGATGGCAGACCCTGGGCGGGGCGCGCCCATGACCGAGACGCCGGACGGCGAGCGCGAGGAGCGCCGGCGGCGGGAGCCCGCCCCGCTACAGCCGCTGGGGGCGGACGAGCGCCCGACGCCGCTGGTGATCGCGGCGGGCGTGTGCGCGCTGCTGTCGTGCGGCGTGCTCGTCGGCGGGCTGACCGTGCACGACCTCGCCAAGCACGGCGGCTCGCTGCCGGGCGCCGTGTTCCTGGCGCTCGTGTTCGCCGCGCTCGCGGTGGGCATCTTCCGCCGCCGCTACCTGGCGGTGCTCGGCTTCGAGGCGCTGCTCGCCTTCCAGGTGGTCGTCACCTCGCTGGCGCTGGTGGTGGCGGCGACGATCAAAGCGGCGGCGTTCTGCCTGCTGGCGATCGCGCTCAGCGGCTGGCTGTTCTGGAAGCTCGTCCGTGTGATGGGCCGAATTCAGGCCGGCGAAGACCGCGCGCGTCCCCGATCGCGCAGTTAGCTTCGATAGTGTGCGCGCTCGATGGCTGAGGGCTCCTACGACACGATCGTGATCGGCGCCGGGCCCGGCGGCTATGTGGCGGCGATTCGCGCCGCCCAGCTCGGCCAGCGCACGGCGGTGGTCGAGCGCGACAAGCTGGGCGGGCGCTGCTTGAACTACGCGTGCATCCCCGCCAAGGCGGTGCTGCGCTCGGCGGATCTGCTGTCGGAGATCCGCGACAGCGAGGAGTTCGGCCTGCGGGTGAGCGGCGTGGAGATCGACTATCCCGCGATCCAGGCGCGCCGGGAAAAGGTGGTCAACACGCTGACCTCGGGCGTGGGCGGACTGTTCAAGAAAAACGGCATCGACGTGCTCGAGGGCGACGGCACGCTGACCGCGGACGGCGACGTGCGCGTGGACGTGTTCAGCTCCGAGCCCACGGTGGTTGCTGCGGGCAGCGTGATCCTGGCAACCGGCTCGGTGCCACGGCCGCTCCCCGGCGTGCAGTTCGGCGGGCGCGTGATCGGCACCGAGGAGGCGTGGGCGCTGGCGGAGGTGCCGGCGCGCCTGGCGGTGGTCGGCGCGGGGGCGTCGGGCACGGAGATCGCCTCGGCGTTCGCGCGCCTGGGCAGCGAGGTGCTGTTGCTGGAGATGCTCGAACGGGTGCTGCCGACCGAGGACGCGGACATCTCGCGGCTGGTCGAGCGCGGCCTGAAGCGCCAGGGCATCGGGGTGCACACGCGCACCCCGGTGGCGAACGTGGCGACGGACGAGTCCAGCGTGACGTTCTCCTACGGCGAGGAGTCGGCGACGGCCGACTACCTGGTGATCGCGGCGGGACGCGGCGCGGACGTGGAGGCGCTGGGGCTGGCGGAGGCCGGCGTGCAGCTGGACGCGCGCGGCCTGGTGCAGGTGGACGGCGCGCTGCGCACGACGCGCGCGGGCGTGTACGCGATCGGCGATCTCGTGGCCGGCCCGGCGCTCGCGCACAAGGCGTCCGACGAGGGGATCATCGCGGCGGAGGACATCGCCGGGCTGCAGACGCACCCGATCGCCCACGCGGACATCCCGCGCGCGACGTTCTGCACGCCGAACGTGGGCTCCTTCGGGCTGACCGAGGAGCAGGCGCGCGAACAGGGCTACGAGGTGGTCGTCGGCAAGGTCCCCTACGGGGCGGTCGGCGGCGGCACGGTGTACGGCGACCGCACCGGGCTCGTGAAGGTCGTGGGCGAGAGCCGCTACGGCGAGCTGCTGGGCGGGCACATCGTCGGCGCGCGCGCCACCGAGCTGATCCAGGAGCTCGTGAACGTGCGCGCGCTGGAGGGCGGCTACCCGGAGCTGGCGCGCATCATCCACGGGCACCCCACGCTGTCGGAGGCGGTGATGGAGGCTGCCCGCGCCGCCGACGGCTGGCTGATCCACGGCTGAGGCGGCCGGGCCGCCTCGGGCAGGGCATTAACCTCGGCGAGGTGTCCACCGTGGCCGCCTTCTACTTCGACCTCGCCAGCCCGCTGGCATACCTGGCGGCTGAGCGGGTGCTGCAGGTGCTGCCGACGCCGGCCGAATGGCGGCCGGTGCTCGCAGGGAAGCTGAAGGCCGACTCGGCCGATCCCGCCGAGCAATACCATGGCGCACGCGCGGCGAAAAACGAAATGCTCCACGGCGCGTCGATCGGCCCTGGGCCGATCGGCCCAGGCGCCTGCGCAGCGCTGCGCGGCGAGGTCGAGCGCCGCGCCCACGAGCTGGGCCTGCAGCCGCTGCGCTGGCCGAGCCCGTTCCCGTTCGACAGCTCGATGGCGATGCGCGTGGCCACGTACGCGGCGTCGATCGGCCGCGCGGTGCCGTTCGCGCAGGCGGCCTTTCGCCAGGCGTTCGCGGGCGGGCACTCGCTGGAGGACCCGGACTTCGTGCTGATCGCGGCGGCGGCGTGCGAGATGCACCCGCAGGCGGTGCTGCGCGGCGCGCAGCTGGACTCGGTGGCGCAGCGGCTGGCGGACGCCACGGATGCGGCGGCGGCGGCGGGTGTGACGGACGTCCCGGCGATCGCGCTGGGCGAGCATGTGTTCATTGGCGAGGACGCGCCCGAGCGCGCGGCGGCGGCAGCGGCGGCAGCAGCAGCGACGGCGGCAGCAGCAGCGACCGCGGCGGCGGCAGCAGCAGCGACGACATGAAGGCCAACCGCGCCTACCGGCTGATCGTGACGCGTGCCGGGCGCGCGCCGGCGCTGCTGGCGGACGCGGCGCGCGTGGACCACATTGAGGTGGTGGAGATTGACAGCGGCGAGGTGGTGCTGTTCTGGGACCGCTCGCCGCACGCGGCGAGTAAGCTGGCGCGCGAACTGCGCGAGGACCTGGCGCGGCTGGAGGACGGGGAGTTCATGGAGCGCTGGAGCACGGTGGAGCACTGATGGCGAGCGCACGTGAGCTGCCGCAGCCGGAGCAGGCACGCGAGTGGCTCGCGACGATGACGCTGATCCGCCGCTTTGAGGAGCGGGCGGGGGAGATGTACGCGCGGGCGAAGGTGGGCGGCTTCCTGCACCTGTCGATCGGTGAGGAGGCGACGATCGTGGGCAGCGCGCGGGCGCTGCGCGAGGAGGACTACCTGATCTCGACGTACCGCTCGCACGGGCACGCGCTGGTGCGGGGCACGCCGCCGGAGAACGTGATGGCGGAGCTGTTTGGGCGCGTGGACGGCTGCTCGGGCGGGCGCGGCGGCTCGATGCACATGTTCGACCTGTCGCGCCGCTTCATGGGGGGCTATGGGATCGTGGGCGGCAACCTGCCGATCGCGGCGGGCATTGCGCTGGCGAGCGACTACAAGGGCACGCAGGAGGTGACGCTGTGCACGTTCGGCGACGGCGCGTCCAACCAGGGGACGTTCGGCGAGACGTTGAACCTGGCGGCGCTGTGGCGGCTGCCGGTGGTGTTCATGGTGACGAACAACCAGTTCGGGATGGGCACGGCGCTGCGCCGGCACTCGGCGGTGACCGACCTGCGGCGCAAGGGCGAGAGCCTGGGGGTGCCGGGCATGCGCTGCGACGGCATGGACGTGCTGGACACGCACGCGGTGCTGGCGGAGGCGGTGGCGCGCGTGCGCGAGGAGCGCAGCCCGGTGCTGGTGGAGGCGGTGACGTATCGCTTTCGCGGGCACTCGATGGCCGACCCGGAGCAGTACCGCAGCAAGGAGGAGGTGGCGCGCTGGCGCGAGCGCGACCCGCTGCCGGCGTTCGCGCAGCGGCTGGTGGACGAGGGCGTGATCGACGCGCAGGAGCGCGAGCAGATCGACGCGCGGGCGCTCGCGCGGGTGGACGCGGCGGTGGAGTTCGCGGACGCCTCGCCGTTCCCGTCGGCGGAGTCGCTGTACGACGACGTGTACGCGCTCGACCGGGAGGTGCGCGGCTGGTACTCGGTGGAGACGGCGGGCGAGCGCGCGCGCGAGGCGCCCGCGGGCGCAGCGGCCCCCGGCGCGCACAACGGTGCTGCGCGAGCGGCGGACGACGAGATCCCCAAGCAGCTGACGGACGCGCTGGCGGCCGGCGAGGACGGCGGCGAGACCGCGGGAGGCGCGGCCTGATGGCGCAGCTGCGCTACCGCGAGGCGCTGAACGCGGCCCTGCGCGAGGAGCTGGCGCGCGACGAGCGCGTGCTGCTGATGGGCGAGGACATCGGCGTGTTTGGCGGCGCGTTCAAGGTGACGGACGGCCTGTTGGCGGAGTTCGGCGAGCGGCGCGTGCGCGACACGCCGATCTCGGAGAACACGATCGTGGGCATGGGCGTGGGCGCGGCGATGACGGGGCTGCGCCCGGTGGTGGAGCTGATGACGATCAACTTCGCGCTGCTGGCGTTCGACCAGATCGTGAACCACGCGGCGCACATCCACTACATGTTCGGCGGCCAGGCGAAGGTGCCGCTGGTGGTGCGCATGCCGCAGGGCGCGGGCCATCAGCTGGGCCCGACGCACTCGCACTGCCTGGAGTCGCTGTTCGTGCACGTGCCCGGCCTGCTGGTGGCGGTGCCGGCGACGGCGGCGGACGCGAAGGGCCTGTTGAAGAGCGCGATCCGCGACGAGAACCCGGTGATCTTCATCGAGCACGAGTCGCTGTACGGGGTGCGCGACGAGGTGCCGGATGAGCCCGACCATCTGGTGCACTTCGGCCTGGCGCGGGTGGCGCGCGAGGGCAGGGACGTGACGGTGGTGGGCATCTCGCGGATGGCGCGCACGGCCGAGCGCGCGGCGCAGACGCTGGCGGACGAGCACGGGGTGCAGGCGGAGGTGATCGACCCGCGCACGCTGCGCCCGCTGGACCTGGACACGATCCGCGCGTCGGTGGCGAAGACGAACCGCTGCGTGATCGTGGAGGAGGGCTGGCCGCACGGCGGCGTGGGCGCGAACCTGGCGGCGCTGATCTCAGAGCAGGCGTTCGACGACCTCGACGCGCCGGTGCGGCGGGTGACGGGCGCGGACGTGCCGATGCCGTACTCCAAGCCACTGGAGGACATCGCGTACCCGCACGAGGCGCAGATCGTGGGCGCGGTGCTGCAGACGCTGAACCTCGAGCAGGCGCCCACCGGCCGGGCGCCCACGACCCGGCGGCCCACCCACCCAGAGGCGGCGTGATGGCGGACATCGTGATGCCGCGCCTGTCGGACACGATGGAGGAGGGCACGATCCTGCGCTGGCTGAAGTCCAACGGCGAGGAGGTGGCGCGCGGCGAGGAGCTGGTGGAGATCGAGACGGACAAGGCGACGATGACCTACGAGTCAGACCAGGCGGGCGTGCTGCAGATCCTGGTGGCCGCCGGCGACACGCTGGCGGTGGGACAGGTGATCGCACGCGTGGGCACCGCGGCGCCGGGCACCCATGACGACGCGCGTGGCGCTCGCGTGGATGAGAACGATGATGAGGAGTCGGGCGTTCGTAGCGAGCAGAGGCAGGCCGCCGGCTCAGCCGCGCAGGCGGCTGCACCCGCGCGCGCTCTCGGGGAGCCGGCGGGCGGCGGCGAGGCCGAGGCGGCGGGTGCGCGCGTGAAGGCGTCCCCGCTCGCGCGGCGCCTCGCACGGGAGAGCGGCGTGGACCTGCGCTCGCTGGCCGGCAGCGGGCCGGGTGGACGGATCGTGAAGGCGGACGTGGAGGCCGCGCCGGCGAGCGAGCGCACCCAGGGGCAGACCCTGGAGGGCGTGATGACGGCGAAGGGCGAGACGAGCATCGTGGAGCTGACGCGCACGCAGCAGGCGGTGGCGCGGCGGATGGCCGAGTCGAAGGCGACGATCCCCGACTTCACGCTGCAGATCGACGTGGACATGGAGGCGTGCGTGACGCTGCGCACGCAGCTGAAGCAGCTCGCGACGCCCCAAGGCGCCGGCGAGCCGCAGCCGGACGCGCCGGCCACGCGCGCGCACGACGTGCCGACGTACAACGACATGGTGGTGAAGGCGGCGGCGCTGGCGCTGCGCGAGCACCAGCGCGCGAACGGCAGCTACCGCGACGGGCAGCTGCAGCTGTACGCGCGGGTGAACGTGGGCGTGGCGGTGGCCGCGGAAGGCGCGCTGGTGGTGCCGACGGTGTTCGACGCGGACGAGAAGTCGCTGGGCGAGATCGCCCGCGAGGCGCGCGCGCTGGCCGAGCGCGTGCGCGCGGGGACGATCACCCCGCCGGAGCTCGGTGGCGGCACGTTCACGGTGTCCAACCTGGGCATGTACGGCGTGCGCAGCTTCACCGCGATCATCAACCCGCCGCAGGCGGGCATCCTGTCGGTGGGCGCGCTCGCCCAGCGCGCGGTTGCGCACGAGGGCGAGATGGCGCTCCGCCACACGATGACGCTGACGCTGGCGTGCGACCACCGCATCCTGTACGGCGCGGAAGCGGCGCTGTTCCTGGCGCGCATCCGCGATCTGTTGCAGGCGCCCGCTGCGCTCACCCTGTGAGCGGGTCCTCCCAGCGCAGGCCGGCGAAGCGGGAGAAGTCGTTGTCGTGGGAGCACAACGTGGCGCCGTGCTCGATTGCGAGCGCCGCGAGGTGCGCGTCGCTCGTGAGGTTGCCAGCGGTGCCGAGCGGGCCGAGCAGGTCGCGCAGCACCGCAGTGTGGCGGTCGGTGGGGTCGACGACCGTTGCGATCGACCGATCGAGCCAGCCGTCCACCACCTGCAGCACGCGATCGACCGACCAAGGTCGGGCGAAGCTGCTCGGGCTGGTGCTCAGCCTGACGAAGCCAATGAGAGTCAGCCAGGCGAATGCCACCGTCTCCGTGCCCGAGAGGGTGCTCTCGATCCAGCGCCGTGCACGCTCGTGATGCGTTGAGGTCTCGTCAGCCGCGTAAACGAGGAGGTTGAGGTCCGGCAGCTTCACTTGCCGAGCGCCATCTTGCGCAAGGTCTCCTCGTCTTCCATTTCGCCCGCCAGCATGAGCGCCTTGTCGAGGTTCACACCCGGCCGCACACCCAGGGGAGCGGTGGGCATGCGGTATGGACGCGCTGCCGGAATCGTCCCACCCAGGCCCGCGCGCACGGCGTCGTTGATGGCCGCCTTGAACGACACGCCGCGCTCGCGCATCACCGCCCGCAGCTTCGCCTCCACGTCTGGGTCCAGCGTTACCGTCGTCCTCATAGGGTGGCATCATAGCATCATCAGCAATGCTGTCGAGATGCTCTCGTAGCAGGACGCTACGCTGAAGGCTGGATGAGCGCTGCACGCGTGCCTCTCGACGAGCTGTGGGTCTGCCACCTCGGGCTGATCCCCTACTCCGACGGGCTCGCCATCCAGGGACAGCTCCGCGACCGGCGCCAGGAAGGGGCGGTGCCCGACACACTGCTGCTGCTCGAGCACCCGCCCACCTACACCCGCGGCCGGCGCTCGGGCGCTTCAGACCTGCCGATGCCCGAGAGCTTCTACCGGGCGCGAGGCATCGAGGTGCACACCACCGACCGCGGCGGCAAGCTCACCTACCACGGCCCCGGACAGCTCGTCGGCTATCCGATCATGGCCATCACAGACATCGGGCGCTACCTGCGCACGATGGAAGACGCGATCGTCGACGCGCTCGCCGAGGTGGGCATGCGAGCGCACTCGCGCCACCGGGAGGGCATCGACTACACGGGCGTGTGGGTGGCGGACCGAAAGATCGCCTCCATCGGCGTGCACGTCTCGCGTGGCGTCACCACGCACGGCTTCGCCGTCAACGTCGAGAACGACCTCGAGCCGTTCTCCTGGGTCGTCGCCTGCGGGCTGCCCGACGTGCAGATGACCTCGCTCGCCTGCCTGTCCTCCGCCGTGGAGGGCGCCCTTCAGGGTGCGCACGAGAGCGCCGGCGCCTGCGAGAGCCTCGGCTGCTTTCGCAAGCGCGTCGCCCACAGCTTCGCCCGCGCCCACGGACGCCGCCAGCGTCTGGTGTCTGCGGCGCGCCTCGGCATCGCCGCTGCCGACGCACACGAGCGAGCGGAGCGAGCCCCTATGAAGAGCTCTCCCGCCCCGACTGCGGAGCCCGCGCTGGCATGAGTGCAACGCGCTCGCGGGCGAACCCCGGCGGCATGGACGTGCTGTCCGTGCTCGGCCCCAACGTGCGCCCGCTGCGCGAGCGTAAGCCGCCGTGGTTCAAGGTGCCCGCGCCAGGTGGGCAGCGCTACCGCGAGCTGTCCGAGCTGATCCGCGCGGAGAACCTGCACACCGTCTGCCAGGAGGCCGCCTGCCCGAACGTCGGCGAGTGCTGGGAGCGCGGCACCGCCACGTTCATGATCCTCGGCGACACCTGCACGCGGCGCTGCGGCTTCTGCAACGTGAAGACCGGCAAGCCCACCTGGAACGACCCGCTCGAGCCCGCGCGCGTCGCGCGTTCGATCGCGCGCATGGGGCTGCGCCACGCGGTCGTCACGTCCGTCGACCGCGACGACCTGCCCGACAAGGGGGCATCCGCGTTCGTCGGCGTCATCCGCCAGGTCCGCCGCCAGGCGCCCGGCTGCCAGATCGAGGTGCTCACGCCCGACTTCCAGGGCCAGGAGATGCCGCTCGCCAAGGTCATCGCCGAGCGCCCCGACGTGTTCAACCACAACGTCGAGGTCGTGCCGCGCCTGTATCCCATCGCCCGGCGCGGCTCGCAGTTCAAGCGCTCGCTGCGCGTGCTGGCGCTCGCCGGCGAGCTCGGCGAAGGCGAGGTCGTGACCAAGTCCGGGCTCATGGTCGGGCTCGGGGAGACGCACGAGGAGATGCTCGACGCGTTCGCCGCGCTGCGCCAGCACGGCGTGCAGGTGCTCACCGTCGGGCAGTACCTGCGGCCCTCCGAGCGCCATCTGCCCGTCGTGCGCTACTGGCACCCAGAAGAGTTCGCCGCGCTCCAGGACGCCGCCTACGAGCTCGGCTTCCAGCACGTCGCCGCCGGCCCGCTCGTGCGCTCCTCCTACCACGCCGACCAGCACGTACCGCAGTCGCGCCCCGGTGTGGGGCCGCGTGCCGCCGGCGCGCAGCCGCGTGCCGCCGGCGTGTAGCCGCTCGGCTACGCTCGCCCGATCCTCCCCATCAAAGACAACATCCCGCTGTCGCGGGTGCCGATCGTCACGATCGCGATCGTCCTCATCAACGTCGTCGTCTACCTGCTCGAGATCCGCCACGGCGGCAGCTTCTTCGGCGGGCCCACCAACAGCGTCGAGGTGCACTACGGCGCCATCCCCTACCAGCTCACGCACCCCGGCACGCACTGCGACCTCGTGGACGTGCAGACGTCCTCCGGCCTCGCCGAAGCGGTCGGCTGCCAGCGCGGGCGCTTCACCAGCGGCGAGAGCGGCCTGATCGGCGGCCCTGGGCCGCAGCTCGCAGCCTGGGAGACCGTCTTCACGGCCATGTTCCTGCACGCCAGCTTCCTGCACATCTTCGGCAACATGGTCTTCCTCGCCATCTTCGGCCCCACCGTCGAGGACACCATGGGACGCGTGCGCTACACCGGCTTCTACCTCCTCGGCGGCGTCGTCGCGCTCGGCGCGCAGGTGGCGAGCGACCCCAGCTCCACCGGGGCCACGCTCGGCGCCTCCGGGGCGATCGCCGCGGTGCTCGGCGGCTACATCCTGTTGTATCCCCGTGCGCGCGTCATCACGCTCGTGTTCATCGTGTTCTTCGTCACCATCATCGAGCTCCCAGCCGTGTGGCTGCTCGGCTTCTGGTTCGCCGAGCAGCTGTGGCTCGGCCTCGAAGGGCTCAGCAGCCCGGTCGGCGGCGAAGGCGTCGCCTACTTCGCGCACATCGGCGGCTTCCTCTTCGGCCTGCTCACCATCCGCCTGCTCGCCAAGCGTCGAACGCCGCTACCGTCGCGAGCAGCCGCATGACGCGCCTGCTCGTGCTGGGCGCCGCGCTCCTGTTCATCACAGGCTTCGCCTTCCTCACCTACGCCTCCATCGTCCGTGAGGGCTTCGGCGCGGGCAGCGTCGTGTCGATCTTCATCGTCGTGCTGCTCGCCGTCGGCATCGTCGGCGCGCTGCGCAATCCTCCACGCACATGAGCCACTCGCCCTTCCTCACCCCAGGGCACAGCCGCAGCCGCCGCGCGCTCGCCGCGCGCCGCCGGCGCCGGCGCCGGCGACTGGCCGTGCTGGGGGCGCTCGTGCTCGTCGCCGCCGCCGCGACCGCCGCCGCGATGGCGCTCGCCAACGGCTCCGGCAGCGGACGCCGCCACGGCGATCGTGCCGGCGCCCACAGCCTGCGCCACCGCGTGGCGCCGGCGGTGCGGCTGTCGCCGCACGGCTTCCCGCTCGCCGCACCCGCGCTCGCGCTCCGCGGCTTCTCCCCGCCGCAAGACGAGCCCGTGCAGATGAGCTTCGCCACGCCACCCCGCGAGGGGCTGCTGTTCAACCTCAGCACCGGCCAGGTGCTGTGGTCGTTCAACCCCTTCCAGCCCGTGCCCATCGCCAGCCTCACCAAGATGATGACCGCGCTGCTCACCGTGCTCGCAGCGCCGCCCGACGCCCCCGTGCTGATCACCAGGGAAGCCATCGACATGCCCGGCTCCAAGGTCGGCGTGCTGCCGCTCGGGCGCCACGTCCCGCTCGAGAGCCTGCTCTACGGCCTGCTGCTGCCGTCCGGCAACGACGCCGCCGTCGCGCTCGCCCAGCACGTCGCGGGCAGCGTCAACGCGTTCGTCACGCGCATGAACGAAGAGGCCGCCAAGCTCGGGCTCGGCTGCACGCGCTACTCCTCCCCCTCCGGCTACTACGACGCCGGCAACTACTCCTGCGCCGCCGACCTCGCCGTGCTCGCGCACGTCGACATGCTCCAGCCGCGCATCGCCAGCGTCGTGCGCACCTACTCCGCCGTCATCCCCTTCCCCATCCCCGGCGGCAAGCTCTACCTGTACAACAACAACCCGCTGCTCATCTACCACTACCCCGGCGCCACCGGCATGAAGACCGGCCAAACCGAAGCCGCCGGGCGCTGTCTCGTCGCCACCGCCGAACGCCACGGCGTGCGCCTCGGCGCGATCGTGCTCAACTCCGACGCCCCCGGCACCCAGGCACGCGAACTGCTCGACGCCGGCTTCCAGGACGTCTACCACCAGCCGCCCGTCGCCGAAGCGCCGTGGCCGCCGGGCGCCTGACGCGCGGCCACCCTCGGCCGCCCGGCAGGGGTGCGCAGCACGCGCGCCCACGGTGGAGTACATTGCTCCAGCAGCGATTGACTGGTCAGTCAGCCAAAGGAGACGACGGTGGATCTCGACGACACCCCCGAGCAGGCGGCCTATCGCGCGCAGGTACGCGGTTGGCTGGACGAGCACAAGCGCGAAGCGCCGATCTTGCAAGGCGAGGGCGCGCTGCAGGACGAGGACGAGATCGTCGCCGCGCGGCGCGCCTGGCAGGGCAAGCTCGCCGAGGGCGGGCTCGCCGGCGTGACCTGGCCGAAGGAGTACGGCGGGCAGGGGCTCGGGCCGATCGAGCAGGTGATCTGCAACCAGGAGATCGCCCGTGCGAAAGTGCCCGGCATCCTCGACGCGATCGGCGTCGGCATGCTCGGGCCCACCATCATCGCCCACGGCTCAGAGGAGCAGAAGGCGCGCTACCTCGGCCCGATGCTCCACGGCGACGAGGTGTGGTGCCAGCTGTTCTCCGAGCCCGCCGCCGGCTCGGACCTCGCGGCCGTGCAGACGCGCGCCCGCCAGCAGGAGGACGGCAGCTGGCGGCTGACCGGCCAGAAGGTGTGGACGACCAACGCGCAGTTCGCCTCCTACGGCCTGCTGCTCGCGCGCACCGACGCCGACGTGCCCAAGCACAACGGCCTGACCATGTTCATCGTCCCCATGGACGCCCAGGGAGTGACGGTGCGCGGGCTGCGCCAGATCTCCGGCGAGGCGGAGTTCAACGAGGTGTTCTTCGACGACGTCGCGCTCGACGACGGCGCCGTCGTGGGCGGGGTTGGAAACGGCTGGGGCACCGCGCTCACCACGCTGATGTTCGAGCGCGTGACCATCGGCCTCGGCAGCGAGGGCCTCGGCTACAACTCCGCGCGCTTCGCCGGCGCCATCGCCGGCGACGCCGCCGCCCGCCGCGACCCCGAGGTGCGCCACAAGCTCGGCGAGATCGCCAGCGAGCTGCTCGCCGTGCGCTTCACCGGCTACCGCACGCTCACCGCGCTGCAGAAGGGCCAGATCCCCGGCCCCGAGGCGGGGCTCGCGAAGGTCACGATCGTCAAAGGCGCGATCGCCGCCGGCGACCTGATCGCCGACGTCATCGGCCCCGACGCGCTCACCCCCGACAGCCAGTGGGCGTACATGATCTCCTTCCTGCCCGGCCTCAAGTCCGCCGGCGGCACCGAAGAGATCCTGCGCAACACCGTCGGCGAGCGCGTGCTCGGCCTGCCCCCCGAGCCACGGCTCGACAAGGGCATCCCGTTCTCCGAGCTGCGCTCCAAGGAAGGAGCGCCAGCGTGAACCTTGCACTCTCAGACGAGCAGGTGTTCCTGCGCGAGGCCGCCCGCGGCGCGCTCTCGCGTTTCAAGACCGTCGAAGCCGCGCGCGAGGCGCTGGATGGAGACCAGGGCGCCCTGCCCGACCTGTGGCCCACCGCCTGCGAGGCGGGCTGGCCGGGGCTGTTGATCGACGAAGCCCACGGCGGCGCCGGGCTCGACGCGTTCGACGCGATGCTCGTGCTCGGCGAGTGCGGGCGCGTGCTCGCCGGCGTGCCGCTGCTCGGGCACCTGCCCGCCACCGCCATCCTGTCGGACTCGCCGAGCGCCGCGGAGTTCCTGGCGGACCTCGCCAGCGGCGAGCGGCGCGCGGCGTACCTGCCCGCGCAGCCGCCCGACGACGTGCACGAGCGCTGGAGCACCGACCCGGCGAGCGGCTTCCAGCGCGGCGCCCTGCCCACCGCCGGCGCGGCCGGCGAGGACGGCCGGGTGGCGGTCAGCGGCAGCTTCGCCTTCGTGCCCGACGCGCCCGGCGCGGACGCGCTCGTCGGCGTCGCACAGCAAGGGGGCAAGCCCGTGGGCGTGGCGATCCTCGCCGACGCCCCCGGCGTGAGCATCGAGCCGGTCATGCGCTACGACGCCACGCGCTCGCTCGCCCACGTCACGCTCAACAATGCGCCCGCGGTCGTGCTCGACTGCCCCACGGAGTCGCTGGAAGGCGCGTGGCACCTGGCGCAGGCGCTGATCGCAGCCGAGTCGCTCGGCAGCGTCGAAACGGCGCTCGACGTGAGCGTCGCCTACGCCAAGGAGCGCTTCACGTTCGGCCGCGCCATCGGCTCCTACCAGGCCGTCAAGCACGCGCTCACCGAGGTGCTGCGCCAGCTCGAGAACGGGCGCTCGCTGCTGTACTACGCGGGCTGGGCGCGCTCCGGGGCGCCAAACGAGTTCGCGCTGGCCGCCAGCGCCGCGCGCTCGGTCGCCGGCCGCGCGCTCGACGACGCCGCGCGCACGATGATCTCCGTGCACGGCGGCATCGGCGCGACGTGGGAGCACGACGCGCCGCTGTACTTCCGCCGCGCGCAGCTCTCGCGGCGGCTGCTCGGCGGGACCGCGGGGGCTACCGATCGCGTGGCGGGGGAGTTGCTCACGCAGGCGGCGGCCTGAGCCGCGAAGGTCAGAGGCTCGAACGTGCCGCTAGATAGCGGCGGAGCAATGGGTCGATCACGTGCCAGCTTCCCCGGCCGGCGCGCTCGACCACGCTAATGTCGCGCAACGCGCCCAGCGCCCGTGATGCCTGCTCCGGCTTGAGGCCCTGGTAGAGCTCCGCGCCCGCGGCGACACGGATTGCCATTCGCTCGCCGTAGCGCGAGCTTGATCGGATCCGCTCCAGCTGTTGCTGATGGCGCAACTGCTCGGCGCCCAGCGCACGATCCAGCGCGGCGACGACCAGTGCATGGTCTATTTCGTGGCGAAGCTCCTCTATCGCCTGGAGATGCGCCTGCTGCGCAATCAGCATGGTCGCTCGCGGGTGTCCCTCGCCGAGTTCCAGCAAGCGTGTAAGCGCGTCGGTGGAAATCGTCGTGTGATCGAGAGCGAGCCGATTGCAAATTCCACCTGCCCACTCCTCAGTAGTGATCGCGGACAGTTCCTGAAAGGCGCCGAACTGGCTCAGCGCACGCTCTGTGGGGCCGAACAGGTCGCGCATGAGATGCTCGATTGAACCCGCGAACAACACGCTCACATCTCGCGAACGCTGAAACACGGCCCTGATGCGGCGGGTCAACGTGTCGGAATCACCAAAGCGCACGCGCGTTATGTCCTGGAACTCGTCGAAGAACACGACGACACGACGCTTGTCGCGCTCGGCGAGGCGCTGGGCCAACCGCAGCGCGCTGTCCAGAGCCTTCAAGGGCTCGGCTTCGGCGACGCCGATGTCGATCGTGATCTCCACGTCATCTCCGAGGTCCTGTCGTGCGCGCAGCGTCGCGCTCGTGCGGAGAGCCCCTACCACGCCCCTGCCGCCCCGCACGGCGTCGCTGATCGCCCGCCGAAGCGGAGGGCGATTTGCGAGTAGCTCCAGGGCGAGCAGGTGGGCGAGCGTGCCAGCGTCGCTGCAGTCGAACAGGTCTACCTTCGCCGTATAGGCAGCCTCTTTTCGGCAAACCTCGAGTGCCGCGTCGGCTACGGTTGTCTTTCCGATGCGCCGAGGCCCAGCCATCACGACGTTGGCTCCACCGAGCAGCGCTAGCGCGACGCGGTCGACGTCACCCGCACGACCAATCATGTCGGCCGAGCGCAGCGGGTGGTCGGTGGGAAAGAGGACCGCGCTTCCGACTCGCGACTTATCACTCATCCCGTGATATAATATCACATCCTACGTGAGGATGTTGCCTGCGTCTCGCGCGCGGCCGTCGCCTTTGGCTTCGTCCGCGGGGTCGGCTGCGGCTTGGCTTTCGCTGCTTCTGCTTCCAGTGCTTCCAGCACCGGCCGCCCATACGCCGCGTACACCGCCTGCACCATCGCCGCTTCCACGCCGCAGTTGATGCAGAAGCCGTGCTGGGACCAGCCGATCGCCCGCGCGAGCACCTCGTCGGCGTAGCTCACGCCGGTGGTGTCATGCCCGTAGTAGTCGTACGCCGCCCACCACGCGGAGTCGTTCAGCGCGTATTCCGCGCCGTCCGCCGACAGCAGATGGGCGGCCGCCATGATCGCGTCGAAGTCGTCGTAGATCGACGGGTGGGTGGCGGTCATGTGGTCGTAGTGGGCAGGACGCTTGCCGTACACGTAGGAGTCGGCCACCAGATCCCACGTCGATGGAGTCCCCGCGCCTCCATTGGTCACGTTGAACTGCATCGGCCCGCCACAGCAGTGCGCGAAGTTCAGGCCGAAGTACGTGCCCGGCGCGGTCGAAAACGCGCTCTCCTGCCTGTGGATCGAGGCGATCAGCAGCCAGTTGACGCCGAACGTGCCCTGCGCGGTCGCGTAGATCGGATAGAAGCCTTCCATCCAACGCCTGGAGATGTGCACCTGGGTCGGGTCGAGCAGGCGCTGGGCGTCCAGGCGCTGCTGCGCCGGCGTCGGGTCGGCGACGATCGCCCCGCGCTGCGCGGGCGTCGGGGTGAGCGCGCTCACCGGCTTGGTGGCCGGTGGAGGCGTCGCGGTGGCCACCAGCACCCGCGGCGGCGAGATGGTACGGGTCGTGCTGCCAACGACACCGGTGAGCACCGCGACCAGGACTGCCAGCCCGAGCGCGCCGAGCAGGCAGGCGAGCAGCCACGCGCCCCGTTCCGACGGCGGCTCCGGCGCTGGGGCGTGTGGGGCCGCGGGCACAGCACCTCATCCTAACCACGCCCCGCGCCGATCATGCAAGCGTCGGGTTATCACGGACATGCTCGTCTCAACGCTTCGCATCGCCACGCTCACGGCCGCCGGCTGGCTCGCCGGCGCCTGCCTTGCCGGCGCTGCGCCAGCGCCGCCGGCAGGTGCCGCATCCGCGTCCGCCTCCTCGCCCGCGCCCACTCCCCAGCTGGCGCCCGGCGTCGCGCCCAGGGCGCCGCTGAGCGCCGCGCAAGAACGCTACCTCGCCCTCGCCCAGGCCGGCGTGGCCACGGCCGAGCAGCGCTGGCGCAACCGGCGGCTCGGCTGGTATGACGAACGCCTGAACGACCACGAACGCTACCCGCTGGCCACCATCTGGGGCATCGTGCCGCTGTTCGAGTCGCTCGACGCGATCGCCATCGCGCAGCCCAGCGCCGCCAACCTGCACGCGCTCGCCGTGTTCGCGGCGGGCGCCGAACGGTACTTGAACCGCGGCCTGCGCCCGACCCCCGGCTACTCACCGTATCCTGGCGACCGCGAAGCGAACACCGAGACGTGGTTCGACGACAACGGCTGGTGGGGGCTCGCGTTCGTCGAGGCCTACCGCGCGACCGGCACGCGGCGCTACCTGACGGACGCCGAACGCGCGCTGCGCTACATCGCCGCCGCCGGCTGGGACCCCGGCTCGGGCGGGATCTGGTGGAACACCGAGCACCCGTTCAAGTCCGGCCCCGCGCTCGCCTCCGACACGCTGCTGGCCACGCTGCTCTACCAGCAGACCGGCTCCAGCTTCGCGCTCGCGCAGGCGCAGAAGTTCCTCGCGTGGGCGAACACCAGCGGCTTCAGCGCAGCCAACGGCCTGTACGCGGACTCGAGCGTGAACTCCACGCCGATCGACTACGTCGAGGCGCCGCTGATCTACGCCCAGGCGGCGCTCTGCCGGCTGACCGGCGCACAGGCGGACTGCGCGCGCGCAGAAGCGCTCACGCAGACGTCGCTCGCGCGCTTCGGCTACCTGCTCGACTTCTCACCCCAGTACGACGCCATCTACCTGCAGTGGATGCTCGCGCTGTACGCGCTCGACGGCGACGGCACGCTGTACCAGCTCGCCGCCGACAACGCCCGCGATGCGCAGACGCGCGCGGCCAACGGCGAAGGCCTGTACCTGCTGTCGTGGAACGGCCAAGCGCTGCCCGCGATCGACGCCCAGCCGGGGATGCTGCAGACGCAGGCCGCCACCACCAGCCTGTTCGCGTGGCTGGCCGTGTACCCGCCCCCCGGCTCCTAGCGCCGCGACGTCGCACCGCGCGATTAGCGGGAACTTAAGATGGGCGGCCATGGTTGACGCAGTGCAGAAGGTTCTCGCCGTCCTCGCCGGCTGCGCCGTGCTCGCCGGCTGCGGCGCCACCGTCGGCACCTTGCCCGCCGCGCACGTGTCCAGCGCGAGCGCCGGGCCGAGCGTGCCCGCGAGCTGCTCGACGGCCGCGCTGCGCACGTTCGCCGACGTGCTCAAACGCGTCTACCACGAGGGGGTGCTCAGCGAACGCACCGCCAGCGCCGAGTACCTGATCGCGAGCTCCAGCGCCTTGCGCGCAGCCGTGGAAGATGACAGCCGCAGCGCGGCGCGCGCCGCGGTGAGGGCGCTGCTGAAGACCGGGCACATGACCGACGTGACGATCGTCCGCTCCCACCACACGCTCGTCGCCGTCGGCGGGCCCGCGCTGGCGCCGCTGCACGGCACGCTCACGGGCGCAAGCGGCGAACCGATCGCCACCTATCTCGCCAGCGTGTGGGCCGCCGAAAGCTTTCTCACCGAGGCCGGTGGGATCACGAACGGCCTGGTGGCCCTGCGCCGCGGCGAGCGCACGGTCGACGGCTCGCCGTCGCTGCCGGGCGGGCCGCTGCCCGCCCGAGGCACGCTCACGCGCGCGGGGGTCGCCTACGCCTACACCTCCTTCCCCGTCAGCGCCTACCCGTCGGGCAGCCTGCGCGTGTACCTGCTGCAGCCCACCCGCACGATCGCCAAGCTGTGCGGGCGAACGCAGCAGGACACGCACGTGAACGCGCTCGAGCGCGTGGCGGAACTCATCTACGCCGCCGAGATCGGGCGCACCGCGCTGCTGCAGGTGCACCGCGTGCAGCGCAACAAGCCGCTGCTGGAAGCGGTCGCCCACCAAGAACCGGAAGCCACGCGCCTGGCGATCGACGCGCTGCTCAACGAGCACATCGTGCGCATCCGCGTGAGCGTCGGCGGGCAGCTGCTGCAGGACGTCGGCGGGCCGTACGTGCTCGCGCCCGTCAGCGCGCCGCTGCGCCTCGGCGGACACACGATCGGCGAGCTCACGCTGTCCGTCCAGGACGACGAAGGCTACCTGCGCCTCGCCAGGCGCCTGGCCGGGCTGGATGTGCTCATGTACATGGGCCCTGAACACGTGCTCGTCAAGGACAGCCTCGGCGCGCTGCCCGGCCCATCGCTCGCGGCGGTCCCCGCCAGCGGCTCCTACAGCTACAACGGGCGCTCCTTCCGCGTGTTCACCGTCAACGCCCAGGCCTTCCCCTCCGGGCCGCTGGTGATCCGCGTGCTCGTCCCGTCGCCGTCGCGGCCAACGCGACCGTAGGACGCTTCGCCCGCGCGGACGCGCGGGCCACCTACGGCGCGGCGCCAGCCGCGAGCGCTCAGGCGGGCGCGAGCGACTTCTGCTTGTCGGCCAGCGCCTGCAGCAGCTGCTCGAAGGACGCGGAGAATTTTTCGACTCCCTCGCGCTCGAGCGTGGCGGTGACGTCGTCGTAGTCGACGCCCACCTGCTTGAGCTCCTCCAGCAGCCGCTCCGCCTCCTCGATGCCCTGTTGCAGACGGGGCTGCGGGCTGCCGTGATCCTGATAGGCCTCGATCGTCTCCTCGGGCATCGTGTTGACGGTGTCCGGTCCGATCAGCTCCTCGACGTACAGCGTGTCCGGGTAGGCGGGGTTCTTGGTGGAGGTCGATGCCCACAGCACGCGCTGGGGGCTCGCGCCCTTGCCCACCAGGTACTCCCAGCGCCCGCCGCTGAACACCTGTAGGTAGTGGCGGTAGGCCAGCCGCGCGTTGGCGATCGCGAGCTTGCCCTGCAGCTCGGCGGGCGCATCGACTTCCTGCAGGCGCCGGTCGGCCTCGGTGTCGATGCGCGAGACGAAGAAGCTCGCGACCGAGGCCACCGCGCTCGGGTCGCCGCCCTCGGCGACCAGCCGCTCGATCCCGCGGATGTAGGACTCGGCGACCTCCGCGTAGCGTTGCAGCGAGAAGATCAGCGTGACGTTGATCGAGTGGCCTTTGGCGATCACGTCCTCGATCGCCGCGAGCCCCGGCTTGGTCGCCGGGATCTTGACCATCAGGTTGGGGCGGTCGACCACCTCGTGCAGGTGCATCGCCTCCTGGTGGGTGCGCATCGTCTCGTAGGCCAGGCGCGGATCGACCTCCAGCGAGACGTAGCCGTCGCGTCGTGCGGTGCCTTCCCAAATCGGCCGGAAGACGTCGCACGCGTCCTGGATGTCGCGCTCGGCCAGCGCCCAGAAGGCGTCGGCCGGCCCCTTGCCTTCGCCGGCCAGCTCGTTCAGCTGCTCGTCGTAGGCGCTGCCGCCGCTCATCGCCTTCTGGAAGATCGTCGGGTTGGACGTGGCGCCCACGACCGAGGACCCGTCGATCAGCTCCTGCAGGTGGCCGCCACGAATGGAGTCGCGCGAGAGGTAGTCCACCCACACGCTCTGGCCGAGCGCCGACAGTTTCTGCAGCGGGGGTGCGTCGGAGGACATCGCGGTCTCCTGTCTATGTCGATTCGAGCAGCGCCCTGGCGTGTGCGAGAACGTTCTCCTGGGTGAACCCGAGCTTCGCCATCACGGTAGCGCCCGGCGCCGACGCGCCGAAGCGGTCGAGCCCGAGCACATCGCCGTCGATGCCCACCCACTTCCACCAGCTCATCGTGGCGCCCGCCTCCACCGCGAGCCGCCGGCGCACGCCCGGCGGGAGCACCTCGTCGCGGTAGCCCCGGGGTTGGGCTTCGAACAGCTCCATGCACGGCATCGACACGACCCGCACCCGCGTGCCGCCGTCGGCGAGCTCTTCGCCGGCACCGAGCGTCAGCGCGACCTCCGAGCCGGTCGCGATCAGCACGAGCTCCGGCTCGGCCGCGCTGGAGTCCCACAGCACGTAGCCGCCCCGCGCGACGCCGTCGGCGCTCGCCACCTGCGTGCGGTCGAGCACGGGAAGGTTCTGGCGCGTGAGCAGCAGCGCCACGGGACCCTCCTCGCGCGCGAGCGCCACCGCCCAGGCGGCGACGGTCTCACTGGCGTCGGCGGGCCTGAGCACCCACAGATGGGGGATCGCCCGCAGCGCGGCGTAGTGCTCGACCGGCTGGTGGGTGGGACCGTCCTCGCCGAGGCCGATCGAGTCGTGCGTCCACACCCACACCACCGGCAGGCCCATCAACGCCGACAGGCGCACGGCCCCGCGCATGTAGTCCGAGAACACCAGGAACGTGGAGCCGTACGGCTTGACGATGCCGCCGTGCGCGGCGGTGCCGTTGACGATCGCCCCCATCGCGTGCTCGCGGATGCCAAACGGCACGTTGCGCCCGGCGTGCACGCTGGAGAACTCCCCACCGCCGTCGAACACGGTCTTGGTCGACTCCACCAGGTCGGCGGCGCCGCCCATCATCGTCGGCGCGTACTTGCCGAACGCCGCCATCGTCTTCTGCCCGGCGACGCGCGTGGCGAGCTGTTCGCCGGCGGCGAAGCTCGGCAGCGACTCCCGCCAGCCGTCCACCAGCTGCCCGGCCCACGCGCGGTCCCAGTCGGCCGCCAGCTCCGGCAGGGCCGCGCGCCAGGCGTCGAAGCGCCCCTGCCACTCGGCCTGCACGCCGGCGCCGTGCTCCGTCAGGGACATGTGCTCGTATACCCGCTCGTCCACCCAGAAGTGGCGCTCGGGGTCGAAGCCCATCACCTGCTTGGTCGCCCGGACCTCCTCCTCGCCGAGCGGCGCGCCGTGCGACTTGGCGGTGTCGACGGCGTGCGGCGCCGGGTAGGCGATGTGCGAGCGGATGGCGATGAACGACGGGCGCTCGGCTTCCTCGCGCGCGGCCGTGATCGCCTTCTCCAGCGCCTCGAGGTCCTCGGAGTCCTGCACGCGCTGCACGTGCCAGCCGTCGGCGGCCAGCCGCGCGGGGTGGTCCTCGCCGTCGAAGGACAGCGCGGTGCTGCCGTCGATCGTGATGTGGTTGTCGTCGTAGCAGGCGATCAGCTTGCCGAGCTTGAACTGCCCGGCGATCGACGCCGCTTCCTGGCTGACGCCCTCCATCATGTCGCCGTCCGAGCAGATCACGTACACGTGGTGGTCGACGATGTCGTGCCCAGGCCGGTTGTAGCGGTCGGCGAGGAGGCGCTCGGCCATCGCCAGGCCGACGGCGTTGGCGAAGCCCTGTCCGAGCGGCCCCGTGGTGACCTCCACGCCGGGCGTGTGTCCACGCTCGGGGTGGCCGGGCGTGCGCGAGGCCCACTGGCGAAACTGTTCCAGGTCCTGCACGCCAAGGTCGAAGCCGCACAGGTGCAGGAGCGAGTACTGGAGCACGCACGCGTGCCCCGCGCTGAGCACGAAGCGGTCGCGGTCCGGCCAGGCGGTGTCCCTGGGGTTGACGTGCAGGAAGCGCCGGAAGGTCAGGTAGGCCAGCGGCGCGAGCGCCATGGCGGTGCCGGGATGCCCGGCGTTGGCCTTCTGCACCGCGTCCATCGACAGGCCGCGGATCGTGTCGATGGACAACCGCGTCAGCTCGAGCTGCCCGGCCTCGCTCGCCCCGGCCCGACCGTCATCCCCAGCGGCCGGGCCCCTGGTCGATTGCGGTGAAGCCGCCATGGCCTTCGATCCTACTAACGATCAGCGACGGCCCGGTGCGTGAACGCCGGTAAAGTTCGTCGATCGTGTCAGAGCAGTTCTGCGACGTCGGCAGGGGCATCACCCTCTGCTATGAGACCTTCGGCGAGCCCGCCAACCCGACGGCGCTGCTGATCATGGGGCTTGGCACGCAGATGATCGCCTGGCAGGAGGACTTCTGCGGGCAGCTGGCGGCACGCGGCCTGTATGTGGTGCGCTTCGACAACCGCGACATCGGGCATTCCACACACGTTCCAGGGCGCCCGCCGACGACGCTGCAGCTGCTGCGCCGCTCGCGTCGCGCCGCGCGCTACACGCTCGGCGACATGGCCGACGACGCCGTGGGCCTGCTGGACGCGCTCGAGCTGGCCCCCGCCCACGTGATCGGCGCCTCGATGGGCGGCATGATCGCGCAGACGATCGCCGCGCGTCACCCCGGCGCCGTGCGCTCGCTCGTGTCGATCATGTCCAATACCGGCAGCCTGCGCAGCGGCCAACCGGCGCTGCGGGTGTACCCCGTGCTGCTGCGCCGCGCGCCGCGCGAGCGCGCCGCGTTCGTCGCGCACATGGAGCACGTGTTCGCCGCCATCGGCTCGCCCGCGCTGCCGCGCGACCCGGACGACATGCGCATGCTCGCCAGCGTCAGCTACGACCGCGACCACGACCCTACGGGGCCGGGCCGGCAGCTCGCCGCGATCATCGCAGCGGGCGACCGCACGCCCGAGCTGCGACGCATCGCCGCGCCAACCTTGGTGATCCACGGCACCGCCGACCCGCTGATCGCGCCCTCCGGCGCCCGCGCCACGGCGCGCGCGATCCCCGGCGCTGAGCTGCAGTGGATCGAGGGCATGGGCCATGACCTCCCGCGCACCGCCTGGCCGCAGCTGATCGACGCGATCGCCGGGCACGCGCTGCGCGCCGATGCGGCCGCCTCGCCTGCCCCTACCGGCCCGTCCGCCGTCGCGGGCCGGTAGCAGGACAGGCGCCCCTCCTCAGCTCCCCTGCGGGCGGCGGCTGCACACGCGCAGACCGAGCACCGAGTGCGCCCGTCCGCTGGCGCACCAGCATCCAGGCGCTTGCACGCGCACCAGCCAGTGCAGATCGTGCCGGCAGTGAGAGCGCCTGTACGGCCAGCGGCCGTGCAGCGCGCGGAGCATCCTGTGCTCGTGACATGCAAGGGGCCTCATCTTCTATTCCTCTCCATCCCCGTTCGCACGACCTCGCAACCCCCTGTTTCCAGGGCACAGCCGCTGTCACGACCCGGCTTGGACCCTCCGTGGCGTCTCCCGGGCGACTGGTCTCGCCTCATGCTTGACCTTGAGCCCATCATCTGATCCCTTCCATCGAAGCAGCGGGGTCTCGTTTCCCGCTGGCGACATATAAATCAGGTTTTACGCAGGTTGTCAACCGAAAGTCGAGTGATTGACACGCGCTGGCTTCTGCGGCGCGCCAAACACGATCAGACACGCCCGTCCGGCGTACCCGAGACACCACGAGAGAAAAAATGCGCCCGGAGGGAATCGAACCCTCGGCCTGCGGCTTGAAAGACCGCTGCTCTTTGGCTCCCCGAAGAGAACCGTTGACCACTGAGCTACGGGCGCGTGATGTGGTGCGAGCCCGTATTCTAAGCACGCCCGGCGTAGGGTGGGGTGATGGCCAGATACGTTGCGGCGATCGACCAGGGGACGACCAGCACGCGCGCGATCCTGTTCGACGCGCAGGGGCAGATCGGCGCCCTCGCGCAGCGCGAGCACGAGCAGATCCACCCCCGCGCCGGCTGGGTCGAGCACGACGCAAACGAGGTGTGGACGAACACGCGCGCGGTGCTCGACGACGCGCTGGCGGGCGCGCGCGCGCAGGCCGCCGAGGTGGCGGCGATCGGCGTCACCAACCAGCGTGAGACGACGCTGCTGTGGGACAGGAGCACCGGCGAGCCGCTGCACAACGCGATCGTCTGGCAGGACACGCGCACCGCGGGGTTGGTGCGCGAGCTCGCGGGCGCGCCGTCGCCCACCGGCCAGCAGGGGCCAGATCGCTTGCGCGAGCGGGTGGGCCTGCCCCTGTCCACGTACTTCTCCGGGCCGAAGCTCGCGTGGCTGTTGGAGCATGTGCCCGGCGCGCGCGAGCGCGCGCAGGCCGGCGAGCTGGCGTTCGGCACGATCGACACGTGGCTTTTGTGGCAGCTCACCGGCGGCCCTGACGGCGGCGTGCACGCGACCGACGCGACCAACGCCAGCCGCACGATGCTGATGGACCTGCACACGCTCGACTGGCACGAGCCGAGCCTGCAGCTGATGGGGGTGCCGCGCGCGCTGCTGCCGGCGATCCGCTCCTCCAGCGAGCTCTACGGGCAGGCGCGCACGACCGCGCTACGGGGCGTGCCGGTGGCGGGGATGCTCGGCGACCAGCAGGCGGCGCTGTTCGGCCAGACGTGCTTCGCGCGCGGCGAGGCGAAGAACACCTACGGCACCGGCTGCTTCCTGCTCGTCAACACCGGCGAGCAGGTCGTGCGCTCGCCCGCATTGTTGACGAGCGTCGCCGCCAAGCTCGCCGGGCGGCCCACGAGCTACGTGCTCGAGGGCTCGATCGCCGTGAGCGGCGCCGCCGTGCAATGGCTGCGCGACCAGCTCGGCCTGATCGCCTCCGCCGCGCAGGTGGAGGAGCTCGCGCGCAGCGTCTCCGACAACGGCGACGTGTACTTCGTGCCCGCCTTCTCGGGGCTGTTCGCGCCGCGCTGGCGCGATGACGCGCGCGGGGTGATCGTCGGCTTGACCGCGTACGCGCGCGCCGGGCACATCGCGCGCGCCGCGCTCGAGGCGACCGCGTGGCAGACGCGCGAGGTGCTCGACGCGGTCCTCGACGTCGCCGACGTCTCGCTGCAGGAGCTGCGCGTGGACGGCGGCATGACCGCCAACGAGCTGCTCATGCAGTTCCAGGCCGACGTGCTCGGCGTGCCCGTCGTGCGCCCGCAGGTGAGCGAGACCACCGCGCTCGGCGCCGCGTTCGCCGCCGGGCTGGCGGTCGGCTTCTGGTCGGGAATCGACGAGCTGCGCGAACGCTGGTCGGCGCAGCAGCGTTGGGAGCCGCGCATGGACGAGGACGAGCGCGAGCGCCGCTACGCGCGCTGGCGCAAGGCCGTCGCGCGCTCGCTGGACTGGGTCTAAGGAGTCAGCACGATCTTCAGCGCTTCGCGGCGGTCGAACACCGCGTAGGCCTCGGGCGCCTCGTCGAGCTTCATGTGGTGCGTGACCAGTGCGCTGGGGTCGAGCACGCCGGCGGACAGCAGCGCGAGCACGCGGTCGATGTGGCCGATCACGTTCGCCTGCCCGCCGCGCAGCGTGAGCGTCTTCAGCCAGAAGAGGCCCATGTGCACCTCGGCGCGCTCGGCGTACACGCCGACGCACTGGATGTTGCCGCACGCGCGTGTCAGGCGGATCGCGCTGTCGAGCACCTTGGGGTCGCCGACCGCGTCGATGCACACGTCCACGCCGCGCCCTTCGGTGGCGTCGCGCACCACCTGGCGCACGTCCTGCTCTTCGAGGTGCACCGGCTCGCCGCCGAACGACTCGGCCACCGCCAGGCGCTCGGGGACGCTGTCGATCGCGAGCACGCGGGCGGCGCCGACGGCGCGCGCGGCCTGCACAGCGCACAGGCCCACCGGCCCGAGACCCAGCACGGCGGCGACGTCGCCGGGACGCAGACCGCTTTCGACGACCGCGTGAAAGCCGGTGCCCATCACGTCGCCGGCGAACAGCGCCACGTCGTCGCTCAAATTCTCGGGCACGCGGCGCAGCACCAGGTTGGCGTGCGGCACGAGCGTCATGTCCGCCTGGGTGCCCTGCAGCGAGCCGAGCGCGGCGCCGTGGCCGAACGTGCGCGAGTGCTCGCAGCGGTGATAGAGGCCGCGACGGCAGAAGAAGCAGGTGCCGCAGGCCGTCATGAAGCACCCCAGCACACGGTCGCCGACCGCCACGCGCGTGACCGCGTCGCCCAGCGCCAGCACCGTGCCGACGTACTCGTGGCCGATCGTGAAGCCCGGTTCTATCTGCACGCGCCCGTGGTAGATGTGCAGATCCGATCCGCACACGCCGGAGGCGTCGACGCGCACGATCGCGTCTTCGCCGTCGAGCAGTTCGGGCTCCGGGCGCTCCTCGATGCTGACGACGCCGGGGGATTGAAACGTAACCGCGCGCATGACGCAGCGCAGCCTACTCGACCTCGCGCAGCGCTCCCGTCTCGGGATCGAACACGAAGCCCCTGATGTGCTCGCGCGCCGGCAGCTCGGGGCTCGCGCGCAGCCGCTCCAGGCTGTGGCGCAGGGTGTCCTCGACGTCCTCGAACGCCCCCAGCCGCCAACCGGGTCTTGCGCCGTCGGCGGCGAGCGCCTGCGCGAACTCGTCCTCGGAGGCGCCGCGCAGCCCGCACCCGTCGTGCATGATCACGACGATCTCCTCGGTGCCCAGCAGCCGCTGGGAGACGCTCAGCGAGCGGATCGCGTCGTCGGTCGGCAGCCCGCCGGCGTTGCGGATGAGGTGCGCATCGCCCCGTTTCAGCCCGAGCATCGGGAAGAGGTCGATGCGGGTGTCCATGCACGCGAGCACCGCCACCTTGCGCTGTGGGCGCGGGCTGAGCCCCGGCGCGGCGAGCTCCTCGGCGCGCGCGGCCGCGGCGCGCAGCATCTCCTCGGCGTTCGGCATCTACGCGGCGACGAGGTCCGCGGACGGCGCGTCGAGCACGCTCTCCAGCGCGCGGTAGACGGCCGGGTGCACCGACATCCCACAGTGGCTGCTCTCGACCTCCACAGCCTCCGCGTGCGGGTCCACGCACGTGCGCCAGTCGACGATCGCGTCGCTGCGCGAGTACACCGCCACCGCCTCGATGTCCGGGTGCAGCGGCGCCACCAACTGCGCGTGGAACTCGCTGCAGCACTCGCCCTCGCGGCACTCGGTGGAGAACACGCCGGGCACCCCCAGGTCGCCGAGGCGGGCGATCCAGCGCACCGTGCGCAGCACCGGCGCCGCCACCGCCAGCCCGTCGAGCACCGGCGAGCCGAGCATCGCCAGGCCGCACACCAGCTCCGGGCGGCGCACCGCCAGCGCCCGCGCGAACGTGCCGCCGCGGCTCTGCCCGACGAGCACGACCGGGCGCTCGCAGCCCTCCGCGAACGCCTCCAAGCGCCGCTCGAGCCGATCGAGCGCCCGCCCAGCGCAGTCGACGTTGGCGACGATGCCGCTCATCGTCACCTGGTGCCCGCGGCGGCGCAGCCAGGTGCGCATCAGCGCCAGCGATGCGTCGCCGGCCATGAAGCCGGGGATCAGCAGCACCGGCGCGGCGTTCTCGCGCCGCAGCGGCGAACGCCAGTTGGGATCGGCCAGCAGGCGTGCCAGCTCGGCGCTGTAGCGCAGCTCTCCCCACGGGGGCGCCGTCGTCCCTGCGACGACGCTGTCGTCCATGCCCATGATTTGCATAGGGTACGCCCTGTGGAGGTCGAGAACCGGCACATCGTCGTCACCGGTGGCGCCGGCGGCATCGGCAAGGCGCTCGCGCGGCGCTTCGCCGCCGAGGGCGCACGCGCGGTCGTGGTCGCCGACCGCGACGGCGCCGGCGCGCGGGCGCTGGCGCAGGAGATCGGCGGCCTGGGGGTCGAGTTCGACGCCGGGCAAGAGAGCAGCGTCAAGGAGCTGATCGCGCAGGCGACCGCCGCGAACGGTGCGATCGAAATCTTCGTGTCCAACGCCGGCGTCGGCGGCATGGGCGGCGGCCCGGAGGTCCCGGACGACAGCTGGGACGAAGCGTGGCGCGTGAACGTGCTGGCCCACGTGTGGGCGTCGCGGGCGCTGCTACCGGAAATGCTCGAGCGCGGCGAGGGCTACCTGATCAACACCGCCTCCGCCGCCGGCCTGCTCACGCAGGTCTCCTCGCTCGTCTACAGCGTCACCAAGCACGCCGCCGTCGCGCTCGCGGAGTGGCTGGCGATCGAATACGCCGAACGCGGCGTGCGCGTGTCGTGCATCTGCCCGCAGGGCGTGCGCACGCCGATGCTCGAACGCGGCATGCAGGAGGCCGCTGCCGCCGCCGCGCTGTCCGCGGGCGGGCTGATCGAGCCGGAGGACGTGGCCGACGCGCTGATCGCGGGCATCCGCGAGGAGCGCTTCCTGATCCTGCCGCACGAGAACGTCGCCACGTTCATGGCGCGCAAGGGCACCGACCCGGAACGCTGGCTGAACGGCATGCGCCGGCTGGTGCGCGAGGCGCGCGCGGCGCAGGGCGGCTAGCGACCCTCGGCGCGCCCGCCCGCCTATGGGGCCGACGCGCCGGCCGCTGCCCGTGCCTCAGCCTGCGCCGCATCCAAATACAGCGGGTCGTGCGAGCAGATCAGCTGCACCTCCTCGCCGTGGCGCTGGGCGAGCTCGCGCAGCCGCTCGACGTTGCCGCGCCGCGCGGCCGCGTCGACCTCGTCGAATGCCGCGAACGCAGCGATCCCACGTGGCACGCGTGGCGGCGTGGCCACCTCGCCGTGGTGAAAGAACGCGTCGCCGCAGTGCAGCAGCCAACCGTCGGGCAGCTTGACCGCCACGCCTGTGTGCCCGTGCGTGTGGCCGATCAGCGGGATCAGCAGGATCTCCGCGTCGCTAGCGGGCAGCACGCGCACGCTCTGAAACCCAAACCACTCCTCGCCACCCGCCTCGTGCTCGACCCAGCGCGGGCCGTGCGCCCAGTGCGCGGCCACATACCGCGGCCGTTCGCGCCAGCCAGGGCTCATCGCCGCCTTCAGCTCCGCCCCCAGCAGGTGCACCTCGGCCTCAGGGAAGTCCGGCAGCCCGCCGGCGTGATCGAGGTCGAGGTGCGTGGTGATGATGTGGCGTACGTCGCGCGGATCGAAGCCCAGCTCGCGCACCTGCTCGTAAGCCGTCTCCGCGGCGCTCGGGCGCGGGCTCATCAGCGCGCCGAACACCAGGCCGAGCTGGCGCGGGCGGCGCGCGTCGTCGAGGCCGAAGCCGGTGTCCACCAGCACCAGGCCGTCCGCCCCCTCGATCAGCAGGCAGTGGCAGACGATGCGCGCCCTGCCGTGCAGGCTGCCTTCGCCCGTCACCAGCCGCTCGCCGCGCGGGCACATGGTGCCGGCGCTCAGGTGGTGGATCGCGCGCGGGGCCGCGTTCATCCTCGTCGGGCTCCCTGGCGCGCGTGCACGGGCGTCCTCACGCGGCCGTCAGCTCCGCGCTCGGCGCGGCGACCGCCCGCCCGTGACGGATCAGGTCCGCGGCGCGCTCGGCCACGGCGATCGTCGGCGCGTTGGTGTTGCCGCGCGGGACCACCGGCATCACCGACGCGTCCACCACGCGCAGCGCCTGCACGCCGTTGACGCGCAGCTCCGCGTCCACCACCGCCTGCGCGTCGGTGCCCATGCGGCAGGTGCCGACGGGGTGGTAGACGGAGTAGGTGGTGCGCGCGATCAGGTCACGGATGTCATCGTCACTGTCGCCCGTCGCGCCGATGCACGGCGCCGCGCAGTACGGCGCGAGGGCAGGCTGCGCGCAGATCTCGAGCGTCAGGCGCATGCCGGCGATCATCCGCTGCATGTCGTCGCCGGCCGTGTAGAAGGCGTGGTGGACGATCGGCTTGGCCGTCGGGTCTTTGGAGGCTAGGCGCACGGTGCCGCGGCTATGCGGCGTGAGCAGGCACGGCGAGGCCAGGCAACCGTGGGCGTCGGGGTCGGTCATCCCCTCGTCGATGATCTGCACGGGCACGAAGTGGAACTGGATGTCGGGCGCCGGCGCGTCCGCCGCGACGCGGGCGAAGCCGCCGGCCTCCGCCATGTTCGACGCGAACGGGCCGGTCTGCGTGGCTTCGTACTCCTGCAGCGCCTCCGGCTCGAGCGAGCGCAGCAGGCTGACTTCCTCGGGGGTCGTCCACACGCCGTAGGCGCCCGCGTGGTCGGACAGGTTCTCGCCCACCGACGGCTGGTCGAGCAGCACCTCGATTTCGCGCATCGTCAGGTGCTCGGCGGGGCCGATCCCCGACAGCATCAACAGCTGCGGAGAGTTGTACGTCCCGCCGCACACGATCACCTCGCGCTCGGCGCGCAGCTCCTGCAGCTGGCCGAGCTGGCTGGCCTGCACGCCGACCGCACGCGTGCCGTCGAACAGCACGCGGTGCACGAGCATGTACGGCATCACCGTCAAGTTGGCCCGCTCGCTGGCCGGGTGCAGGTAGGCGACGGCGGCGCTCGCGCGCATGCCGCCGCGCTGGGTCACCTGGTAGAGGCCCACGCCGTCCTGCTCCTCGCCGTTGAAGTCCTCGTTGTGGACGAGGCCCGCCTGCACCCCCGCCTCGACGAACGCGTGCGCCATCGGGTTGTTCGAGCGTCCCTCGCTCACCGGCAGCGGACCGCCGGCGCCGTGCCAGCGCGAGGCGCCGCGCGCGTTGTCCTCGGACTTGATGAAGTACGGCACCAGGTCCGCCGCCGACCAGCCGGGGACGCCCCATTCGTCGTAGTCGCGGCGGTTGCCGCGGATGTAGACCATCGCGTTGATCGAGGAGGAGCCGCCGAGCACCCGCCCCCGCGGCAGCGGGATACGGCGGTTGTTGCACTGCGGCTCGGGCGCGGTGTAGTAGTCCCAGTCCACCTCCGTGCGCGGAAGCTGCAGGTAGCCGAGCGGCACGTGGATCATTTCGTTGCTGTCCGGCGGCCCCGCCTCCAGCAGCAGCACGCTGACATCGGGGTCCTCGCTGAGGCGATTTGCCAGCACGCAACCCGCCGAGCCCGCTCCCACGATCACGTAGTCGTACATCGTTCTCTCCCCTCGGTTTCAGGCCACGATACTCCTCCGCTGGCGCTCGGGCGCGACCCGCACCACGTCCCACACCAGCCCCACGCGCTCCAGCCCAGCGATCGCCCACGCGGAGGGGTCGAGCTGCCACCAGCGCAGGCCGTGGCGCGCGGAGGTGGGGAAGGCGTGGTGGTTGTTGTGCCACGCCTCGCCAAACGTGGGCAGCGCCAGCCAGTAGAGGTTGCGCGACTCGTCGCCCGTGGCGAACGTGCGCCGCCCGAAGAAGTGGCACAGCGAGTTGATCGAGAAGGTCGCGTGGTGCAGGAAGAACATGCGCACCGCGCCGCCCCACAACAGGCCCGTCAAGCCGCCGACCAGCGAGCCGGTGAGCGCCAGCCCGAGCGCGAACGGGAAGGCGAGCCCGGCGAGCACCCACACGACGAACGTGCGGTCGACGAACGCCACCACCGGGTCGGCCTGCAGGTCGGGCGCGTAGCGCTCCCTGCCGGCCAGGCCCTCGCCCCTGACGATCCAGCCGACGTGCGCGTGGTAGAGGCCCGCGAGCGCGCCGCGCCAGCCGGCCCCGCGCGCGACGTGGGGGCTGTGGGGGTCGCCGGCCTGGTCGGAGAAGCGATGGTGCTTGCGATGGTTGGCCACCCACTCGATCACCGGGCCCTCGACGGCCGCCGAGCCGAGCACCGCGAGCAGCGCGCGCATCGCGGGGCTCGTCTTGAAGCTGCGATGCGTGAGCAGGCGGTGAAAGCCGACGGTCACGCCCAGGCCGGTGAGCGTGTACGTGACGGCCAGCACCACCAGGTCCGGCCAGCGCAGCGCCCCGCCCCACGCGCGCCACGCCGCCAGGCCGACGAGCGCGACGGGGACGGTCGTCGCCAGCAGGTTGGCGACGCGGTCCACGAGCGTGGGCGGAGCGACTTCCGCGTGCGGCGGCGTGGGCACGAACCCAGGGTAGTCCCACGACGCGCTGTAACGCATTCGCGGGTGCGCGGACTGAAGCTCACAAGTCCACCCCGAACCCAGGAGCATCACCAATGAAACGGATCACACGTCTCGGCGTGGCGGGTGTCGCTGCGCTCGCCGCGCTCGCGGGCGCGGTGGGAGCGAGCCCGGCGCTCGCCGCCTCCAGCGCGCACGCGGTGTTCGTGCAGACGGACAACCTGAAAGGCAACCAGATCGTCGTGTACGACCGCTCCGGCGAAGGCACGCTCACGCCGGCCGGCGTGTACGCCACGGGCGGTCTCGGCGGACAGCTCGAAGGCTCGGAAGTCGACCACCTCGGCTCCCAGGACTCACTTGCACTCGACAGCGAGAACGGCCTGCTGTACGCGGTCAACGCGGGCAGCAACACGATCTCGGTGTTCGGCGTGTTCGGCGATGAGCTGGCGCTCAAGCAGGTGATCGGCTCGGGCGGGAAGTTCCCCGTGAGCATCGCCGTGCACGAGGGCGTCGTGTACGTGCTCAACGCGCTGGAAGGCGGCTCGATCCAGGGCTTCCAGGTCGCCGCGGGACGCCTCACGCCGCTGCCCGGCTCGAACCGCGCGCTCGGCTTGAACCCAGCGGAAACGCCGCAGTTCACGCACACGCCCGGTCAGGTGCTGTTCTCGCCCAGCGGCTCGCAGCTGCTCGTCACGACGAAGGACGGCGGCAACGACGTGGACGTGTTCTCCGTTGCCCCCGGCGGCGTGGTGTCGGCCTCGCCGCAGGTCACGGCGCTGCCCGGCACGGTCCCGTTCGCCGGCACGTTCGACAAGCAGGGCCACCTGATCCTGTCAGAGAGCGCGGGCGCGCTCGGCGACTTCAAGCTCGACGAAGACGGCGCGCTCGAACAGCTCGACGTGGTCCCCTCCGAACAGATCGCCACCTGCTGGGTGGTCGAGGCCCGCGGGCGCTTCTACACCTCCAACCCCGGCAGCGCGTCGCTGAGCGAGTTCGCCGAGAGCCGCAAAGGACAGGTGCTGGCGCTGCTCGGCGACACGACCACCGACCCAGGCACGGTCGATGCGGCGGTCACGAACGACGGGCACTTCCTGTACGTGCAGACGGGCGCGGAAGGCAACGTCGACGAGTTCTCCGTGGCGGCGGGCGGTGAACTGAGCAAACTCGGCTCGGTGACCGTGCCCGGCGCGCAGGGCGGCGAGGGCATCGTCGCCGGCTAGCGCGAGCACGCCTGCGGGTTGCGGCGCCCGGCCGGGCGCCGTAGCCTGCGGCGGCACATGAACGGGATGCGCCGTGACCGCCAGCTTCGACCCGCTCCCCGGACGTGTACCTGGGGCTGATCGCCGCGATCGTGCTGCCGCGGCGCGTGCGGCGTGGCAGCGCGCCCGCGGACGCGGACGGCGAGCTGGTGGCGCGCCTGCGCGCGGGCGAGGAGGACGCGTTCGTGGCGTTGGTCGCGCGGCACAACGCCTCGATGCTACGCCTGGCGAGCTCGCTCGTGCCGAGCAGGACGCTCGCCGAAGAAGTCGTGCAGGACACCTGGGTGGGCGTGCTGCGCGGCCTCGACGGCTTCGCCGAACGCTCGTCGTTCAGGACGTGGCTGCTGCGCATCCTCGTCAACCGCGCCACCACCACCGGCGTGCGTGAGCGGCGCACGATCGCCGTGGGCGACGCCGGCCCGGTGGTCGACCGGGCGCGCTTCGACGCCTCGGGGGCGTGGATGTCCCCACCCCAGCACTGGGTGGAGGAGAGCGAGGAGCGGCTGCTCGCACAGGGGCTCGCCGGCGAGCTCAACGCCGCGCTGGCCGCGCTGCCGGACCGCCAGCGCGAGGTCGTGATGCTGCGCGACGTGGACGGGCTGAGCGGCCAGGAGGTGTGCGCCGTGCTGGACATCAGCGACGCCAACCAGCGCGTGCTGCTGCACCGCGGGCGCAGCCAGCTGCGCCAGGCGTTGGAAGACGAGTTGGGGGGCGTGTAGCGATGTTCTGGAACCAGAAGGAGCTGGCCTGCCAGGAGATGGTGGAGCTCGTCACCGACTACCTCGAGGGCGCCCTCTCGCGCGCGCAGCGCCGGCGCTTTGAGGCGCACCTGGCGGGCTGTGAGAACTGCACGGAATACCTGCGCCAAATGCGCGTCACGATTCGCGCGACCGGCAGCCTGGCGGCCGAGGACATGACCGCGCAGATGCGCGAGGAGCTCACCGAGCTCTACCTGCGCTGGCGCGCCGAAGAGGAGTGAGCGCCGGCGCACGGCTGAGCCGCGTTGACGCACGGCTGAGCCGCGTTGACGCATGGCTGAGCGGCGTTGAGCTACCGTAGGCGGGTATGGGACGGAGGGGTCGGCTCGTGCGGGCAGCGTCGGGGATCGCGCTCGCGGCAGCGCTCGCAGCGGCAGCGCTCGGGCTGGCGGCGAGCACGGCGGCGGCGGCGAACGAGGCGTTCATCCGCGTCAACCAGGTGGGCTACGCCACGGGCGCGCCCAAGCGCGCGTACGCGATGTCGCGCAAGAGCCTCGCGGGCGCGACGTTCACGGTGCGCAACGCGGAAGGCGCGAGCGTGTTCAGCGGCACGCTGGGCGCGTCGCTGGGCGCGTGGAGCAAGCGCTTCAAGGACGTGTACGCGCTCGACTTCAACGCGCTGGAAACGCCGGGCACGTACACGATCGCGCTCGCCGGCAGCACGCCCGGCAGCTCGCCGGCGTTCGCGATCGGCTCGCCGCAGTCGCTGTACGAAACGCCGCTCGCGAACACGCTGTCGTTCTATGAGAACGAGCGCGATGGCCCCGAATACATCCCCTCGGCGCTACGCACCGCGCCGGCGCACCTCAACGACGAGGACGCGATGACCTACCTCACGCCGCAGGTGAACGAAGAAGGCGAATTCAAAGGCGAACTGGAAAGCCTCGGCGAAACCATCGACGCCTCCGGCGGCTGGTGGGACGCGGGCGACTACCTGAAGTTCGTGCAGACGACGAGCTACGCGGTGGACCTGATGGAGGCCGGCGTGCGCGACTTCCCGACGGAGATGGGCGCCGCCTCGGCGCGCTCGAACTTCACCGAAGAGGCGCGCTTCGGCGTGGAATGGCTGCTGCGGATGTGGAACGAAAGCACGCGCACGCTGTACTACCAGGTGGGGATCGGCGAGGGCAACTCGAAGACGATCGGCGACCACGACATCTGGCGCCTGCCCCAGGAAGACGACACGTACGGCGGCAGCAACCCGCTGTACCGCTTCATCCGCCACCGCCCCGTGTTCCGCGCGGGGCCGCCGGGCTCGCCGATCAGCCCGAACCTGGCGGGCCGCGACGCGGCGGCGTTCGCGGAGTGCTTCCAGATCTTCGCGAGCACGCGCGCGGAACTCGCCGACCGCTGCCTGCTGGCGGCCGAGCACATCTTCGAACTGGCGAACACCGACCCGCAGGGCAACCTGCTGACGACCATCCCCTTCGCCTTCTACCCGGAGACGGAATGGCGCGATGACATGCAGCTGGGGGCCACGGAGCTCGCGGACGCGCTGTCCTCCTCGGCGGAACTGCCTGCCGGCCTGCCGCACACGCAGCCGCTGTACTACCTGGAAGACGCCGCGCACTGGGCGGGCGAATACCTGACCCACAACAGCGAAGGCGGCGAAGGCCTGAACCTGTACGACGTGTCCGGCCTCGCCGACTTCGAGCTCGTGCGCGCGCTGCGCGCGGCCGGGGACCAGCTCGGCCTGGCTGTGACCGAAGCGCAGCTGCTCGCCGGGCTCGAGCAGAAACTGCAGGACGCCGTCGAACAGTCCGCGGAAGACCCGTTCGGCTTCGGCTTCCCGTGGCGCGAATCGGACACCGTCTCGCACGGCGACGGGCTGGCGGTGATGGCCTCCGAGTACGACTACCTCGTTGGCGAAGACACGTACGGCACGTACGCCGAGCGCTGGCTGGGCAACATGCTCGGCGCGAACGCGTGGGGCTCGTCGTTCATCGTCGGCGACGGCTCCACGTTCCCCGACTGCCTGCAGCACCAGGTGGCGAACATCGTCGGCTCGCTCGACGGCGGCTCGCCGGTGCTCGACGGCGCGGTGGTCGAGGGCCCGAGCGAAGAACCGAGCAAAGGCAAGCTGCCCGGCATGCGCGCGTGCCCGGTGGAAGGGGGCGACGCCTTCAAGGTGTTCGACGGCGAGAACGCCAAATACGAGGACAACGTCCAGACGTACACCAACACGGAGCCCGCGATCGACCTCACGGCCACCTCGATGCTGGCGTTTTCCTGGCAGATGGGTGCAGCTGAACCGCTGCCCTGGTGAGCCGCTGCGCGACACCTCCTTTTAATATTAAAAATAAAAATATGCGTTCGCATTGACATCCCGAGCGGTATGTGACAGGATACCGCTCGGTATGCGAAACGATTGCGCAGGACTCCCCGCAGGGCCCCGTCTGCCGCGCGCCGTGCAGACTGCCTTGTGGGCCCGGCGCGCGCAGTGGCTGATGGAGAGCTGCAAGGCACGCTTCGGCGACACGTTCACGCTGCGCATCGCCAACGAAGGCACGTGGGTGATGACCTCCGACCCGGACGCCATCAAGCAGGTGTTCACCGGCGATCCGCGCCTGTTGCACGCGGGCGAAGGCAACCGCGTGCTGTTGCCGGTGCTCGGGCCGAACTCGGTGCTGCTGCTCGACGACGCCCAGCACCTGAGCCAACGCAAGCTGATGCTGCCCGCGTTCCACGGCCAGCGCATGCAGCGCTACGGCGAGCTGATGGCCGAGCTGGCAGCCGCGGAGATCGAGCGCTGGCCGCTCGGCGAGCCCTACCCGCTGCGTCCGCGCATGCAAGCGGTCACGCTGGAGATCATCCTGCGCGCGGTGTTCGGCGAGGCCGAGGGCCCGCGCCAGGAGCGCCTGCGCAGCGAGCTGCGCCGCCTGCTGGACCTCGCCAGCGGGCCGCTGCGCACGGCCGCGATCATCGTGCTCGGGCGCCACATCGAACGCCTGCCGGCCTTCAGGCGCGACATGCAGCGCGTGAACGCGCCCATCTACGAGGCGATCGCCGCGCGGCGCGCGGAGGGCGACTTGGCCGGGCGCGAGGACATCATGTCGCTGCTCCTGCAGGCCACGCACGAGGATGGCTCGCCGATGAGCGACCAGGAGCTGCGCGACGAGCTCGTCACGCTGCTGGTGGCCGGCCACGAGACGACCGCCAACGCGCTCTCCTGGGCGGCCGAGCGCCTGTGCCGCCACCCCGACAAGCTCGCACGGCTGACCGACGAGGTGCGCGCGGGCGAGAGCACGTACCTGCAGGCGGTCATCCAGGAGACGCTGCGCCTGCGCCCCGTCATCTCCATCGTGCTGCGCCGCCTGGTCGAGCCGATGCAGATCGGCGGGCACGAGCTGCCGGCGGGCGTGTCGATCGCGCCGTCCATCTTCCTCGTGCACCGCCGCGCCGACATCTACCCGCGCCCGCACGACTTCCTGCCCGAGCGCTTCATCGAGCGCGAGGGCGGCAAGCCGCCGGGCACGTACACGTGGATCCCCTTCGGCGGCGGCGTGCGCCGCTGCCTGGGCGGCGCGTTCGCGCAGTTCGAGATGGAGGTCGTGCTGCGCGAGCTCGTCCTGCGCCGCACGCTCGCGCCCGCGCGCGCCCCCTCCGAGCGCGTGCTGCGGCGCACGATCACCGAGACGCCGCGCCACGACGCCGAGGTGGTGCTCGGCCGTGCGGCCGCGCCAGGTCCGACCGGGCCGGCCGCAGTGGTCGGCGCCGGCGTGCCGGCGGCGCAGGGCGCGCAGGCGGCGCTCGCTTGAACGCCGCGCGCGCCCGTAGGGGCGCCGGTCCCACGCGCGCGGAACGCCAGGCGGCCACGCGCGCGGCGCTGCTGCGCGCGGCGTCGCGCTCGATCTGCGAGCACGGCATGGACGGCGCGTCGGTCGAGCTGATCGCCGCCGAAGCGGGCTACACGAAGGGCGCGTTCTACGCGAGCTTCACCAGCAAGGAGGACATGTTCCTGGCGATGCTCGACGAGCGCTTCGCCGAGCAGCTCGCGCACTTCGAGGAGCTGCTGGAGGGCGCCGACGACGCGGTGGACGTCGCGCGGGTGGCAGCCGAGGACCTGCTCGGCTACGTGTACCGCGATCCGCAGTGGCCGCGCCTGTACCAGGAGTTCGCCGTGCACGCCGCCCGCAACGAGGCGTTCCGGGTCGAGGTCGCCGCCCGCCACCGGGCGGTGCGCGCACGGATGGCGGCGCTGTTCGCGCGCTGGGTGGGCGCGCTGGGGATCGAGCCCGTGCTCCCCTACGAGGACGTGGCGGCGATGACGATCGCGATGGCCGACGGCTTCATCCTCAACCGCATCCTCGACCCCGAGCTCGACCGGGGCCTGTACGCGACCATGAGCGAAGTGTTCCTGCGCGGCCTGATCGCGATGGCGCCGCAGCGCCCGGCCGCCGTCGACGCCGACGGCGCGGGTGGCGACGCCCGGTGACGCTGCTGCTGAGCGTGGACTTCGAGGACTGGCACCAGCTCGTGCGCCGGCGCCTGGGCGAGCCAGGCTGGGAGCGGCCGGGGCCGGCGCTCGCCCGCCAGACGCACGCGCTGCTCGCGCTGCTCGACGAGCTGGACGTGAAGGCGACGTTCTTCATCCTGGGGATGGCCGCGCGCGCCCACCCCGAGCTGGTGGACGCGGTGCTGCGCGCGGACCACGAGATCGCCTGCCACGGCGACCAGCATCTGCCGGTGCACAGCCAGCGCGCCGAGGAGCTCGCCGCCGACCTGCGCACGGCGCGCGCGACGATCGAGGAGCTCACCGGGAGGATGGCGGTCGGCTACCGCGCGCCCGCCTTCTCGATCACCGCCGCCGCGCGCTGGGCGTACGACGTGCTGGCCGCCGAGGGCTTCGCGTACGACTCGAGCCAGCACGACTCGCCGCGCATCCGCGGGCGCGTGGCGCCGGCGAGCGGCCGGCCGCACGCGCTCGAGCTCGACGGCGGCCGGCGCCTGTGGGAGTTCCCGCTCGCGGTGTGGCGGCGCGGCGCCGTGCGGGTGCCGGTAGGCGGCGCCTCCTACTGGGGCGTGCTGCCCACGCGCGTCGTGCTGCGCGGCCTCGCGGGCGTGGAGCAGATGGCCGGGCTGTACCTGCACCCGCACGAGTTCGACCCGCAGCCGCTGCGCGCGGGAGACGATCCCTCGGCGTCGCCGCACGCGGGACTCGGCCCCTCGGCGCCGCCGCATGCGGCACGCGATCCCTCGGCGTCGCCGCACGCGGGACGCAACCTCTCGGCGTCGCCGCACCGGCGGGCGCGCGGGCGGCTACGCGAGGCGCAGCGCAACGGAGCCCGCCGGCGGGCGCCGGCGATGCTGCGGGCGATCGCCGGCGAGCACCGGCTGATCACATATGGTGAAGCGTATGCCGAGCTCAGCGGCAGCGCACCCCAAGGGCACGGAGCCGGCGCGCGTCCGTAACCGCTTTCGCGCCAAGGCGCAGGACTTCGACGACCTGTACGAGGACGAACGCCCGCTCGCGCGCTGGCTGCGTCCGGGCCTCTTCCGCCGCCGCCAGTTGGCTGCCGACACGGTCGCCGCCTACGACTCGCCGCGCGTGCTCGACGTGGGCTGCGGCTCGGGGCGGATTGGGGAGTTCGCGCTGCAGGCCGGCGCTGGGCACTACGTGGGCATCGACTTCTCCGAGCCGATGATCGCGCTCGCGCGCTCGCGCCTGGAGCGTTTCGGCGACGAGCGCGTGGAGCTGGCGGTCGAGGACTTCCTCGACGCCCCGCTGGACGGCCCGTTCGAGGTGGTGCTGGCGGTCGGGCTGTTCGACTACCTGCCCGCCCCGCATGAGTTCACGCGGCGCATGTTCGAGCTGTGCGCGCCGGGCGGCTGCGTGGTCGGCTCGTTTCCCAGCTGGTCGCTCGTCAAGGGCCCGATCCGCAAGCTGCGCTACGAATGGATCGGCGACTGCCCGATCTTCAACTACAGCCGCCGCGAGCTGCAGCTGCTGTTCGGCGCGAGCGGCTTTCAGCCGGTGGAGATCCTCAGCCCTGGGCGCAGCGGGCATCTGGTGCGGGCCTACCGACCCGGCGAGTGAGAGCGCAGCCCGGCCCACGCAGCGCGAGGGCCGCGGGCGGGGCTCACGGCGACTGCGGCAGCTTGGCCGAGCCGCGCCGCACGGCGGGCGCGGACGGCGGCGGCACGACCGGCCCGATGTCCCCGTCGGGCGCCTGGTCGAGATCGACGATCACCGGCGCGTGGTCGCTGGGGCCGCTGCCCTTGCGCGCCTGGCGATCGACCCACGCCGCGCGCACCCTGGCGACGACGGGCGCGCTGGCGAGCGTGAGGTCGATGCGCATGCCGAGGTCCTGGTGGAACATGCCGGCGCGGTAGTCCCAGTAGCTGAACACGCGCTCCTTGGGCCAGCGCTCGCGCACGACGTCGTGCAGGCCGAGCGCCTCGATGTTCGCCAGCGCCTGGCGCTCGGGCGCGGTGACGTGGGTGTGACCGGCGTACGCGGCGGGGTCGAACACGTCGGCGTCGCTGGGCGCGATGTTCATGTCGCCGCACACGATCACGGCGCCGTTCGCCGACGGCGTGCCGTCGTCCGGCGACGGCGTGCCACCGTCCGGCGGCGACGCGCGCGCCCGCGCGGGCCACGCGGCTACCTCGGGAGCCAGCTGCTCGCGCAGCGCGGCCAGCCACGCGAGCTTGTAGCGGTAGTGCTCGGAGCCCACTTCGCGCCCGTTGGGCACGTACACGCAGTGCACGCGGATGCCGCCGCAGCTCGCGGCCAGCGCGCGCGCCTCCTGGTCGGGGAAGCCGGGCGCGCCGGGCAGGCCGACCTGCACCTGCTCGAGCCCGGCGCGCGAGAGGATGGCGACGCCGTTCCACTGCACCTCGCCGTGGCGGGCGACGAGGTAGCCGCGGGCAGAGAGCTGCTCGCCGAGCAGGGCGTCGAACGCGTCGTCGGCGAGCTTGGTCTCCTGCAGGCACACGACGTCGGGCCGGCGTTCGTCGAGCCACGCCAGCAGCCGCGGCAGGCGCTGCTTGGCGGAGTTGACGTTCCACGTGGCCACCCGCATCGGGCGTACGCTAGCCGGACGGCCCGGCCGGCAGTCGGTCGAGTCAGCTGGCCGCGGCGAGCGCCGCGCCCCCGCCGGCGCCGGCCAGCGTGGGCGGCTCGCCGCACAGCTCGCGCGCGAGCCGCTGCAGCAACGCCGTGACCTCGGGGCTGCGCCCGGCGCTCTGGTCGGCGAGCGCGTCGACGAGCAGCTCGCACCGGGCGCTGACGAGGCGCTCGCCGTGCGCGCGCCCGGCGTCGGTCAGCTGCGGCGGGTGCTCGTGTGAGAGCAGGCCGCGGTCCGTGAGCTCGTGCACGACCGCGGCGATGCGCTCGGCGGGCACGCCGTCCTGCGCGGCCAGCTCGCGCGCCTGGGCGAGACCGTGCTCGTTGATGCGCACGAGCGCCCAGGTCGCGCCGGGGCTGAGCTCGAGCCCCGCCCGTTGCGCGACGCGTTCGCGAAAGCGCTGGCGCTCCTGCGCGCTGGTCACGCGCGTGAGCGAGCGCTCGATCTCCGCCAGCGAGTCTGGCGAGCGCGGCGCGGCGAGGCCGTCCTCCAGCCCGGTGCTGGTGGCGGCGGCGGCGCGCAGCGGGCGCTCCTGCAATAGCAGGCTGAGCAGGAAGCCCACCAGGGCCACCCCCGCGGCGACGACGAACACGGGGCTCAGCGAGCGCACGTAGGCGTGCTGGTAGATGCTGCGGACGGGGCCGGGCAGCCGCGCGACCTGCGCGCCGGTGAGTCGCGCACCGTGGCTCACCTGCGCGCCGAGCGGGCCGTGAAAGGCGCCGCGCAATTGGGCTGCGAGCCGCGTGGAGAAGATCGTGCCGAACACGGCCGTGCCGAGCGAGCCGCCGATCCCGCGCAGCATCGTCACACCCGAGGTGGCTGCGCCGAGCACGGAGTAGTCCACGGCGTTCTGCACCGCCAGCACGAGCACCTGCATGACCAAGCCGAGGCCGAGCCCGAACACCAGCAGGTACAGCGCGGAGACGGCGGTGCTGGTGGCGACGTCCAGACGCGAGAGCAGCGCCAGGCCGGCGCTCATCAGCAGCATGCCGGCGATCGGGAACATGCGGTAGCGGCCGAGGCGCGAGATCAGCTGCCCGGAGAGGATCGACGTGATCAAGAGGCCGACGATCATCGGCACGAGGTGCAGCCCGGCGCCGGTCGGCGAGGCGAGGTTGACGGTTTGGAAGTACAGCGGCAGGAACGTGACGGCGCCGAACAGCGCGAAGCCGACGATCGCGGACAGCGCGCCGGCGACCGCGAAGATGCGCGTGCGCAGCAGCGACAGCGGCAGCACGGGCTCGCGCGCGCGGCCCTCGGCGACGAGGAAGCCGCCGAGCAGCGCGACGCCGAGCGCGCCGACGCCGATGACCGTCGCGGACCCCCACGCCCAGGTCGTGCCGCCGAGGCTCGTGACGAGCACGATCGCGCTGAGGCCGCCGGCGAGCAGCAACGCGCCGAGATAGTCGATCGACGGCCGTCCGCGCCGGCCGGTGGCGGGCAGCGTGGCGGCGATCACGATCAGCGCGACCAGCCCGACGGGCAGGTTGACGTAGAAGATCCAGCGCCAGGAGATGTGCTGCACGATCACGCCCCCGAGCAGCGGGCCGGCGATGCTGGCGAGGCCGAAGACGGCGCCGAACAGCCCCTGGTAGCGCCCGCGCTCGCGTGGCGGCACGATGTCGCCGATGACAGACTGCGTGAGCACGATCAGCCCGCCCGCGCCGAGCCCCTGCACGGCGCGGAAGGCGATCAGCTCGGTCATCCCGCCCGCCTGGCCGCACAGGGCGGAGCCGGCGAGGAACAGCAGCACGGCGCTCTGCAGGATGCGCTTGCGCCCGTACAGGTCGCCGAGCTTGCCGTACAGCGGCGTGACGACCGTCTGCGCGAGCAGGAACGCGCTGGTGACCCACGACAGGCGGTCGAGGCCGCCGAGATCGCCGACGATCGTGGGCAGCGCGGTGGCGACGATCGTCTGGTCGAGCGCCGCGAGCAGCACGACGAGCATCAGGCCACCGAAGATCACGCCCACGCGCGGGCGCGCGAGGGGCGGCGAAGCGTTGACGCTCGCGGCGGCGGACATCGGCTGGCGGCGATTATCGCGGACTGGGAGCGACGGTTCGGCTTCGGGCTGCCGCTGGACCTCGATCGATCACGGCGCGACCGTCAGAAACATCGCGGGCCACCTTTGGTTTTGGTCGCGTGGGCCTCGCCGTTTTTTAGGGGCATCTGGCGGCGCTGTCGCGCGTTGCCGTTTGTAAGGAATAGAGCGGGATATCGTGTGGCGGCCAGAGACAAGAGTCAGCGGGTGTCTAGCAGATTTCATCTAGACAAAGTTCCGACAGTTGGTTAGAGCTTCTATGCCCAACATTAGAAGCTATTCGGATCATCCGGCGCCTATGCAGGAGGCTCCATGCAGACTTCCCAGCTCGGTCGTGTTGACTTGCCCGTCGAGCGGATACCTCAGCGCTGGTACAACGTGCTGCCCGATCTGCCGCGGATGCCGGAGGAGTATCTGGACGCGGCGACGGGCGAGCCGTTGTCCGACGGGGAGTCCGGGCGACTGTTTGCGCCGGCGCTGGTCGCCCAGGAGCGCTCCGCAGAGCGTTGGGTCGAGATCCCCGAGCCGGTTCGCGATGCCTATGGCATGTGGCGCCCCACGCCGCTGTTTCGCGCCGTCGGTTTGGAGCGGTATCTGGGGACGCCGGCGGAGATCTATTTCAAGTATGAGGGTGCTGGGCCTGCCGGCAGCCACAAGCTGAACTCGGCGTTGGCGCAGGCGTATTACGCCAAGCGTGACGGGATCAAGCGGCTTGTCACCGACACCGGCGCGGGCCAGTGGGGGCAGGCCATCGCTTTGTCGTGCGCGCGCTTCCAGCTGGACCTCCTGGTGTACATGATTCGCGCGAGCTATCAGCAGAAGCCCTACCGGCGCATCCTGATGGAGACCTACGGCGCGAAGGTCGAGCCGAGCCCTGGGATGGGCAGCGAGTTCGGCCGCAGGCTCCTGCGCAAATCGCCCGATCACCCTGGTAGTGAGGGCACGGCGGTGAGCGAAGCGATGGAGGCCGTGCTGGCCGACCCCGGCTCGCGGATGGCGGTGGGGGCGTTCTCGAACTATTGCCTGATGCACCAGACGGTGATCGGCCTCGAGACTCGCGAGCAGCTGGAGCTGATCGATCGCGAGCCCGATTTCTTGATCGCCTCGGTTGGCTGCGGCTCGAACATGGGTGGTTTCGTGAACCCGTGGGTCCCCGAGAAGCTCGCTGGGCGCGAGGTCACGTTCCTGGCGGTCGAGCCCGCGGCGTGCCCGACGTTGACCAAGGGGGTGTATGCGTGGGATTACCCCGATTCCGCGGCGAGCGGGCCGCGGGTCCTTAGCTACTCTCTCGGGCACGACTTCGTTCCCCCGGTGATCCACGCCGGGGGCCTGCGCTACCACGCCTGCGCTCCACTCATCGGGCTGCTACGCCGCGAGGGCGTGATCGACGCGGTGGCGCTGCCCCAATCGGAGGTGTTCGCGGCGGGCAAGCTGCTCGCCCGCATGCATGGCTATCTGCCGTGCCCAGAGGCCGCGCACGCGTTGAAGGCAGCGATCGATGTCGCTCTGCGCTGCAAGGAAGAGGACCGCAAGGCGGTGATCGTGTTCTGCTACAGCGGGCAGGGTTTCCTTGACCTCGGCGCCTACGGCGAGTTCAACGGCGGCCGGCTCGAGGATGTGGAGCCCGACCTCTCAGCGATGCCGGCGGAGGCGCTCGCGTGAGGAGCTACCCGATGCTGATCGACGGCCACGATGACGCGGGTCTGGGGTGGACCTACGTCGTGCGTGCCTCGGCGTTGATCGCCGATCCTGAGCGGGCGTTCAACCTCAAACGCGGGCTCGAGCTTGGCAGCATCGAGGCGCACGAGATCCCGGACGGGGGGGATGTCGTGGCGCGATGCGCCTGGGGAGACGCCGAGCACAACGAGCAAGCGATGCAAGCCGCCGCACGCGCCAGCGAGGTGTTCGGCCGCTTCAGCTTGGGTCAGCTGCGCGAGATCGGCGCCGAGTTCCACCGCGAGCTCCTCGCGCGTGCGGACGAGCTCGTCGAGATCCTGATCATCGAGGGTCATCCCCGCCGCCTCGCGCAGTGGGAGGTCAGCGGTGTCGTGCACGGGGTGGATGAGCTCTCCCGCAACTGGTACTACGGCCAGTTCCAGGAGAGCTTCACGGTCGATGGACGCGAGCTGCAGCTGCTGCGCAAGCCCGACGGGGTGGTGTGCGTCAACCCGCCGCAGAACGCCGCCGCGTCGAACTCCGCGATGGGAGCCCTCGCCCTGCTGGCCGGCAACACGCTGGTGGTCAAGGTCCCGCGGAGCACCCCCACGGGAGTGATGTTCCTGTTCCGCGAGATCGCCCAGCCCGTGCTGGAACGCCACGGCGCCCCGCCGGGGACGCTCAACCTGATCTGCGGGGACACCCAGCAGATCCTCAAGCAGTGGCTCGCGAGCGAGCACGTCGACGACGTGCTGTTCTTCGGGTCGAGCAGCTCGGGTCTGCGCTTCGGCAGCGACTGCTTCGCCGCGGGCAAGAAGCCGCTCCTCGAGCTGTCGGGCAACGACGGGTTTCTGGTGTGGCGCGATGCCGACCTGGAGCGCGCGGCGCGCGCGCTGACCGAGTCCTTCCTCGGCTCCAGCCAGATCTGCATGGTGCCGAAGTACGCGATCGCGCACCCCGAGATCGCCGAGCAGCTGATCGCGAAATTCGTCGCCCTCGTGGAGACGATCAAGCCCGGCTACCCGGAGGACCCTGCCGTCGTGCTCAGCCCGGTCCTCAAGCAGGACCAGTTCTTCGACTTCCTCTCCGAGGCCCGCGAGGCGGGCTGCCCGATCCTCGCGGGCGGAGAGCGCGTGGCCGTTGACGGCACGCCAGATCCGCGTGGATTCTTCCTGCAGCCGACCGTCATCCGCGTCGACGGCCTCACCGGCGCGCGAGCTCTTTCGTGTGTGCGCGAGGAGACGTTCTTCCCGCTGCTCCCAATCATCGTTCCCAGCGAGGATCACCCAGAGCTGCTGGAGCAGACGCTGCGCTTCATGAACACGAACGCCTACGGGCTGCGCAACTCGCTGTGGTCCTCCGATGAGCACGTCATCGACACGTTCGTTCGCGGGCTCTCGAACGGCGGGCTGCTCAAGATCAACGACTCTCACGTCGGCTTCCTGCCGATCCTGGCCACACACGGGGGCACGGGCCGCACGGGCGGGCCGACCGGCGAACTGAACTACGTGATCCTGAGGACCACACACTGGCAGGGCATCAGCCGCACGCACGCCCCTGCCAGCCGGCTCCCGGAGCTCGCGCCGAGCGGCGCAGCGGGCGTCACCCAGGTGCCGGCGTGAGCACCCCGGTGGCGGTCGGGCGTGTGCGCGGCTCGCGTCAGGTGCTCGTGATCGCCTCGCTCGCGGCGTTCATGGCGTTCTTGGACACGACGATCGTCAACATCGCGTTCCCGGCGCTGCAGCGCGCCTTCCCAGGGGAGACGACCTCATCGATCTCGTGGGTCTTGAACGCCTACAACATCGTGTTCGCGGCGCTGTTGATCGCGGCGGGACAGCTCGCCGACCGCTTCAGCCGGCGCACGCTCTTTCTGTTTGGGCTTGCACTGTTCACGCTCGCCTCCGGGTGCTGCGCGATCGCGCCGACGCTAGCCGCGCTGGTGGCCTGCCGGACGCTCCAGGCTGTCGGTGCGGCGATCCTGATCCCGACCGGCATGGCGCTGCTGCTGCCGGCGTTCTCCGCCGATGAGCAGATCAAGGCGATAGCGCTGCTCGCCGCCGTGTCGGGAGTCGCCTTCGCCGCCGGGCCGTCGATCGGGGGCACCCTCATCCATACGGTCGGTTGGCGGGGGATCTTCTTGATCAACGTCCCCATCGGCGTGCTCACGCTGGCGACGGCACACCGCCTGCTAAAGCCCGAGCAACAGTCCGTCGGCAGCTCGCGGTTTCCCGATCTCGCCGGCGCGCTGCTGATGCTGCTCGGGGTTGGGCTGCTGGCGCTCGCGATCGTGCAGGGCAACACGTGGGGCTGGGGCGAGACCCGCATCGTCGCGTCGTTCCTGGCAGCGGGGGCTCTCATCGGCGCCGCCATCTGGCGGGCTGCGAGGCACCCGGCGCCAGCGATCGAGCTCGACCTCTTCAGCGCACGGCGCTTCACCGTCGCGAACATCGCCGTGTTCGCGTTCGCGGTTGGTCTCGCGGCGAAGCTTCTGTGCGACGTGTTGTTCATGACGTCGGTCTGGCGCTACTCCGAGCTGAAGACAGGCCTCGCAGTCAGCGCCAGCCCGCTGATCACCGCCGCCGTCGCCAGCACGGCGGCGCGCCTGGCGATCCGCATCGGCAGCCGCCCAGCCGCGGCGCTCGGCGGCACGCTGTACGCCGCCGGCTGCCTCTGGTATGTCACGCACATGGGCGTGCACCCCGACTATCTGGGCGCGTATCTCCCCGGCACGGCCTTCACGGGCACCGGCATCGCGCTGATCCTGCCGACCCTCACCAGCACCGCGATGCTCGCCGTGCCCTCGCCTCGCCTGGCAGCCGGCGCCGGGATCAACTCGATGATCCGCCAGCTCGGAGCAGTCCTCGGGGTGGCACTGTTCGTCGCGATCGTCGGCACGCCCGCCCCCGGCGGCGCACTCGCAGCGTTCCATCACGGCTGGACGCTCGCCGCCGTGGCATCCGGCGTCGCGGCGCTCGCCACGATCGCGCTACGCACCAGCGCCTCGACGCGCGCCATCACCCTCGGAACGCTCAGGGGACGCGCGCGCTCACGCGTGACGTGAGCTCTGCTCGCCCTGCACATCGAGCCACGCGGCCTCCGCCAGCACCGGGCCGGCGCGCCGGAAGGCAGCTGCGACATCCTGGCCTGTCGCTTTGGCGATGAGGTCGCTCCCAAACTGCTGTGCCGGCCCGAGGATGATCGCGCCATAGAGCAGGCTGGGGTAGTCGCGGAGGCGCCCGGCTGCCACATGCGGCTCACGCCACTCAGCCGCCGCTCGCGCGAAGTTCGCGTTCATCTCTTCCAGTTGTGCGAGATGCTCAGCTGTCAGCCAGCTGGCGCTGAAGAACTGGAGGTAGTGAGCGAGCGCGAGATTGCTGGCCATCCACTCGAGATGGAACAGCACGACCGCCTTCACCCCCGCCTCAGCGTCACTGTGACGCCGAAGCTCGGACAGCAGCCCAGCTTGGTAGGCGGCCAGCGTGTCCAGGTACAGCGCGTCCTCGACTTCCTTGAGCCCTCCTGGGAAATGGTGATACAGCGTCCCCACGCTGGCCTGCGCGTGGGAGCACACCTGGTTGATCGTCATCGCCGCACGACCACCCTTGCCATAGCACTCCGCGGCAGCGCAGAAGACCCGCCTGCGACCTTCCCCACGAATACCACGCCTTCTCGACATCGACCGCCTCCTTGGACTCGACGCGACCTCAACCGAGCGCATACTCTAGAGCAGAAGCTCGGCAGCAGACAGCTAGCTGCTGGCCAGCGGCCGACGGCTAGCTCTGCTCGTCGTCGCGTCTGAAGCCCAGGCGCGCGGAGACGCGGTCGGCGGTGGACACGAGGTGCGGGCCGAGCGCGTCGACGAGCTCCTCCAGCGAGATCACCGAGCTGTGCGCCGCCAAGCCAACCGCGGCGACGACGTCGCGCGCCTCGTTGCGCACCGGGGCGGCGATCGCGTACACCGCGGGCGCCAGCTCTTCGTCGCCGACCGCGAAGCCGGCCGCCAGGATCTCGTCGAGCTCCTCGCGCAGATCCTTCTTGCTCGTGATCGTGTTCGGCCCGCGCTTGGTCAACTTCATCGCCGCCGTCAGATCGCGCTGCTCGGCCTCCGGCAGGTACGCCAACAGCAGCTTGCCGATCGCCGAGCAGTACGCGGGGATGCGCGAGCCGGTGTGGAGGTCCAGATCGATCCTGCCCTGCCCACGGCGGAAGCTGCGCACGCGGTCCACGAGCAGGGCTTCGGTTCCCTCGAGCACGCCCAGGCTGATCGTGTAGGAGGTCCGCTGGCGCAGCTCCTCCAGATAGGGGTGGGCGTGCTCGCGCAGCCCCGTCGAGTTCAAGGCCGACATCCCCAGGTCTGTCACCCGCAGCCCGAGCCGGTACTTGCGCGAGGCGTCCTGCTCCAGGTAGCCGAGCGCCACCAGCGTGATCACGTAGCGGTGCGTCGTCGAGCGGCTCATCCCGAGCTCATCGGCGAGGTCTGCGATCCCGAGCACCGGACGCTTCGGCGTAAAGCAGCCCAGGATCGCCAGGCCACGCTCGAGCGACTGGGAGTAGCGCGGCTCACGCAGGCTCGGGATCGACCACGCGGGCCCCTGCCCGTCGCTGATGGCTCTAGAACCTGTTGTGCTCGTTCTCGGCATTGGCATCCACTGCAGGTCTTGTGCTCATGCTCCTGAAGGCAAGTTCCATGTCTTCTATGCAAACCATAGTTCGAGATCCGCAAAGCCCGATCAAAAATGCTGGAGTTTCCACAGATGCGCAGATGCGCCTACGACGGCCGGATACCCGACGCCGGTTGTCCGGAGCGCGGGCATCCAAGGCAAGCAGCCGATCCAGTGCCGGCGTGCAGACCGGACCGGACGACTACCGCGTGCCCAGCCTCCAGGACACACGCACGGGCGGGCGCGCGTGAGCAAGCCGGCGAAACTTGGCTGTGCGCAAGCCATGCGCTGATGGCGGCGCCGGCGGTGGGCATCGGTTGAAGCGGCGCTTACTTGCGCTCAGGTGGGGCGCGCTTCGGCTGCTGCTGGAATAGCGGGCGCCGCTGAGTCCGTGCTTGCGTTGGCGGCTGCGCGCTTCATCTCGATCGCGCGACGGGCGCCCTGGGAGAGCAGCATCGCGCTTTCGGCCAACTCGCGGAGGGCCTCGGGGGTCGCGTCCACGAGTCGATCGCCGCGCGCGATCTGCGCCACGTCACGCGCCCCATTCGAGCGATGCAGGCCGTTTTCCATGCCCTGAGGGTATCTCATCGTGTCGCGGTCCTTCTCGCGTGTTCGATGCGCGCCGCGAGGAGCCGCGCGAGCGGCTCGATGTCCCCGTCGGGCGAGAAGAGGGCTGGCGCGACCGCCTCGTCGTGGTCGTTCATGTCCGCATCCTGAGCGAATTCGACGGCGGGTAGTCCCAATGACCACAGTGCGGCCGAGAGCGCGACGAAGCCTGTGCGGTGGTTCCCATCGGCGAAGGGATGCACGCGCAGGATGCCCGCATACATAGCGCCTGCCACGCGGGTCTGCTCAAGCACACCGGCGTTCTGCTTCCCGAGTTGCTCAATGCCGCCGTTGAACGAAGCGCAGACCTCCGCGAGGTCTCGGCGCAGGGCATCGGGCGAGCTTCCCTCGATCTGACGCATCCCGCCATCTGCGGTCACAACCCCGAAGTACGCGCGCTCTTGGCGGAAGCACCCGCCGTCGTAGGGGAAGTGGCGGGCGAAGATCGCCCCATGCCACCAGTGAACTCGCTCAGGCGTCAACTCCAGCCGACCCCGCCAGAAGACTCGCTGGGCATCCATGAGAACACGTGCCAATTCGTCCCCGAGAGCCCGCCAGGTGTCCTCAGGCGACAGACGGCCCGCCCTGTAGAAGCGCGAGCCCTCGTTGTCCCGATAACGCAGGTGCCTGGATTGATCCACCCACCGAGGATGCCAAGCGATGCGGACCCCTGCGCAGACAACGGTCTGATGGAGCTAGGAGCCAACCGATCTCAGGTCGAACCGCTCGGCGCGGCTGCCGGGCGGGCGGATGTCGCTTGACGACGCCGAGTAGCGCGGCTCGAATGAGGCGAACCGTCGTGCATGGCGACCTGATCGGGTCGAGGATGGTAGAGCGCTACCTGCGCTGCCAGAGTCAGGCGGCTGCGGTCAGGCCGTGCACCAGATCCCGATCTCGGGCCGTTTACTTGGCGAGCGCGCGAAGTCGCGTGATCTTGCTCTGAACGTCTTGGCGGAGGTCATCTAGTCGCTTCGCCTCCTCAGGCTCGACTAGGTTGGATTCGCGACGACCATGAACGACGACCGGTTCCTTCCCGAGCACATCAGACTCGCGCAGCACCAGTAGATCCTCTCCGTCGATCTTGATCTCGGTCCCGCCGTACTTGCTGTAGAGCACCTCGTCATCGGCCTCGACGTCCAACGGGGTGCGTTTGCCGCTGTCGTCGAGCTTGCCGTTGCCGACAGCCAGAACCTTGCCCTTCAGAAGCTTCTCCTTAGCGGTGTCGGGCAGGGCAAGCCCACTGGCAGTGGTCTCCTCCTCCTCTATCGCCCGCACGATCAGGCGATCACCGAGCGCCTTCAGCTTCATGCTGAGAGGATACCGCGATCTACCGAATCTTCGCTTCTAGTATCGCGATCCTCTTGTCCTGATCTTCGAGAGCATCTGCCGTGACTTTGACGGCCTCCTTCGGTGCGTATTGGAAGAGATTGCCGAAGCTAATCGGCCAATCCCCGTGGGCGCCCCTCCATGCGACGAGCACCACGAGTCCAACAGCGCCAACGAGTGCGGCTCCTCGCTCGACATGAAACAGAAGGCGCCAGTCTAGAGCGACCCCTGGAAGGTGCTTAGTACTGCTTTGTTAGGTTTATTCGTCTTGTCGGTGGAGGTGTAGGGGGAGCTGGTCGAGGTTGACTGGTTGCTGGCAGGTTTGGCAGCGGCCGGTCCAGCAGTTAAAGACGGGCTGCAGGGTGAGTGCTGCTTGGTGCTCGATGACAACGAGCTGACCGGCAGCGCGATCGAGCAGACCTACCAGTGCTTGACCCAGCGTGACGGCGAGCACGAGGCCGAGCTTGCCGCCGCACAACGCAAGCTCGCGGAGACCCAGGCGGCGATGGATCGCTACTTCCGCGCGTTCGAGAACGGCACGATGCCCGAGGACACCTGCGCACCCCACCTCGACGCGCTCAACGAGCAAGCCAAGGGCCTCCAGGCCAGGGCCAGCGAACTATCCGCGCTCGACCCCGCCGAGCGCCCCCAACGCGCCACCGACGACGACCTCCAAGCACTCCGCAACGCGCTCCGCGCCGCCCTCAACAACGGCACCCCCCGACAACTCAAGACCATCCTCCAAGACCTCACCGAGGAAGTCCGCATAGACGCCCGAGACGCGATCGAACCCACCTACCTCATACCCGCGGTTCGACCACTGTCAAGGACGATGGAGCTAGGGGGACTCGAACCCCCGACCTCCTGGGTGCGATCCAGGCGCTCTCCCAGCTGAGCTATAGCCCCACGCAGTTTGCGGCACTGATGTGGCCCCAGCAGTGTAGTGGCAGAGCACCTGGGGGTGCGGGCAGTATGGTTTGGGCGGGCGATGGGACTGCTCGACGAGGCGATACGCGAACACCTGGAGCTGAAGCGCAGGAGGGGTGCGGATCCAGGCGCGGTCGCACGTGAGGAGCGCGAGGCGCTCGCGCCGGCGTTCGAGGACGCCCCGGCGTCGAGTGGCGCAGCCGAAGAGCACGCGGTCGCGAAGGTCCACGACGCGCCCGGAGAGAACGCTGCGGACGATGGGCTGGAAGAGCACGCCGCGAGCGACGCGTTCGACGCGGCCGTCGAGCAGACGTACGTGGAGGAAGCTCCGACGGAAGCGCACGCGCTGCCGACACCCGGTTCGTCGCCGGTGGAGGAGCATCCCGAGGAGCACCCGGCGATCAGCCAGGAGACGGCGGAGCTGGACATGCAGTCGGTGATCGGCGAGGACGGCGCTGCCGGCGCCGACTCCGACTCCGCTGAGAAAGCGCAGGGACACTTTCCCTTCGAGTAGAGCGGCGGCTCTGGCGACGGGTCGGCCGAGGTTGGGCTGCTGCCCAAACGAGAAGGGCTACGCGAGTGCGAGCTTTAGGCATGCGTCAAAGGCTCCTACGACCTTAAAGGCATCGATAAACAATGAGGTGACACGAAGTTGTTACCCGCAGAAGAATGAGGTCAACCGAAGGAGGATCTTGATGCGGAAGTTGATCTACTCGATGACTGTGTCTCTGGACGGCTTCATCGCTGGACCGGACGGCGCGATCGACTGGTCGGTGCCTGACGAGGAGCTGTTTCGGTTCCACCACCAGCAGGTGCAGGAAATAGGTGTGCACCTCTGCGGACGGCGGCTCTATGAAACGATGGCCTACTGGGAGACCGCTGAGGAGAGTCCGCTGGCCGCGGAGCAGATCGAGTTCGCCCGGACCTGGAAGGCCCTGCCGAAGGTCGTGTTCTCCACGACGCTGGAGAGCTTGGTGGGCAACACCAGGCTGGCCAGGGAGGGTGTCGCCGAGGAGGTCTCAAGGCTCAAGGAACAGCCCGGAAAGGACATCGGCGTGGGCGGCGCCGGCCTCGCCCGTGCGTGTATGAAGCTGGAGCTGATCGACGAGTGGCGGCTGTTCGTCAGCCCGCTCCTACTCGGCGGCGGCACGCCCTACTTCCCTCCCCTGGAGAAAAGAATCAACCTTGAGCTGATCGAGACGCGCACATTTGGCTCTCGCGTCGTTTACCTTCGCTACAGGCGCGTGTCGGACCGCCTCTAGTGGTTCGTCTGTGAAGTTCGTGGGTTATGCCTCGAGGACCTTGCCGGTGTAGGTCCACTTGAATGGTTTGGCGGTCTGGTTGTAGGTCTCGATAAACGCGAGCATTTGCTCGGCGAGGTCTTCCTCGCTGAAGAAGA